>JBEKMB010000037.1:0-44714 GCA_050008735.1 Syntrophobacteraceae bacterium
GGGAGATTTTGAGTCTCCAATGCTATGTAAGCCTTTAAAATCCCCCTCGATCCCCCTTTACGAAAGGGGGAAGCAAAACCTGGTCCCTTGGGATTTGCACCGAGCATTTCTCTTATGAAACTCCAACCCAGTTCTGTCCTTTTAGAGGGACGCATCTCACAGTGTAAGGTTGAAGTTTCATTCTCGTTCAAACCGCGTCCGGGGACGCGGCGGCACTGCTGAATTACGACACAGTCTCTTTCGCCGGGGTGACGATCACTTGCCATGAGATTGAAACTTTGTTGACAATGCACTAGTCTTTACGATCCGAAGAGGACTTTTTTGCGTGCCGGGCGGCAGAGCCGCAGCCAGGTTGGCCGCAGCCTTCGGCGGCGGCACAGGCAAGATCTCGAGGCTCCCGCGAGGTGCGAAATGTGAAGATCGAAGCCGCCTGATCTGAGCACCCGGACGAAAAATCAATCAGCCTTCGGTGAGATCGACGCCTACGATTGGTTCGAGTTGTGAGAGCGCCTTGTGGAAGTCAGTCATGGCTTCATAGAATTTGATCTCATATTCGAGAAGCGCCATCGAGGAATCTATCAGCTGGAGAAAATCAATTTTCCCGACCTGATAGTTTGCAATCGCGGAACTAAGAGCGAGGTTCGCCTGGGGAACAATGGCCGACGAATACAGGTTGGCCAGCTTTTCCGAGGTGGCAGCCGTCGTATAGCTTTCTTTCACCTGGAACCGAACCGTAGAGGAAGCGCTGTCGCGCTGGTTCTTTGCGCTCGACAGATTGAGACGGGCCGCATCCACTTCGTGCCGCTGTTTTTGGTACCATATCGGCAGCTTGGCGCTCAGCATCAGGCGGTACATCCCCGGGTTCTCATCTCTTTCGTAATAGCTAAACCCAACAGCAAAATCAGGATAATACTCTTTCTTCGCAAGTTCGACCCCGTATTGCCTGCGGGCTATTTCGCTTTCCTGCATTTTGAGCGCCGGGGCATTGTTAAGGGCCAGGTCGGTCAACTCTTCGATGGAATACTTCAGCTCGGCTTTCTTTAGTTCGGCGGGCTTGCCGACCGGGGCCCCAAGGGGCCTGTACATCAGGTTGTTGATCTTTGCTTCGGCAATTCGTTTTTTTTCTCCTAGAACAAGCAGTCTATCCAGTATCTTGGACTGTTCAACCTGGGCCTTGAGGACATCCTGCTGGATGGTTTGCCCTACCATGTACCTGGATTCGGCGGTCTGCTCGAAATTCTGAAGCAGTTCCTTGTTCTTCATCAGTATATCGATTGACTTGCGAATAAAATAAAGATCGTAGAAGGCTTGTTTGAGGTCCGCGGTTACCTGCCTGCGAACGACTTCGTGATTCCATTGCTGCGCTTCGGCTTCGGCTGATGCGACATCACCCTTCAAATCGCGTTTGCCCGGAAAAGGTATCTCCTGCTCAATGCCATAGCTTCTGGCCGAAGAAGGGTCCCCCGGCATAAGCTTGGGCGGAATGAGATGGCCCATATTTTCGAATGTCACCGTGGGATTAGGCAGGGCAGTGGCAGCCGCGGCCATTTCCCTGGATGCGGCCGCCGACTGGGCCGCCGATATGATGGCCGGGTTATTTTCGGTTGCCGCCTTTAGAAGGTCCTTCAGGCTTATCTCGGCGTCGAGATCGTTTTCCACCCTTTGAGGCTGAGCTAAAACAGGGCGAAAAAACATCAGAAGACCGGCGCACAGAACAGACGCCAGGATCAACATCTTAAACATGTTCCCTCCCAACTAAAGAACAAGTCTTTTGTTCTAACTATTTCCATTGCACGCCGCGAGGCCCCTTTTTAAGCCTCTTCCTGCAGAAGCCCGCCAGCAGCCATAATGCCATTATCATTCCCGTAAATCAATCCGCAAGAAAGGCGCATGAGCGAAGTGGAGACAAAGCGCAGAATCCGGTATGCAGAACGCTTCTCCAAAAACCCGACGCCATGCCCTGCCCCATATGCTAACCGGGTGATTATAGTATTTGTTAAGAACTGAATATCGATGGAGGAACGCATGATCATCAGGGGATACGACGCTATTAGTGCGGCCCAGGAACTGAAAGTGCCGCTGGGAAAATACAGTGAGCGATCTTACAAAGGGTTCAGGCTTGACCTCACGATCGATGAGGCTGCTAAACTGGCAGACGCGGATCAAAACCTTATTTTTCTTGAACTCGACATTCAAAAACTTTCCCTGGAACAGCTCCTCAAGCTCTCAGCTGCGTTGGGGGCAAGGCCCGGAGAATCCTGTGTCAGGGTTAGAGACAAATTCGATTCCGAGGGCGACGATGACAATGCCGCGGTATTTGATGCCATTGCCAAAAGATGGTCTGATTTGAAGTCGAAATCTCACTGACGCGCGCGCGGCGTGTTATCGGCTGTATCCCATATATTCACCCGGCACAACAACGGCCTGTCTGACGGCGGCGGGCCGTTGGTATCCCGCATAGCTGCGCCGCGGCGCTGCAGACGGTGCGAAAAGTCCCAACCGCGGGCCGCGGCAAATGCCCCATCAACTCGCCCCTTTGTCAACCACCCCGGGTTTCGTAACCAAAAAAACATTTCCACGACATGAAATCGCCAATCTGATCCAAGTAATGTCGCCAAAACTCTTTGGACGCGGACAGAATGGGAAAACTATTTTTGAGGGAGGACAAATTGCAAAACTTCAGTCTGAACACCGCTCTTTTGAAGGACATTCTTCAGAGCGCCAAGCCCTTGGGTCACAACGAAAAACCGGATAACCTGAATCTCGGGTTCGGCTTTCTTTACTACGGCATGGCCCGGGCGCTAAGACCCAAACATCTTCTCGTGATCGGCTCAGGGTTTGGTTTCAGTGTTGTATGCTTTGCTCTGGGAATGAAGGACAACGGGGAGGGGATGCTCACCTTCGTTGACCCGTCTTACTCTTTGTTCAAAAACGGCCCGTTCAAAACGATCGGAGGCACGGACAAATGGGGCGAGCCACACAAAGTCATGGCTCATTTCCAGCACTTCGGGGTAGAGGACATAGTTACACACTACAAGTTGAGGTCCGATCAGTTTTTCGCATCGTTCAAGGCCCTGGGGTTGCCCCCGATCGATATAGCCTTTATCGACGGCAGCCACGCCTATGAAGATGCAAAAAACGACTTTCTGCACACCCTCGAGCATGCGCGCAAGAATTCGTACATCCTGATGCACGACTCCAATATCTATGTTCGGGAAATCATCGGTCATGCAGGGGTCAAGAAATGGCTGAAAATTATCAAGAAAGAGAAGGAGTCTTTCGAAATAATCAATTTCCCTTTCTCCTCCGGCATGGCGCTCGTCCACATTCTTCAAGATAAAATATGGAGGTGCGCAAAACGATAGTGCTTCCCGTGACAATAACACTCGCCTTTGTCATTGCCGGCGCCTTCTGTTACCTTTTTTGGCGTTATGTCTGGTTCTTTCGCAATCCCCATCGAATAATCCCCCCGGACGGATCGGGTATCCTCAGCCCTGCTGACGGCACCGTGGTATATGTCAGGCAGATGAAGCCGCGGGAAAGCGTAATCAATATCAAAGGCGGCCTCGAAGCCACTCTGAATGACATCACCAGGGAGGATATAACCCGTCCGAAGATTCTGATCGGGATATTCATGAGTCCCTTCAACGTGCATTACAACCGCATTCCGGTTTCCGGGACAATCCGATTCGTTCACCACTATCCGCCATCAACCGGGAACGTCCGCATGCTGTGGATGCACCTGCGGACGCTTTTCAGGCGGCCGCCGTACTACAAAAACAGCACACACATAGTAATTAACGAAAGGACCGTTACGAAAATCGACGGCGAATACAGAGGCAATAGGATCGGCTGCTATGTCGTCCAGATCGCCGCAAAATCCGTGAACGGCATAGATGTCTATGCAAGTGAAGGCCAAAAGGTAACCGCCGGAGAGATTTACGGGATGATTCGCATAGGGTCTCAGGTGGACCTGGTGGTTACCCCTCTGGAAGGGATGAAGATCAGGGTTTACCCCGGCCAAAGGGTCAGGGCGGGCCGGACCGTTCTGATCGATTGATAACCGGAAACGATATCAAAGGGAGAAAAGATGAAAATCGATTTGCACGTCCATTCCAAATATTCGGTGCGCCCTTCTCAATGGATCCTCCAAAAGCTCGGCTGCCCGGAGTGCTTCACCGAACCGGCCGAGGTCTACCGGATCGCCAGACGGAAGGGAATGGATCTCGTCACGATAACGGATCACAACACCATCTCCGGCAGCGCCGAAATCGCCCATCTGCCCGGCACGTTCATCAGCGAAGAGGTTACAACCTACTTTCCGGAGGACGGCTGCAAGGCCCATGTCCTGGTCTACGACATAAATGACGGAATCCACCGGGAAATCCAGAGGGTGAGGGAGAACATATTCGATCTTGTCCACTACCTTGCCGAAACCGGCATTGTTCACGTCCTCGCCCACCCCCTGTACTCAGTGAACGACAAATTGAGCATCGAACATTTTGAAAAATTCCTCCTGCTCTTCAGCAATTTCGAACTCAATGGAGCCCGCGACGACTATCAGAACCAGGCAATCAGATTAATACTGGAAAATCTGAGCCCGGAAACCATCGATAAGCTGATCGACAGGCATCGGATTGTGCCCTGTTTCCACGAACCCTGGCGTAAGGGCCTGACCGGCGGCTCAGACGATCACAGTTCTCTCAATATAGCCCGCCGGCATACGGTGGTCGGAGGCGCCCGAACCTTGAAGGAGTTTCTGCTGGGCGTCGAACAGCGCCGCACGTCGACAGTCGGCGAGGGGTCGACTCCCCAGGTAATGTCTCACAACATCTATGGAATTGCCTACCAGTACTATAAACGAAAACTCAACTTCGAAAGTGACATCAATAAGGACATTTTACTCCGTTTTCTGGACCGGTGCCTTCAGGCAGACGCCGAGCCAGACGAAAAACTGATCACCAGGCTGATATACTCATGGAGAAAGCGCAAAGTTCCAAAACAGCTGGCCGGCCCCCGCATCCAGGACTTGCTGCGTTTCGAAGCTCAGAAGCTTCTGCAAAACGATCCGGACCTGATGGGGATCGCTCAGAACGGCATTGGCGCAACGGCAAACAGGGCGCAACGTTGGTTCAATTTTGTGAACCAGGTCTCCAACAAGGTTATGGTTCACTTCTGGGATTCTCTGCTCGGTAACCTCTCCGGGGCCCAGATCCTAAACATGTTCCAGTCGCTCGGGTCCGCCGGAGCGGCTTACACGATACTGGCGCCTTACTTTGTGACGTTTTCTGTTTTCTCCAGAGACCGGCATTTCAGCACAGCCGTTATGGAAGACTTCGCAGTAGAAAAATCGGGTGCCGAAGGCAGCGCCAGACCGGTCAAAATCGCCCATTTCACGGATACTTTCCATGAGATCAACGGCGTGGCGCTGACTATCAGTCATCAGCTCGAGCTTGCCCAAAAAACCGGCAAGGATCTGACGGTGATTACCTGTGACGCCGAAACCCGCCCCGCGCGGGCAGGCCTGATGAATTTCAGCCCGATAGGGGCCTACGGCTTTCCGGAGTATCCCGAACAGAAAATGTTTCTGCCCCCGTTCCTGGACATGCTCAATTTCTGCTACGAGAAGGGCGTTACTCAAATCCACGCGGCCACACCCGGACCGCTTGGTCTTGCCGCGCTGGCAATCGCGAAGATAATGAAAATCCCCATCAGCGGCACTTACCACACCGCTATCCCACAGTATGCCCATATTCTTACGGGAGACCCTTCCATTGAAGAACTGGTGTGGAAATACACGACATGGTTCTACGATCAGTTGAATATGATTCTGGTTCCATCCGAAAGCACCGAAAGGGAATTGACCGGAAAGGGAATCGACCCCAAAAAGATCCGCCTGTTTCCCAGGGGAGTGGACACCGAAAGATTTCACCCCTCCAGGCGCAATGAAAAGTTCTTGAAAGAGCGCTTTAATGCCGGAGACGGTCCAAAGGTTCTCTATGTAGGCAGGATCTCAAAAGAAAAAGACCTACACGTTCTTGCCCGGGCATTCATCGACCTCACCCTGACCATCGAAGACGTCGAACTGGTAATCGTAGGCGACGGACCATACCTAAACGAACTCAAGGACCTGTTGGCCGGCTCGCCCTGTATTTTCACCGGTTTCCTGGAAGGTGATGAACTTTCGACGATTTATGCAAGCTGCGATCTTTTTGCGTTCCCAAGCGCAACGGATACATTCGGCAACGTCGTGCTGGAGGCGCAGGCATCCGGATTGCCGGTCATCGTCACCAATTCCGGGGGACCGCACGAGAACATGACCCCGAATAAGACCGGGCTGGTCGTACCGGCTGGAGAAGCCGAAACCCTGCTCGGCGCCCTTAAGTTTCTGCTCTCCGACCCGGCAAGATTGAAGGAGATGGGAAAAGCCGCCCGGCTCAGCATGGAAAATCGCTCCTATGAAGGCGCCTTCGATGAGACATGGCAACTCTATCAGAAAATTCCCGTCAGCCCCGACTCAGAAACGGCAGATGACATGGAGGTCCGGAGAAAAAAAGCCGCCTGATGCGGGTCCAATGTAGTACGCGCGTGCGCCCCTGCTCATACAACCGATATTAAGTTGCGCACGCCGTATCGAGATTTACTGATTTACTGAAAATGTAACAAACCCGACATGAGGGTGTAATGAACATCGGTTGTAATACCAGTCATATGACTCCATAGGGAAGGGGCGCAGCTCCCAATCGACCTGATGACCGGTCAACTGAAATCACAGCCCCCAAAAGATTTTAGAATTGCGAAGCGCCTCTTCCCCCTCCGCCCGCAAACTATCCAGGGTCAATGTTCACGTCGGCTGGACTTTAGACTCCTCACTCTCGGGCTCAGGCCCCGGTGGGGAAATCGACAGTTCACCCGCCCTCCTGATCTGCCTGCCTCCAACGAGGAAGACAAAGAACCATAGAAGAAACGTTATCGCAACGGTGAGAACGGCCAGCAGGGGCAACAGGTAACCACGTGCCTGAGCGCTAAAGGCAACGAAGCCGCCGAGCGCCATATGGAGTTCGTCGGGCAGAGCAGGCGCGCCGTCCCCGATCAAAGGCGAAACCCATTGATTCAGTGCTTCCAGGCACCTGCCGGCCATATAGAATATGAGCGCCCCCAGGGCCAGGTTGAAAAGGAAACACAACAAAAAGGATTGAACTGCCCAGGCCGATTTAATTTTCATTCGCGCTCCCGTAAGTCCTTTGCCTTGTCACGATTGAGGCCCCGAAGCATCCGCTCTGCCACCAGAATCGCCTTTTCCCGCAGGGCCTTTCCAATGCAGCCCTTCCGGGCAAGCATTTCGAGCTTTTCCATGTCTATGGCGAAGGCGTTTTCACCTTCCCTGCGGATCACATCCACCTCGAGGTCGACATACCTTGCCCCGAAGGGGTAGAATTCCGTCGGGGTATTTATGTTGAAATATTCTCCAATGCGAAGATGATCCTTGGAGAAGTAGCTGTGTTTTACATACCATTCACCTTCCCTGATATCAGTCAGGCAGTAATCTCCCTCGCGAATGGGCAGGTCCAGGCCGTCGTAGCGGCCTTTCGAAAAATTGCGTTTGAAGACAATTCTGTTTTCGCTCACGGATTGCACGGTCCCTTCCCGTGGACGCATCGGTCTGCCGGATGGTCTGATGTGCTCGAGTCTGAATAGACCTTCCTTGATCAAAGGGTCCAAAATTGCTTCCCTTAAGAGCCTGTTTTCAAGATCGACCCCGTGCTCGGGGTGCCGGGCAAATTCAGCTTCCGCTGATTCGAGCAGGTTCGAGTTTATTATCTTTAATCTATGGTGGTTCTTAAGGGTCGGCAGCACGCCCGAGCGAATCCGGTCCAGTTTTTCCTTGGACGCTCCCGGCAGCTCTAAATTTGCGACGACGACCGGCTCGGTATCGTCGGTAGGCAGAAAGCTGACGATGACGGCATCCAAAAGCGATTGCTGCATAAGAGTCAGCAACTCGCACAGATGATCGGCTTCGCCCCTTATTTCGATTCCCTGGAGGTCCTCTCTGTCCTGTATCAGAATTTCATGTTCCCCATTGTCAGCGAACCGCATGTGAAATCGTTGTCTGACTTTTTGGGAAGGTTCGACGATCTGGAACCCGGAATCGAGCGCAAATTTTGTGAGCGCCGTGCTGTAGATTCCACGGATCTTAATGCGGCTGGACATGCCGAACCCTCCTTCAGTTGAGATTATTTTCCGAAAAAACCGATTCCGTCAATCCAAATCAGATTATCTTTAAATCCGGTCCTTGCGCCCAGGATCTTCTCGATCAGCCAGAGGTTGGATTCCATATGATCCGTAAGACATGGCACGATATAGCGGCTCCGGCCGGCTGCCAGGCCCGCGAACAAGATCAACTGGTCGGCCGCGAACCTGTCAACGGTCGCCCCGGTTGCGATATCCGCAAAAAGGCCCTTCACCACGTTCCGCGCTATTGCCTCCGAACTGCGGCCCAGCTTTCCCGCCATGTCGAATCCAAGCAGGCAACCGCCTTCGGTTTCGGCCCACAGCAGTAAGGCAGCGCCTTTTTGAACAGCCGTGGAGTCATCGACAGTCTCGATTTCAGCATCCCAGCCTTCTTGCGCCAGAAGTTCGCGGCCTCTCTCGGCCATGCGCCGGCAAACCGCTTCACGTTCGAGATTCGATGCCAGTGATACGCCTCGTATTTTCAGGATTTCTCCTCTTCGCGTCTTTTCAAAGGGCCTCAGCGGCATCCCGGCCGATTCGACCGAAATGCCCAGTTCTCCATTTCCCTTCGGCGTATATCCGGGACGGATCATTTGCAGGTCGACCTTCGCCCCCATATGTCTCAAAAGAGGCAACAATACTCTTTCCATGTGTAAAGCAGTCGGCGCAAAATCCTGAAACAGGCCGCCCCTGATCGTAAAATGACTTCGCATCCCCGCGAAAAGCGCCAGGGGAACCAGGGTAAGAGCCATCATCGTTGCCGACCCCGCAGTCCCTATGTCCCATTCGAAAACGCCGTTGCAGATGCTCTTGCCCGGATAATAAACTATTTCCCTGGAGCCGATCTCGGCCCCCTCCAGGCTCCCCGAGCAAAGCTGAGCGCACGCTTTTACCGCTTTGAGGTGCTGGGGCCGAAGTCCCGGCTTTTCCCGCTTCTCCCTGATCCTGAACATACGCATCGGCTGGTTCGTAAGCGAACAGAGCGCAACAGCGGACCTTACCAGCGTGCCGCTTCCGGATTTCCTGGCGCCGTCAATTTCGATCAACGCAGTTTCCATCCAAGCTGAAATCAACAGATCGAAACGGCCCGTCAATTCGCTATAAAGCCCGTGTAGTTTAAAGGGCCGCCAAACCGCATTTTACAGTATGAATTCATACACTTTAATAAACATCTTCCCAACGATTGGAAGGCTGTACCGCGGGCAATTCAGCCTGAGACCACGGGTTGTTTTTGACTATTCCGAATTGATAATTATTTTCGAACCTGAATGGAATTCCAGCCAGTGGAAAATAAAGGGTGCGGTGCGGGAGTCGCCTCGAGAAGTAAGCGATTGGATGTCGAAATACCCTAAGGACAAGACCATCGTCTTATACTGCGACTGACCCAACGAGGCTACAAGCGCCCGTGTGGCGCAGCAACTCGCAAGCGCAGGCTTCACCAAAGTCGAGGTACTCAAGGGCGGCTGGAAGCAATGGTCTGAGAACAAGTACCCGGTGGAGAAGAAGTAGCAAAACAGTGAGCAGTGAGCAGGAAAATCGTTCTTTTCTGTTCACTGTTCACTCATCACTGATTTTCCGGGATGCCGAGGCCGGCCGTTATCAGAGCTCGGAAACCTTCACGGTCGGCCCCGAAATCTATTTCGATTTGCGCCGTGGCCAGGGCGTCCCTGTAGGGGAGCGGTATGCGGACGGCGTCCTTTGCCGTAGTGATGATCAATTCCGCGCCGTGGTCGGAAGCACAGCGAAATATTTTTGAAAAATCGCCCGCGGTATATCTGTGATGGTCCGGGAAGCTCAATGACCCGCAGATCCTTATCCCGGTCTGACGAAGTTGCCCGAAAAAACCCTCAGGCCCGGCAATTCCCGCAAAAACAACCGCCCTGCGCCCCGAGAGCATATCGATGGGAAAAGCAGGCCCGCCTTTCATGAGGCTGATTCCTTTCATCATGTGCCGGCAGGCAAAAACCGGTATTCCGGGAAATAAGCGCTGGAGCTTATCTTTGAGCGGTGCAGCATCGAGGTCTTTGGCTGCATGAGTAATCACAAAGGCATCAGCTCTTCCAAGGTTCGAAATGGGTTCGCGGAGCGGACCGGCCGGCAGGACATGTCCGTTTCCGAAAGGGTTGCGGCAGTCGAGCAAAACTATATCCAGGTCGCGCTCAAGCGCAAGGTGCTGGAAACCGTCATCGAGCACGAACACGTCGACTTTTGCGCGCGCCAGGGCGGCATTGCCGGAAGCCGCCCGGTCCCTGCCCACCCAGACCCGCGCCGACGGCAGGTATTCGGATATCATCACAGGTTCATCGCCGAAAAGACCTGCCAGTTCGGCCGTGTTATCAGACGACGGAACAAGCCCCGGGGAGTCGACACACCTTCCGTATCCCCTGGTCAAAACAACCGGACGAAGCCCGATCTCGAGGAAAGACCTGCATATCCAGATCGTAAGAGGTGTCTTGCCGGTCCCCCCAACGGATAAATTCCCGATGCTGACGACGGGGGCCGGCAGCCTGACTCGTTTTTTCCGCCGCTTTGCCTGATCTATCTGAAGGCCCTTTTCATACAAACAAGAAGCGCTCCTAAGGAACGCGGGCGGACCATCTAAACCCGCAGCTCCGGCGGCGGCCGAATCAAGCGAAGTGTGGACGGGATACCAGACGCCTGACGTAAGCCGGTTTATCGTTTCGTGCAGATTTGCTCTGAACTCGGAAGTAATCTTCAATGAATCCCCGGGGTCATTTATTCGCTTTTTGTGGCGGGACGTTCACCAGGTTTTCCGGCAACCGCCCTCAACTCGGCTGCCCGCTCCCTGATTTCGCCCAGGGTCCTTTGCAACGAACCCCAGCCATACCAGGAGGAGTAATCTGGACTGCAGTGAAACGCCCCCTGGAATGCCCTCATCCGGTATTCGTAAAACATCGAAAAAAGCTTTTGTTCTATGACCGTTGGCGCGTTTTGCATCATCAGCAGGTCGGGGAAGGCGTAAGAGTAGTTTTCCGGTTTCTTGAGCACTCCCTCCTTATAAAGAGCAGCGACTGTGCGTATACCTTCAGCCATCAAGGCGTCTGCCTCACGAATCATCTGATCGCCTTTCTCAAGGTCCGCCCTGACGAAATTAACCGAATGACAGTCATTGCAGAACTTGATGGCTTTTTCCCGTTCAGCCTGCCAATCGCCTTCGGTAAACTTGATAACCTTGTAAGTTTCGAAAACGGCAAGCCTCGGAGTTGGCTTTCCCTCAGGGTCCAAGACCCCGAGGCCCTCCAGGATAGTGGCCCGGTCCCCGGCCCATTGGTCCGCTGCGTTTTGAGGATAGGGCAGGCGCAGTGCCAGATATCCCCAGGCAGTCCTGTTAGCATGGTTTCCGTTTTGAAAATGACAGCTCTGGCACGTTGGGGCAGCAATGTCTTCCGGGAGCATCCGGCTCTGTTTTAACAGGAACCGCACGCCGTGCTTTGACGACGAATACATTTCCCACTGAGGATGATCCGGTCCCATATGGCAGGTCCTGCACGCCTGAGGCGACCGGGCTTCATCGACTGAGAAAAGATGCCTCGAATGGCACACGTCACACGAACTCGCCCCAAATCCGGCCCCTTTCTCGATCAGGGCCCTGGCCTCGCCTTCGGTTTTCAGGCCGACGCGATGGCAGGACCCGCAACCCTTGAGCCCCTCCACCTGGGCCATTGGCTGCCAGTGAAGATCGGGCATGGCTTTCATCGCGCCCCACGCCAGA
Organism: Syntrophobacteraceae bacterium; assembly: GCA_050008735.1. Taxonomy (GTDB): domain Bacteria; phylum Desulfobacterota; class Syntrophobacteria; order Syntrophobacterales; family Syntrophobacteraceae; genus SbD1. Next base: position 11,966 of record JBEKMB010000037.1, read on the forward strand.
GCGTGCTTTCCATCTCTGAACTGTTCAACCTGGGGAGCGTGGCAGTCTGCGCAGACTTCCGGACCCGCGAGCCCTGCATTGCCGGCGTCGCTCATGGAGTTGTGCCGTTCGCCATGGCATGAGGAACAGCCGACATTGTTGGCGCTATGCTTGCTCAATTGCCAGTCCACCACAATACCGGGAGTGATGTTGATGTGGCATTCGGTGCATGAGTCATTGACCTGCACAGGCACCCGGGCCGGTCCCTCCACTTGGTTGTTTCCCTTCGCCTCAAGCGAATACACGGTCCACAAACCGAAAACAACCGAAGCAATAACCGGCAGGGAAACAAGAAAAAGACGCCGCATTAAACCCTCCACCCTCGCGGAGCGTGGAGTCCGCCCCAGCGACAGGAATTTTCCGCCAGCCGGGCCCTTCAGAAAAGAAGGGCTTCAAACCCATTCGCCGGGCAGCCGGTTTGCGGACGGGAACCGGTTGATCCCGGCATCATACCGTCACCGGAGGTTTATATCACAACCTCTCACGATTAAACAGAATTGGCCGGGTGGGAGAAGATCGAGGCAGGAACGGGTGAATGGGAGAATGGGTGAATGGGAGAATGGGTGAATGGGTGAATGGGTGAATGGGAGAATGGGTGAATGGGAGAATGGGTGAATGGGTGAATGGGTGAATGGGAGAATGGGAGAATGGGTGAATGGGTGAATGGGAGAATGGGAGAATGGGTGAATGGGTGAATAGCTTTTGCCTGACCACCAATTCATCGGCACTTTTCCCGTTAACACTTCAAAAGTGAAATAGAGCCTTTTAGCCTTCACTCTTCATCCTGAGACCTGTGCAGAGGATTTCCGTTGTGGTACTCTTAACCACTACTTTCTCAGGAGGTGTTGTTTCACTTGGAAACTGCCGGTACAGGCGCTTTTATGAGACCAGGCCCCAAGGCCCGTTTGGCCGCGATAAGCGGCGAAGCGCTGGGGACGGCCCTTGAAGAACTCTATAACCATTATAACCATTTCGAGCATATTCACCCCGATCCCCTGGAGTTCGTCTACCGCTACGACAATAAAGTCGACAGGGAGCTGAGTGGATTCATCGCTTCGGCACTTGCATACGGCCGAGTGCGGCAGATACTCCAGAGCGTGAGCACCGTTCTCAATACGATGGGCCCAAGTCCTTCCCGTTTTCTGCTCGAAAAACCATCCGCCGAAATCCACAAGGCGTTTAAGCTTTTCAAGCACCGCTTCACCTCGGGCGGCATATTATCGAGCCTGCTCGAAGGTCTCAGAGAACTGGTCCTTGAATATGGGTCTCTCGAGTCCTGTTTTAAGGCAGGATTTCGCCGGGAGGAGCAAAACGTCCTTCCGGCCCTTGCCAGATTCGTGGAAAAACTCGAACAGGCGGGTGGACGAAAGATGCCGATGTTCTTACCTTCCCCCGATGGGGGCAGCGCCTGTAAGAGACTGAACCTGTTTTTGAGGTGGATGGTGAGAAAAGACAATGTCGATCCGGGAACATGGCAAAGCATTCCCGAGTCTGTCCTGATAGTTCCGCTCGACACCCACATGCACAGGATCGCAACGGCCATGGGGCTCACATCGAGAAAACAGGCCGACATCCAATGCGCCGTTGAGATCACCGGCGCCTTCAGCTCAATTCGGCCCGCCGACCCGGTGCGCTATGATTTCGCCCTCACCCGGCTGGGCATAAAAGCCGAGACGCCGCCTACGGATTTTTTTGCCTCACTACTTTCGATTGGAGGGAAGCCATGACAAACCAGAGCGTTAAGCTTTATGCACTCAGTACGTGCATCCACTGTAGAGATACGAAAGCATTTCTCGATAAGTGCGGCATCGATTACGATTGTGTGCACGTCGACAAACTCGGTGCCGAGGAGAAGCGGCAGATTATAGAGGAAATCAAGAAAACCAATCCGGGGTGTGCTTTCCCGATGTTGCTGGTCGGCGACAAAGTCATCATCGGATTTCGAAAAGAAGAGATACGGGAGGCGCTGAACCTGGAATGAACGCCGAGCAACTCTACGAGTTCCTTAAAAAAACACAGGAACCGAAAGGTTATTTTTTCAATAAGGATACAAACAGGGTCTTTTTTCTCCTGGAGGGATTGCTGGAAAACAAGGACTCCTGGGGATACATGTGCTGCCCCTGCAGGCTGGCCGCCAATAACCGCGACCTGGACCGCGACATAATCTGCCCGTGCGCATACAGGGGGCCCGATGTTGCGGAGTACGGGAGCTGCTACTGCTCGCTTTATGTCTCAAGAGAGTGGAATGAGGAGACCATCCCGCATTTATATGTTCCTGAAAGAAGGCCGCCGGAAAAATTTTCCGTATAGCGCCGAGTCTGGTTGAACGGCCTGAAATCGAACCTTCTTGGGCGGCGCAAAACCAGTCTCTCTTAGAAAAGCCATAAGAGCGGTGGGCACGGCCTCCCGCACCCCCAACCGCACGGCAGATTTTTTGCCCGGCGGCTTTGACGCGCCATCGTTTTCGATTCATGGCCTCTTTGAGAATGAATTCGCCTCAGAACAATTTGTGGTCCGGTTCTCTTTACAAATGGAATTCCAATAAGCATATTGGGTTCAGATTATCAGCCGGGAAACATCAAGGGAGTGGCATATCTGTAGCTTCATCACAGGAGCAATCCAAATGGGGAAGAAATTGCTCGAATTGGCAGTGGACATAGTTCATGCTCAGGCTTCCATGAGTAAAATGACGGGCCAGGACATTGAGCAGGCACTGGTAAGAGTCTATAACGCGCTTCACAAATTGAAACTTGCTGAAGAGGGAGGGCAATCCATAATGCCTGCGGAGAAGGCGCTCCAGGACGTCAGCGTCCCGGTTGCCGCCGACCCCGGCTCTTCCATTCAGGAAGACAGGGTTATATGCATGGAATGCAAGGCTGAGTTTCGGCAGCTTACAGCGAACCATCTTCGCATCCATCATCTCACACCGAGAGAATACAAGAAGAAATGGGGATTTGCGCTCAAGCAGCCCCTTTCCGCAAAGATGTTGACCAAACTTCGCAGCCGATCGGCCAAAAAGCGCGGGTTGCCGGAAAAGCTCAGGATCTACCTGGACCAAAAGCGAGAAAACAAGATGAACTCGGGCCAGGAACTCTCAACCGGCGGGTCTGCCCCCGGAGGGAGATCGCTTCACGGCGCCTTCTGAGCATGGGCTGCAAAACCGGCGTACATCGATATCACATTTCCCATTCTTAAGACTTATGAAGACCTTCATCCAGCTTCTTGAAAAGGAGCCTACGCTACACTTTTGCCATTTGACAAGGGTGGACCGGGTAATAGGTTCCCCTCTCTCAAATACAGTGTTTGCCCCATTGAACAATTTTTAACAAGATTTAAAATCCTCGCATTTGGTTGTCATTACAAGCAATTAAACCCTGATTACCTTTGCGCCCATGGAACTGCATTTGTTTCATGTTGCAGGACAAACTGACCCCGTCAGGTTCGGCCGACCTGTTCAAAAAAGAAAAGCGTGACGGATCATGAATAACGCCGTTATTTTTTCGACTGGCAGCCATCTGCCGGAATGGGCCGTGCCAAACGAAGAGTTAACTCAATTCCCACCCTCGGCCATAGGGCTCATAGTTCCTAAAACCGGGGTGTCCAGCAGACGGATCTCCCCAGAGGATGAATGCACTTCGGATTTGGCCATCAAAGCTGCCCGTCGATGCCTGGAAAAAGCCGATTTCCCGGTTGAGCACGTTCAGGGAATAGTGCTTTCCACTTCATCTCCCGACCGCATTCAGCCGGCCACCGCCACCCGCGTGCAATACGAACTGGGAGCAACCAACGCTTTTGCCTTCGATATCAATTCGGTCTGCTCCGGGAGCACCTTCGGCATTTGCATGGCGGATGCCCTGATCAGGTCCGGCAGATTCGATAACATTCTGTTCATAGCCTCGGAGATGTACTCGAAGATCCCGTACAAGAAAGATTTTTGCACTTTTCCTTTCTTTGGGGACGCCGCGGGCGCCATTTTCTTCCGAGCCGGCAATTCGGACCGGGGCGTATATCATTCCTGTCTCAGGACCGATGGGAGCAAAAGCAACGCTGTCTGCATCCCGGCAGGCGGCACCATGATGCCTTTCGAGAAAATGACCGGGCCCCGTATGGCCTACTTCAAGATGAACGGGACCGCCATATTCGACTTTGCCGTCAGCAAGGGGACCGAAATCATCCTTCAACTTTTGAAGGAAACCGATATTGCATTAAAGGACATCGACTGGTTCGTCGGCCACCAGGCAAACATCAATATCATCGACTCGATTTCTTCCAGGCTGGATGCCGCCAGGGAAAAGTTCCTGGTCAATATCGACAGGTATGGAAATACCGCCAGCGCTTCGGTCCCGGTGACGTTGGATGAGGCAATATCAAACGGTACGATTTGCCCGGGCGACCTGGTCGTCACATTTGCCTTTGGCGGCGGTTTGTCCTGGGGAGCGAATTTGATTCGCATCTAGTTTTTCGTCAACTCAAACAAAGGAGACTGCCAGATGTTAGAAGTTCTTTCAGCAATCAGAGAAGGCATTCCAGAACTTTTCCCTGGCGCGGTTGGTTTCGATGTCGAACCGGACACTTTGCTCAATCACATTCCGGAATGGGACTCGATGTCATCCGTCAATTTCAAAGTTTTCCTGGAGGAGACCTTTGGAGTGAAGATTCCCGATGACCTGCTGGAAGGAGGCTCAACCGTAGGTGAGGTAATTAGCTTCATCAGAAGGGCAGACTAATGGACAAATCGAGCATGCCTTCTGATCCTTTCGGAATTGCAAGTTCCTTTTTCAAAATCCAACAGGCATGGCTGTTTAACGGCGCGGAGCTGTTCAACATCACATCCAGGTTGAGCGCGAGCATCCAGGCCGCGGGCGCGGAGCAGCTGAGTTCAGTTCTGAGCGAAAACCGCAGTCCGAAGACTTTGTCGGACAACTCGGAGACCGCCTTGCTCGATGCGGTCAAAAACTACTCCAGGTTCGTCAACAAGCTCCACAACGCCTGCGCGATGTGGCTTAGAGATTACGTAAACAAAGCCCCGGATATTCCTGAAAAGCAACGGCAGTGCTCGGTATTCTGGGTCAATCAACTTATTAACGCGCTCGCTCCGGCCAACTGCTTCTGGACGAATCCGTCCGTCGTTCAAAAGTTTGTGCGCACCAAGGGAGAAAGCGTATTTAAGGGTTTCGAGAACTGGCTCGAGGACATCCAGCGCGGCGACAATCTGATCAGGATAGCCGATACTGGGGCATTCAAAGTTGGGCAAAATATAGCCACAACCCAAGGGTTCGTGGTCTTCCGAAACAGGCTCATGGAACTGATCCAGTACTCGCCCAGGACGGAGAGCGTTTTCGCCACCCCCGTCGTTTTTATCCAGCCCTGGATAAATAAGTACTACGTACTCGATATGACTGAAGAAAAGAGCCTAGTAGCGTATCTGCTCAACCAGGGTTTCACGGTATTCATAATAAGTTGGAAGAACCCATCCCCGGAGATGCGTGACGTAACCTTTGATGACTATATGCTTCGAGGCGCCCTGAAGGCGGTGGAAGTGGCAAAGGAAATCTGCGGGGCCGCAGGTCCACGCCACGGGCTATTGCATCGGAGGCACGGTCCTGGCCGCCTTGATGGCGTACCTGAACCGGGGTCCCAAAGAAGTTGCGATCCCAATCCGGGACTACACCATGTTTGCCTCTCTGGTAGATTACTCCTCCCCAGGCGAGTTGGAAGTCTACGTAACCGAGGAGGTCGTCGGGATCATCGAAGAATTGACTGAAAAGGAAGGCTACCTCGATAAGAAATATATGGCGGCGGCTTTCCGCATGCTGCGCTCAAACAATCTTATATGGCGCTATTACGTCCACAACTACCTTCAGGGGGAGGTGCCCCCGAAATCTGATTTTCTTTACTGGAACAGTGATTCAACCCGGCTGCCTGCTAAAATGTGTTCTTTCTATCTGCGAGAGTTCTATCTAAAGAACAACCTGGTCAAAGACGACAGCCTGGTTCTGGGAAACCGCCCGATAAGTTTAAGGCGCATTCGGCAGCCTGTTTACGTCGTGGGAACCGAACAGGACCACATTTGTCCATGGCAAGAGACCTTCAAGATATGCAACCTGGTTACAGGACCAAAAAGATTCGTTCTTGCCGATGAAGGCCATATCACGGGGATAGTGAATCCACCATCGGCACGGTCCAGAAGGAAATATTGGATCAGTGACATAGAGCAGGCGCTCACCCCGGAAGAATGGCATTCGGTGCAACAGGAAAAGCAGGGTTCCTGGTGGAATGACTGGGCAGAGTGGTTAGCAAAGGGACCGGACCCCAGGGTCGAACCTCCCGGAATGGGTAATGAAAAATACCCTCCCCTGGAGAAAGCCCCGGGAAGCTACGTAATGGAACAATAGACGCAAATAACTTAATGGAGTGGCCCGTGCACGAACACTCAGCAGCAATGGCGAAACAGATGATCGGCCTTCAGAGGGCCGGAGTTGAAAGCATGATCGGCAACATGATGATCTTCTGGGAACAGACCGGAAGTATGCTCAACTCGTTTTTAAACCAGGCCGCATGGCTCCCCGAGGAAGGCAAGAAAGCGTTCCGTGAATGGGTGGACAGCAACAAGAAGGGATGTGAAACTTTCAAAGACGCTGTGAACAACGGCTACAACAGCCTGGAAAAGTGTTTCGAAAAACAAGCCTGAAAGGCGCAACATTTCCTGCCAGGGCCGGACCGTTTATTTCGTGTCCAGACAATTGACGATCCACTAATCTGCCGGCCTGGTCTTCCTCGGGACCGGCAAGCAGATATACCGACCCTGGCATTATGAGCGCGGCGGGTGACGCCGGCCCAAAAATTTCGGGCATCGGAGATGCATGGGGCATGTTGGAAATTGCGAATTCAGTTGCTGTGATTACCGGAGGCAGTGGGGGCATCGGACTTGAGCTGGCAAGGTATTGGTGCCGAAATGGCGGCAAGGTTTTGCTGGCCGATATGGCCGAACCCCCTCTGGCCAGTGCTGAAACCGAACTAAGAGCAATGAACGCAGACGTAAGGGCAATCGTCTGTGACGTCACCGATGAGAATGATTGCTCCAGGATGGCCGATTTCGCTATCGAACAATTCGGCCGGATCAACCTTGTGGCCCCTTTTGCCGGCATAATCAGAGACGCACTGATGGTGAGTCCTGATACGGCATCGGGCAAGGTCACCAAGAAAATGACCCTCGACCAGTTCCAGTCGGTGATAAACGTAAACCTGACAGGTGTTTTCCTGACGGTCCGGGAATGCTCCGAACGCATGATAAACAACGGCTGCAAAGGGTTGATCTGCCTGATCTCCTCTACCGGCTCACTGGGAACGGCGGGCCAGATTAATTACTGCTCCTCCAAGGCCGCAATGTCGACGTTCCCGAAGGTGCTTACCGCCGAGTTTTTCCGCCGGGGCCTGGCCGACAAGATCCGTTGCGTAGCCATTGCTCCAGGGTATGTAGGGACGCCCATGGTCAGGAAGATGAATCCGGCCGTGATGAGCAAGATAATCGAACAGGTCCCGATCGGCCGATTGGTCGAACCGGAGGAAGTCGCTTCCCTTGTCGGTGAACTCTATCGGAATGAAGCGCTGGCCGGAGACGTATTCTACATACACGGCGGACTGCGCCTTGGATCGAAAGGATAACCGCGCCCATCCGGAAACACCCGATGATTTCCGGTTCGGCAAAACACCCTTCCAGGATGCAGAACGGCTGAATGAATGGACCATTTTTCATCGCCACTCCACGGCCCGGTGTCCGCGGTCGGCGCATCTATCCCCCATCGCCGCCCGGGGCGGCCCTCTCAGCCTCTGAGGGAATACGGCCCTTCCCCCGCCTAAGGCCTCAGGGCCGCAAACCAGGAGAATTTCACATGGATTTGCTGCTTTGATAACCTGCATTTTGTTTTCTCAAGGAGGCTGGCCGCTCCATCTTTCTATTTCACTTTTTGCTTTTGCCGGTCTCACTCGGTACCGATTTTACTAGTAAGCCTTTCCTGAGAAAACAGAGCGGGGGGCAGAGCCTTGAACAGCGTCGGATGGAGGGCGGCCAAACCTTTTTGCATCCCAGGGAAAATGCCGGGAGAATGGGGGGAGAAGATGCAAAATTACTTCAGCGCGCCTTTCGAAATGTTCAGCGCAGCGGCTTCTTTCATGGACAAATACTTGGAAGCCGCCCCCAAATTCAATCGGGCCGCATTCGCGCAAACAAAGGCGGCCCAGGATTACTGGAGCGGAATATTCAAATATGTCTCGGCCTTTATGGGCCCGTCCGTAAATGCCCTGAACGCCTTCATGAACACCGAGAAAGAAAAATCCGCCGAAAGGTGCCCAACCGAAAATTTTAATGATTACAGTGAATTATTTACTCTGAATGTCCGGCTTGCCAGTGCATCGATGACTGGAAGCCTGCGGGCCATGAACGGTTTTTTTTACGATAAGCTTAGCGAAGCTTTCTCAGCCGGGATCGACACATTCAAAGACGGCGAGGGCGTGAGCGATTTTTCATCCAGGCTGGAAGAGACTCTAAGGGTAGTCGTTCATGAGTATCCGAAAGCCATAGATGCGATCGGACCCGAATACGGTTTCCATTTGGACAGCGGCGGCTACGTCAAGGTGGCCGAAACCGAGCGCTTCCACCTATATCAGGTCCTGCCCGAAACAAAGGTGATAACCCTCAGGAACAAACCCATCCTGATCATCCCGCCATATGTTTTGGGAGCCAACATTCTGGCCTTTTTGCCTGGAGAGCAAAGGAGCTATGTCCATTGTTACGCAAACCAGGGAATCCCGACCTATATTCGCCTGATCAAGGACATCGATACCACACCGGCCGTACAGACCATGACCGGAGAAGATGACGCGCTGGATACAAGGTTGTTCTGTCAGGAACTGATGAAAAGACATGACAGACAGGTCACTCTGAACGGCTTCTGCCAAGGCGGCTATCAGGCTTTGACCGCGCTTTTGGCGGGAGAATTGGACGGCCTCGTGGATGCCCTGATCACCTGCGTCACTCCGGTGGACGGAAGCAGGAGCAAATCCCTGACCGATTACATGGCAAGCCTGCCGCAAAGGTTCAGGGACCCAAGGTATTCTTACAAAAAGCTCCCGAACGGAAACGTCGTCGTCGACGGCCGCATTTTGGGCTGGGTTTACAAGCTTAGAAAACTTGAGACCGAATCGCCGATAGCATCTTTCCACCGCGACATCAGCATGATTGAGCCAACGCCGGGTCAACGGGCCAGAATCAGCAAGACTGCCGCGGCCATCAATCACTGGATGGCCTATGACCAGAAGGACCTGCCGGTTGAAATAACCAAGATGAGTTACGATTCCTATACGATTCCAATCGACGAGGAAGGAACTCTGCCCGTCACCCTTTTCGCTCGGAAGCTAAATCTGAAAAGGCTGGAAGAAAAGAAAATTCCATGGCTTATCTGTATAGCCGATGACGATGACCTTGTTGACAAGGAAGCCTCGCTTGCCGCGCTCGATTACATAGACGCCGAAGTCACCATATTTCCGAAGGGCCATGCGTCCCTTGCAACCTCATGGTCGATCCCCACGTCCGCATGCGCCCCCCACCTCCGTTACCGTCTGCCGGGCCCGTCGCTCTCCGAACGGAACAAAACATACAGGGGGCCCGTATGCTTCCAGATCGATCTGGACGCAACCATGGGCGCCCCCGGGCCCTGCTGCGAGACAAACGCAGATCGAGAGGCAGTAACGCAGGGTCCGCTTCTACTGGCTCCAGTTCCTGGTTTTGAGAACCGGGATGAGGATGTACTCAAGGCAAGACCGACAACTCCAGGTGCGGCGGTAAACGAAGCGGAAACTGCGGAGACGCCGCCGGAAAAGGACTTGCTCCCGGCAGGCAGCGATGCAAAGAAGCCAGGGAAAGGCCGCAAGCCGCGCTCATCCAGGAAAACCGCACCGCCGAAGAATAAGCTTCATTGAGACGTGCTGGTGAACGCCCTCACATGGCAAAAATGCCGCCAAACTCCCCCATTCGGACGCTTACACCGGATGGGGGACTTTTTTCGAACAGGTGCGCTTCTCCCGCTGCTTTAGCGGCGTATCGCTCAGGCGGCGGACAGGGCGTCCGGACCGCCCTTTTTCATCGGATCCAGTTGTGACATGGCCCAGGTCGGGACCTGTTCGTGAGCCACATAGCTGGCCTTGGCCCAGTAGTGGTCCGGTTCGCTCAATAAAATGAACTTGACCCCATCCTGCTTCAGCAGTGCGAAGTAGCTCACCTTCGGGCCGCCCTTTTCCCTTTCGTGGCCCAGTTCGACAATCGTGCCTTCCCTTGGCACCAGGCGCCGCATCGACGCACATGGGGTGGTGCATTCGCCCAATAATTCACAGGTGCCGCAGTCGCCGAAGACTTCCAGGACCTCGATATCGAAAATCTCGCTATCGGGATTGTTGAGTTCCCATCCGCAGAGGCTGTTTCCTTCCTCGTCCATCGTGCTTTCCTTTCCGGCAGGCCGCTTTTTCACACAAGAACAGACGTTATTTTTACCGCTGAGCCTAGGATTTAGATGGCGGACCGCCATAACTCAGGTCCAAAAACGTACGGACTTCGGCTGGTACCACTGATGCTGTTAATTATGAGGCAATTACGTCAGACTGAAATGGGGGATGCGCATTATTTTCCGGTTGGGAAGTGTGTATGCGGCGGCTGATTCCGCTTTAGGACCGCCCTTGAGCGATGCCAGAGCCGAGCTTTTAAACGCTCTCACCGCGGGAAGAAAATATTCAAAGGGCAGGAATCGCACAACGGTTTTTTGCGGCAATAAAGATGGCCTGTCCTGACCAGCAGGGCATGGAATTCCTGAAAGACCCGGACATCAGGCTCCATCGCTCCCATGAAATATTCCCGCAGGTCCTCATATGAAATCGACTCCTCCACCCACTCATGCCTGGAAAAAATTCGGTAGGTATATGCATCGACGACAAAGGAGGGCTTGGACGCCGCGTACAAGATGATGCTGTCGGCGGTTTCCGGGCCTACGCCGCGGATTTCCAGGAGATCGGTTCGCAAAACCCCCTCGTCCTGGGCTAAAAAGTCCTCGAGGACCCCACCCCATTTCGTTTGGATATGATTGCAGAAGTTCTTAACCTTCCTTGCCTTTTCATTATAGAACCCTGAGGAGCGTATAAGGACCGCAAGCTCAGGCGCGCTCAGAGCGCAAATACGCTCGAAACTCAAAAGGTCATTCCGGCGTAAATTGCCGATTGCAGCCGCCACATTTTTCCATGCGGTATTCTGTGTCAGGATCGCACCCAATATGACCTCGAACACCGATTCGGCAGGCCACCATCCCTGGGGGCCCAAAGCGGCGAAAAGCCGGTCATATACCTCCTGCAGCAACTCTTTTCTGCGGCTCAATCCAGTCCAACCCCCGGCAACGCTGTACGGCATTTCGCACAGACGCCCTTCTTCAGGTTCTCCTTCCTGACGGAATAGCCGATTCTCCTTATGAGCACGGCCCCGCAGGAGTGGCAATAGGTATTCTCGCCGCTGTCTCCGGGCACATTGCCCGTATAGACATAATTAAGACCCGCTTCCAGCCCGATTTGCCTTGCCCTGCTGATTGTTTCGACCGGCGTTGGTCCTCTGTCATCAAGCTGGTATGCAGGATGAAAACGGCTGACGTGCCACGGCGTATCAGGCCCCAAGGTGACGAGAAATCGCGCCAACTCCTCCAATTCAGCTTCACTGTCGTTTAAGCCCGGGATGATCAGCGTTGTCACCTCGAGCCAGATGCCCTTGCTCCTGATCCCTTCGAGTGTGGCGAGCACCGGCTTGAGGCGGGCGCCGCACTGCTCCCGGTAAAACCGGTCATTGAAGGACTTGAGGTCAACATTGGCCGCTCCAAGCAAAGGGGCCGCCGCATCCAGGGCCTCCGTGCTCATGTATCCGTTAGTAACGAAAATGTTTGCAAGTCCCCGTTCCCTTGCCGAAGCAGCCACGTCCAGGGCATATTCCATAAATATGGTCGGCTCGGTGTAAGTATACGAGATCGTCGCACAGCCCTCTTTTTGAGCGCGTTCAGCAATTTTCTCCGCAGGAACGCTCTGCCCGTAAATTTCGCCGTAGACCCCGGGTGACTGCGATATGTCGGCGTTCTGGCAAAAGCGGCATGTGAAATTGCACCCCGCCGTTGCGATCGAATAGCTCGTTGTGCCGGGATGGAAATGAAAGAGCGGTTTTTTTTCGATCGGATCGATATGCTGGGCGACCAATTTTCCGTAAACAAGGCTCCAGAGCTTTCCATCCCTGTTTTGGCGGACCCCGCATTTTCCCAGCCCACCCGGCTCGATACGGCAATGTTGGGAGCAAAGAAAGCAGTGCACCCGGTTTTCATCCAACCGCCTGTAGAGCATAGCCTCTTTCATGCTCGGTCCCTTCGGTTTTAAACGGGATTTTTAAAAACTCGGAACACCCGGCGGAAGCTTTTTCACTCACCGTGAGGCATAGCGGCGGTACTGCTTTCCGAACTCCGCCAGCAGCCAAAAGACCCCATCGATACTTTAGCCCCGGCGGGAATTTCATCGAAAACCGGCGTCTGTAATGTCCGGACGCGGCAGCACACATCGATCCGCATTGCGATGAAATATCCAAAAGGGTGCCGCTGCAACAAAGCGAGTCTTTCCACTGGATGAAGGTAGTCGAGCAATGGCAGCGGCAGCAAAAAGCAGGTCCGCCAATCAATCGGGACGGCCCCGGACAGGACCCCGGCGCTCATCTTTCGAAGCTCAAAAACGCTGAAGAACCTGGCGCGGCTGTAAACCGAATCTCTCCAGAACCTTTCTATCAAATATTGGGCTCGACTTATCGAATACTTATTGAGGACCCCGAGCAGCACGTGTCTGCGCGCGACACGGAAGGCTTCCTTGAGTGCCAGGTAAGGCTCATCGACGAACTCGAGGGTGTTTATCAGGGCCACGGTATCGAATTCGTTGTCATCGTAAGGCAGGTTTTCGGCAAACCCATTATCCAGGCTGACTTTGGAACCAAGTCGCCTACGCGCCAGGTCAAGGCTCGAACCCGAGGGATCGAGTCCCGTCACCATGTGCCCCTGCGACATGAACCATTCCAGAAAAATACCGCTCCCACACCCCACTTCCAGGACACGTTGCGGGGAAACGGGCGCCCAGACCTTCCTGAAAAGTTCTCTTTCGAACTTGAGCACCCGTTGCCCCCGCGGAGAGTCAAACCATCTCTGTTGCCGCTCGGCATCGGTTAAACTGAAAACATAGCCCACGTCAAACCCTTGCAAAAACAACAACGGTTTTATTCGTTTTCAAGAATGGCGCCCCTGGACCCGGAGGTCACCATGCGAGCGTACCTCGCCAGATATCCGGTCTTTATTCTCGGTTCGCGAGGTTTCCACTCTTTTCTCCGGTTTGCCAGCGTAGCATCGTCCACCAACAGCTCCAGTTTCTTATTCGGGATATCGATGAGGATTTCATCGCCTTCCTCGATCAATGCAATCGGACCGCCAACGGCAGCCTCGGGGGACAGGTGTCCCACGGCAGCCCCGCTTGTGCCTCCACTGAACCGGCCATCGGTGATGAGCGCCACATCGAGCCCAAGGCCTCTGCCCACAATCGCGGCGGTCGGGGTCAGCATCTCCTGCATTCCCGGGCCACCTTTGGGACCTTCGTACCTGATAACGACAACATCGCCCGCCACGATCCGGCCGGTCAAAATGGCATCGGCCGCATCGGATTCGCTTTCGAAGACCCGCGCCCTGCCTTTCCTAGTAAGCATTTCCGGCGCAACCGCCGATTGCTTGACCACGCCCCCTTCCGGCGCGATGTTCCCATAAAGAATGGCTATCCCTCCCTGTTCGTGATAGGGATTTTCAAGGGGCCGAATAACATCGGGCTGAAGAACGCGCACGTCTTTCAGGTTTTCCCCCACAGGTTTTCCCGTGACCGTAAGAGGGGCAGGATTTATCAGCCCGCGCCGCGAAAGCTCCTTCATCACCGCCTGGACGCCTCCGGCGGCGTTGAGGTCCTCCAGGAAATGCTCTCCGCCCGGTCTCAGGCTGCAAAGGTGCGGCGTGCGGGCGCTGATCTCGTTGAAAACCCCGAGATCGAGACCTATGCCGGCTTCATTGGCGATTGCCGGAACGTGAAGGACCGTGTTTGTGGAACAGCCAAGCGCCATGTCCACCGCTATCGCGTTTTCGAAGGCTGCCCTGGTTGCGATGTCGCGCGGTTTGAGGTCCGTTGACAAAAGTTCCATTATCCGCATTCCGGCTTCTTTGGCAAGGCGCACCCTGGCCGCCGTAACCGCCGGGATAGTTCCGTTGCCGGGCAATGCCAACCCAAGGGCCTCAGCCAGGCAGTTCATCGAATTGGCCGTGAACATGCCGGAGCACGACCCGCATCCCGGACAGGCATGGTCTTCCAACTCTTCGAGCTCCTCCACGGACATTCGGCCTGCTTTCAACGCGCCCACGCCTTCAAAAACCGATATCAGATCGACCGGCTTGCCGCCTACGTGGCCGGCCAGCATGGGGCCGCCGCTTACGAGGATTGCCGGTATGTTGAGCCTCAAAGCGGCCATCATCATGCCCGGGATAATTTTATCACAGTTTGGAATCAACACCAGTGCGTCAAAAGGATGAGCCATCGCCATTACTTCCACGGAATCGGCTATCAGTTCGCGGCTTGCCAGGGAGTAGCGCATTCCGGCATGATTCATCGCGATTCCGTCGCAAACACCGATGGTGCTGAACTCGACAGGAGTCCCGCCGGCCAGCCGCACACCAGCTTTGACCCCCTCGGCTATCCTGTCCAGGTGAATATGTCCGGGTATGATTTCGTTGGCTGAGTTGACAACACCTATCAGAGGCCGGTCTATCTCCACTTGAGTATAGCCCATGGCCTTGAAAAGTGAGCGATGAGGAGCCTTCTCCGTACCCTTTTTCATTAAATCGCTTCGCATTCGGTTATCCCCCTCTGAGGAATCTGCATTCAACAAAGTCTAAAGATATAATAATTACAAAATATTTGCCGTCTTTGGAAGAGAAAACCCAAAAGCCGCAAAGTTGACAGAAAATTTTCCAAATTATATAATCGATGGGGTTGAAAATCTCCTGAGATTCGCGTCCTGCCGGACCATCCGAAACTTTCCGGAAAAAGCGTGCAAAAGCTGCCCGCGGTCTTCCCCGGCCGGGAACTGAAATATCACCCATGACGGGGGGCGCCTCCGGTGTCAAAGTCTATTGAAAGAAGATGGACCATGGTCAAAATGAAGAGATCTCAATTGCCAGGGATAAGACAACCGATCGGTTGGGCCTCGCTATGAGCTATATATTCGGTCCTGTGCCATCCAGACGGCTGGGCCGGTCCCTCGGAATAGATGTCATCCCGCCGAAGACATGTTCCTTCGACTGCATCTACTGCGAATCGGGACCAACTACCCGTCTGAGCGTAAAAAGAGAAAACTTCGCGGATCCTTCGAAAATCCTCGCGGAACTGGATGCATTTTTGCGTCTCCACCCGAACGCCACCGACGTTCTGACCTTTTCGAGCGCCGGCGAACCAACGCTTTACTCCGGTATCGGAGAGCTGATTGCGGCGATTAAAAAGGCCTACCCGCGGCTTCCCTTGATCGTGCTCACTAACGGCTCCCTCTTATGGGAGCCGGAGGTGAGGCGCTGTCTTTTAAAAGCAGATCGCGTCGTCCCATCTTTGGATGCCGTCACCGCAGGTGTTTTCCACGAAATCAACCGGCCCCATCCTTCCCTGGAGCCGGGGCAGATCATCGAGGGAATCCGGGCTTTTCGCGCGGACTATAAGGGCCAGCTGCATATCGAAATAGTGCTGGTGTCCGGGGTCAACGACAGCCCGGAAGAGCTTTCGGCGCTGGCGCGCATCATCGAGCCGATAGGGCCGGATAAGGTCGAACTCAACACGGTTGTGCGCCCTCCGGCATGTACGGGAACGCTGGGCCTAACCAAAGCGGATATGGCGCGGGCGGCCTCTTTTTTCAGTTCGATCGATACGGAAACCGTCGGCGCATTCAGGGCCAGGGCGCAAGGCTGCGGAGAAGAAGAGCTGGGGGCCCGCATTGTTGAGACAGTGGGAAGGCGGCCCTGTACGATGGCTGAACTTGCAGCCTCTCTTGGAGTCCCGGAGAAGATGGTGGAACTGGAATCCGCAAGGCTTCAGTCCCAGGGGAAGCTCACCGTCCAACGCTTTGACGGGAAGCTGTTTTTGCGCCGCGCTAAATGATGCCGGATTTTGACGCATCCGGCATCATTTTTACACTCACATTTGCAGGTCGTTTCGGACGGAAGGCGGGGTAGCCAGTATCTCCGTGGGCCGATTCGGCACCGTCCTCGCTATCATTGAATGAGCAAAAAGCCGTCCGGCCAGTTCTTTTACCTGGTTCGCACTGACCGCCCTGACAAGGTCGGGATAGCGCTGGCCGTATTCCCACCCGAGACCCAGCACTTCATTGAGCGCCGCCTCGGAGGCCTGGTTGCTAAGCGTTTCCCTGCCCAGCTTCAGTCCTACGAGCATGGTCTCCTTGGCTTTTTCAAGTTCGCTCTCCGGAACCGGTTCATTGGCCAGCCGTTTCAAATCCTGCAGGATAATCTCTTCCACCCTGGGCAGATTCGCCGCGGTGGTCTGGGTCAGGACCCCGAAATATCCCGCGTTTTTCCCATAGAAAGGGAAAGTGCTCACGGTATAGACCAGGTTCTGGTCGCCGCCGCGAAGAGAGTCGAATATCCTGCCCGCGGGCGAGCCTCCTCCTGAGAGTACCGAGGTGAGCACATCGAGCACAGGCCGTTCGGAGTTGTTGATATCAAGTCCATTTGCGCCGATGAAAAGCGCAGCGCTGTTCTTTTCGTTCTTAATTTCCACCTCGCGGTTGTCGCCGATTTGATGGGTCTCATCCGGCATCTGCTTCTCCACCGGCACACCGCTCCACTTTCCGAATTTTTGCTGCGCCTGCGACCTGGCCTTTGCCGGATCTACATCCCCGTAAATGGCAAGAACCGAATGGGTCGGGTTCACCATTTTGCGGTAGAACGCAAGTATGTCCTCCCGCGTAAACGCCCCGACGGAGTCCAGCGTTCCCAGTTTATCGTTGATGTAGCTGGTCTTCTGGAAATAATTCTTTTTGAACAACCGCATGACCTCGTTATGCCAGCTTTCATCGGACTTTTTTATGGCAAGCAGGGTGTCCTGTCTCTGTTTTTCTATCTCATCCTTTGGAAACTGGGCGTTCTGGGCTACATCGGCAAGCAGGTCGAGCGCCCAGTCGAAGTCTTCTTTCAGGACCTTGATGGAAACATGGTATGTATTGTTATCTGACTGGACGCCGATCACGCCGCCGGAATCCTCCACCTTTCTCAGCAAAGCGAGCTTTTGCAAAGACTTGGTCCCCGAGGTCAGAAGCCCCGCCGTGAAGGCGGAGAGCCCCGGTCGATCGAGGTCCTCCAATGCCAGGCCGCCGGCCCCATAAAGCTGCAAGGTTACGAAGGGAAGGCCGGAGTCCTGCTTGATCAGTGTCTTCAGCCCGTTGTCCATCCGGCTGAATGCAACCGGGGAGATACTCGGGGGCGGACATGAGGCCGTATCATTCGGGACCTCGGCGGACGGCGGCTTTATCACGGCAACGTTCATGCGATTGGACACAAGATAGCGCTGAGCAACCGCCCGTATCTCTTCCGCCGTTACGGCGCGGATGCGGTTGACATAATCATCGTCGTAGTAAGGGTTGCCGGAGAGCAAATAGGATGAGGCAAGCGAAGCAGCCCTGGCCGTAACGGACTCCTGCTCAAAAATATGGTGGGCGATGGCCGTTTTTTTGGCGTTGCCCAGCTCCGCGGCGCTGACAAGACTTGTCTTGAAGCTCTCGATCTCATCCTGGATATCCTTGAGTGCAGAAGGCCACGCAGAAGGCGCAAGGGACACCGAGATAACAAACTGGCCGCGCACAAAAGCAGGCGTCCAGTTGGAAGCATCGACGCTGAAGACCTTATTCTGATCTTCCTTCAGGCGGCAGTGCAGACGGCAGGTCTCCCCTTCCCCCATCACATGCGCCAGGACATCGAGGGCGAAGAGGTCTTTTTCATATGCATTTACCGACGGGAATCCAACCATCGCCTGGACCAGTCTGGCGATCGGGACTTCTCTTTCCTCCCACCGGACCCCGTCCTGCAGAGGCTCTTCGGGCAGGACCACGGGATCGGAATTTCTGGGAAGAAAATCTTTGGTCTTTTCCGCCACGAACTTGAGGACCTCCGGGGCCAGAACATTGCCGGACAGGACGACTATCACATTTTCCGGTTGATAGCGCTGCTGATAATAGTCCAGGAGCGCATCCCTGCCCTGCTGAACGAAAACTTCCTCGTATCCGATCACGGGGTATCGAACCGGGTTATTCTGGTACGCGGTCTGCACGAACAGCTTCCACAACTCCGTATTCGGGTTGCTTTCGCCAAGCTTCATCTCCTGCTGGATAACCTGCTTTTCCCTGGCCACTTCTTTAGGGTCGATGACATTTTCGGAGACATAGGAAATCAGCAGGTCGAGCGCATCCTTCCAGTGGCCCGCCCCCGTATTTATGTAGAACACCGTCTTGTCGAAACTGGTGTAGGCGTTTGTCGTACCGCCCATTGCCATAATCCGTCCTTTGGCCTGTTCCTCGGTAAACGAACGCGTCGTTCCTCCGGCCAGAACGTGCTCGAGATAATGAGAAAGACCGGCCCGCATGTATTTTCCCTCCAGGACGGAGCCGGCGCGCACAAAAACCTGCGCTGAAACCACTTCAGCGCCGGGCTGCTGATGCACCAGCAGCGTCAGGCCATTATTGAGCACAACAAAAAGATCTTCACGCTTCGAGGCAATCGTGCGCTGCACAAACGGCCTGGACTCCGGCGAGATGAGCGGACATTCCTTGCCTTCATCCGGGGGCGCGGCAAGGACCACCGGTCCAGCGCAGAAAACTATAACCAGAACGCAAGCCACTACTATTCTTCTCAGCATTTTACGAGTATTCCTTTCAATATATTTTGGCCGTCAGATAGGCAAGAACCGTGCAATAATTGTAATAGACCGACCGATAGAAATTCCACTGAATTCTTCACGGAGCTGAAACGCGCTACTAAAGCCTGCCGGATTCTATCAGGCGGCAAATGCAGCCAAGCCTGTCCACAACCCCTTCATGAGACGGCCACGATAGCGGCGGACGGACTAACTCAATCAACTGCCAGCCCTGGCGAGTTATTCCGATTTCCACCCCAATATCGATCAGCCTCACGGATCGAAGCAGTTTTTCAAGCCGGGACACGATCTCCCCGCTGAAATGCTCCGGGACTTCCACGTTCTCCAGTCGCGGAGCATTCGGGATTGTCGAACCATCGAATGAACGCTGACCGCCGCCTGGAATCCTTTTGAGTATTCCCGCGCATTCATAATTGACGAAAACGAGATGAAATCGTTCTTCGTATTGAACAATTTCCTGAATAATCAAGGGATTATAAAGTCCGGACAGGGTCGGCAGATCGCAGGCGCTCCGAACGAGCCGCGCGTCCCTCGATACAAAGGGACCCATCGCAAGGAACGGGGAAGGAAAATCATCGGTAATGCCGCTTTTTTTCCGCCCATAATAGATGCGCGTGCGTGGATGAGGACACTTGAGGAACTGGAACAGCACTTCCTGTGCCAGCCGGGATTTGCGAACATGGTAGGCAAAGGCGCTGGGAAAAGTTTCCTTGCCGGCCGCTTCCAAAATGCAGGCAAATCGGGGAGTGGGGAAAAAAATCAGCCTGGCGGAAAGCAGGACCTTCCGC
Organism: Syntrophobacteraceae bacterium; assembly: GCA_050008735.1. Classification (GTDB taxonomy): domain Bacteria; phylum Desulfobacterota; class Syntrophobacteria; order Syntrophobacterales; family Syntrophobacteraceae; genus SbD1. The sequence continues at coordinate 31,858 of JBEKMB010000037.1, forward strand.
TCCCGTGGGGTGTAGTCCGCCATCGATGCCCGAACTCCAAGGGTTATGAGTCCCGGGCAGCGGCGCAGTAGCGGGGCCATTGCAACCAACTCATTTCGCATTGGATTTTATCCGGCAGGAGGGCGGGAGGCGCAAGGGGCGGAAAGCAACGGGCGAACAGCTTTTAGTCTCAGGCTTCACCCTGCGGCTGTTTCAGCTACCGCGCAGCTTCCTGCACGCTGATCTGGCCACTTAGCAGGAGGTCCGGATGAACGCCGTAGTTGTAGCTTCGCATACGAAAATAATTCTCGAGAATTCCAACCCTCGAATCGACGTAATCATAGATGGTAAGCCGATTGCCGCCTAAATCTCCATCCTGGCACAAATCCCGAATGGCATTTGAGAGCCCTTTTTGAAAGTAAACCGGAACGGCCAGGAAGACCACGTGGGCCTTCAAGAGGTGCGAAACATAGGGCATGGCGCGGGGAGAGATGAGCACGACCCTGGCCTCAAAAGCTCCAGGCGGCAGAGCATTGTTATTGCCGCCGTCGTTATTTGCAACCTTCAAATTGGAACAATACTGACTACAGGAGAAGACCTCGATGCCGCGCCGGCTCAACTCCGCGCTCAACGCATTGTCCTGGTCCTCGCCTCCGGAAAGCACGACAAGCCGCTCTTCCCCTTTTGCAATTTCAGCCTCGACATCATCGACGATCTTGAAATTTCTTTCGTGGTTCACCATGAGGTCTTTGAGCATCGCCGGGTAATCGGTCCTCGAGTTGTAAGGAAAGCTGAAATCCGTCGGGCGCGCGATTACGGTGCCAGTGATAACGCCGCGTCCTTCTCGAGCGTCTTTTTCATTGATCGTGTAAGCGACGTCTCCGAGATAAAAATTGATGAGTTTTAAAAGGCGGTCCTTTCGCTGAATAGAGTTGGACAGACCCAGGACATAGCGGCAGTCGAAGTTCGGGATCAGGGTGGTAAGGACCTTCGATGGGGACCTCTGGGATTCATCGAAGATTATGTATCCAACCTTGTCGTAGATTTTCCTCCAATAACGCATAATTTCGCCGGTATGGCCGATTGTGATCTGTTCGCCGACCTGATGGGTCCCCCCGGAGAAGATCCCCACCTCCGAGCTTGGGATCTGAAGAAAACTTTCGATTTTTCTGATCCAGCCATCCAGAAGGTCTATCTTGGGGATTATTATCAGAGTAGGCTGACGCCTTTGAGATATCGTATAGAGTGCAATAACGGTTTTACCGCTCTTATGGCCGCCGACCAGTGTAGCGCAATCGTGATCCAGAACGGCTTCGGCCGCATCCTGCTGGTAGCTCTTCAACTCGCCGTGAAACTCTATGGCTATCGGGTCGAAATAACGCCTTCGGTCGATCATCCGGTACGGGATCTGGTATCTCTTGCACAGTTCGACGAACTGGTCCAGAAATCCTCTCGGAATGAGATAGCTGCGGCCCTTTTGCCTCATACAGCTTATCTGCGCCGGGATGTTGCCGATCCATTCGCCGCGGTTGTGCCTCATCTCGTAGTCCGGATTAGTAAAAACAAGCCGCTCGAGCAGTTTTCTTTCGAGCATGCTCGGCAACCCGTCGACCGGAATTTTGATCCACTCTGAGAGTAAGACGTTGACATTCTTGGTGAACATTCTAAAACCCTTTGCCGCAGCGGAGGCCAAAAGAACCGCTCCGGCTGACGGTCTGGATGCCAAGAGCGCAATGGCGCCCGCCGGCCGGCAACTCGATGCCAACCGGTTACACTTTATAAATACAATGCTTGTGAGCTTTTAAGACCCAAAAAAGGCGCTGATAATCTTATTATATCTCAACCGAATGGGATGTGATATACGAGATTATACCTATACCCAAAAGGAGTCTTTATGAAAAATCATTCCCCGCATCTGCAGATTATAGGACAACTTGCTCAGGAATACGATGGAAAATATCGAGAGCTGGAAAAACAGATTGCCCAAATCTCGCCTGAGGGTATTTTGCCTCAGTTGAGCGCGCTCGCAGACCGCACCACTGACCATTTTCGCTCAGCCCAGATCGCCCTGCTCTCGATGCCTGAATTATACGAGGGAGAGGAAAGGGAAAAGGCCCTGCACGCCCTGACCTCAATGTGCCGCGCTTTCGATGAGATGCGCATACTTTTTCATTTCCTCATCCAAAACCATTCAAAAAGCGCCGCTGAGCCCTGATTTAGACTTGGGGCCGTTCAAAAAGCCGCTTTCCCGCCTCCGGCTCAGAGCAGGCCGGCGGAATAGTCTATAGCGGCCCTTCGTCGACCAGCCCTTTTTTGATCAAATAGTACAGTTCGCCCTTCTGCTTCATCGGCCCGGCTATCCTTTCCGCCGTTTCACCCGTACCGCAGAAAAGATCGATGCGCCCCGGACCCTTGATTGCTCCACCGGTGTCCTGGTTCAGCACCCACCTGCCAAAGCGCTCCCATTTGAGGATTTCCCCCGATCCGTCATACACGGGCTTCTCGCTCACCAGGAACGCAAGCGCGCCGCCCGGGTGAAATTTGGGATCGGCGGCTATTGATCTTCCAGCCGTGAGAACGGTCCCGAGGCTGCCAACCGGTCCTTGCGAAACCCATTTGAAAAAGACATAGCTCTGGTTTTTCCACATAATTTCGTCCCGGCCCCCGGGGTGGGAGTAAAGATACTTGCGTATCGCCTGCAGGGACATTTCCTCGCGTGAAACCGCCCCGCTCTCAATGAGATCTTTCCCGATGCCATGGTATGGACGCCCGTTCACACCCGCATACCCCACCCGCGCCTGGCGGCCTTCGGCGCTGAGACTGATCACACCTGATCCCTGAATGTGCAGGAAGAAACAGTCGACCGGGTCGGCCAGCCACGCAAGGGGTGTGGCCGTTTGTGCTCCCGGTTTTTCCAGCGCCTTTTTCCCGTCTATTTCCGAGCGTGAATAATAGGGAACTACCAGGTTTTTTTCCAAACGGCCCACAAGCCGTTCCCCATGGAATTTATTGCTGTCGAAAGGGTCCAGTTCGATGGTTACAAGATCTGATGGAACGGGGTAAATCGGCCACCTGAATTTAGCCCCCGGTTTAAGGCTTGCCTCGACTACCGGCTCATAATACCCAGTCACCAGCATCTTCCCGGAGTCGTCCGGGTTGAGCACCCTGAAGATATCGAAATATTGAGAAATCGAATCCGCGTTCAATCGGCCGGAATCCAGAAGAGAGACAAAAAGTTCCATGGACTGCCGCATGACCTTTGCCGGCGCCCTGATCCGGCCCAGTGAAACCCGGCTGTCTTCAGGGATCTTCGTATACCATGAAAGGCTCTTCTCGATGGCCGAGCGAAGGGAAGCGGCTGAGTCGTCGTCCTGGAAATCGGGCAGTTGGGCTCGGGAAATTCTTTCAAGAAGCGGCCCCTCGGCAGGTTGCCGAGGGGGCTCAGAAGGTTTGGAGGGGCAACCGGTCAGCAGGATAAGACATATGAGCCAGAAAACCGCGGATCTTCCTTTGATGCCAAAACACCTTCGGAAACTGCCGGTGTCTGCGAAAGGACCCTGACGACCGATTTCGAGCATCGGGCGCTAAGTGCCCATCTCCCACGAATGCAGGTAGGTGTCCTGCTCGGGGGTAAGCGAGTCGATCTGAATTCCCATGCTCTCGAGTTTGAGGCGGGCTATTTCCCGGTCGATATCCATAGGCACCCGATATACCTGATTTTTCAGGGACGCATGATTTTTGGCAATATATTCCGAAGACAATGCCTGGTTTGCAAAACTCATGTCCATGACGCTCGAAGGGTGGCCTTCGGCGGCAGCCAGGTTTATAAGCCTCCCCTCGCCCAGCAGGTATATCCTCCGTCCGTTTTTCAGATTGAATTCTTCAACGAAATCACGCACCGTCCGGAGCGATGAAGATAATTCACGAAGGGCTTTCAGATCGATCTCCACGTTGAAGTGACCCGAGTTGCACACAATCGCGCCGTCTTTCATCATTTCGAAGTGTTCCCTGCGAAGCACGTGGATATCACCGGTGAGCGTGCAAAAAAAGTCGCCGATCTGCGCCGCCTTTTCCATCGACATGACCTGGTGGCCTTCCATGACGGCTTCGAGTGCCCGCAGCGGGTTTATTTCGGTCACTATGACCTTGGCGCCCATCCCGGATGCTCGCATCGCAACGCCGCGGCCGCACCAGCCAAATCCGCTCACGACAAAATTTGACCCGGCCAGCATCCGGTTGGTAGACCGGATTATGCCGTCGACCGTGCTTTGACCTGTCCCGTAGCGGTTGTCGAAAAGGTGTTTGGTGTCCGCATCGTTGACCGCCACAATCGGGTACTGAAGGACCCCCTTTTCCGCCATGCTGCGGAGCCGAATCACCCCGGTGGTAGTCTCTTCGGTACCACCGATCAAGTTGACAAGAAGCTCCTTGCGCTCGGAATGAAGAACGCTCACCAGATCGGCCCCATCGTCCATCGTGACCTGCGGGGAGTGTTCAAGCGCATTGTGAATGTGCCGGTAGTATGTTTCCTTGTCTTCGCCCTTTATGGCAAATACAGGTATTGCCTCGCAAACGGAGAGGAAAGCGGCCACATCGTCCTGCGTGCTCAAGGGGTTCGATGCACAAATGCGCAGATCGGCCCCTCCGGCTTTCAGGGTCTGCGCCAAAGCAGCGGTTTCGGTCGTAACGTGGAGACAGGCAGCCATCCGTAGTCCCGCCAAAGGCTTTTCTGAAGCGAACCTTTTCTGTATCGACCGCAGCACGGGCATGGATTGCGCAGCCCACTCCACCCTCAAACGTCCTTTATCGGCAAGACCCTTATCCTTGATATCGAAATTCATTCATTCTCCTATGTGTCGTGAGCCGTTAATCCGCCGGCTGGTTCATGTCCAAATCAGGGATTCTTCCAAATCCCGCCCTTCCCGAGAGTGAGAGCGGAGCTGCAATTCAAAATTCGATTGATATGGCACAAATAAAAAAAGCCGCAGCCGTCCACAATGAGACGGCATGCGGCATTTAGAAACTTTCAGCATTTTTTGCTGATGCCGTTGAGTCCCGATCTGTCTCTCAGGGTATCCGCCATATCGGTTTTCTCCCAGGTAAAATCGGGATCCATTCTGCCGAAATGGCCGCCGCAGGCGGTCTTTAAGAATATTGGCCGGGTAAGCCTCAGGAATTTTATCATGTTTGCGGGTTTAAAGCTGAACAGCTCACGCACAAGCGCCTGAATGTTCTCATCGCAAATGCGTCCCGTGCCGAAAGTATCGATCATCAGCGAGACAGGCTCAGCGACTCCTATGCTGTAAGCGACCTGCACTTCGACCCGGTCCGCGATATCGGCCGCTACGATGTTTTTGGCCACATACCTGGCCATATACGAGGCCGTTCGGTCGACTTTCGACGGGTCTTTGCCCGAGAAGCCCCCTCCACCGTGGCTGCCCTGCCCACCGTACGTATCGGCGATGATTTTTCTTCCCGTGAGGCCGCAGTCTCCCATCGGACCACCCACCACGAACCTCCCCGTGGTATTTATGTAGAATTTGGTCTTCGAGTCGAGTAATTCCTCGGGGATTACCTTTCTTATGACCTCTTCTATTATCGCCTCGCGCAGGCATGAGTAGGTCACATTCGGAGTGTGCTGAGCGGCTACGACCACAGTATCCACCCTCTTAGGCCGGTGATCGTAGTATTCGACGGTCACCTGGCTTTTTCCGTCAGGGCGAAGGAAATCGACCATTCCGTTCTTTCGAACCTCGGCAAGCTTCCGGGAAATCCGATGGGCATAGTAGATCGGCATCGGCATGAGCACGGGTGTTTCATTACACGCATAGCCAAACATCAGCCCCTGGTCTCCGGCGCCCTGCTCTTCAAAAAGCCCCTCCCCGGCATTGACGCCGATTGCGATATCAGGCGACTGTTTGTCGATGCTGCTAATTACCGCGCAGGTTTCCCAGTCGAACCCCATTGAGGAGTCATTGTACCCGATCCCTTTTATGGTCTCCCTGACAATGGCCGGAATATCGACATAGGTGGAAGTCGTGATCTCGCCTGCGACAAAAGCCAGCCCCGTAGTTACAAGGGTTTCACAGGCAACGCGCGCTCCTGTGTCTTCCGCTATGATTGAATCCAGGACCGCGTCCGAGATCTGATCGGCTACTTTGTCGGGATGCCCTTCCGTCACGGATTCGGATGTGAACAGATAACTCCTCATTGACATTGGGAAAATCTCCTTTTTCGCAAAAGGCGGCCCACGCCGGACAACTCAGTTTGCCGCAGCCTGGAAACCGCCTATTTAACAATCGCAATATCGATTGCACCCTTTTCGGCACATCTTTTGTTCTTGGAATCGACGTGAACTACCTTGGGTTTGCGCCCGGCAACTTCAGCTTCCTCATAATTAGCATAGGTCGCTATTATCACCAGGTCTCCCGGCGCCCCCAACCTGGCAGCAGCCCCGTTGAGGCAGATATCACCCTTGCCGGCCGGACCGGCAATCGCGTAGGTGTCGAACCTCGCGCCGTTGTGTATATTATAGACCTTAATCTGTTCATAGTTCAGTATATCGGCAGCCTCCATCAGATCGGCGTCTATGGTGAGGCTTCCCTCGTAGTTCAGATTGGCGTCCGTTACTCGGGCACGGTGAATTTTCGACTTGAGCAGCGTCCTTTGCATGACATTCCTCCCGGCAGAGATCGCTTGGGATCAACTGGAACTGGTAGAGGTTCAGAGGTGGACTTCGCAGCAGAGCCAGTATCCGGCACGTGGGAGCCTCTTGCATGAAGGATCGCCCTTGAGCTAGCTTTTCCTGATTTCTGTGCCTGCTGCATCTCGTAAAGACCGTTGATGATGCGCATCGTACTCTATTTATGCTTTGAGGACCTCCGCCCCCCAGGCATTTGCCAAACTGGGGCGGACCGTCCGTTTCGATATTGTCCCGGTCTGATGGATCCGGGCGATACAGAAGCGCAAACCGTTTACCATTACCAAATAAAATGAATATTAGTCAAGCCTCATAACGTAATTAGTAATTGTTTAATCGCCGGGACGCCGCCGCCCCACAGTCTCGACGCTCCTCGAGATTTTTTCCTTCCAAACCGACATGATCTCATCTTATACTCCGCCTGGAATTGTGAGTATAAGTTTTCTCGGTTATCCTTGCAATGCTCGTCGCGGCCACAATCGTTCATCCGGCAAGAGCGGCGCCCGGGCGCATTGCTTTTTGTTTCAATGTTTTCTCCACGTTTTCCGCCTCTTCGCGGTTGACGCCAAAAGGATGTTATTTGAACAGCGTATACGAGCGCCAGGTCAGACTGGTTTTCCCCTACTGGCGAAAGATCGCGATCGCCATGATCTGCATGGCCCTGGTGGCAGCCTCCAGCACGGCTTGCCTCTATTTGATCAAGCCGGTGTTCGATGACCTCATTGTCAAGAAGAACAAGGAGATGTTGGACCTGCTATGCACGGCCGTGCTCGTCGTCTTTGCCATAAAAGGCGCATCTTTGTGCGGCAATGCATACCTCATGAGCTATGTCAGCCAACGGATAATAACGAAGCTCAGGGAGGACGTATACAACCATATACAGTGCCTGCCCGTCCCCTTCCTGGACAAGATGAAGACCGGAAACCTGATGTCCCGTATAATCAATGACGTGGGCTCAGTCCAGAGCACGCTTTCCGAGGCGGTGACCGGGGTGATAAAGGAGTCCTTCAGTGCAATAGGCTGCCTGAGCGTCATGTTCTATATGGATTGGCGGCTTGCCTGCGGGGCCATTTTTATCGTGCCGGTGGCATTCCTTCCGATTTTCAAGGTCGGAAAGATGCTGCGAAAAACAGGGTCCAAATCCCAGAAAACCATGGCGGACCTGTGCGTCATTATGCACGAGACCATAGGCGGAAACCGCATAGTAAAGGCTTTCGGCATGGAGGGCCACGAGCAGGACCGTTTTCACCTCCAAAATGCAAAGCTTTTGATGTACAGCATGAAAACCGTGCTCGTTCGGGCAATAAACTCCGCCGGCATGGAATTCCTCGGCGGTGTTGGAATAGTGTCGATCATGTTGTATGGAGGCCATCAGATTATCGGCGAAAAAATGACGGCCGGTAACCTCCTCGCATTTCTCGCCGCCCTGATCAGCCTCTATGAACCGGTCAAACGCCTGGCCAACATGCATTCTTCCATCCAGCACGGGCTTGCGGCCGCCGAGCGGGTTTATGCTCTTCTGGACCAGCCGACGGAGATAAAAGACCAACCCGGAGCAGTGCCTCTTCGGCCTATCGAAAAACATATAGAATTCAGGGATGTTTCCTTCAGCTACGGGGACAAGCGGGTCCTGTCACGGATCAATTTCAAGATCGACGCGGGACAAATTGTGGCGGTGGTCGGAATGAGCGGGGCGGGCAAGACCACTCTTATAAACCTGATCCCGAGGTTCTATGAAGTCACCGAAGGCGCCATTCTCATCGACGGAGTCGACATCCGCAATGCATCCCTGAGTTCCCTGCGCTCCCAGATCGGCATAGTCACCCAACAGACCATTCTTTTCAACGACACGTTCAGGGACAATATCGCTTATGGGGACATCCGCAAGAGCAATGAAGAAATAATTGCGGCTGCCAAAGCGGCCAATGCCTATGATTTCATCATGAAACTGCCCAAGCAGTTTGAAACCACAGTCGGCGAGCAGGGCATCAGGCTCTCCGGAGGGGAACGCCAGCGGATTTGTATCGCACGCGCCCTGCTCAAAAACGCGCCGATCCTCATACTCGATGAAGCCACCTCCTCGCTTGACAGCGACTCCGAACTGGAGGTCCAGAGAGCCCTCGAAAACCTCATGAAAGGCAGGACCACCCTGGTCATAGCCCATCGACTTTCCACTATCAAGAATGCCGACTGCATCATAACCCTGGCGGATGGAAGAATTGTCGAACATGGCCGCCACTGTGAGTTGATGGCGTGCGACAGTGAATACCACAGGCTCTATCAGCTGCAGTTCGCCCAATTCTCGAAAGAGGACGGGCCAACCGCGCTCGGGCATTCGTGAAACGCGATGAGACCAAAGAGGTCAAAAGAGCGTTCCGGCAGAAGCTGGATAATCTTTTCCTATTTTTTCAACATAGACGGGAAAGCAAGCTCTCAGCACATCGATGACCGGGTCCCGCATCTTGCATCGCTCGGGATAGCCCCCTGCATCCTATCCAGCATTTGCGGACAGCGAAGGAAAGATGTTGCTCACTACAGGGTCCCGTCCGTTGCCCCCTCAGGCGTGCGCTTCGAACTCAGGTATCTCAAGAGAAGAAACAGACTCTTTAAATTTGCGTTCATTGCCCTGTCGACCGCAGTCCTTCCGCTGTATTTCATCGAAAAAGCCGTTATAAACCTGGAGAGTGAGTGGTCATGGTTCCCTCTGGCTTTTTTGCGCGGCCTGCAGCTGTGCAGAAGATTTCGTGCCGAACTGGTCTATTCGACAGGCGGACCGGCGAGCGCTCACCTTGCGGCAGGCCTTGCAGCAAAGTGTATGAAGGTGCCCTGGATCGCGGAACTCCAGGACCCGATAGTGTTCAAAGACTGGGTCAGAAGCAAAACTGCGCTGAAGATCAACTCGAAACTGGAGCGGTTCATTCTTGACAACGCCTCGGCGGTCGTATTCCTGACCGAGGGCGCAAAGCAAAGGGCAATCCGCAGGACCGCGGCAGACGCAGCCAAGACCCACGTGATCTATCCAGGGGCTTCAACGGCCGACCGGCCGCCGGCGGCCTGTCCCAAAGGAGATTTGTGCCGTTTTGCCCACTTCGGTTCACTCGGGGGCTCACGTAACCCGGCGTCCTTTCTCGAAAGCCTCCAAATCGTTCTCGATCAAAACCCGGATTTGACCGGCAAAGTGCGATTCGAACTCTACGGCACAATGGACAATCTGTCGGCCAAACTCATAGCCGGCTTCAAATACCGCGAGGTTGTCACCGATTTCGGAAAAGTTCCCAGGCTGGAAGCGCTCAGTGCGATGAGAAAAAGCGATGCCCTCGTGCTCATACAAAATCTGGACGATATATCCTATGAGACGATCCCATCGAAGGTCTACGAATATCTCCAGATGAACAGGCCCATTTTGGCGCTCGTCCACAAAAATCCCCAGTTGGAGACAATGCTGCTCCAACTGGGGCATTTCGTTGCGCAAGCCGACTGCCCAGCCCAAATCAGCTCGTACATAAAGCAGATCCTGGAGCTATGGGGCAAAGGGGGCCCGGAATGGCGAAGTTTTTCAGCTTCTCCCTACACCGTTCAGAGCGCGGCGGAAAAGCTGCTGGAAATATCCGGCAGGCTCCTCAGAAGACCTTAGAGGACGGAGCCAGACTCTGACCATCCATCAGACCCAGTTGCATCAAATGGTCAATTATCAGTCGTGAGTTTTCTTCCTCCGAATTGGCGACGGTATCCAGCGTGATCTCCGCTTGAAGCGGGGCCTCATAGGGATCGTCAATTCCGGTAAAACCCTTCAGGATTCCCTGGCGCGCCTTAACATAGAGTCCCTTGGGGTCCCGCTGCTCGCAAACCTCCAATGGAGTGGCCACATATACTTCTATGAAGCGGCCTTCCTGCATCCGGCTCCGCACCTCATCGCGGATTGCCCTGTAGGGACTGATCGCCGCGCATACGACTAAACCGCCATGACGAACGATCTCGGAGGCCACGAAACCGATGCGCCGTATGTTTTCGTCGCGGTCTTCCTTGCTGAACCCCAGCCCTTTGCACAAATGAGTGCGAACCACGTCACCATCCAGTACGGTCACACGGCGGCCCTGTTCGACGATCCATCGCGCCAGGACATCGGCGGTGCTGGACTTTCCGGAGGCACTCAAGCCGGTAAACCAAATACATACTCCATGGCGATATCGGTCATTCTGAGACGAGAATTCCATATAATCCATTCCATATTGTGTATGAACCGCAAGCATTTGCCCTGGATTCCGCCTTGCCGCGAAAGATCGGCAGGGCACAAGGGTTGATCCGGGCGCGAACATTTCAACACTTCCCTTACCCTAATTTTTATGAATTTCTCAAGTCTTTTTTTCGAGTCTGAATTTCACCAGCCACCCGAAGAGATGACACGAAATGGTTCGTTTTGGTCGGACTCCGGGATTTTTTGGCCCCACTCGTAGACGCGTAAGGGTTCACCACGGAGACACAGAGGACACAGAGAAAAACAGTTGAACAACAGACAAAACTAAAAGCCAGGTCCCAGTATGCTTCCGGTTTTTCCTACTCGACAACTCGCACAACCCTGGGGTGTGTTTTGGGGGTTTCCAGTTGATCCTTTCGACAACTCGCACAACCCTGGGGTGTGTTTTGGGGGTTTCCAGTTGATCCTTTCGACAACTCGCACAACCCTGGGGTGTGTTTTGGGGGTTTCCAGTTGATCCTTATTCCCATTTGCTTTCCTCTGTGCTCCCTGTGGCTCTGTGGAGAATGGCTTTTCGCCTCTTTGCCGGTGAACGGTTACAAAAATTAGCATCCCCGCCGCCAAACCCCAGCGGGTCCTTAGTTTGTTGTTATTAAGGGCGATCCTTCCTTTCTGGATCTGTAGTCTCTGTATTTCTTTTATCTTTGTTCAGATTGAGTCCATCTTGTATACATCTGAGTAAAGTGCCCATTGTTTTTGTTGATGATCCACCTGCTCGGACAACGTCTTTAAGGCCAAGTGCAAGCCCTATTGCAAGCCCTACAAAGCACCCGTAGAATGTGAGCAGAATGATCACTAAGGCCAATTTAATTGCAATTGGTATACTGGCTAATGCAGAAGGACTAACTACAACTACCATCACACAGACGACTAATGCAATCATCACCGAGCTAAGTGCGGATAGTAATACGATATGGAACACACCTCTAATACTACGTGAGTCATTTGCTCCAATCCGTCTCAACACATTTATCAAATACCATAATGATATACATAAAGGAGCCTCAAATACCGAAACTGCAAGGACCTCACCGAATGTAATGCTCATCATTAACCTCCTGCTTTAATTCCCGAATGAAACAGCTAATCCATCGGGGCCTCGGTATCCCACAAGAGAAGGGGCTCTTACTCAGCCGATGCTCAGCACAGGGTGTAGGCTGAACATGAAAAGAACATCACCCGGGCTTGAGACCAAATCAAGCCATCAAAAAGGCCTTCTACACTTAATGAACGCGCTGCTCTTTACCCTTCTCAGCTTGTCCATGTTGTTCACTGCGTTTGGCAACCACACTTCCTGACAGGTCCAGTATTGGGCGGCGGCGGCTGAAATGGAGGATAAAACGGTGGTGGAGTATTACCTGTAGCTACGTTTACCCCATAAATCCAGAAATACGTAAACCCCCACATCACGGCGTTCTCAAGCTCTGAAGCCGGATCATTAATCCCCCACAGCATGGGGTTGCTCCCTTCGCTATCGTTGCCAGGCGGGTTATTGTATATGGAGCAAGGATCATTGGCAGCAGCCAGGCCCTCGGCAATGGCAGCAGCCAGGCCCGGATCATAAAATCCGAAGTCGTCTAACCCAAAAGGGTCAATTTTGTTAACCGGATTGTTTTTAACGTAGTTATAAAAATTAGCATCCCCGCCGCCAAACCTGATGGGATCAACCTGTGTGTGCCTTCCCGTCCTTGCGTCGTAGTATCTGAAATAGTTGTAGTTAAGGCCGGTTTCCTCGTCGAAGTACTGGCCGGGGAACCGAAGGTTATTGGTGATCCGGTTGTGGAAATCTTCATGGCATTTTATGCGGCCGCCCCGGCCATCGTCCCTCATACTTGCCATTTCATAATGCGGCTCGTTTCCACCAAATGGATCGAGGTCGGCCGTCCATACCACCATTTGCTTCTCATCCGTCATGACCTGCGG
>JBEKMB010000038.1:0-49451 GCA_050008735.1 Syntrophobacteraceae bacterium
GATCGGGTAGGAGGGGAAGTCGCCTTCCCCGTCCTCCCACACCACCGTGCGTACGGTTCCGTACACGGCGGTTCATGAAGCACATTGAAGTCTTCGCAGTTGATCCAGCAATGACACGAGTCCAAGTCGGTCAAAGAAACGCTTAGGAAAGCATTGGTTCATGTGAGATGCCCCCGAGTTCCACCAGGAACCACGTCCATTCATGGCAGACTTCAAGGCGCGATCTTTATCCAAACCATACTTCATCAGGTTCTTTGCCCTAGTGTAGGTCCTTTTCCACTGTCGCCAGAGGATGCATCGTAGTCTACGACGTACCCACCCGTCCAGTTCTTCGAAAATTCCCTTCACTTCGGCCAACCGGAAGTAATTTACCCAACCCCGCAAGACAGGAGTCAACTCTTTGATTTGAGTTCGGATATTGCGGCCTCGACCCGCTCGAAACAGTCCCCTTAGCTTTGCTTTAAGGCGATCCACCACAGCGGGGGCAGCTTTAAGCCTTGGCTGTCGATGAAAAGTCATACTATAGCCCAGGAACTTGCGATCCCAAGGGCGAGCTACCGCACTCTTCTCCGAATTGACCTTAAGCTTTAGCTTGCTTGCAAGATATCGGGTGATACTTGCCAGAATCCTTTGCCCGGCACGCTTTGATTTTACATAGGTATTGCAATCATCTGCGTACCTGCAAAACGTATGACCCCTTTTCTCCAGTTCTTTATCCAAATCATCCAGCAGGATATTGGAAAGAAGTGGAGATAGCGGGCCTCCTTGCGGAGTACCCTCTATTCGGGGCGACACGACACCTCCGACCATCAATCCTGCCTGAAGATAGCGACGTATGAGTTTTAAGACCCGTTTGTCCCCTATCTTCCGAGCAAGCCGCGCCATCAGAATATCGTGATTGACGCGGTCAAAGAACTTCTCCAAATCCATGTCCACGACCCACCGTTTACCTGCTGCCGCGTATTCTCGCGCTTTGAGCACTGCCTGATGCGCGCTGCGGCCGGGGCGGAAACCATAGCTTGATTCGGAAAAGTCCGGATCGAAGATCGGCTGCATGACCTGATTTAGCGCCTGCTGGATAAGCCGGTCCATTACCGTGGGAATGCCCAATTGTCGCATTCCCTTTCCGCCTGGCTTTGGGATTTCAACCTCTCGCACAGGCTGTGGCTGATATCGGCCTTCCAACAGTTCTTCTCTGATGCGCGGCCAGTGTTGGCGAAGCTTCGCCCTGAGTGCATCGACTGAAACTCCGTCCACACCCGCAGAACCCTTATTTGCCTCCACTCGCCGAAGCGCTTTGATCATGTTCTCGCGTTCGACCACCGCTTCGATCAACTTCTGAGCCTTCTGGCTGGAGTGCTCTTTCCTTGCCGTGAGGTTTGACGCGCCAGCGATGGGTCCTTGCGGATTCCGTCCGCTACTCCCCGAAGAGTAACCGGGCATCCCAGCCCGATTTGCTGCGTCTCCATTCCTCATCGAAATTCAAGCTCCTGCCACATACCTCAAGTTCGGGCCTTCGGTCCGGTCGAAAGACCTACTATGCCCTCGGCTGACTTCTGCCGGCCCATCCCGCCGCCTCTCGGCGACGGTAGCACAGGGGCAGACCAGCAGACCTCCCCGGGTAATGCGCACCTGCCTTCACGCTTATGCCCGCCGCATCTACGTCCATGCCTTCCGTACAGGTATCGGACTTTGAAGATAGTGGCCTTCTCATCCGGCATGACCGCCTCGTATGCGGTTTCTGTTCGTCGAGCCAGCGCTTTGCCTTCGGCTTCCTTCAGATTCCACCTCGCGATGGACACCCTTGCCGTTCGGCTAACAGTTCCCCCTGTCGGGTCTGTAGAGGACTTTCACCTCCAAGCAGGCGCGCCCTGCCGGGCGCACCACCGGCAAAAAACCCCTTCCACCGGGAAGGGGTCTAAATTCTTAAGGCCTGTAAAGATTTCGAATTAGTTCATCCTGCCGATTTAAGACTTAACCCGCCCGGCTGAGCTTCACGGCGCAAAGCTTTCCACACATCGTGCAGCCCTCGCGGTCCGCGGTGACCTGAAGACGCCGTTTCACCAGGTCCGGATCGATGGCTTCGCGGACCATGCCGTCCCAATCCAGGTCCCGCCTGGCTATAGACATGCGCCTGTCGGCCTCTATGGCGCCCGGAAGTTCCTTGGCGATATCGGCGATATGGGCGGCGATTCGTCCGGCCATTACACCCTGGTACACATCATCGGCGTTGGGCAGCCCAAGATGTTCGGCCGGCGTCACATAGCAGAGATAATCGGCGCCGGCGGCCCCTGCTATCGCGCCGCCTATGGCGGCGGTAATGTGATCGTAGCCTGCCGCGATGTCCGTCGGGAGCGGCCCAAGAATATAGAATGGGGCCCCATCACACAGTTTTTTCTGGAGCATGACGTTTGCGGTAATCTGATTCAGGGGCACGTGGCCGGGGCCCTCGATCATCACCTGAACGTTTTTATTGCGCGCCCTTTTTGCAAGTTCACCAAGGGTCATCAGTTCTTCCAACTGCGCCCCATCGGTTGCATCGAGGATCGCGCCAGGGCGAAAGCCATCTCCGAGGCTCAGGGTAACATCATATTTGTAGGCTATGGCCAGAAGGTCATCATAGTATTCGTATAGAGGGTTTTCTTTCCTGTTTTTGCGCATCCAGCTCATATGAATTGAACCGCCCCGGCTCACACACGACATGATGCGCTCGTAGACCTCGAGTTTTTTAACCGAACCCAGGGTCACCCCGCAATGCACCGTAATGTAGTCGAGTCCCTGCGCGCACTGCGACTCGATACTCCTGAGGAGATCGTCGCCGTTCATCGTATCGAGCGATTGATCCTTTTGCAACATTTGCGAGGCAACCGCGTAAATCGGCACCGCTCCGACGATAACCGGCGAGTTTTCCAGATAAAAGTTCCTGAAGGCCAAAAGCTCTGCGCCGGTGGAGAGGTCCATAATGGAATCGGTTTTGGCACGCAGAGCCGCTTCCAGTTTTTCTTTTTCCAAATCAATGGAACAGCACTCGCCGCTGGTCCCGAGGTTGGCGTTGACTTTGGTCTTGAGGCCTTTGCCGATTGCCTTGAGATCGGGGAACGAATGGTTCACATTCTTTGGGAGCACCGCCAGACCTTTTGCAATAAGGTCCCGCAACTGCTCGGCGGTAATTGGTTCATTTTCGACGGCTTTTTTCATCTCGTCGGTGACTATTCCTGCTTTGGCAGATTCAAGCTGCGTTGCCATCTCGTCCTCCCGGTCAAAAAATAGAGTATATTTACGCTGAACTGAGATAGACCGGACCCAGCCCAGAAAATGCCAAAAGGCCGTCTTGGAGAAAAACGGCCTTTCGAAACCTGCGATCAGCCGATTCCTTCGCCAGCATTAACTGGATCAGGTTCGAAGGGTATTTTCTCAGCTCTCGGTGCGAGAGCACCCCCCGGCCGTATTCTATTTTATTGTCATGCACACTCTTGGTAACAGTATACCAAAAGATCCGAATTGGCAATCACCATATCGGCGTAACGCTGCTGTCCCCCCGGTGCTTCGTTCGATCATGAATTTTTTTTGTGTTCCTGCGCGTCAATTACGGCAAGGGCCGTCGTATTGATTATGTCTTCCACGTCCCAGTTGCGCTGCAGGACGTGAATCGCTTGATGAAGGGGTCCGGGCCTGCCTTGTTCACTCTCTTTTCAACCAGTTTACGCCGTTCCTAAAAATTCTCTTCGCTCTGCTTTTTGCCGTTTCTATTGCCGTTTCTATTACCGCTTCTATTGCCGCTTCTGGTTGCCGTTTGGCAGAGCCTGTCGCTCTATTGTATCCCGAAGTGGAGAATCACACTCTCCCCAGGCCTACTGCAGGATCACGAATTCAGTCAGGGACGGGCCCTAATCTTCGCGGCTTTGCGTGAGAAACTTCCGGTCCCAACTAACCGAGAGGAAGCCTAAATACTCACCATACCGAATTTTGAAAAAACCGGATCATGAAAGGTGACCAAATGCTCGAGAATCCGCCAGATTATGACTTAAGCTCCCTACCCGATCAGCCACGCCAGAGCGTGGCTCCTGTATTCGACCCGTCACTCCTTCCGGATAAGCCCGATCCAGCATCGCAGGTGCGTGATCAGGGCGGCCCAACAGCATCGTCAGATCCTGCGGCATATCCTCGGCAGCAGTGGGGTAATGAGCGGTTTGCCGATAGGGTCCCGGAGATTGCGAATAAGAATTGTCCGGGCATTCCCCCCTTTAATGCAATAGATGCCTTCAAGCGGCTAATCACGTCTCAGAACAGTTTCGAGGGAGCTCCGGGCATTCCCCCCTTTAATACAGTAGAAGCCCTCAGGCGGCTAATCGGGCCTCAGAACAGTTTGGAGGGAGCGGAAGCAGGAGTTGAACGTGGGGCGGCGGGCGGTGATACCGCCTCACAGTATGGCGCAGCTTATGCCATCAAGCTTTTTGAGTCCTTCCTAATGAACCTCGACAATGGTGCAGGCAAGCAGGACCCCCTCGCCGTCCAGGCTCGCGATTTCACCAACAGGATGCTGGACGAAAAGACGAGATCGCTTCTGGCCGCCAATGATTCCGTGCCTCCCGAGGCAGGCCTTGCGCTTGATGAAAACCGCAACAGGGACACTGCGCCAGCGCCAACAGCGGATTCGCCTCAGGAGGCTGCACTAAAAAATCTACCTTCGGATGAAACAAATACCAGCAAAAATATTAACGAACGTAAAGATGTGTTAGACTCGAACGCCGAACCGGATCAGCAGAGGGTCACGGAAGTTCTCACATTCGCTCCGGTAGGACATCTTAGGTCATCATTCGGACACACAGCTATCAATATAAATGGCACGACATATGCTTTTACCGAAAAAGGTTGGAATGAACCGAAACCGACCGCAGAGTACCTCAAAAAAAATGACTTTCGCGATGCCGTGGGCCAAGAGTTGGACCTCACGCCACGGGAACAGGACCTGTTGGTGAAAATGATCGAGCAAGACATGGCGGAGAAGCCAAAGTGGAGCAGCCAGAATAGTTGTGTAACGAAAATCCGGGACGCTTTGGAGCAGGCCACAGGTCGAATGTTTGGCTTTCGACCTCAACCGGCGATCATCTCGCCGTTGGATTTCCGGGACAACCTGGACAGGTTCGGGTACGTCATCAAAAAGAACCGCGGGGGTGCTGTGAGCGAATCATGAAGCTCAAGCTTACACTCATAATTTGTTTTGTAACACTGATCATTACCGCTGTGGTCGTGGGGTTTCTCTTCAACGAACACGTCATTTCATTTCAACAGGAGTTGCTCGTCTCATCAGGGATGACGCTGACAACTCAGTGGTTGGAACTGAAGCCGGAAACACCCATGAAAACGGCCGCGGATTGGAGCGAGCTGTTCATAGAAGTGCCGGGATTGGTTCCTCTTGATGAGCATGGCTTTCCTAATAAGCGTTTGCTGCTCTCTGACGGCGCACTGTTGCGGGTTGAAGGTTATTTAACGTCTGACAAGGGCGAGACGGTTTACCTGGACGATATCAGTGTTGTTGGAGATAATCGTAAAAGTTATCTGGACATGTCCAGCAAAGAACTGGAATGGAAGAAAAGGGATTATCGTTTCCGAAGTCTCACCCTGAGATCGAACAGGGTCCTCGTCACTGGAAGGATAGTCTGGGTCTCCTATGATCCTCGCGCATCCAAGGACGGTATGGCGCATCCGGAACTGCTGAAATAGGATCGCTGGCGGCAAATAGAAGCCAATCAGCGGCGCTGGAATCCTGGGTTTCAGGATATATGAATATTTTCAAACTCTATCCTGCCTGCAATCTATATCAAAATCTGATTTTCTCATCTAAGGGGGATTGGGCTATTATAAAGAAGTTTGATGGGAGAAAGCTTTTGCCCTCTTGGATCGAGCCTGCAGTCGAGGTGTTACGAGACAAAAAGTTCAACAGAAACCTGCCTCCAAGTGATTTCCCGACCCTAGCCCCAGGCGTTCCCGTATTCAGTTCGAGAGCTGTAAATGTTTTAAAGGATATCCTCCAGGAGAACGGAGAAATTCTACCCCTATCATGCAGCGAAGGAGAGTATTTTGTTTTTAACGTAACCACATTTATTGACGCGCTTAATGAATCCGCCTCAGAAGTCGAGAGGTTCAAGAGTGATGGCAGCATTATGCAAATCAATAAGTATGTATTCTTTGGTGATAGACTCGCTGGCGCTACTATCTTCAGAATTCCGCAATTCCCTCGGGCGGAAGTTTACATAACGGATAAGTTCCGTAAACTGGTTATAGACAATCGACTGGTGGGTTTCAAGTTCGTTAATCTCTGGGAAGGATGAACAAAAACTCGTCACGGATGGGCAAGATAACCTTCATCAGAGCCGGATACGGCGCGAGTGGGATCAGATTTACCATGAGAATCCTAATGCGAGCAAGGAGCAGTTGCTTCAAAAAGCCACTGAGATTGACACCAAGTATGGCTCTCAGTTCAGACCACCGATAGGAGATAAATGATGAAATACTTCTACATTCAACCGGAAGTGGCGGGCGGTCTCGGTGAGAATACTGTGATGGATCGTAGTGTGCATCCGCCAATTGTCAGCAAGCTTCACTACGCGTTCGATGGCTGGGGCGGTGACGTACTATTGAGGAGTTTTCCGTGCCTCATCGTCACTGAAGACGCAAAAAAGAAGCTGCAATCAGTAGGTTTAACCGGCATGAGGTTTGATAAAGTTGAGGTTACGACTTCTGAATTTTTCCAAGACCGTTATCCGAATCTGCAACTTCCAAAATTCGTCTGGCTACAAGTCGCGGGGAAACCGGGGCAGGACGACTTTGGATTCGTCCAGGACGCCAGGCTTCTCGTCTCTGAGCGGGCACTCAAAGTGTTGGAAGGACTCGGAATCTCCAATGCTCTGGTCACACCGTTTGATGAGGGGCAGTAGGGGATAGTACCGATCTCGAGCCGTTCGAGCCTTGGTTTGGGCGGCTTCGAGGTCTTTGATTCCGTTAAAGCAACACCATTACACGAACTAAACCGCAAATCGTAACTCAAAAAACCTCCAAATATCCTCAGTCAGATTTGGATCAGGTTCGAAGGGTATTTTCTCAGCTCTCGGTGGGAGAGCACCCCCCGGCCGTATTCTATTTTATTGTCATGCACACTCCTGGTAACAGTATGCCAAAAGATCCGAATTGGCAATCACCATATCGGCGTAACGATGCTGTCCCCCGGTGCTTCGTTCGATCATGAATTTTTTTTGTGTTCCTGCGCGTCAATTACGGCAAGGGCCGTCGTATTGATTATGTCTTCCACGTCACAGTTGCGCTGCAGGACGTGAATCGCTTCACTGGTTCCCATGAGGATCGGCCCGATTGCCTTTGCGCCTCCCAGCCGCGCCATGAGTTTGTAGGCTATATTACCGGCTTCAAGCGACGGAAAGATCAGTACGTTGGCTCGCTTCTTGAGCATATTGAATTCGTAGACACTGTTCAGGATCTCGCTGACAACAGCCGTATCGGCCTGCATCTCTCCGTCTATCACGATGTCGGGACGGCGCTCCCTGACGATCTGAGTCGCATGGGCGACCTTGTCGGATCGCGGGTGGCGGGTGCTCCCGAAATTGCTGAAGGACAGCATCGCTACTCGAGGCTCAATATCGAGTTTTTTAACCGTGTCAGCGGTGCAAATCGCTATTTCGGCCAACTGGTCGGCCGTCGGGTCGATATTCACGGTAGTGTCGGCAAAAAACATTAGATCTTTCTGAAAAACCATCATATAGACGCCTGCGATAACCGAAGTGCTCTTCGACAGCGGCAGCGTCTCAAGAGCGGGCCTGATGGTGTCCGGATAGTACTGGTTAACTCCGCCGACCAGGCCATCGGCGTCGCGCATCCTTACCATCATGGCGCCGAAATAATTGTTGCTGGTCCTGAGCAGCTTCCTTGCCTCCTGGGACGTAATTCCTTTTCGGCAGCGAATTCGATAAAACTCCGATACGTAATCCTCCATCCGGTCGAATCTGTTCGGATCGACCACATGTGCTCCCTTAAGATCCAGGTGCAGCTCGGCCGCTTTTTTCCTTATCACTACCCGGTTGCCCAGCAAAATGGGCTTCGCAATCCCCTCATCCAGGATTATCTGGCAGGCCCTCAATATTTTGGGCTCCGCGCCTTCGAGAAAAACTATCCGCCTTGGTTCTCGCTTTGCCTTTTCGATAATGCGCCGCATAATCTCCTGGGCGCGCCCCAAACGACTTTCCAGCCGGTTGCGGTATTCATCCCAGTCGGTTATCGGCTTCCTGGCCACCCCCGATTGAACCGCCGCCTTTGCCACTGCAAGCGCTTCCCAGATAAGCACACGCGGGTCGAACGGCTTGGGGATGATGTAGTTTGACCCATACTCGAGCAGCTCCTTGCCGTAGGCTTTAAGGACTGAATCGGGAACGTCCTCCTTTGCAAGATCGGCAAGCGCCCTTACGGCCGCGATTTTCATCTCGTCGTTAATGGCCGTGGCGCCAACGTCCAGGGCCCCCCGAAAAATATAAGGGAAACCCAGCACGTTATTTACCTGGTTGGGGTAATCGGAACGCCCCGTGGCCACAAGCACGTCACTGCGAACGCTTGTCGCATCAGGGTAGCTGATTTCAGGGTCCGGATTGGCCAAGGCGAAAACAATCGGCCTGTCCGCCATGCCGGCCACCATCTCCTTTGAAACGAGCCCGCCCGCCGAGACACCCGCGAACACGTCGGCCCCCTTCATCACCTCGGCCAGGCTCATCGCCTTCTCGCCATTCGCGAGCCGCTCTTTGTAGGGATTCATCCCTTCTTTACGGCCCTTATAAATAAGGCCTTTGGAGTCCACCAGAAATAAATTCTCTTTTTTGACCCCGAGTTTCACATAAAGGTTCGCACAGGCAATTCCGGCCGCCCCGGCCCCGGAGACCACAACCTTTACCTCATCGATCCTTTTTCGCTGTATTTCTAGAGCGTTGAGCAAGGCCGCCGACGAGATTATGGCCGTGCCATGCTGATCGTCATGGAACACGGGAATTTTCATCACTTCCTTGAGGTGTTCTTCAATATAGAAGCACTCAGGGGCCTTGATATCTTCGAGGTTGATGCCTCCAAAGGTTGGTTCGAGCAGTTTGACAGCCTGGATCAACTCGTCCGGGTCTTTCGTATTCAACTCGATGTCGAAAACATCGATATCCGCAAATCTTTTGAACAGTACGGCCTTGCCCTCCATGACGGGCTTTGAGGCCAGAGGGCCGATGTCGCCCAGGCCCAGTACGGCGGTGCCGTTTGTCACGACCGCTACCAGGTTACCCTTTGCCGTGTAGTCGAATACCTTGTCGGGAATGGCTTCGATCTCCCTGCAAGGATCGGCCACACCCGGCGTGTACGCCATCGAAAGATCTCTTTGCGTAAAGCATGGTTTTGTAGGTTTGACTTCGATTTTTCCGGCCCTCTCTTCACTGTGGTATCTGAGAGCGTCACTTTTACGAATCATTTATTGCTCCTGGATGCTGATTTCACTGAATAATTAACGCCATGTCCCCCGGTTAAGAATGCATCACTCGAATAACTTTGCAAGTTTCGCAGGATTATAACAGCACAATCAAGCTGTTTTTACACGGAACAAAAAATGAAAGCTTTGAAAGAGGTCCGTGACAAGCCGGTTCCCCGGGCGCACGAAAACAATTTTGGACAGTACGGGACCTGTGTCCTTTACCTGGGAGAGCGCCTCAACTGCCGATTGGCACAAAGACATCACAAAGCTCAAGGGCCCAACGATACTTTTTTTGCAAATCCAGTCCCTGGAGTGAGAAATTTTTTGCATTTTGCCGCCCCGCTTTTCCAATGAGTCCGCCGCGCGCATCCGGCCCAGTTTGCGCACGCCAATTATCAAGCAATATCCGTTAGTTACAGCAATCGCAACAAGTCATTCCGCTTGGCATGCTTGTTGCTCTACTCTCATTCCACTGGATGATCGAAATGGAGAGCAAAACGAACATCCTGGAACTTCGGACTGGATATCCGGAGATATTCTTTAAAAGATCGCCTCATATGGCCTAAGATTGGAGAGGAGGCAGGTATGTAGCACATATACAAGCTACTGACATCTCATCTGGAAGGTTAGGCAGATCGATTTTGAGAGTTTTGATTTCAAGGAGAATAAGATGAAGAAATTAATTTCCATTTTAGGAATAGGTGTAATTTCGACGGCCGTTGCTCTCGCTCCGGCTTTTGCCCAGCAGACCAAACCCCTGGATCAGGCAGGCCCGGCCGCGGTTCAAACATCCGGAGGTGTGACAAAGGATAAAGCGGTCCCGGCAAAGACCGTGAGTGATGCAAAGGCTGAAGCTGTCGCCGCAAAACCTGGCTCGGACATCAAAACCGGCTCTGCTCCCATGAAAACGGAGACGGGAGTAAAGGAGCCCAAGGGCGCCAATGTCAAGCCGGAGCCGAACCTGAAAAACGGCACGACCGTGAAGTCCGACTCGAATACAAAGGCTGTAAAGGCGCATAAAAAACACCATGCAGGGAAGTCTGCGGGGAAACCGGATTCCATGATGCACGCAAAGACACATGCACCCAACCCGGACACCCGCAAGGCGACCGAAAAAAGTGCCGATGCGGTCCCTTCGCCGGAAAAATAACGTGAATTGAAATTGGAGGGACAGGCCTGGGCGGGGACTGTCCCTTATTGGAAAAACCCCGGTCCAGGAAGTGAATTTAGTTAGTGTCCATCCGGAAACACCGGATGAGACACCAGCAGTTTCCGATACGGAAAGGAGAGATTTTTCGTCTTGGCAAGGAAATCGAGGGATTGCGCGGAGGCCTACATGAGTACGCCGCACAAGCAAGCCCGAAGATTGACACCGCCAAGGCGGAAAAGGACCCTTTCCGGACGGAAACTAGCCCTGGCCGGGGATTTTCATTTCAAAGGGGTGGATCTATTCGATGATCTGGTTTTTGCCGGCGTCCGGAGACCAGACGGGGAGCGGACCGGACGAGCCGGAATCAGGATCATACCTGTGGCGGTACGAGCAGGCGACCTCAGTCGATTTTTGCATGTGCTTCCAGCCCTCCACGTAATAAGAACATTCGTCGTTAAAACAGACGTAAAAATACTCCGCACTCCAGGTGGAAAGGGACGAGGGCTTCCACTTGCTCATCTTCCGGTTGCAATGTGGACAAATGGTCTTGTCTACCTGCATTTCATTCTCCTCTGTGACTATGTGCCACGCGCTCCATACCGGGTTGCGCTCGAGATATTTCCAGGACCGCGGGGAAATGATTTTTCAGCTTAAAGATTCCCCGAGGCGATCTCCAGGCTCAGCGGGCCGCACGCGCGATTTTCCGATATACCGCCAAGCTTGGGCGCAACGATCCCTGTCGTTCCGATTGGACTTAGACGGGATAATCCTCCGGTTTGAATTGCCTGTTTTTCAGGTAGATTTCGGCGAACTGCTTCATTGTAAGCTTCATGACCTGTTCGTAATTACTGAGGTTTTTATCGAAAACCGAGCCGATTTTTTCGTAATTCAGGTTTGGCAGATCTTCAGCCATTCCCAGGTATTCTTTTTTCAACTCCTCAGGCAGTGCGGCGACCATGTTGTGTCCAAGCATGCTCTCGAAGAGCCGGTACATATCGCCCAAAAGCTTTTTGAGATCTTCGGGCTGATACTGCTCTCCCTTTTTTTCTACGAGCACCTTGCAATAATTCATGATATACGGATTGCGCACCGGCGCTGATGGGGCCTGATCCACGACGTGTTCGTTTTTTTGTTCTGGCATATTATTCTCTCCGGCTATGTTTATTTAGGCCCCTCAGATGGACGGCCATGAAAGCTTGCATGAAAACCATTTATCGCAAATAGTTCAAGAACAAAATGCATGGGGGCGTTCAATCATGCTGGATATAGTGGCGGGGTGCTCTCAATTCGCCATAAAGCCCGGCGAATATCAATACAATTGTGAGACTGTCGAGCGGATGCTCTCGGAGCTCGCCGCCGGGAATTGCCGGTTGGCGGTCCTGCCCGAGATGTGGTCCTGCTCTTTTCAATATTCGCTCCTGAAAGACATGGCGCGGAAAACGCCTGAAATTCTTACAAGAATCTGCAGGATTGCCGCGGATAATCGCATGGTGATAGCCGGCAGCCTCCCTGAGGCCGCTGGCGAATCGATATTCAACACCAGCTATCTTATAGACAGCACGGGCGAGATTGCCGGCAAGTACTCCAAAGTCCATTTATTTTCTCCAACAAACGAGCACCTGTATTTCACGGCTGGGCCATCGGCTGAGGTTTTTTCAACCTCCATCGGCAAGATCGGCATGATGATCTGCTACGATCTGCGTTTTCCCGAGCTTGCCAGACGACTGGCCCTGGACGGAGCCGAAATCATCTGCGTGTCCGCGCTCTGGCCCGCTGTAAGGATCGAGAACTGGACACTGCTTCTGCGCGCCCGGGCCAATGAAAATCAGCTCTTCATGATCGGCTGCAACGGCTGCGGCACCGAGGGGAAAACGACCTGGGGCGGCGCGTCGGCCATAATCTCACCCCTGGTCCATATTATTGCCCAGGCCGGCCCTGGCGAGCAGATTATACTCGGAGCGCTTGAACGGGGCGAAATGAGCCGGTTTCGAAAAACTATCCCATGTTTTGACGACCGCGCCCCCTGGGCTTACGGCTCACATTACCCACGTTATTGATCCGGATTATGAGGACATACCCTTACTGACCGGTTGTAATCGTTGCGGCCGAGGGTTATCATCCTCCGACCCGGTTTGCCGGGGTTTTTTATCTTACTGATGGCAGGAGCAGGCGCAGAACATGGGAACACGGAAGACTTACGCGGAGATTAACGAAAAGATAAGCAAAGGCCAGGCCGTCGTTGTTACGGCGGAGGAAATGGTCGGAGTAGTCAGGAAGAACGGGGCCGCCAAGGCGGCACGGCAGGTGGATGTGGTGACCACAGGCACTTTTGCTCCCATGTGTTCTTCCGGCGCATTCATAAATTTCGGTCATACCAGCCCTCCCATCAAGGCATCGAAGGTCTGGATCAATAATGTTCCAGCCTGTGCGGGGCTTGCCGCCGTTGACATTTACCTCGGCGCAACCGAACCAACGGCGGACGACCCTCTTAACAAGATTTATCCTGGCGCTTTCGAGTATGGCGGCGGACATGTCATTGAGGACCTGGTAAGTGGAAAGCCGGTGCACCTGCGTGCGGAAGCCTATGGGACCGACTGCTATCCCAATCGTTATTTTGAAAAATCCTTTACATTGCGGGAACTCCCGTACGCTACGCTGTGCAATCCTCGAAACGCGTACCAAAACTACAATTGCGCCGTGAATGTTTCCAGGAAGACAATTCACACGTACATGGGCACACTGAAGCCCGATTTTGGCAACGCCAATTATTGCAGTGCCGGACAACTCAGCCCCCTGCTCAACGATCCCTATTACAGGACCCTGGGCCTGGGCACGCGGATCTTCCTGGGAGGCGCTCAGGGCTTCATAGTTTGGCACGGCACACAGCACAAGCCTGAAACCCCCCGGCTTCCAAACGGGACGCCTCGCAGCCCCGCCGGAACTCTTATGTTGCTGGGCGACATCAAGGAAATGAGCCAGCGATGGCTCATGGGTGCGAGCATCCAGGGCTACGGCTGCTCCCTCATGGTTGGGGTCGGCATTCCAATACCGGTCCTGGATGAAGAGATGGCCCTGTTTACGGCCGTTTCCGACGAAGAAATAGTTACCACGGTAAAAGACTATAGTTTTACGCGGCAAGACCCGATTTGCGAGGTAAATTACGCCCAACTGCGCTCAGGCTCCATCACAGTCGAAGGCAGGGAGGTCCCGACGGCCCCTCTTTCCAGCTATGTACGAGCAAAGGAAATCGCGGAAATCCTCAAGGACTGGATTGAAAAAGGCGAGTTCATGCTGGGAGAGCCTCAAAACATGATTCCATCCGTTCCGAGGACTCGGGATATGGACGCAAAAAAGGCCTGAGCGAAATGAGGGTTTTTCGAGTTGGAGTCGACCTGAACGGGACTTATGCCTTCAGCGTCGATTCATTTGTCCCATAGTCGCAGTGAGGGCGAATGGGACAGATGGAACACTTCGGCTTTCTGGCAATGCAGATTCTTCTGCCGTGCTGTATCAACTGGTGAGAGAATTTTATCCATTTTTCCTTTGGTATGAGGGCCATCAGGTCCCGTTCGATTTTGTCCCGGTCTTTTTCACGTGTCAGACCAATCCTTGCGGACACCCGCGCAACGTGGGTATCGACGACGAGTCCCGGAATGCCGAAAGCATTGCCCAATATTACATTTGCCGTTTTTCGGCCTATGCCCGGCAGCTTGATCAATGTTTCCAGGTCAGGGGGCACCTGCCCGCCGAAACGGGCGGCAATAATCTTGCACGACTCACTGATAGCCAGGGCCTTGTTATGATAGAAGCCGGTCGATTTGATATCCTGCTCCAGTTCCTCCAAAGGCGCTTCAGCCCACTGCCTTGCGGAAGAGTACTTTTTGAACACGACGGGCGTGACCTTGTTTACCCGCTCATCGGTGCACTGGGCTGAAAGGATGGTCGCGACCATCAGTTGGAGCGGATTGTCGAAGCTAAGAGAACATTCCGCGTCGGGGTAGAGTTCGTCGACAATTTTCAGGATTGACTTCGCCTTGGCGGAGGATGTAAGAATGCCGTCCACAACATTTTCCTTTGCAGCACAATAGTGACTTGCGACAGGCGCAAGTTGAGTTAAGTTTTTATGTCAGACTTCCGTTTTACTTTCAAGGCCAAACGTTGATTTTACGGCGCCGGCCGGAGCCGGCGCGCAACTCGTCATTTGGTGCAGGCGCGCACATATGGATTATAAAAATAAGGGGTTGTTCAGTTCTATAACTTCAAAGACCCACGCGAGAAGGACAAATGGAATTCACATCATACTCTGTCCTTTCTGCGAAAACGGCCATCCCATACCCACCGACTTCGACTCGATCCACCGCTGCACGTGCGGCGCGTGTTTCAAGGTTTGCGGGACCGATATGCTGGAAACCGGGGTCGGAGATATTGCCAGCACCCTGTGGAATGAAGAAGAACTGAGTCTTGTGCGCTCGGTTCCGGTCGATTTCTGCAACATTGTCATCGAAAAGGACTTCGATCGTCTTCTCGACCTGAAGCATACCTCACGCGACCCGTGCGGGATCGAACGCTTTTGCAAGTACGACACCAATCTGAACCTGAGCCTCGTCTGGGTGAAAAGGCTGTTTTGACCGAATTCCACCGTAATTTCCTCCACGTCAGCCAGCTCAATCCGGCCCAGATCCCATCTTTTGCAATCGCAGGGCAAAGTGCTTTGCGCATGCGGCATTTGCGCCGCCGACTCCTTGACACTTCTCGCCGAAGGGGGTATGTTCCAATCCACCGGGGATGTAGCTCAGTTGGGAGAGCGCAGGCTTCGCAAGTCTGAGGCCGAGGGTTCGAATCCCTTCATCTCCATTCCAATAAAATCACACACTTAAGTGAATTTATCAGTCTCGTCAAACAGCCAATTCTGCCCATTAATGTTCTCACACAGTGACCGATGAGGTGCTGAAAGCAAAAGGGGCAGTGCCATCGTCTGTTCGTATTCTTTGTCAAGCCTTAGGACCAGCCTGTAGCCGCGCCCTTTCATCGTCAACAGCTTGTCTTTTGCTTTCTGCGCGAATATTGGCGCCCTGCCTTGTTCCGGGTTCTGCGGCTAGCCTTCATCAGCCATACGTATTCCTTGCCCCCTGGGGGCATCCTTGGTTTCCGGATGCCGTTGTTGTCTATCACGAAATGGCCGAGTGATTCGCCGTCCACAACAAGGTGCTTGACGATCAATTCCTGCTGCTCGTAAAAACCCGACCATTGCGCCCAATCATCGAAAAGGCTTTGCGCTTGGGTGTTGAACGCCTCATCTAGCTTTTGGCCACGAGCCTTTCCAACCGTTGCCTGAGGGGTGATCCCCTGCCCGATGACGTTCGCCGCGAATGTCTCGATGGCGCCCGCGACATATTCGTTATTCCGCACCAAATCCCGCGCCCGTGCTAAAGCCCGCTGATAATCCAAACGCAAGGCGGCGTCTGCTGTCCGGTTTAGGGGATGCCAGTTTTGATTCGAGCCTCCGCGTTCCGCCGCGTTATATCCGCCCCATCCCCGCTTTCGGATCGACAGGAAAAGGTTCCGCCTCGCGTGATACCGTGCAGCCGTAGCCGGGGCAAAAAGCCCTATCGAGGAACTTATTATGCTGGTCGTCGCGTTGAAAACGCCGTTTCGGAAGGCCCGAAAGCTCAGCTTCATTTTCTCACCGTAAATAGGGGGTAAGAGGTCGTTTGCCCTTGTATCCGCGCAACCTGCATCCGCAGGCCGCAGATACGGTCCTCGATGACCTTCAAGTCCGGCCTTCGGTTATGGAAATCTGATTTGGAGTACTCCTGCCCGGAAGAGAGGATCTTGTCGCGCATCGCCAGATACTTAGCGAGGTCGGCTTGCAGGTCGTCTAAAGTCGCCATGCCGTCAGGCTCCAAAAATGGGGTTGAAATTTTCCGCCTGATGGTAACTGGGGATTTTGGCTAAAATGAAAAACGAGGTAAAACGAGGCTTAAAAGAGGGAAAACAAGGCTAAAACGGGCTTCTTTAAGGTTGACACCCTAACGGCATACGTTCGCCAGTAATCACAACCGCCGCCGATCCACACGCACCCGACCGGGTCGGTGAACAGCCTGACAGTCGGAATGTGGGAGGACTATAGACGGGAGTTTAAGGAATCCAAGCGCAAAATAGGCCATTAGACCAATAAGTGTCGATACTTACCGGCTCAGTTTTTGTAAGACCCCACCGGCGATATTGTGACCGAAGGCCTCAAGTATGACGGCTTGGTTTTCGGTGGGCTCCTCGATCATTCTTTGTGGCTTCGACTTTCCAGCATGCCAGCAGAGGCATGAGTGGAGGTTACGCATCGACCCCATTGCCGCCGATGCGGTTTGTGGATTACCGGCCTGAGCCAGACGGTTCTCAAGCATTCTGAGATAGGCAAGGGCCGCCATGCACGTAAATATGTGGCAGCGAATCTTTCCGTCGGTCCAGTGGCGCATGGGAAGCACACTTACGAGTTCGTCATCTTTGGATTGTCGGAATGCCTCTTCGACCAGGTAGCGGTCAAGGCTTGCTCTTGCGATTTCATCCATTGACCAGTCTGTGTGGTCGGTAACCATGATGTTTTTCCCAAACCTCTCGATATGTTTGCCTATTCGGTAGTAGTCCTTTCTGAAAACGAACTTCGGCTTTCCATCTTCCTTTTCAAGATCAAATTGATAAAGGTCTTTTGGCAGGAAGAGCTTTTCGCAGGCATGGAAATAGTGTTTCTCAAGCTGTTTCAACTGATTCCAGGGCGCCTTGCCGGATCTGGCCCTGCTTCGCAGTTCATAGAGCACCTCCTGGAGTTCGAGCAACTTCTGGTCGAAAGTATACCTCTGCTTTGCAGCAGTCCTTGGGTTATAGGTAACAACAACTGTCCTCTCCCTTCCCCAGAACTCCCCCGAACCCCTCCAGGCAACAATGCGATCATCTTCTTTGCCAAGCCTTTCGAGTTCACGATTTCTGGCTGAATCCACCGGTTTGAAAGCAGAAAGCTTTGCGCGGATGAATTCCTCGGCAAAATAGGGGGAGTAGGTGGTTATGAAATGAAATCCGTCCCGGGCATCGATTTGCTCCATGTTCTCCTGAGCATTCATTCCCTTGTCAAAAACGACCGTGAGTTCGGTTCCGGGATCAGCAAACCCCTTCATGGCGGAGAACATCTCATCCATTATTCGCCAGAACACCTTGGAATCATGGCGATTGCCTTCGTACTCGCGGTAGAAAAGCGGAAGGCGGCCTTCTCGTGAAACCAGAAGTGCGACTCCAACCTGGCGCAGCCAATCTTTTCCATCCTTATTTTTCCCTCGCTTTGCGAGTTCCGACTCCGTCTGGCTGGCCATGTAGCTGTAATAGTTGGTCGTATCGAAAAGAAAACAATCCGAGCGACTGCCGGGCATCGCCCGGATTTTGGAGAAAAAAAGATTCGATATCTGCTCGAATTGTTCGGGTGTAACTCTTTCCCATTTTTCCCAGTAACGTTGAGAGTTGAGTTCGTCTACATCAACCGGCCTGATATGCTGGATGGCGGTACTTTTATACCACTCCGGCAGAGCCCTTTTTGACCGAGGCGAAACCATCCTGTTTAGTACCGCATACAGAAAGTATTCGCCGACAGAAGGTCCCTTCTCGTTTCGCATTCGTGGGACAACGGAGTCGACGATACCGGCAAGATCAATCTCACCGGCAAGTAAGTTAGCAAGCCACAACGCCCCAAATTCCTGCACCGTGATTTTGGTGCAGGTCCCTTTGTCAGCGGTAGCCAATTCTTTAATGCGCTCCGGACTGCCGAGGTAGATCTGCTCGACCACTTTGAGCTTTCCGTCGATCCTGGCCATCTCGCGGACGTAGTAATAGGGTCTACCCTTTTTTATTTTTTTGTGTAAGTGAGGCATGCGGCCACTATGCATAGTAGGGTCTACTATGTCAAGAGCATAAATGATCAACACCTCAAAATTTTCGCATTTTTTCTAAATTATTTTGATTTTGTGGAGGGTCTACGGGCTGAATGGCCGGAACTAATGGGATTTATTGGAAAAACCGTCTAGAATGACTTGGATTCCTTAAACTCCCGTTCAAGGCGGTGGTCATGCTTCACGAATGGCGCAACAAATGGGCGCGTATTTACCGAGCCAAAACAGAGGAGCAGAAAGTGGCAAAAAGGGTTAAAAAGTTGACGAAACCCGGCGGGCGAAACGGGACAGTTTGTTGTAAAGTATCCCGTTAAACGACCAATTACTTCTTTTTATCGACAACATAAGATGAAATAAACAGCGAAATCAGAGATAGAGTATATAACGATTGAATCCAATTAATGATACTAACAATTACAGAATTTGATTCTATAGCAAAGTAATTTCCTGTTAGACTTTTAAATGCACTATATAGAACAAAATCTAAAATCATTCTATAATGAGCTAGGGCAGTTACATCCAGATTATAAAGTTCTGTAACTTGAAATGGTGGGTTTATATAGCGTACACATGTACGATCTAACATATATATTGAAATATATACTAATCCACATATGAATATTGTGGCGGAATAGTAGACAAGGATATGCGATAAATATATGTGAGCTTTCTTTGTTATTACAAATCTATAATAATAATAAGTTTCTATAATCAAATTTACCATAATAGCGACATTTAAAACCAAAAAACCCCATCTGGATAACATAGTTAATAGTGCAGAGGTTTTTAGTAGATGTCGTATCAGATTGATGAATATTGTACTATACATGAGATAGCACAAAAATAGTATAACCATCGCGTAGGAAGATACAAGTAGTGGCTTATAATTTATCCATTCCTTGCTACCTTCTTCTGAAGTTAAAAATAAATCAACAATCTGGAACAAAAAAGGTTTCTTCTTGTGGTTCATTCTCCGCGGTACCTTTAAAGTGAAAGTGCCCAATTCGGATTTCTTCGAACTTATTTGGTTCGTAAAAAAGCAAAGTACTCAGACAATCATATCCTATCATAATTGTTACTTTGAGCGAGGCCAAAAAAATATATAGAAAAAAAAATATTGTGGCGCGGAAGCCTTGGCGAAACGTAGCGGTTTTCCTTCCGTAATGAAATATATGGTCAAAAGAGCGTAAATTGTCCCATTCTGCCCCCCTCCGCCCTTTTCGGTTACCCGAACATGAGACAAAATGATGAGCGCTCGGAAACGCATCCTTTCTGCCGACGTAGATAAGCTCATTTTGGTCATGGTTACGGGGAAAACGAGGCTTTATAGTGCTTCTTTAAGGTTGGCGGCTATTCCGGACATGGAAAACCCATAGCTCCATTTGTCGATGCTTTCCGTGTTCGATATCCATATTCCTTCGCTATCAGCCGTCTTGCGGGCTGGGAATCGCGCCGTCTGGATCAATTTTAGGATTAGCCCCTCGGACATGCCCGTATATTCCGCGATTTCCTTCATGCCGGTAAGAATCTGTCGCCTCTCAGGCACTTTTGCCCCTCCCTGTGACCGTTATCTTCTTGCGAACGGGTTCCCACGTCCCCTCAAATACGGGTCCTCTCTTGGCTTGTCTGTTTCCTGCTTGCTTTCGCTCTTGGCCGATGGAGGTCTGATCAGGTTCACGCCGCCCCCGGGCCATTCTGGATCGGCGTGCGCATGCGCGATTATCTCGCAGTCCAAAAGATGGTTCTCACGTCCGACCTGAACCCATTCCTCAGTGCCTTTTTTACGGTCCCGCCGCTTTTCTTCCGCCAGAATATGGGTCACATATTCGTAGTTCGTTTCCGCGTGCAGATACGCCGCCTGATGCAGCGCCGTTTCCGCCGTCTGTGAATTGCTCTCGATTGCCTGCTGCAGTCGGAAATGGAACGTGTCCTTGAGCTTCCCCGTATCGAGGAAAATCAACTGTAATCCTCCGGGGATCGGGCGCCCCGATGGTGTTTTGTCGAGCTGCTTTCCGACGTGGATCTTGCCGGCAAGCGGGCTGCTGCTTCCCTTCGTCCCCCAAACCCTGCAACCTCGCCCGACAGCGTTGCGACGTAACCAGAAATATGTTTCCTCTGTTTTGCTTACGCCTTGGCCTCCCTCGCCGCCGCCCGTATCGACGCCCGCACGCCATATTCTGAGCTTTCGTTCCGTCCCTTCCTGGGGGTATTCCGTTTTGAAAAGGATTTCTTCGAGGTCGACCCAATCCGCCAAAAAACCATAATGGATCAACCAACTCGTGAAGACAGCTGCCCAAGCCCGAATCAGAAACCAGATACCATATTTTTGAACGTCAACCCCGCACGTCAACACAAGGGCTGTCTCCGGTACCACTTGGGGGGCGAGGTCGGCCCGCGCCCGCAAGATGTTTGCTTCCGCCTTTGCTACAAGTCCAAGTCTGAGAGCCTTGTTCCTATGTTTGCTACGCAAATTGAAATTTCACTTTTGAGAGCAATGCTAACAAGAAAGATACTTGACATCTCCATTGTGAGAGTTATACTATCACTCTCGAAATTGAGAGTTAAACCTTCACCTCACCCCCAAATAAATGGAGGACAAGGCTATGGCGAAACTGGAAGGCATCACTGAGATCGAGTTGCTTGCGTTTAAGTCCAAAAACCTGGACACAATTTGTTTTCGAGGCTCTGCCCCACTGGCCCATCTTGCACTGATCTCCCAATCTGACACATTTGACCAGGTTTCTAATCCGAAAGGGCTCCAACGAGACCTTTCTCCCAAACACGCTTCCGACGCTTACGACTACACCAAACAGTCCGTTAGCAAAGATTTTCCTCGTGCCTACCCGGAGGTGGTCTTGAACGTACGCGATACAAAGGTGGTTGAAATAGAAGAAATTGAGGATCTCCCCGAAGGCATTCAAGCGGTTCGGCTAAGGTTCAATCTCACCCTTATGCGTGATGGCAAAGTATCCGTCAGCAGAGTAGACGGGAACCATCGCTTATTCTTTGTTGCTGGGGACACGAAGAGAGAACCATTATTTTCGCAAATACCGTTCCAAATTCACATCGGCTTGAAGCGGGATCAAGAGAGTTCAATCTTTGTGGACATTAACAGCAACCAAAAAGGCTTGAATACCTCCCATCTTGCCATGCTTCAAAGTAGACTCACCGAGGAGGAGCTTGAGATAAGGGATCACCTCGACCGATGGATAGCCAAGAAGCTTTCCGAAGATCCGCACTCCCCTTGGTATGCCCTCATCCATCACGGCGGATCAAAAGAAGGGTCCAGAGCGCAAGGCCTCGCCCGCCCCGTTAATTTTGTGAGCTTAAAGAACGGGACTGCAAAGATGCTGTCCAAAAGCCAATATATTCACGATCTAACCGACCCAACCGCCCAATACGTCGTTATCCGCAACTATTGGCATGCGGTTAAGAAAGTATATACCCAAGAGTGGGCGTTCCACAAAAGGTACCTGCTGCTCAAAAATATTGGGGTCTGGAGCTTCTCAATACTTGGTGGAACCATCATTGACAGGTGCTTGCCTAAGGGCAAAGTGGCGATTGAGGATATGGTCTTCTATCTGAACCAGACGCGGGGTGCCTTCAGTTGGGATAGAGAAGCGACAGGAGAGGATTCCGTAGCCGGCATGTCAGGTAACCGAGCAGCAATGATCATTGCAGGACAGATGGCGGAGGAACTCACTGATGAATCCGGTACCAGTGGACTTAAAACTTTGCAGCAGCACCTTCGGGATCAACTTGATTCAGGTGAGCAAATAGATGGAAACCCTGACGATTAATCGTTTCAAATCAATAGGCTCCTGGAAAGAACGAAAGAGCTCCTCGGATTCATCCGAAGAGCTCTCAGGTGGCTCTCTAAACCAAAGCGAGGGTCGAGGGCCCTTGGCACTGAGGCCAATATACCTGTAACCGACAATTACAATGATATTTGCCTTGTACTCAGGTGTCAAGCGTGGCCACGCAGAAGGGAGGTAAAATCTTAGCGGTTAGCATCAGTACGTTGGATTCCACAGCTATATGCAATCATGCAAAAACCGGCCACGTGAAGAAAGGAAAACCATTATGGCCCAACGTAAAAATCAGACGGATCATGACTCGATGGTTCAGTCAGTAGTAAACCACCTTTCCCGAAAAGGGTATACCAACGTTAAGGCAGATCTGCAGGGTTACCCACGACCAGACCCTATTTACTGGACAGGCAAAGAGCAGGAGGGTCACATACCGGATGTGAGCGCGGATAATAACGGTCACCATTGCCTTTTCGAAATCGAGACAGAAGATTCGATTTCAACGGAACATACCACGAGCCAATTGACTCTTTTTGCCGCGTATGCAAATCAGTACAAGAAGAGTTTTTATATGGTGGTTCCTAAAGGTTATGATGGGAGTGCGAAAGAACAGTTGAATCGTCTCGGGATTACCGCCGAGGTTTGGACAGTTGGCTAATCGCCTCGGATAGCTCCCAACCCAACGGATGGGCTTTAGCAACGCACAGGGAACCGTCGGCGCTTTTTTCGGCCTTCAGGTCCCCTTTATTCCAACAAGCAAGGCCCCGGCTTCAACGCGTCCGGTGTTGCACAAGTCGTGCAGTCGTCTGTAAATCCTTATCCCGTCTATATCAGTGCGGGTTCGATTCCCGCCCCCAGGTATTTGCTTTAGTGCAATTTCGATGCAGGTTCAAAACGCCGGGGATTGCTCGATCATCATGCAGATGCGTCGATTCACCCGCTTCAGCGTCTCAAGTGTAAGGCATGACCACGAGAGGGGGCGCCGGGTCCTGGTGGCGGACTATTCAAAGAAGTAGTTGAGAATATCGAGGATGGCAAAGTCGCTCTGGCTCGA
Source organism: Syntrophobacteraceae bacterium (assembly GCA_050008735.1). Classification (GTDB taxonomy): domain Bacteria; phylum Desulfobacterota; class Syntrophobacteria; order Syntrophobacterales; family Syntrophobacteraceae; genus SbD1. The sequence continues at coordinate 23,447 of JBEKMB010000038.1, forward strand.
CTCAAGGTGAACACGAAGACGACCTGAATTTTTGATTAACACAAAACTCTACTTTTTCCCTTTCAGCTTCCACTCACTCGCCAGGCGCTGCGCCTCTACTATCTGGGCAGGTGTCATTTCCCTGGCGATCCTGTCTCTATTATCCTGCGCATCCGAGTTGCCTCGCGCCGCCGCCAGATTAAACCACATATGCGCCACCACGAAATCCTGAGGAACGCCCTGGCCGTTGGCGTACATAGATCCCAGACTATTTTGCGCGAAAGCATTTCCCTGCTCCGCGGCCTTGCCATAACACATAAATGCCTCGGCATAGTCCTGTGGAATGCCCTGGCCGTTACTGTACATCCACCCCAAAGCATTTTGTGCGAAAGCATTCCCCTGGTCCGCAGCCTTGCGGTACCACTTCAACGCCTCGCCATAGTCCCGCGGAACGCCCTGTCCGTTGGCGTACATGTATCCCAGATTGTGTTGTGCCTCAACATTTCCCTGCTCCGCTGCCTTGCGGTACCACTTCAACGCCTCGTCCCCGTCCTGCGGAACGCCATTGCCAAGTTCGTACATCGCTCCGAGAAAAAACTGCGCCCCGGCGTGTCCCTGCTGCGCCAAGTCTTTGAACTCTTCATAAGCCTCGGCGTAATCGCCTCTTCCATAGGCCGCTTCACCGTCATCGAAACCGGCATATGCAAGGGAAATCACCAATAAATAGAAAAGGGTCCCCCAAAAAGCCAGACGCCAACACATCCATAACCTCCTCAAACACGAAGCCGGGAAAAATTAAAAGCCGATCGAGGCACTCTGTTTCACCAGGCAAATACTCGGGCAAGATGCGGGCATTGCGCTCAGCCGTTATCATCCCACGCTTTTTGAGCGCCTTGCGCTACGCAGTCCGGGTGGAATCAGAATCGCACCTTTTGGCAACCGTCGAGATCGGGTATTTCCGAACATTCGCTTGCGCCAAACAAAGGAAAGATTTCTGTGGCGGCGAGGGCGGCAGCCGGATTGAAATAGAAAATATACCCTCCGGAAGGGGTTTCGCGCCGGTACACCCTTGCGCCTTCCGGCAGTCCCGCACTCCGGTATGCCGACCCAAACCTGCTCATAAGATCACCTTCCGTATCTGCTGCCGGTTTGTCTTTTTCTATGACCACTTGATACCAGGGCATGGAAGCTCCTTACCTGGGGTTTAAAAATCCACTGCAATACGGCTTCGTGTTCTGCTTCCGCGCCCCGGCCAGGCACCCCGAATCGTTGAAGAGCGCGATGTCGCACAAGTCATTTCGCCGGCATGACTTTCTTTGGGCGGGGTGCGCTGACTATGGCTTCACCGTCCACGACCACGGTTCCGTCCTGCTTTGAGCAGGTAGTCCTAAGCCGCAGTTGCTTTTTCTCGATCATAATCTCGATGACCTCGACACGCGCGGTGACAGTGTCGCCAATCCTGATCGGAGCGAGAAAATTAAGCTCCTGCCTGACATATACGGAGCCGGGACCCGGCAAACGCATTCCCATAACGGCGGAAATCAGGCCGGCCGCCAGCATGCCGTGAGCGATCCTGGTTTTGAAAAAGGTTTCCCTTGCATACTCTTCGTTGATATGAGCAGGATTGAGATCACCGGTCAAGCCCGCGTAAAGGTAGACGTCGGATTCGGAAATCGTCTTTGCGAACTCGGCCGTTTCGTTCAGCCTGATCTCATCAATCGTTTTCCCGATCATGGTATTTCTCCTCGACTGGATGCCTCCCGATCCCGGATACCGGTCACGTTCGTAAGAGTACAGTCTTTTTTAGAAAAGCAAAATGCGCCGGGGGGGCACAAGCCCCCAACTCCGACATCGCCGAGCCTTCAGCCTCGCGCGCTTTTGCCCGTGCGCCTGGCGGGGCCTGGAAATCGCTGCGGGGCAATCATTGCCCCGCATTTTTAGAGATATCTTGAACGCCTAAGACGGGAAACTACCTGTTCTTCAGGAGATTGCGCGCTATCACGAGACGCATGATTTCGTTGGTGCCTTCGTAGATCTGAGTGATCTTAGCGTCACGCATAAACCTTTCCATCGGGTACTCTTTGCAGTACCCGTATCCCCCGAAAATCTGCACACCTTCGACCGTGGCCCACATCGCCGTATCTGAAGCGAAAAGCTTTGCCATGGCCGATTCTTTTTCATACGGCTTCTTATTATCCTCGAGCCATGCGGCGCGCAGAATCAGCAGTTCCGATGCGTCCAGTTGCGTGGCCATATCGGCCAGCTTCCACTGGATGGCCTGGAAGCTTGAAATAGGCTGGTTGAACTGTTCGCGGGTTTTGCTGTACTCGATTGAGTTTTCCAGGGCGGCCCTGCCGATGCCAAGCGCCTGGGAAGCGATCCCGATGCGCCCGCCATCGAGGGTGGTAAGCATCTGCCTGAACCCCTCGCCGGGCTTGCCAAGCAGGCTGTCAGCCGGCAGGCGCGCGTCCTCGAAGACCAGTTCCGCCGTCCCCGAAGCGTTGATGCCGAGCTTCTCTTCGACCTTGCCCACTCGAAATCCCGGTGTATTTTCGAAATCTATGATGAAGGTACTGATGCCTTTGTAGCCCGCGGACTTATCGGTAATAGCAGCCAGGACGCAATATCTTGCCACGTTCCCATTGGTGATGAACCTTTTGGTCCCGTTTATCACCCATCCATCGCCGTCCCGGACCGCCATAGTCAACATTTTTGCCGGGTCGGAGCCCGCGCCCGCTTCGGTCAGCCCGTAACAGCCGAGAACCTCTCCGCTTGCAACCGGCCGCAGGTATTTCTGCTTCTGCTCCTCGGTGCCGTATGCATATACCGGAAAATCGTAGAGACTGTTGCATACACTCATGATGACACCGCATGAGGCGCATGCCTTTGATATTTCGATCATCGCCAGGGCGTAGCTGATATAATCCATTCCAGCCCCGCCATACTCCTCTGGAACCGTTACGCCCATCAGACCGAGTTCGCCCATCTTGGCGCATATTTGCGCCGGATGAGCGTGCGTGCGGTCCAATTCCGCGGCGACGGGCTTTATTTCCCGCTCGGCAAATTTCCGGGCCATCTCCTGAATCATTTTCTGCTCGTCGGTCAGTTCGAAATTCATTAGTTCACCTTCCGTTCAGAAGTGAAAATATGATTTATTTACTTAGACTGCCCTTGAACACGGGCTTGCGTTTTTCTAAGAAGGCGGCAACACCTTCCCGCATGTCCTCGCTTCCGAAACAAACGCCGAAGGCTTCGGCCTCCAAAGCGCAACCGTTTTTAAGGTCTATATCGGCGCCGCTGTCAATGACCTTCTTTATAGACCTCAACACTACAGCCGATTTCGATGCAAGCGAGCGTGCCGCTTTCATCGTTTCATCCAAAAGCTGCTCCGCCGGGAAAACCTTTGCGACAAGTCCGAGGTCTTTGGCCTGCTGAGCATCGATGATCTCCGCGGTCATGCAGAGTTCCTTTGCTTTGGCCCGGCCCACCAGGCGCGAGAGCCTCTGTGTTCCGCCAAACCCTGGAATCAGCCCAAGATTCACTTCCGGCTGACCGAATCTTGCCTTATCGGAAGCGTAGATGAAGTCGCACGACATCGCGATCTCACACCCACCCCCGAGCGCAAAACCGTTCACACACGCGATAACGGGCTTGGGAAGCCGCTCGATTTCGAAGAAAATCCCCTGCCCCTTTTCTGCGAAAAGCCTTGCGCTCAAAGGATTCATGCTGTTAAATTCGTTTATATCGGCGCCTGCTACGAACGCCTTTTCTCCAGCACCTGTAAGCACCAGAACGCGAATTGAATCATCCCGGGCCACACGATCCAATATATGCGCAACTTCGTCCAGGGTCGCCGGATTCAAGGCGTTCAGGGCCTTGGGCCTGTTAAAGGTCAGAATGCCCACTCCATCACGAACCTCAAAAAGAATGTTTTCGTAGCTCATACGTTTCTCCCGGCTGTTTGAGTGCTCTTCAGGGTCCTTCGACGGCAAGGGCGGTCCCCTGCCCTCCTCCTATACACAGGGTCGCTAAGCCTTTCCTTGCGCCGCGCTTTTTCATTTCATAAAGAAGAGTCGTCAGGATCCTTGCCCCCGAAGCGCCGATCGGGTGCCCAAGGGCAACCGCGCCCCCATTTACATTGACCCTGGAAAGGTCCCATCCCATCTCCCGATTTACTGCAACGGCCTGGGCGGCAAACGCTTCGTTCGCCTCGATAAGATCGAGCTCCCCAGCGGCCCATCCCACCTTTGCAAGGGCCTTACGGCTCGCCCTTACAGGCCCTATGCCCATGATTGCCGGGTCCACACCGCTGGAAGCATAGCCTCGTATGTAGGCCATCACGTCAACACCGAGCTCGATTGCCTTGCTCTCGGACATGACTATTATGATTGCGGCCCCGTCATTTATTCCGGAAGCATTTCCGGCCGTGACCGTACCATCGGGCCTGAACGCGGGCTTGAGTTTTGACAGCGCCTCCAGGGTGGTCCCGAATCTCGCGTGTTCATCCGTATCGAAGATTATCTCGGCGCCTCTTTTCTGCGGAATTTTGACGGGGACAATTTCATCTTTGAACCGGCCGCTCTTTATGGCCGCTTCAGCCTTCTGCTGGCTCGCCGCAGACAGTTCGTCCTGGTCTCGCCTGCTCACGCCGAACTTTTCGGCCACATTCTCGGCCGTGATTCCCATGTGGTACTGATTGAATACATCTTGGAGGCCGTCATAAACCATCAGGTCAACCAGTGTGCCATCCCCCATGCGCTGACCCCAGCGGGCCCCATTCAATGCGTAAGGGACACGGCTCATGTTTTCAATCCCGCCCGCGATCACTACTTGCGCATCTCCCACCGCAATTGCCTGGGCAGCCAGACAGACCGACTTGAGACCCGAGGCGCAAACCTTGTTCACTGTGAAAGCAGGGACTTCCCTTGGCAGTCCGGAATTCAGGGCGACCTGCCGGGCCGGGTTCTGTCCCAATCCAGCCTGGAGCACATTGCCGAGAATTACCTCATCGACTTGCGCCCCATCGAGCCCGATGCGCCCCATGGCCTCCTTGAGCGCGATAACACCCAGATCGACTGCCGGGACCGGATACAATGATTTTCCGAAACTTCCCACCGCAGTCCTGACGGCACTGACAATGACAGCTTGTTCCATAATAGAGCTCCATCAAAGTAGGAGTAAGGGAGACGCAAACGCACAAAATATCCGGTTTAATCGAGATCGAAACAAGAGGGTATCGCGGGAATCAGTTCCAGGCAGAAACCAGGATTTGCGCCGGGAGCATATTGGCGGATAGACCGAGTTTTGTCAAATAAATTAGCGATCTTAACGTCTGCACTCGCGCAAAGTCGGGTAATCACACCCATACAGGTCCCGCCCGAAACGCGAAAGGTTTTCAACCGCGCCGATTGCCACCAAAATGTCCCCGGCCTTCAGGGTCTCCTGCGGGGCCGGATTGAATATCATCTCTCCATTGGAGCGTTTTATTGCCATGACGATCAAATCGTAGTTGCTGCGAACACCGGAGGCCATCAGTTCCATACCGGCCAGTTTTGAATCTTCGGGTATGCGGACCTCCTCCATGCTAAGCTCCATTCCCTCCCCTGACAAGGCAAGCTCGATGAAATCGGTAACGGTGGGCCTCAATATATTGTGCGCTATCCGGACCGCCCCGATGGCGTACGGCGAAACGACCCGGTCGGCACCGGCCTTGAGAAGCCTTTTGTCGGTTCCGGGAGAACTGGCGCGCGCCAATATGTGCAGGTCCTTATTCAAATCGCGCGCGGTAAGGACGATGAAAACGTTTTCCGAATCCTTGCTGACTACCGATACCAGACCCCTGGCACGGCGAATCCCGGCTGCAATAAGATTGTCTTCGTCCGTGGCGTCCCCGGCAAAGTGTGGTAAATCCTTTTCTCTCAATCGAGCAACAACCGGTTCCTCAGACTCGATGATAGCGACCGGGATCTCATGTTTGCGCAGTTCCCCAGCGATTATCTCCCCCATCTCCCCGTAGCCGCAAACTATGTAATGATTTTCAAGTTGATCGAGCTTTTTTTTCAATCTACGTCTCCGGTATGTTTCCAGAAGGTTTCCGTCCAGCAAAATCTGGCTGAAATAGGCCAGTGAAAAAGCAACGAAGCTGACGCCCATTAGAATCAGAATCATGGTGAAAATGCGACCGCCGTTGTCAAGCGGATGAACTTCGGTGAAACCCACGGTCGAGAGCGTAATAATTGTCATATAAAGAGCTTCGATAAACGAGTAGTTCTGGACAAGCATATATCCGGCAGTACCGAAGGCTGTGAGCAAAATGGAAAGGATCACCAGGACGGTGATCCTGCGGCCGGTTGCCGAGTTCCAGAATTCTCTCATAAGAAAAATTTTTCCTCATTCACCCCCGGGCCCACCTTGCCGGGAATTGAGTCTGCGGCCCCCCGAAATTCGACGTCCGGGTCATTATGCAATTGAGATATCAGTGCTTCTCCGCTTCTGTTTTCAGAATCCGCCTTGCCCCTCTATCCCCACTGCCGATCAGGACCGGTTTTCCCACCAGGGGAAGATATATCTTTTAACAGATACCGAAACCATTAAACAGTGTCCATCCGGAAATACCGCTATTTGGGGAACGCTGCCGCACAACGCCCCCTTTTCTCAAAGGAGGGCATGGAAACTTTGGTTCGTTATACTCCGAATACACTTTGAAACCCCTTTCAGAAAAGCAGGACTCGAAATACATTCACATCAACATCCGTGCAGTCCCGATTGCATGCACTGTGCATTTTTTTTCTCAAAAATAGGGGCGATTGTAAATTCCATTTTCCTGTGAAATGACGAAAAATGAGGCCCTGAGGTACTTGCAACAGGGGCCGAAAGATGTTAGTAAGGGAAACACTGGCGACAAGGTGACTGGAATCCTGACAATCCGCGCTTCTTCGCGCCTCTCTGCTGCGTTCTCACCCGGTGTTACAAACTTCAAACCTGCCGCTGGCAACACGTTGGAAAATTATGTTGACAGGACTGTGCATCTTTGTATATGTAGCGCGTCGTAGCAATTTGCACAATCCTTGCCTGCCTGGAAGGCCCTTTAAATGGAGATCTGAACCGGAGAAGCAGGGAATAGATGCCGTACAGGCATTGCCCGGCGCAAAGTGCGGGCAAGAAACATGCCGGGCAAAATTGCGCATTAGCCGCAATGAGTTCAGGTAATGTCCCTCATTTAGACAACCTGGAAATGCAAATCGCCGAGCAAGATCACCATTGGGTTTCAGAAACGGTAAAAACGGTAAATAGATTGGAAAGTGTATTTGCCCACCCCCCCACGGGCGGACACTGCGGAAGGAGGTGTAGGAATCTTTAATTATACCGGGGTTTGTCGGCATGGCGTTTTTTTGACTAACCTTTAGGAGGTAAATTATGCCAAGTTTCGTGATCCTTGAAAAGTGCGATGGCTGTAAAGGGCAGGATAAAACTGCCTGCATGTACATTTGCCCCAACGATCTGATGGTTCTCGACAAAGAGAAGATGAAAGCCTTCAATCGGGCGCCCGAGATGTGTTGGGAATGCTACAACTGTGTAAAGATCTGCCCTCAGCAAGCGATGGATGTACGAGCCTATGCTGATTTCGTCCCTATGGGAGCCTCGGTTGTCCCCCTGCGCGGCTCCGAGGACATCATGTGGACGGTCAAATTTCGTAACGGCACCTTAAAGCGTTTCAAGTTCCCCATCCGGACCACACCGGAAGGCAAGGCTGAACCTTTAGGCGGCTTTGAGACCGGATCGGACGATCTCAAGTCTAACGTGCTGTGCACAGAGCCGGCCTCTTCAGGTGCGGCGGCCATTCCCACCCTGAAGAAATAATCGCTTACTGCAAGGAGGTTAACGATATGCCAAATTTTGAAACTGTAGTGGTCGAAACCGATCTTCTCATAATTGGTGGTGGAATGTCGGCTTGCGGCGCAACTTTCGAAGCTGCATACTGGGCCAAAAAAAACGGTCTGAAGGTTACGGTTGTAGACAAGGCCGCCATGGATCGTTCCGGCGCGGTTGCCATGGGTCTTTCGGCCATCAACCAGTACGTTGGCTGGGCTGCGGGGGACAACACCCTCGAAGATTACGTCAAGTACGTCCGCCAGGACCTCATGGGCATTTCGCGTGAAGACCTGGTTTACGATATCGCCCGCCACGTTGACTCCTCTGTTCATCTTTTCGACAAATGGGGTCTGCCGATCTGGAAAGATGCGAATGGCAAGTACGTTCATGAAGGCCGCTGGCAGATCATGATCAACGGTGAATCCTACAAGGTCATCGTTGCCGAAGCCGCCAAGACCGCGCTTGCTACGCTGGGCGACCAGGGAGAGCTTTTAGAGCGCGTTTTCGTGGTCGAGCCCCTGCTGGACGGCGACCGGGTCGCCGGCGCCGTAGGTTTCAGCGTTCGCGAGGATAAGTTCTACGTATTCAAGGCCAAAGCTACGATTGCTTGCATGGGCGGCGCCGTTCACGTTTTCCGCCCACGTTCGGTCGGTGAGGGTCTCGGACGCGCCTGGTATCCCCCGTGGAATTCCGGTTCGACCGCCTACTTCACCATCAAGGCCGGCGCCGAGATGACCTGCCAGGAAGTGCGCTTCATTCCTGTACGGTTCAAAGACGGCTATGGACCGGTCGGGGCATGGTTCCTCCTGTTCAAGTCCCGTGCGACCAACGCGCTTGGCGAGGAATACATGGTAACCCGCGCCGATGAGCTTCCCAAGTGGGCGCCTTACGGCATGGCCAAGCCCATCCCGGCGAACCTGCGCAACTGGCTCGGCATGGAAGACGTTATGGCCGGCAAAGGCCCGATCTACATGAGAACGGAAGAGGCCATCACCAACATAGCCGCCCAGTTCAAAGACGATCCCAAGGCTTTCAAAAGGAAGATGAAAGAACTCGAAAGTGAAGCCTGGGAGGACTTCCTCGACATGACGATAAGCCAAGCGCTGCTCTGGGCCGGGATGAACATCCAGCCCGAAGAGAAGTCCTCTGAAATCGCCGCCGCGGAACCCTACTTCATCGGCTCGCACTCCGGCGCATCCGGCGCCTGGGTATGCGGCCCTGAAGATGTAATGCCGGCCGAATACAGGAAGCAGTGGGAGCCCATCGGAATATACAACCACATGACCACCGTCAAGGGCCTCTTCACCGCGGGAGACGGGGCCGGCGCATCCAGCCATAAGTTCTCCTCCGGCTCCCATGCCGAAGGCCGTATTGCCGCCAAGGCCGCCATTGCGTTCATCGTCGACAACAACAACATGCCCAAAGTCGACATGGCAGCGGTGGAGGAACTGAAGACGAAAATCCTGGCCCCGATGGATCTTTACGAACAAAACGTGAAGTACTCGAGCGACCCGGACATCAACCCGGCATACATGAAGCCCAAGATGTTCATGTTCCGCCTCCAGAAGATCATGGACGAATACGTCGGTGGCGTATCCTCGCAGTTCACCACCAACAAGTCCCTGCTCGAAAGAGGCCTCGAGTTGCTCGTTATGCTCAAGGAAGACTCCGAAAAGATGGCCGCCGCCGATCTCCACGAACTTCTCCGCGTATGGGAAAACACCCACCGTATGTGGATCGCGGAAAGCCATCTGCGGCATGTCCTTTTCCGTGAAGAGAGCCGTTGGCCGGGGTATTACTTCCGCGCCGACTTTCCCGACATGGACGAGGCGAACTGGAAGTGTTTCGTTAACTCGGTATATGATCCCAAGACCGGTCAGTGGACTTTGAAGAAGGTCCCCGTTGCCAATCTTCCGGTTTAAGGTGAACATGTGAATATGCACGACCTCCTGGCGCCGGTTTGGGGCCGGGAGGTTTTTTTGTTGAAGCCTTAGACAGCGCTGAAGGAGATATTAGAATATGGCCGCCATAGGACATGGAAAGAAACCCATCGTAGAAAGAATATTAGAGCCGGCTGAGGCAGTGAAAAAAATCCAGGGACTGACCCGGATTCCCGTCCGCAGCCAGATTGCGAACGAGATTATCGGCATCAGCTACGGCTTTTTCTCACCTGTCGACGGGTTCATGAACAAGGCCGATGTCGATTCGGTTGTCAAGAAAATGAGACTGGCCAATGGGGTCGTCTGGAGCATTCCAATCGTTTTCGACATGTCGGACGCCGAAATCGCCAAGTATGGCGTGAAAGCCGGCCAGCCGGTCGTTTTGACCTACGACGGCAACCCGATGGCCCTCTTCGAAGTAGAAGATATTTTCACCTATGACAAAAAGGAAATGGCCCAGTCGATCTACGGGACCACCGAAGAAAAGCACCCCGGCTGCGCCAGGACTTATAAGTACGCCGAAAAGTTTGTCGGCGGCAAGATCACCCTGGTAAACCGCCCCAAGATCAACGAACCTTATGGCCCCTACTTCATCACCCCGCTGGAGATGAGGAAGAAGTTCGCCGAAAGAGGCTGGAAGCGAAGCGTCGCCCACCAGACCAGGAACGTCCCGCATACCGGCCACGAGTGGCTGATGAAGGGCGCCTGGAGCCAGACATACGCCGAGCTTCCAATTGACAAGCCCCTGTGTGGCGTTCTCGTAAACGCGATCATAGGTGAAAAGCGCAAAGGCGACTACATCGACGAAGCTATCATCCTGACCCAGGACGAGCTAAGGAAAGCGGGCTATTTTGGCGATCATAACCATCTCACCTCGCTCACTTTCTGGGATATGCGCTACGCAGGTCCCAAGGAAGCCATTTTCCACGCCGCCCTGAGGACCAACCTCGGCCTCACGCACCACATGTTTGGTCGTGATCATGCAGGCGTAGGGACCTACTATGGCGCCTACGATGCCCACAACCTGCTTGCCAAGGTGCAGGACGAACTCGATATAATCCCGGTCTATTCGATGAACTGGCTCTACTGTCCGCACTGCGGCGAAGTGACCTCCGAAGGCCTCTGCAACCACAAGAGCGAATGGCAGAAATTCAGCGGCAGCCTCATCCGCAGCATCGTCGATGACGGCGTAAAACCCCCTCGGCTCATTTTCCGCCCCGAGGTCTTCGACCTTGTAATGGAATGCGCGGAGAAATACGGCTTCGGCTCGCCCTTCGTAACCGACGAATATCTTGCGAAGAGGACCCCGGTTTTCTCTATTCCTCCTATGCAGGAAACTGCAAAGGCCTAATGCTAATCAAGGAGTCTCATAATGGCTGATGGAAAATATCCGATCAACATCTGGGTGAATGAAGATCGTTTCGCAAAGCTGGACAAGGCCGGCCTCAGCTCCATGACCAAAGAGGCCATGGCAGGGCTGAAGGTTATCTATGTCTATGCGAACGATGCACAGAGAGACAAGCTCCTGAAAGCTTACCCCGGCGCGAAGTTCGATTCGGCTACCACGAAAAGCATCGAGCTTCTGCCCCGTAAGGTAAAGGACGAAATTTTCGACCTGGTGATCAAGCATCAGAATATCGACGTTCTGGACGAATTCCTCAAAGACAAGTAACCGTCCTCGACATCAGACTCAAATGAAAAGGAGGCAGCCCTGCCTCCTTTTCATTTTTCCATGCAACCAGGTTGCGCTCAAGATATCTCTAAAAACGCGAAAGAATGATCTTTCAGTTTAACGATGCCCCGCCCCCCCCAAGCTGTCGGCGAGTGTTGTAGCCGCCTGTTGCCGGGCCTCGCCCCAGCCCAACCGGCCCTCATCCAGCGATCGTTTTGACCTGGCGCGGATGCATCATATTCTCCGGCCGCAGAAGATCGTCCAGCTCTTCTCTGGTCAGCCAGCCCTTTTCGAGCGTGAGTTCGTAGACGCTGCGCCCGCTCTGCAGTGCTTCTTTGGCGACGGCGACTGATTTTTCATACCCGAGCACGGGATTTAATGCTGTAACGAGGCCAATGCTGTTTTCGACATACTGCCGGCACCGATCCCGGTTCGCTTTGATTCCCGCGATGCAGCGATTGATCAGGACCGTGCAGGCGTTTTTGAGAATCATAAGGCCATGGAGCAGATCGTAGATCAGAATGGGTTCAGCCATATTCAATTCGAGTTCGCTTGCCTCGGCCGCCATCGAAATGGTCATGTCATAGCCGATGATTTGATAGCACACCTGGTTCACCATTTCGGGGATTACCGGATTTACCTTTCCGGGCATGATCGAAGATCCTGGCTGCATTGGCGGAAGAGTAATCTCATAGAGACCGCACCTTGGTCCCGAAGAGAGCCATCGGAGATCGTTGCAAATCTTGGATATCTGAACTGCGGCACGCTTCAGGTTGCCTGAAATCTGGGCAAAAGAGCCGCCTTCCTGAGTCGCTTCCACCAGATCGGCAGCCTTGCGCACCCGAATACCGCTGATTTCGGCGAGCATGTTCGTCACAAGTTCGGCATACCCCGGAGGGCTGTTCAGTCCAGTGCCAATGGCCGTAGCACCCATGTTGATCTCGTGGAGTTCTTCGGCCGCGCTTTCAATGCTCCGCATCGAGTGGCCTATCATGACGGAGTAAGCATGGAATTCCTGGCCAAGGGTCATCGGAACGGCGTCCTGATTTTCGGTGCGTCCCATTTTGAGAACGTCTCCGAATTCAACGGCCTTGGCCTCCAGGGCCGCTTTGAGTTCCCTCATGGCGTCGAGAAGGTCCTTGACTGACAGGATGACAGCCAGCTTCGCCGCGGTTGGATAGGCATCGTTGGTCGACTGTGAACGGTTTACATCGTCATTGGGATGAAGGAACCCATACTCGGCCTTTGCATGTCCCATTATTTCCAGCGCTCGGTTGGCTATGACTTCATTGGCGTTCATGTTGGTCGATGTGCCGGCCCCGCCCTGAATCATGTCAACTACGAACTGGTCATGCATTTTTCCGGAAAGGATTTCGTCGCATGCGGCACAGATCGCCTTCATTTTTTCCGGCCGAAGAACCCCCAGTTCACCGTTGGCCATGGCAGCCGCCTTCTTGACGTAGGCAAGGGCGCTGACAAAATGGGAAAAATTTTTCAGGGGAGTACCCGAGATTGGAAAATTTTCCAGCGCGCGCTGCGTCTGAATCCCGTAGTAAGCGGAATTGGGGATTTCACGGTCACCGAGCAGATCGTGTTCCCGGCGAACATTGGTGAACAATTGACCCGCCCTTTCATTGGAAAGAAGCATTGTTGCGGCATAATGGAGCCGTTCGCTAATCCGCCTCGCCACTTGGGCCACGATACGATAGAAGATATCCGGTTTCTTTTGCCGAAGGTCTCCCCAGGCTTCAACCGAAGCTTCCAGTGTAGTCGCACCCTTTATGGAATAGGCGCTGGTCGAGTGGGCGGAGTCGTCGTCCAGAAGGACAGCCTCACCGATCATGGCGCCCGGGCCGAGAGAGGCCAGGTGGACCTCGGAGCCGTGCAGGCCCTTTTTGATTTCCACTTGCCCCTCCAGCAAAACTCCGCACCACAGCCGCGGCCCGGACTCATGGAAAAGCCACTCTCCCGCTGCATACGTTCTTCTGATGCCCCCCTGAGTATTTCACGAAAGTCCTTTTCAGCGATTCCGGCTTCCGAAGCGAAGTTTATTATCATCTGATCGATTAAGTTGGACGCCTCTCCATTCGCATTTACCGTCATGGTTATCTCCTTTTCCGTATTTGCCATCGATCGGTTGCTTCAAAGAATCCTTCGAACCTCGTCCCGGCAAAACCATGAAGCCGTGTTTATCCCGGCTGGTTGATGCTTAAAGGCAAAAGCCACCCGACACCGGCTTTAGTCGTAGTGAATTTCCTGCCGGTAACCACTAATCGGCAAACCCCCTGATTTCTTATACCCTAGAAAAATAACTTCACCAGTGCCAGTCCGATCAGAACGGCGCAGGCAGTTGAAACGAGTCCGGGGAGCATGAAGGAATGGTTCAGAACGAATCTCCCGATACGGGTGGTCCCCGTGCGATCGAAATTGATGGCTGCTATGATGGTTCCGTAGGTGGGGAGAAAAAAATAGCCGTTAACAGCCGGCCACATTGCGATCAATCCATTGGACATACCCAGGCTGATCCCGAGCGGCATCAGCGCCCGAGTAGTCGCGGCCTGACTGAACAAAAGCACGGAGGCGAAGAAGAGCCCGAAGGCGAAAACGACCGGGTATGCCGTGGTGATATCGCCTATGAGTCCTATGATGATCTTTTCGTTTCCTTTGATAAAGGTATCGCCCAGCCAGGCCAGACCGAAAATGCCGATGACCGCCGTTAGACCCGCCTGCGCCGAGTTGGTCCTGGGCACGTTTGCAGCCGGGATTTTTGTAAGCAGCATAACGAGGGCCGCTATCGAGAGCATCACGATCTGAATGGTGGTTGCCATGTCGAGGGGCAATAAGGTCCCCGACCTGGGAATCTGTGGCCGCAGGCCGGGAAAGAGCCCCATAGCGACAATGACGGCAACACCCATAAGGAACATCAGCGCGCTGAACCTGGCCGTCTTTGGGAGCTTTGCACCGGATGATTCATCCTTGATGCCCCTGGGCGGCTCGATCTCACCGGCTTCGAGCCTTCTTTTGTATTCAGGGTCGTCTTTGAGTTCTTTGCCGACCATGGTCTGAACAAGCGCGGCGATAAAGATGCCAATAAGCGTCGAAGGTAATGCGATAAGAATGATGTGAGTCAAACCGAACCCGAAAGGTTCGAAAATGGCGATCATCGCCGCCATGGCCGCCGAAACGGGGGATGCCGTTATAGCCTGTTGCGACGCGATGGTTGAGACCGCTATCGGACGTTCAGGCCGGATCCCATTCTCATAGGCGACCTCGTGGATGATCGGCAGAAGAGGATAAAATACATGGCCGGTGCCTGCCCCGAAACTGAAAATATACGATACCAGCGGCGCAACTATCGTGATATGCCTTGGGTGCTTTCGAATGATCTTTTCGGCCGCGCGAACGAGAAAATCAATCCCGCCGGCAGCTTCCATAACCGAGGTGGCCATGATCACGGCAAGAATGATGAGCATCACGTCGATTGGCGGGGCCGTTGGAGGCAGGCCGAAAAAATAGCTTAGGACAAGCACGCCGAAACCGCCCCACAAACCGAGACCGACCCCCCCGGACCGGCTCCCGAGTAGAATCGCTCCAAGCACTACCGCAAATTCCAGCAATATTTTCAAGCTCATAAGACTCATCGTTTGCGTTCTTTCAACCGTGAAATACACATCCGGGCAGCGGCACAAATACTACGGAACCGATCAGGGTTTGATCAGGAAAGATTCGCTTTCCCCAAAATATTTTCGCATCAGGCTCTGATAAGTGCCATCCTCTTTCATCCTGGCCAGTTGAACATCGACCCAATGAATAAACTCGACTTCGCCCTTCCTCACAGCCAGGGCATAGGGGCGCACCTTGAAAGGTTTGCCCGCCGCCTGAAGGTCCGGGTTCTCCTTTACAAGCTCCAGTATGATCACATCATCCTGGCAAAACGCGTCAACCTGGTTGTCTCGAAGCGCCAGCAACGCCTCGGAAATATTCCGGAACCTGACCATTTTTGCCTGTGGGGCGGATTCCTCAATGTCTTTTTCCTGGACTTCCCCCTCAATTACCGCAACATTCTTCCCCGACAGGTCCGCTAAATCCCTCACGGCTGATTCCTTACGCACCAGCAAAAGAGATCCGGACAAAAAATAAGGCTCGGAGAATTCCAGCACTTTCCGCCGATCCTCTGTTATTGTCATCGACGCAACGATGATATCGACCCAGTGGCCGTATAGAAAAGGAATACGACCGCCGGAGGTAACCGGCACCAGTTCAAGCCCCAACACGTAGTCGCCGCAGAGGGTCTTTGCCAGATAACGTCCAATTTCAATATCGATACCCTGCGGGGTACCCGAACTATCCAGATAGCCAAACGGAGGGGAATCGGTTTTCACACCGGCAAGGAGTTTGCCTCTCCGCCTGGCATCTTCGAGCCCGTCAGCCATGGCCTTGCTTATCGAAGAAGTGGCAATCAATAGTAAAAGAACAAGGAAACCGGCTTTTTTCAGCATAGACGGAGCGCGCTTCAGGTTTTCATCCATTCTTTCACTGCTCATGATCTGTATCCATTTTCAAACGGTTGCCGGGCGGCCCCGACAGTTTCAGCGCACCGCCGGCCCCTCGATATATATTGCCGGCACGTCCGCAATCTGTCGGGCCGTCTTCCTCACGTCCCTGATTGTATCGAATCGAAAATTCACCACACAATGTTCCCGCTGAGGCAGGCTTGTGTTTAGTAGAATAGTTGCAAATCCACACCTGACGTCTTCGGTATGTAAACACAAAGACGCCTGAGAATTCATAGGGTCTTGAACTGCAGGAATAATTTGAGCGCGATCCAACTTATAAAAGCAACGGCTCTTGCATTCTATGTTCGAATTACTGATGAGTCAAACAGTTTTGGATGGCGGGATATAGCAACATGTATATAGGATAATGCATGACTATGCGTGAAAATCACGATGCATTCGCCTCAACTCTCTGATGTTATGCTGTAAATTAATCAAAATGAGGAGGGGCGGCATGAAAGAAGTTGATGAAAGACAAAATGAGGCCTTTCATCCAGCTTCGACGGGCCAATTTCGATCGACCGCCAAAATGTCACAACCGCTCCCGGCGACGGCTCCCCCTTCATGCGGCACATAGATTCAGCCAAAGACTCCGATGAAAGTCACATGAGTTTCGGAAAAGCCCCCTGGATGCCGCTGACGATGAACTGGATGCCCAGCGCCAGGGTTATGAGGCCGAATAGCTTGGCGAGGACGTCCATGCCGGTCTCCCCAAGGACTTTTGTTATATCCGTCGAGTAGCGGAACGAGAAATAGATGATGAGAGTCATGCATACGATGGCGCTGAGGAGCTTGATAGCCAGCGTGTCGGAGTGGTGAATCTGATTGGTGAAAAGAATGACCGTCGACATGGTACCGGCCCCGCTGGTGAGCGGGATCGAGACCGGGATCACCGCGAGGGAAATCATCTTCGAGAAAGACGATTTGCCGCCTTGCACGATCACTTCCCGGTCACAGGGCATCCTCCTTCACGAAAGCGGCGGGAATGATTTCATTTTTTACTTGGAAAAGATTATGCCGAAAAGTTATTATCAATGGCTTCAAATGTTTTCATGATTATTACCTAAGGTTTCGCATGTAAGTGCAGTTCGAAATAATACCTTGCGCGGAACAGTTAAATCCGGTTTTTTCTGCGTGACATTCGCACCTATTACCCCGGACTTTCTCAGTTTTCCGCTTCTTCAGAATCAGGTGAATTTCCCAGGAATCGGCCCTTGTCGAGAATCGAACCGACAAAATGGAGACCTCATATGATTGATGTTAAAAATGACAACCCGACGATCCTTGTCGCTGGGGGCGGCATAGCCGGGTTAAGCGCCGCGGTGGAAGCTGCCGAAGCTGGTTTCCCCGTGGTCCTTATCGAACGGGGACCATCTCTTGGCGGCCGGGTCGCCCGAATGAACAAATACTTCCCGAAGCTGTGTCCACCTCAATGCGGACTGGAAATAAATTTCCGCCGCATCAGGAACAACCCGCTCATCCGGGTCATGACGATGTCGGAGGTGGAAAAAATCCAGGGAGAAGCCGGCGATTTTGCGGTCTCGATCCGGGTCCACCCCCGATATGTGAATGAAAAATGCACAGGTTGCGCAAAATGCTCGGATGCAGCCAAAACTGAAATCCCGAACCCTTTCGACTACGGTCTAAGCAGCGTAAAAGCGGCCTACCTCCCGCATGAATTCGCCTACCCGATGCGCTATGTGATAGCCCCTGAGATAATCGGCACACCGGAGGCGCAAGCCGTGAAGGCTGCCTGTGAATATGGGGCGGTGGAGCTGAATATGGTCCCGCAAATCGAGGAGGTCAAAGCCGGAGCAATTATATGGGCCACCGGATGGACGCCTTTCGACACGTCCGCGATCTCCTACTACGGGGCGGGCAAGCACCGGAACGTGATCTCCAACGTTGTCATGGAACGGCTTGCATCCGCCAATGGTCCCACCGGGGGCGTCATATCGAGGCCCTCTGATGGAAAACCCGTGAAGAAGATAGCCTTTGTTCAGTGCGCCGGATCGAGGGATGAAAACAACCTCCCCTATTGTTCGGGTGTCTGCTGCCTCGCCTCGCTCAAGCAGGCTACATACCTGCTCGAACAGGACCAGGATGCGAGCGTTTCGATCTTCTACATAGATATCCGCGCCTTAGGAAGGTACGAGGCTTTTTTCGACAAGGTCCGGCAAGACGAGCGGGTCTGCCTGGTAAAGGGCAAAGCCGGAGAAATCACTGAAAACCCCGAAACGGGGATGGTTTCGGTGCAGGCCGAAGACCAGGCGACCGGCAAAATACTAAGGGATGAATTCGATCTCGTAGTTCTGGCCGCGGGCATGGTCCCGAGCACGGCCGCAGAGAAAATTCCGGCCCAGGCCGCATATGACGAATATGGCTTCGTTTTGTCAAATGGGAATACGCCGGGCATAATCGGCGCCGGGTGTGTAAAAAGGCCAGCCGATGTGGCATCGAGCGTCCAGGACGCGACGGCCGCCGTTCTTCGGGCTATCCAGGCTTGCAGGAGGTAGGGGATGGAAAAGAAAATCGGCGTATATATCTGTTCGGGCTGTGGGATCGGCGGGAGCATGGACCTGGACGCCCTGTCCGCAACGGCCGCGGAATACAAGGTCGCAGTCTGCCGCCGGGACCCTTTTTTGTGCGGACCCGAAGGCGTCTCGCTCATCAGGGCCGATATGGAGGGGGAAGGCGTCAACGGGGCGGTGATTGCAGCCTGCTCGCAGCGGGTGATGACCGAGGCGTTCGCTTTCCCGCCCGATAAGATAATCGAGAGGGTGAACCTTCGTGAGCAGGTGGCATGGACCCAGCCCGCCGGGGAAGAAGACACCCTCATGATGGCCCAGGACGCTCTCAGAATGGGCATTGTCAGGGTGAGGGATTCGGAGCCCTCGGAACCTTTCATGGCGGAAAACCCAAGCAGGAGAATCCTGGTCGTTGGAGGCGGGCTCACAGGAATGAGTGCCGCCAAGGAAGCCGCGAGCGCCGGATATGAAGTCGTCCTGGTGGAAAAAGAAGAAAAGCTCGGCGGATATCTCAATGTCGTACACCGGCTGCCTCCTTCGGGACCTCCTTATGAAAACCTTCAGGACTTTAACCTGGATGAAATGGCAGCCTCGCTTGCGGCCCAGCCTGGCCTGACCGTTTATACCGGGGCGGCCGTGGCTTCGATTTCCGGCGGCCCATGCATGTTCGATGTCGAAATCGGGCAAAACGGATCGACCAAATCCGAGCGGGTAGGGTCGATAATCCTGGCCACCGGGTCGGTACCCTACGACGCCGCAAAGCTTGGACACCTCTCCTACGGGTCATCGGCGGATATTATCACGGCCAGGGACCTGGAAGTTATGTTCAAGAGCGCGGAGGTTAAAAGGCCCTCGAACGCTCAGCCGGTCAAATCCGTCGCCTTTATTCTTTGCGCCGGCTCACGAGACCCGGACCACCTGCCCTACTGTTCGTCCGCGTGCTGCGTCGAGTCTTTGAAGCAGGCCAAATACTTCAAGGAGGCCGACCCGCAGACGCAGGTCTACATTTTTTATAAAGACATGCGTTCGGCCGGGACCTACGAACTGCTGTACAAGCAACTCCAGAAAGACGGCGTGATTTTTGTCCGGGGGGCTGTTACGGCCGTGGAAGATGACGGCTCAGGCGGCTTCTTGATAACTTCTGACGACGTTCTCACCCGTTCCCCCGTCATGTCCGAAAGCGTGGACCTGGTCGTTTTGGCGACCGGCATGGTCCCGACAAGCGCCCTGGGCGAGCCTTTCAAGGCACAAGCCCCCCAGGAGGGAGAAGAAGAGCAATCGCAGGTGCCGGCCGACACCATTCTCGTCTCAAACCTGCTCAATCTGAAATACAGGCAGGGACCGGAGCTGCCCGCGATCGAGTACGGGTTTCCGGATTCGCACTTCATCTGCTTTCCTTATGAATCGCGCCGCACGGGGATCTATGCCGCGGGTTCCGTTCGCGCCCCCATGGATTATGAACGCGCAACAAGCGATGCAATGGGTGCGGCCCTGAAGGCGATTCAGTGCATAGAAATGATTTCCCTGGGGAAGGCCGTCCATCCCAGGGCCGGAGACCAGAGCTATCCGGAATTTTTCATGCAGCGCTGCACTCAATGCAAGCGCTGCACCGAAGAATGCCCATTCGGCGCCATAAACGAAGATGAAAAGGCCAATCCTCTGCCCAACCCGACCCGCTGCCGCAGATGCGGGATCTGCATGGGGGCCTGTCCTGAAAGGATCGTCTCGTTTAAGAACTATTCCGTCGGCATGATTGGAAACATGATCAAGAGCATCAATGTGCCCGACGAGTACGATGAAAAACCGAGGGTGCTCGTCCTGGCGTGCGAAAACGACGCTTATCCCGCCCTCGATATGACAGGGATTGCGCGGCTTTCCTATAATCCATGGGTCAGGTTCGTGTCCGTGCGCTGCCTGGGTTCCATGAATCTCGTCTGGATCGCCGATGCACTCTCCAAGGGAATTGACGGGATCCTGCTGCTCGGATGCCGGCATGGAGATGACTACCAGTGCCATTTCATCAAAGGGAGCGAACTGGCCGACATCCGCATGTCCAAAATTAAGGAAACCCTGAACAGGCTGGTCCTGGAATCCGATCGCGTAAGGCTCGAGCAGGTCGCGATCACCGATTACAACCGGATTCCTGAGATCCTGGACAGCTTCGCTGAAAAGCTGCAGACCCTCGGACCCAATCCCTACAAGGGATATTGATCGGCGCCTGCATATCAGGCCACAAGGCCTCCCGCTGCAAGCCCAACGCGCATTTACAGGCACATCCAGCGGTCGGCCTTCCGCGCTCCGCGAAGCGCATCACTAAGGGGTATGTACAACCAAGTGGTGTTTTTCCCCCGATTCAGTGCTGTACATACGACTATTTACGAGGAGCACTCGACGATGGAACCGAAAAACGTCCTGCTGGAGATGAGAGATTATATAGTTGAAATGGGGGCCGAGACGATCAACTGGTGCATGCAATGCGGCCTCTGCACGAATCTATGCCCCTGGAGGCTTATGCCTGGACAAACGAGCGAAGAGTTCAACATACGTCACATGCAGCGGCTCGGTCAGATGGGAATCGAAGGTTTCGAGGAGGAAAAAGTCCTGTTCGCCTGCTCGACCTGCGGAATGTGCCAGGATAACTGCCCCCGGGGAGTAAAGATCATAGATAACGTTAGGGCGATGAGGGCCAGCATCATCGGCGGCGGGATGCCGCCGGCCGGACTGCGCCCGATTCTCGGAAGCTGCCATGCGAACGGAAACCCATGGTCGGGTCCGCGCGAGAAAAGAACTCAATGGCAGCAGGATCTCGAAATTCCCAGGTTCGGGCCGGACACTGAATACTTCCTCTTCGTCTGCTGCCATTCGTGCTACGACCCGCGCAGCACGAAGATCGCTCGAAGCGTAGCGCAGCTTCTGCTCCGGGGCGGTGTGAGCTTTGGCACCATAGGGGTAGAAGAAAACTGCTGCGGCGAAAGCATGCGCAAGATCGGAGACGAAGAACTTTTCCAGAAGCTTGCGGCGGCAAACATGGAGCTTTTCGCCGCAAACGGGGTCAAGAAAATTATTACAACATCTCCGCATTGCCTGTGGAGCTTCAAGAACGATTACACCGAGCTCGGCGCCGAGTGGGAAGTATACCATTACACCGAGGTCTTGGCGAAACTGGTTGCGGAGGGTAAGCTCGATCTCAGTGCAAAATCGGGCAAAAAGACCGCTTTCCACGACCCCTGCTATCTCGGAAGGCACAGCGGCGTCTATGATGCACCAAGGGAACTGCTGGCCTCAATCCCGGGGACCGAGGTAAAGGAACTGCGGCGTTCGCGCGAATCCAGCCTTTGCTGCGCAGGGGGAGGCGGACGCATCTGGGCCGAGGTCCCCATGGGCGAACGCTTCGGCGAGCTTAGGGTAATGGAGGCCATCGATGCGGGAGCTGAAGTGCTCGCAACTTCATGTCCCTATTGCGTGAACATGATAACCGATGCCTGCAACAGCCTGAACAAACAGGGCGTTTTAGAGGTCAAGGAGCTTTCGGAGTTGCTGGCTGATAGCTCTTAGTTTTTAGTTTTTGAGTCTCGAAACTCAAAACCAATATAAAGTTATCCCGGTTTATCGGGAAATAGACTATAATATCTTGAAATTATGAGGAAATTTAAATGCCAATAACTCTCGATGATTTAAAAGCGCGCGAAATCGATTACCTGCTTGCCTCAATCGAAAAAGGGGAACTCGTTTTGGAACCTTTCTGCTCCTGCGGGTCCGCTCTCGATGAGAACTTCCACTGCGCACAGTGCGGAAAGGTCTGCGATTGCAAATTTGTAGCCTGCTCAGGTCCGCAGGCCCTTGGGATCGTAGAAAAACTGGTCGCGGGAAATCCCGGCTTCCGGAATTTCAAAGCCTCATTGCTCGATGAATAGAGGAATTTCAGAATGCAATCAACCCATGCGACGCAATACCTGGTCGAAACAAGCCCCTTTCCTTTTGCCTGCCATGATGGTTTGCCGTGCTTTACCCAGTGCTGCAAAGATGTAAACATCTACCTCACCCCTTATGACGTACTGCGGCTCAGGCAAGTTTTCAGGATAGGGTCTTCCGAGTTTTTGTCAAAATACACCCGGAGTTTTCTCGCGAAAGCCACAAATATCCCGGTGGTGCAGCTTTTAATGGACCCCGGGACCCTCTGCTGTCCTTTCGTCACGCAAGAGGGCTGTCAGGTCTATGAAAACCGCCCATGGGCATGCCGGATGTTTCCGCTCGATCTTTCATCCACCGACACACAGTTCCGGCTCATCACGGGCAAAGAGCGCTGCAAAGGACTTTTCGAGCGATCGAAGGGCACTGTCGGGGACTGGCTGGAAGCTCAGGGGGTCCTTGAATATGCGGAGATGGACAGGGCATTTCAGTCGGTGGTTCCAGCGCGCTTCAAACCCGGCGCCCCGATGAACGAGGGCCTCGGCCGGTTGCTGTTCATCGCATACGATCTGGACCGATTTGCCGAACTGATCAAAGACGGCCGATTCGCGACGTTCCACGATGTGGACGAAGAAATGCTCACACTGGCCGGGGAAGATACCAAAGAGCTTTTGAAACTGGCCTTCCGGTATATCCGGGCACAAATGGATGAGCTGTACCAAATCCTTTGATTTGACGCGAGTACTCAGCAGAAAAGAACTCCATGAGTGCGGGGCGGACTGCGGGGAAAAATGGAAATAACGGAAACGGCGCCTGATAGTATCAAGGGGAAGATCAAACCAGTCGAGAATGGAGGGTTTCGATTCCGCTGCCATCCCGGTGTGCCTTGCTTTACCGAGTGCTGCCGTGATTTGAATCTGCAGCTGACTCCCTACGACGTCATGAGGCTCAAAAACCGGCTCGGCCTGTCTTCGGATGACTTCCTGGACCGCTACACAGACTGCGGCTTCGATGGAAACCGTCCACTCCCCATAGTCTTTCTCCAGATGAGCCCAAACGGGCGAAAGACCTGCCCGTTCGTATCTCCTCAAGGCTGTCTCGTCTATGAGGACAGGCCTTCGGCCTGCCGTATCTATCCTATTGCAAGGGCCTCACGGCTCCATCGGATACACGGCTCGCTGCTGGAGAACTATTTCGTGCTTCACGAAGACCATTGCCTGGGGTTCGAAGATGAGCGGTACTGGAAAATCGATGAGTGGCTGAAGGACCAGGGGCTCGAGGACTATCGCCGATATAACGACCTCTGGATGGCAATAATCACGCACCCCAAACTCAGGAACACAACGCTGCCGCAAAAACAGCAACAGATGTTTTTTGTTGCAGCCTACAACTCAGACAGATTCCGGCAAATGGTTTTCCAGAGTCGCTTTCTGGATCTGTTCCAGATCCAGCAGGACGAAATCGAACAGATAAGAATCAACGAAACCGCTTTGCTGGACCTTGCCTTCAAGTGGCTGCAATTCTCGTTTCTTGGCGAAGCTGCACTCAAACCCCGGACAATATGAGTGGATGTTGCAGAAGTGGAACAGGATCGATGAAACATCCACCGCAGAGGCGCAGAGAGCGCGGAGAAAACCTTAGACAGGATTAACAGGATTTACAGGATTGAAGCAAAAACGCTGAAGTTCATCACCTGTCATGCAGGGCAAGAGTAAAAAGGGTAAAGGGCAACACGGGTTCTTTCCCCTTTTTTCTTTTAACTTCTGCCTTCCGCGTCTCTGCGGAGAGATGCTTTTTCGAAAAATCCGAATCGGGAATTGTCGTGTATTTTCCGGAGCTTCCGGACGGAAACCAAGTCGGCTCACGCCCGCATGTCGCCGGGCTTTCCGTTTGCAACAGGAGTTCAAAGACTTATATAGGAAGTGACCTGTTTTCCGAGTTGACATACCCAGGCAACAGGAGGCATTAATCCATGCAAGTTCGTTTACAAATCCCCTGACCGACCCATATTCGAGGCCCATGTGATCGAGAAAACGCTAGCCATTTTCGTCCTGCTCATGATGACCATTGTTCCCCTGCATTGTTCTTTTGCATCGGATAAAGAGCGTTGTTCCGGAGGAGGAATGAAAGAGTTCAGATTGGGTGAACTCAAGCTATGCATAAACGACGAATCGGAGGACGGCAATTATCTTCTGCGGTTCTCAGTGGATAAGGAAGTGATTTTTACCGGCGAGTGCGCTTTCAAAACACAGGAGCCGAAAATCGTCCAGAATGCGCCCCTGCCCAATTGCAGCTCTCTTCTGGCCTACTGTTTCTCCGGTGGCGCACATTGCTGCACTACGCTTTTCATCGCCACCGAATGCGGCCACAAGATCTCGCTCGATGCAGCGGACCTGGCCCATAGCGACGGGAGGGTTAATTTCATCGAGGCAGACGGCGCGCCCCGAAAGGTGCTTAGAATCTTTGACTGGCAGTTCGCTTATTATGCGCCTGAAGATTCGCAGATACAGCTCTCATTCGCCAGTTCCCCAGCAATGGCTCGGTTGCTGGTTTTCGATGATGGACACTGGCGGCCGGACAAAATAGGAGAATTCAGCCGGTTCTATTCGCACCTGTCCCGTCAGGCCATGCACGAGGCCGGCGCCGGCGACTCGCGGAAGGAACCGGAGTCGGCCGCTTCCGTGGCAATCAAGGCCGCCTATTACAGCATCATGAGCGGCGAGCCTTCCGAGCGTACCACAGAGGTTTTGAATCAGCTCTTGCCCATGCAGTGGAGGCCGGAATCCCCTAAGGTCGTCGGTGACATCCGGCGCGCCGCCTCCGAATTCAATCCTGTGGAGAAGATCCGGTGATTTTCACCAGGCAGGAACGAAATTAAATGTGATTCGATGCTTTCAGCTAAAAATCGAAGAAAAAAAGAAATTGCACTTCCGACTTTCCTGAGTTGACCCGCTCAAGCATTAGTAAGTAACTGGTATTTCAGCTAAATTCTATTTATCAAAACTGGCTTTCATCTCAAGATGTTGCAGCCCTCGCAGCCTAAGTGCTTAATTAAACGGCAGTTTTTCGCTTCGAGCCATTTTGTGTGTCTTCCCCAAAACTCTCGAAATCAAATTTGCCCACAGCCGCGACCTCGGTTATAAAAGCACTTACAAGGGGGGATTTATGCCGGTCGCAGACAAAACACAAGAGATCAGAAAACTACATGAAACAATGTATGAGCAGAGCCTCGTATTTCTTGCCTTGAGAACGTCTCCGGGCGGCGATGCGGAACTGGCTCAGACGCGAGACCTGATAATGCGGCTGTATAGCGAAATTCAGAACATGGTTTAAGGTGTTCCGGCCCTGAGGCCTGTTGTGCCCCCGCCTCTACGCTGCACCTGAGATCTTTTGCGCCTCTTCCTCGAATTGAAACCGATCAAGTCTGTTAGCCCTACAACGACACTTTTTCACGCGCAATCCTCTTCTTGCGATGAGAGCAATAAGCCCCATGATTTTTCTTCTGAATCCACTCTACTAGCCGAAGAATTGATTCGAGATCTCTTTCCC
>JBEKMB010000039.1:0-76893 GCA_050008735.1 Syntrophobacteraceae bacterium
TCCATGCAACGGGTTGCGCCCCGTCGAATGAAAGTATTACTTAATAGTCATTCGTTACTGTAATATGCGTTTCCGTAACCTACTGAGAGTATTCGCTAAACTCCTACTTTCGTAGGAATGACAGGACTTTTCCCTTGTAAATATTCATCTATATTTAAGCGCTTATGGGGCTGCGCGCGCCCTTTTTTCCTTTTCTAAGAAAGACTCTACTCTCATGAATGTCTATCTGGTATCAGATGGGCCCGGCAGGTCCTTTGCGGATTGCGCAACATGTCTGAATGATTAGAATAGATATCCCCGGTTTGAAGTCCGGAAGCGAGTCCCTCTTTTTCTGGAGGGGGGAATTTCCTGCCTCATCCATTTACCGAGCGGAGTACCGTAATGCAGTTTCAGAAGCTCTATTTTGAAAACCAGGATGGAAAACGGCTCGCCGCCCGCCTGGACATGCCTCTGGATGATAAGCCGACAGCTTTTGCAGTCTTTGCCCACTGTTTCACCTGCACAAAGAACTTCAACGCCGTTGTGAACATCAACCGGGCGCTGGCCTTCCATGGGATTGCCGTCTTAAGGTTCGACTTCACCGGCCTTGGAGAAAGCGAAGGGGATTTTGCCGAAACCAGTTTCTCCACCAATGTGGCGGACCTCGTCGCGGCGGCCGAGTTTCTCAAGAATGCCTTCGAGGCGCCCAGACTGCTTATCGGCCATTCGCTTGGCGGGGCGGCTGTGATCCATGCGGCCAAAGAAATCCCTTCGGTCGAGGCGGTCTCCACGATTGCCGCACCAGCCGAACTCGGCGGTCTGCTGCGCTACATTGAGGAGCGCGATTTTGAAAAGCTTGAAGACGGCGGAGATACTTCAATCCAAATCGACGGCAAAGATTTCAGGATAAAAAAGCAGTTTCTGGAGGATCTGAGGCAGAGCAACATGGAGGCGGCGGTGCGTGCCCTAAGAAGACCTCTTCTGATCCTCCACTCCCCGGCGGACAGGATCGTATCGATCGATAACGCCGCAAAGATCTTTATGGCGGCCCGGCACCCGAAAAGCTTCATTTCGCTTGACAGGGCCGACCACCTGCTCTCCAACCGCGAAGATTCGCTCTACGTCGGCTCGGTGCTCGCGGCCTGGGCCTCCAAGTATCTCAAAACCTCGGAAAGAAAATTCGTCCAGCCCCAAGCATCCGATTCCCGGATTATGACGCGCACGGGCAAGGCCGGTTTTCGCACCGATATAATAGCCAACGGACACAGCCTGATCGCCGACGAACCGATCTCGGTGGGAGGCTCCAATACGGGCCCGAATCCCTACGACCTGCTGGTATCGGCCCTGGGCGCGTGCACTGGAATGACCCTGAGAATGTATGCCGACCAAAAGAAATTGCCCTTGGACGGCGTCACCGTTAGACTCAGGCACGAAAAAATCCACGCTTTGGATTGCGTGGAATGTGACGATCCGAAGAGCAAGATCGATTTTATCGAAAGGGAGATCGAATTGGAGGGCGATCTTGACCAGGAAATGCGCCACAAGTTGATCGAGATCGCCGAACGGTGCCCGGTCCACAGGACCCTGGAATCACGGAGCCGGATCGCGACTAAACTCAAAGAGTAGGCTGCGGGTCCATGGGGCCGGGACCTGAGGGGCTTCACCCGTTGTCGTAACCTGGGTCTTTGGGCCTTCGGCTTTGGGCTTTTTTTAAAAAATAGTTGCGCTGAGGCGACTCCGGTTGCTAAATGGACCTTTTCCAACGCCATTGGCGAATTTATAAGGAATGTAAGGGGGAGAATCTAATGAAACTACCACTGGAAATCAGCGCGCGCGACGTGCGAATCAGCGATGAAATCGAAGAGCTTATTAGGGAAAAAGCTTCGAAGCTCGACAGGTTCTATGACCAGATCATTGGGTGCCGTGTCAAACTAGACATGCCCCATCGCAGCCGCAGAAGCGGAACGGCGTATAATATCAGGATCGATATAACCGTACCCGGCGGTGAGTTGGTCGTCAAAAGGGAACCTGACGAAGACCTCCATGCGGCGATAGTGAATTCGTTTGAAACCGCCCAGCGGCGTTTGAAGGAATACGCGGAAAAGCAGCGAGGCGACGTGAAAACCCACTCGGAAAAGCCGATGGCAAGGGTGGCGAGGATATTCCCGGAGGAAGGCTACGGGTTTCTCGTAACGCCCGATGGCCGTGAGGTCTATTTCCATGAAAACGCGGTTTTGAATGGCAAATTTACGGAGTTGAGCGTCGGTACCCCGGTTACCTTTACCGAAGCGGCCGGGGACAAGGGAGCGCAGGCGAGTTCTGTAAACGTGGCTTGAAGGGCCTCATGGCCGATCTTCGTATTTATCTTCCAGAGGCGGGGGTTCAAGACCCGCCTCTTTTTGATTGGTGGTGCGCCCGGCAGGGCGCGCTCACTTGGAGGTGCAAGTCCTCTACAGGCCCGACGGGAGACTGGGGGGATTTGGCTTGGTGCTTGATGCCGGTTGCCACATGATAGATACTGGGAGTGTTTCCCCCTTTTCTGAAGGGGGCGGGGAAGATCCTGCAGAATAATTGGAGAAATGATGTTTCTGGGCATTCTGTACCTGGTCATCGTCCTGTTGCTCCTGCTTACCAACGGCCTTTTGGCGATGTCTGAGCTGGCCGTGGTTTCGTCGAGCAAAACACGGCTTCAGAGCCGCGCCGAGGAGGGCGACGCCAATGCCCGCGCGGCCCTCGATCTGGCCTCGAACCCAAGCCGATTCCTGGCGACCGTTCAGATCGGGATCACGCTTATCGGAGTTCTCAGCGGGGCCTTCGGCGGCGCGGGCCTTGCCGGGCGGCTGGCTCAACCGCTCTCCTCGCTGCCTTACCTCGGGCGGTTCAGCGAATCGATCTCCATGGCCGTTGTCATAGGTTTTATCGCCTACTTGTCGCTGCTTGCCGAGCTTGTCCCAAAAAGGATCGCGGTATCGAGCCCCGAGGGAATTGCGTCGGCGATTGCAAAGCCTATGGCCAGACTTGCCGCTATCGGCTCACCCGTTATCCACGCGCTGGGCCTGTCGACGGACCTCGTGCTTCGCCTTTTCAGATTCAAACAGGTGAAGCGACCGCCTGTAACGGAGGAGGAGATCCGATTGCTCATAGGGCAGGCAACGGTGGCGGGCGTCTTCGAAGAAGCCGAGCAGGACATGGTTGAAAGGGTGTTCAGGCTTGGGGACCGCCGTGTCGGAGCGATGATGACCCCGCGCAACAAGCTCGTATGGCTCGAGATAAACGACCCTGCCGAGAAGACCAGGCGAAAAATCGCCAGGAGCCGCTATTCCAGGTTTCCTGTGCGCCAGAAGCCGGGAAATATCCAGGGGATAGTCCATGTCCGCGACATAGCCGTGCGCTGCCTGAGCGGAAAGCCCCTTGACCTCAAGGCTTCGATACATAAGCCGATTTTCGTCCATGAGAACGCCCGTGCGCTCAGGGTCCTGGAACTGTTCAAGGAATCGGGACTGCAGATGGCCCTCGTCGTCGATGAATATGGAACGGTCGAGGGAATTATAACCCTGACGGACATCCTTGAGGGCATAGTAGGCGACATTCCATCCGAAGAGGTGATCGATGAGCCTCAAATAGTCCGGCTGCAGGACGGCGAATGGTCGGTGGAAGGAATGCTGCCGATCGACGAGTTGAAATATTTTCTCCACCTCCGCAAACTGCCGGGCGAGCGCACGGGGCTCTTTCGGACTTTGGGCGGTTTCACTATGTCTCAGCTGAAGCGGGTCCCGGCGGTCTCGGACCGCTTTGAGTGCTGCGGCCACAGCTTTGAAGTAGTCGAGATGGAGGGGCGCAGGGTCCGAAAGGTCCTGGTAAAGAAGCTGCCGGAGAGCAGTGAGTAGTGAGCGGCGTTTGCTTTACAAAACTCTATAATCGTTCTAAATTCGTCAAGCGCAAGTTCTTGGGAAGTTTCCAGGTCAAAGCCGGGGCCTGCCTGCCCCGCGGGACAAACCCCGCGGGGATATGTAATTTTTGAAAACGGTGCTGGCGGAAGGAATAGGATCGATGCTCCAGCTTTATAATACGATGACTCGCCAAAAGGGGCCCTTTCGGCCGCAAAACAACCATCTGGTCAAGATGTTCAGTTGTGGGCCTTCGATTTACGGCCCTCCTCATATCGGAAACTACCGCACTTTCATTTGGGAGGACGTCCTCCAAAGGTACCTGAAGTACCTGGGATATGAGGTAAAACGCTCTATTAACTTAACGGATCTGGAAGACAAGGCAATCGAGGAGGCCCAGGAGCGTGGAGTTTCGGTAGGTGAGCTCACCGGCGCCATAGCCATGCGTTTTTTTGATGAAGCGCGGCGGCTGAGGATAGAATTGCCCGAGAAGGTCCCGCGCTCGTCCACAAGTGTCGAACAGGCCGTCTACCTGATCCGGGAGCTTATGGAGAAAGGTTACGCTTACCGATACAGAGGCGACATATTCTTCGACCCGCTCAAATTCAAGGGCTTCGGCAAGCTGTTCCGGCTCGATATGAGCAAATGGCCGAAAACGAAAAAAAGGTTCAAAAGGGACACCTATCCGGGGCGCAGATGGAACCTTGGCGATTTCATCCTGTGGCATCGCTGCAAAAAAGGTGAAAATGTTTACTGGGACACCCCGATAGGCAAGGGCAGACCTGCCTGGAACGTGCAGGACCCGGCTATGATATCCCAAACCCTGGGCTATTCGCTCGACATATTCTGTGGAGGCGTAGACAACCTCTACAGGCACCACGATTACAACATCGCGGTGATGGAATCCGTCTCGGGCGGGGATCTTGCGCGCTACTGGCTGCATGGCGAGCACGTTCTCGTCGGCGGAAAGAAAATGTCGAAGAGCCTTCGCAATATAGTTTATCCGGAAGACCTGCTGGATCGGGGCTTTTCCTGGGAGCAGATCCGATTCTACCTCCTGTCGAGGCACTATCGAAAAAAGCTGGACCTGAACATGGACGAACTCCGCAAGGCAAGCTCGAGGCTCGACACCGCCAGAGAAATTGTGGCGGACCTGCTCGGTGGGGCCCAGCCCCTGGAAGGCGTCGGGAAGGAGGCTGGAAACAAGCTTGCCGGGGAGCTTAAGGTATCCTTCGAAACGTGGATGAATAACGATCTGGACATGCCGTCGGCAATAGACAGGGTCTTCAAGACGGTCGAGCGCCTGCATTCCCTGCACAAAGCCGACAGGATGGGACCCGAGCAGGGCCTGGCAGTCGGCGCTCAACTCCTGAAAATAGACTCGGTGCTGCAGGTATTGTTTTGAGCTCACCCGTTTGGCCGAAAAATACCGGGTGGGCAAGAATTTGGAGACCGCCGTTTCAATACCTGGGTTCAGCAGGTAAGGTGAAAGGCCCCGGCAACCTTTCCGCCCGACCTTGTGAAGTCATTGAAAGCGGCGACGGCGCCGGGCGTAGGCCTCTCGATCAGTGATGTTCCGATCGATGCCAGGCGTTCGCGCAATTGCGCGTCGACCTTCATGAGCCCCGGCAGCCCCATCCCGACCACCAGCACCTGTGGCGGATCGGACAGTATTTCCTCCACGTCGGAAACGGCCAGTACGTGCCCCTCCCTGCGCCACCAGTTCGAAATCACCGAACCTGCCACGATCTTTATGTCGCCGGTATAAATTTTGCCGTCCACCTCTATTTCGCCGAATTTGTAATTTCCTATTTCAGCCATACGTACCTCGCGGCGTTGCAGGTTAACATCACCCGCCATTCATCTTCGAACCGGCCCGGAATTGGGGGGGCAAAGTGTCTCCGCGTCTGGTTTTCCCTCGAGTCCCCGTCTCCGTCTTTTCCCGTTCACCGTTCTTATAAAGCGGCTGTGCGCAGTCCGGGCCGAAATAGAGCCTCATTTCGTCAAAAAACGACTGGGTCGGGTTTACGGGCAGTTTGCCCAGATCGAGCACGGCCTCCCCATTGTCCTGCACGATCAGGTGCAGGACCGCCCGGCAGTCTCCGGGATGTGAAATCAGCAGGTGTCTCAGGCGCCCGAAGGAGTCCCGGTCCATCCCAGCCGCATCGAGCGTTATGTGGACCGAGTCCACAGCCTGCATGCCGGCCTCTTCCATGCCCAGGATTCGGTTGGCGATCAGCTTGGTCGATTTTTCGTCATGCTGCACCCTGGCCCACAACGCAAGAGGTTCGTCGCCCCCGATCAGGCCCCTTGCCTCGGTGAAAGGTTCGGCGAATGCGACCACCTCTATCGTGCCGTTCTTGTCCTCGAGGTTCAGGAACGCCATGCGGTCCCCGCGCTTCGTCGTGATCTCCTTTATGATTGAGAACAGCCCGCAGAGCACCACATCGGAGCCTTCCCTTTTCTCTTTTACCGACTGGGTATCGTCGGTGCATACCGAGCGGATCTGTTCCGTGTAGAAATCGAGCGGGTGGCCGGAGATATAGAACCCGAGGGACTCCTTTTCAAACTGGAGCCGCATCCGGCTGTCCCAGTCCGGAATATCCGGAAGAGGGGGCGCCTTGACCTTTTTTTGTGAACGCAACATCTCGAACAGGTTCATCTGCCCGGCCTGGCGGTCTTTTTGGAGGGTTGCGGCCCTGTCGAGCACCTCGTCCAGGCCTGCCATGAGCTGGGCACGGTTGGCGTGCACGGAGTCGAAGGCGCCGCATCGAATGAGCTGTTCGACCACGCGCCGGTTCACTTTCTGCGAATCCATCCGCTCGCAAAACTCATGGATCGATCTGAACGGCCCATCCTCCCCTCGGCCCCGCAGGATCACCTCGATGGCGGTCTCGCCAACGTTTTTCACGGCCCCCAGCCCGAAGCGTATCATTCGCCCCACGACCTGGAAAGCCATGCCGCTCTCGTTTACATCCGGGGGAAGAATGCGGAGGTCCATCTGCGCGCACTGGTTTATCAGCTTCACGATCTGGTCGGAGTTGCTGAGAAAGCTGTTCATGAGGGCCGCCATGAACTCCATCGGGTAATGGGCCTTGAGCCAGGCGGTCTGGTATGCGATCAGGGCATAGGCCGCGCTGTGCGATTTGTTGAACCCGTACTCGGCGAATTTTGCCATGAGATCGAAAATGCGGTTTGCTTTCACGGAATCGATGCCGTTTTCCACGGCGCCCTTTACGAACCTGTCCCTCTGGGCGTCCATCAGGGAGCCGATCTTTTTGCCCATAGCCCTTCGCAAAATATCGGCTTCCCCCAGGGAGTAGTTGGCCAGGGCGCTGGCGACTTTCATCACCTGCTCCTGGTAGAGAATGACCCCGTGGGTAGGCTCGAGGATCGGTTTGAGGACCTCCAGATCGTAGACGGCCTTCTTGCCGTGTCTGCCCTGAATGTATTGCTCCACCATTCCGCTTTCCAGGGGCCCCGGGCGGTAGAGGGCGACCAGGGCCACTATATCGGCGAAATTCTCGGGACTCAGTCTTGTCAGTATGTCCCGCATCCCTGAGCTCTCAAGCTGAAAAACCCCGGTAGTATCAGCGCGGCAGAGCAGGGCGTATGTCTCCGGATCGTCCAGGGGAATGTCTTCGATGTCTATTTGCTTCCCATGGTTTTGCGCTATCAGCTTGACCGCGTCGCTTATCACCGTGAGGTTTCTCAGTCCGAGGAAGTCGAATTTTATGAGTCCGGCCTTTTCCACGTACTTCATCGAATACTGGGTGACGATTTCACCTTCCTGGCCGACGTAGAGCGGCATGTATTCGACAATGGGCTTATCGGACATCACCACTCCGGCGGCATGAGTGGATGCGTGGCGAGTGAGTCCCTCGAGGGCAAGGGCGATTTCGAACAGCTCCTTTACCTGGGGGTTTTCCCGCTGCATCTCGGTCAGGCGCGGCTCGGTCGCAAGCGCCCTGCTGAGGTCGATCCCTGGGGTGGCCGGAATCAGCTTGGCGATGCGGTCCACGTCGTTGTAAGCCATGGCGAGCGCCCGGCCCACATCGCGCACAACCCCGCGCGCCTGCATCGTCCCGAAGGTGGCGATCTGTGCGACCCGGTCCCTGCCGTACTTATTGGTGACGTATTCCAGGACCTTATCGCGGCCGTTCACGCAAAAGTCCACGTCGATGTCCGGCATGCTTATGCGCTCCAGGTTCAAGAATCGCTCGAAGATAAGCCCGTGCTCGATCGGGTCCAAATCAGTTATGCGCATGACGTAAGCGATAAGACTGCCGGCCGCGGACCCCCGGCCGGGGCCGACCGGGATGCCGTTGCTCTTCGCATGGTTTATGAAATCCGCTACTATGAGGAAATAGGCGGCAAATCCCATCTGCTTTATGACCCCGAGTTCGTAGTCAAGCCTGCTGCGGTACTCCTGGAGTTGCTCCTCGCCAAAACAGGGGTGCCTGCGGGCGATAGCCTTCGTGCGTTCTTCGAACCCTTTCCTGACCTCCAGTTCGAACCGCTCCTCCAGGCCCTCGCCCTCAGCGAGCGGAAACACCGGGAAGTGATAACTGCCCAAATCCAGTTTCAAATCGATCTTGCCGGCTATCTCCATCGTGTTTTCGAGCGCCTCGGGGACATAAGCGAAATCCTTTGCCATGTCTTCCGGGGACTTGAAGTAGAGCTGATCGGTACGGAACTTGAGCCTTTTTTCGTCAAGAATGGTCTTGCCCGTCTGGATGCACAAAAGGACCTCATGGGCGCGGGCATCGCTTTTGTGCAGGTAATGACAGTCGTTTGTGGCCACCAGCGGAAGCGAAAGCTCCCTGGCAAGCCGCACCAAACCCTCGTTGGCTATCGCCTGTTCGGGTAGCCCGTTTGACTGGATTTCAATGTAAAAATCTCCGGGTTCGAATATCCGCGCGTATTCCAGTGCCGTCCTCTTTGCGTTCTCCTGCTGGTTTCTCAACAACAGCGCGGCGATTTCCCCATTTAGACACCCCGAAAGGCAGATCAACCCCTCACTGTGCCGCGCAAGTATCTCCTTGTCCATACGCGGCTTATAATAGAACCCTTCGGTATAGCCGAGCGAAACCAGTTTCATCAGGTTATGATAGCCGGTTTGGTTCCGGGCGAGCAGGGTGAGATGAAAACTGCGGTCCTCATCGCCGTTGCCCTCTCCATCGGCCTTGCCGCCGCGATCATGGCGGCTTTTCGGCGCGACGTAGGCCTCGCACCCGATTATTGGGCGAATACCGTATTTTTTCGCCAGTTCGTAGAATTCAAGGGCCCCGAACATGTTGCCATGATCGGTGATGGTAGCCGCCGGCATCCCAAAGGCCCGGGCCGTTTCAAAAAGGTCCTTCAGCCGGATGGCGCCGTCGAGAAGGCTGTACTGAGTATGAACATGCAGGTGGACAAAAGACATTCGGGGTTTTTCTCCCTGACTCAATGGTTAAAGATCGGCCGCGACACCATCCGGCAACATCGGATGATACACCGGCCCTTTCCAAACGGAAACCGAAGCGACTGCAAAATTTGATCATACACCGCAAGGACGGCATAGTGCGAGGAGGTTTATCAGGGTTTTGTCCGGATTTTTCGAGCTCTTTCTCAATCCCTCGGCCTCATGCCCGGCTGCATTAAAAAAATTAAGCTTTTACGAAAATATTCCGATCCATCCATGTTGAGCAGGGCACACTTTTCCTTTGACGGGGCCGTGAGATGCGCCAGGAAAAACTGATAGCAAAGATCATCGACCTGGAGGAGCGGGCCAACGCCCACACCGCGGAATACCAGAGGCTGCTGCAAGTGCCGAAAAGCAGGACCAAAGCCTCCAAGCATCACCGCAAAGCCATCAGGCTTCAATCGAGGATCCAGGACCTCATCAGGGAAATCGCCCTGTGCGGGGACTTCCCCGGCTTTCCTGGCTTTCCCGCGGATATTCACCCCGACCCGCCACGCCTTCCTTGACACCTGATAGCCGCGTCCTTATGAAAGTTCCTCTTGTAGCCCGGCGGCAAGGAGAATAAAATAGACGGCAAATTTTAGGGACGGACAGTCCCTTTAATTGATTGGAAAATCCGGTCCCGCGCCGGACCGGATAACCGGCGGGATAGGTTTTTTGCTCTTTTTCGGCAGTGTTGTCGCTTTTGGCGATTTTTAACTTAGCCCAATAGGCAGGAATAGATGTTATGTGCGGCATAGTTGGATATATCGGTCCGGAGGATGGGCGGGACATCCTGATAAACGGTCTCAGGAGGCTGGAATACAGAGGTTACGACAGCGCGGGGATCGCCATGGTGGGGGCCGATTCCCATCTTAAGGTCGTCCGGTGCGAAGGCAAGCTGAGCGGGCTTGAATGCAAGCTCGGCGAGCAGCCGATAAGCGGGACTGTCGGAGTGGCGCATACAAGGTGGGCAACCCATGGCAGGCCCTCCGAGGCAAACGCCCACCCGCATCGCTCGGGCCCGTTCGCCCTGGTTCACAACGGGATAATCGAAAACTACGCCACCCTCAAGGAACAACTTCTTAAGGAAGGCCACCAGTTTTCCTCCCAGACGGACACCGAGGTCATAGTCGCGCTGCTCAACCACGAATGGGAGAAAATACACGACTATGAGCAGGCGGTCCGCAACACCCTTAAAAAAGTCAGGGGCTCTTATGCGGTCGTGATCGTAAATGAGCTGGAACCCGACGTCCTGATCGCCGCCAAGAAGGAAAGCCCGCTCATCCTGGGCTTCACCGACAGCGCGTATTTCGTCGCATCGGACGTGCCGGCGATCCTGCCCTACACGCGCCAGGTAATTTACCTCAACGACGAGGAGATCGTTTTCATCTCCAGGAACGGCTACCGAATCGAGTCGCTGCACGACGGGGCGCAGCGCAACCCCGAGCCCTACTGGGTCGACTGGAACCCGGTAATGGCGGAGAAGGCGGGCTACAAGCATTTCATGCTCAAAGAGATCTATGAACAGCCCCGGGCCGTCATCGATACCTTTCGCAGCGTTGTCGATCTGGAGCGCATGGAAATCCGTTTTCCGGAACTCAACGTGGACAGGGCGCTGCTGGAAAAAATCGACAAAATCTGCCTTGTTGCCTGCGGAACTTCCTATCATGCGGCCATGGTGGCCAAGTACATGTTCGAAGGCCTCTGCAGGGTCCCGGTCGAGGTGGACCTTGCATCCGAATTTCGATCGAGAGATCCCGTTCTGAATGAAAAAGTCCTCCTGATAGTGATAAGCCAGTCCGGGGAGACCGCCGATACCAGGGCCGCCCTGAAAGAAGGCCTGGACAAGGGCGCGCACTGCAGGGCGATTGTAAACGTGGTCGGGAGCAGCATAGCCCGGATGGCCCAGGGGGTCATCTATACCCACGCGGGGCCGGAAATCGGGGTGGCTTCCACCAAGGCCTTTACGACTCA
This sequence comes from Syntrophobacteraceae bacterium, assembly GCA_050008735.1. Classification (GTDB taxonomy): domain Bacteria; phylum Desulfobacterota; class Syntrophobacteria; order Syntrophobacterales; family Syntrophobacteraceae; genus SbD1. Next base: position 11,287 of record JBEKMB010000039.1, read on the forward strand.
ACTCGTCGCCCTCTATCTTTTCGCGATCTACTGGGCCTCGGAAACAGGCACGCTGCGGCACGGATCGATCGAACAGTACATTCAGGACCTGATCGAACTTCCGGGCAAGATGGAAAAGATTCTTTCCGATTCGGACAAGATCAACGCCTGGGCCAGAAAATACAAGGACTACAAAGATTTTCTCTATCTTGCACGTGGCCCTTTGTATCCGATTGCCCTCGAAGGCGCGCTGAAGCTCAAGGAAATCTCCTATATCCATGCCGAAGGCTATGCGGCCGGCGAAATGAAACACGGACCCATAGCGCTTATCGACGCCGAAATGCCGGTCATGGTCCTGCTCAAGCATGGACCGCTTTTCGAAAAAATGATCTCGAACATCCAGGAAGTTAAGGCCCGTGACGGCATGGTCCTCGGCCTGATCGAAGACGAACCGGACGCCGTACTTGGGCCGCTCGAAAATCAGTTCGTCGTCGCGTCCTCTTCGGAATGGCTCTCGCCCGTGCTCTTCAGTGTTCCGCTGCAGTTGCTCGCCTATCACGTGGCGGTGCTTCGGGGCACAGACGTCGATCAGCCAAGAAATCTGGCCAAGAGCGTGACCGTGGAGTGAAATCGATACTAAAAACAGACACGGAGACGCGGGGACAAAAACAGACGCGGAGACAAAACCCTCGCCGCGTCAGTTTCATCCAGCCTGTTCATCTGAGCTTTTTTCACTTCGCATGAATGTATAGAAGGCTTCCGCCCTTAATTTTGTCGATCACATCTTCTGCGGCTTCCATGGGCACGGTGGGACAGCCGAGGCTTCGGCCGAGTCTGGCCGAGCCATAGGCGTGGTTGGCGGCTATGGCCTTCGAGCAGGCGTAACGGGCCCCGTGCATTACGATTCCCCGGCTGCGCGCATTATCGTTTACGCCCTTTTGGAGTCCTTGGAGTTCCAGGCACGGGCCGTGGCTGCCAATGTATTTGCTGCCGGTCCTGAAGAAGCCGAGCGGGCTCTGGAAGGACCCCTCGCGGTTGGAAAACCGGGTCGCATAAAGCCATCCCGAGTTTTTTCCGTGAGATACGAGAAATCTCTGCACTTCTCCGGTTTTGAGGTTGATCAGAAAGAGCCGCCTGCTGGTGGAGGGCTTCGTATAGTCTATGACGGTGATAAAACGCCTGTTTTGGAATTGGCGCCGGTTCTCCCTCAGGAATTGAATGGCTTTAGTGCAAGCCTCATAGGGCAGGTGCCCAGCCTTTGCCGGAGGGCGTGGCGGAAGAGGCCTGAGAATCGTCTCGGAAGACCGGAATTGCCAGTTAGCAGGCCAGGGCGCCAAAATGATGAAAGCGGCGGCCGCCAATGAAAGCAGCCAACCTGCCGCACGGCGCATAGTACAATACCTCCATACAGGTGGATGACTCCTCCCGTACAGTCTGAATTGCCGGTTATAATAGAACGGGTCATGGTAAAAGGCCAGTTGAATCGGAAAAATCGCACGCCCCGGCAGGTGAACGGTTGAGGCGCGGTGGCTCGAACAGGTTCTGCCTCATCGAACGGCCATGGAATTTGGGACCGGGAATTGTCACGACTCAGTTGTTTTTATCGGCGGTTTTGTTTGACATGTTTTGAAAAAATTGCTACCCAAGGATTCTGGAGCAAGTTGTTTTCGAGCCGCATTTCGTGGCGGCAAGGGCGCCAGAAGGCGCCCTTTATATTTCTTGGATCGATACCTTTTGACCGGTAAGCAAGGCGGACACACCAGGATGGGACAGGACAACGGACGCGTTATAATGGACGGTAAAGGCATCCAGGCGGCCTTGGAGCGCCTCTCCGAGGAAATAGCCGCCTCGAGCGGTAACCCTGAGAAGCTTGCACTGGTGGGCATTCATACAGGCGGCGTCTTTCTGGCCAACAGGATCGCGGCCATTATATCGGGAAAACTCGGGGTCCGGGTACCGGTCGGGACTGTCGACATCACCCTCTACAGAGACGACTGGACGCGCCTGCACACTCAGCCCGTGCTGAAAGGAACAGACCTCCCGTTTCGTATAGACGACCTGGACCTGGTCCTTATCGACGATGTGCTCTACACCGGAAGAACGATCCGTGCCGCCCTGGACGCCCTGATCGACTACGGCCGCCCGCAGCGGGTCCGGGTGGCGGTCCTCGTCGACCGGGACCACAGGGAACTGCCCATCTTCAGCCAGTTCGTGGGGCTGGCCGTCGATACGAGCGCCGAAGAGCAGGTGAACGTGCTTCTGAGCGAAAAGGACGGGGTGGACCGGGTAGTGGTCGAAGCGCCGAAAAAAGCGGGTGAATAGCCAAATCGCCGGCGGCTGGTCGAGGCCGGCAAACAGGCAGACGCGGAGACGCGGAGACACGGAGACACGGAGACACGGAGACAAAACCCTCTCCCCGTCTGTTTTTCTATAATGTGGCAGGGGGGTCCCGAGAGGCCGCCATCCAATTTCCCCCCTTTTGTAAAGGGGGGCAGGGGGGATTTTCCCTGGACGAAAAATCCCTCCTTCTACAAACCGTAAACTGCTACTGCCTCATCCGGTGTTTCATATTCCCGGGAGGACGCCGGGCCATGCTTTTACCGATTCGTCTCTCGATCCGCTCAGCACCGTTTTACCGTTTGAAAAAACCGGCCCGGCATGCTAAACACTGAAAGTCGAGCGGGAGTAGCTCAGTTGGCTAGAGCATCAGCCTTCCAAGCTGAGGGTCGCGGGTTCGAAGCCCGTCTCCCGCTCCAACTTTTTCAGCAACAATACATGGTCAGTTCAAAGGCCTCAAACTTTCGCCGTGACAAAACACCACTCTCTCTCACTCTGCGTGTTTCACTTTGAAACACCGAATAGGGCGTTGGTATATGGTTTAAGACTCAACAAGAAGACCCGTGTCACGAAAATAGAGCCGCCCATCCTGCTCTGCAACTCGGCGTCATACCCCGGCGATTTTGATACAGCAGTGACGGTGCGGTCTGGTCGGATCGAACTTCATGGTTTCGTCCGGGGTTAACGGCTCACCTGTCGATTCACCTGTTAAGCCCTTACGCTGTTGCCTCATGTAGTCCAGGTGATATTGTCTTTTCTTTTCTGGATCTCTAAAAGGCATGGCAGCAAAATCCCGTCAATAGCTCCCATCGGGTATATTCGGCTCCTTGGGGGTGCTGGTCGGAAAGTGAGACTATGTTACTGTAATGCAGAATTTTACAGGATTTAGCGGGTCAGGCTGCAAGTTGTTATCGAAACTTGCGAAAAGGACGGTTCAGGCATCCAGCCAGCTTTTCCCAACTCTAGAGGATAGTTTTAGAACAATGTTGGGCATCGAGAATGGCCGCTCCAAAGGTTAGGCGCTACAATTTCGCTAAATTCAAGATGCAAGCGGAAGCGGCACAAAATAGTCTACTTTGGAATCGGTTTCTTCCGTCCTCAGATTTCTTCGAATTGCTTCCATCATTTGTTCGTTCAACCTTGCTTCTACCGCATAGGTTAATCGGATATGTCGGTCACTGGATCTCGATAGCCTCTCGTGTCCATTTTCCCATCGAGATACGGTCACTCGATCCACTCCGAGCAACTGTGAAAACTCATTTATTTTTAAATGGAGATTTTTTCGGAGAAATCTGATTTCGGCCCCGTTCAGATTAGTGGGTTTAAGTAGGATGCTCTCACCGATTAATCCCATCAGTTCTGTTGAATGAGGAATAGAAACGATCTTTTCGCCGCAATCACCACACATGCCAATTTCCACATTGGTCAGGTGAACGTTATCCAATCCACTCTCAAGAAAGTGGTGATGCGCTCTCGTGAAAGTAAAACGATCACTTCCGCATGTTGGGCATTTCTCAAGACGATCCAAGACTATCTCCTTCAAAGATGGTCACAACCAAAAGCGAACGGGTGCTAACGATGACCGTTATCGCTGCGGCTGAATCACCATCAATTGTGTTCCCTTCCACTCGATATTTATATTGCCCATGCTTTTCATCGTATTCAGGCTGACTCTTTACATCTCCGTTCAGCAGCACCGAAACGAGATCCTGAAAAGTGAACCGTCTTTCGACCATTCTAATTCGGCAGTGTTCAGTTGTCTGAACATCACCGAACAGCACGATTTCCCGAATGCGTCTGGTGGCTTCAAAGGGAGTAAATTGCTCAGTAAAAATAATAATTCCCATGAGGTCGCTTAGTCAAGAGAAATGTAACATTTTGTTACGCACCAAATTCAGCACAGCATTATAGCACCGTTCAGACTCCATTGACCACTTTCCCCAAACTTTCCCCATACGGGGGCACTCTCACCGAATTTCGCTGAACTTTGACGGATTCAAACCAGCCAGAAAGTGAGACTATGTTACTGTAAATGCAGAATTTTACAGGATTTAGCGGGTCAGGCTGCAAGCTCAAATTCGGCTTCGGAGCCCCCGCTCCAACTCTTTCAGCAACAATACATGGTCGGTTCAAAGACCTCAAACTTTCGCCGTGACTTTCCTCGGCCATGGCGCAAGAAATGCGTTGACACGAAACCCTCTCAAGAGTATTTGCTCGGTCTAAAAGGGTATGAAGCCCACGCCGTAGTAAGCCGCATTTTGCATATAGTTGGTCACGAAGGCCGATGTGTTCTCGAAGAGGGCATGCTTGGCCTTTTTTGTTGCCCTGAAGCAAGCCCATTACGAGAGTCATTGCGGTCATTATTTTACAATGCCTCTTCTCAAAACTATTTTCCAGGATGCGTACTTATTGCCTGATTACGGGTTCAAGAAACTTGAAGCAGATGTGCACGTTAAAAAGGGTTTTTTGGGCTATTGTCATGGCACTGGCTTTTGCAGGAGTCTCAATTGCTGAACAGCCGTTGATAACGGATGATACAGGCACTCAAGGAAAAGGCAAGTTCCAATTAGAGACAAGTTTTGAGCAGGAACATGAAGAAGGAGGCGGTTATAGGGAGAATGAAAGCCAGTTCCGATTGGCTATAACTTATGGCGTTGTTGATAAAGTAGATATCATTTGTACCGTTCCATTTCTGTATGTCAGGACTAAAGATTACGGAATAAAGAGCACCAACAGCGGGGTTTCCGATGTAACATTGGAGACAAAGTGGCGATTTCATGAATCAGATGGTCTGAGTTTCGCCATCAAACCGGGGTTGTCCGTCCCCAGCGGCGATTGCAACGCAGGATTGGGGGCTGGAAAGGTTGGTGGAAGTCTCTTTTTGATTGCAACCAAGGAGATCGAGCCTTTCGCCTTTCACTTCAATGCTGGATACATCAGGAATGAAAACGATGTAGATGAAGGACCAAATGTCTGGCACGTCTCATTGGCTTCGGAGTAGAAAACCCTCAATTGGCTTAAAGTCGTTGGCAATCTCGGGACAGAGGGGGGAAGGGATGCTGCATCAGATATTCCAGAGGGTTTCATTATTGGAGGGTTGATATTTTTGGTGTCGGAACGCATCGATCTGGATTTGGGATTGAAGGGTATTTTCGCCGAATCGATACAAGGCTATTGTCTCCTTGCTGGAGCAACGTTCCGATTTTAAAGCGTGACCCTTCAGAGGCGAACATTATTATACGCGGCGATATAAATAATATGATTTTCATATGACAAGCATGGATGATAATGTTCGGATGTGCCGCGATCCGGCTACTTGGCCGGCGCGAAGACTTGAAAAGATGGGGCTGTGTAATCGAGAAATAAACCTGCCGGTGATCAGCTGGGATTCAAAACGGATAACCTGATGATCAATGTGGAAAAAGTCGTTGCAGTTCGCAAATACCTCTCACTCGAATTCCCGGGTCTTGAAATCCGGGATCATTACGACTCCGGACGGATGGCCCAATGTTTCGAGATCGGACCAGAGAGAACTTGCTTCAAGGCTATTCTTGCCGAAAAATTCTTCGAGGATCATGACGAGGGTGAAATAGCACCAACGCTGAAAGGCTTTCTGCTTGTCGAGCACTTGAGGGAATGCGATTATCCGGTAATAGTGACCAATGAAGGTCTCAAAATCGATTAACAGGGGCAGGAGCAATGAGCCATGCAGCGATTTGCAGCTTCTAACCAGACTACTGACTTCACGATTATAACCACTGAGACTTGCATAGACTACTTGGAAGCCAACCTTGCGCTTGGTCGAAGGCTACTTTCTTGCGAGCTATATACCTACTGAAGAAAATATCCTTGAACAGGCGGCGGGGGAGGCAGGATTTGTCGTCGGTCGCAAGATTCGAATGTCGCTTCCATAGCGAGACCAAATCTCCCGATACCGTTTCTTCGAAGGACTCCTAGGTTGCAAGGGTGTCTTTGGCCTTTTCGATGAAACGTTTCCATGACCACGGCTCCTGGACCCCGCGGCAGCCATACCAGCAGCGACCACAATCACTCGGCTCGAAAAACCGCCCCCGCCACTCGCTAAAATGAGCGGCCACCGGGTGGTCGGAACAGCGTTTTATCATCCCGTCAGGAGTGACCTGAATCCAATTGAGGCCGGCAGTGCACCCGGGAACGTTCTCCTTTTCAAAGAACTCCGGGATGCCATCCAGGTAATAATTACTGTTTACGGGGCTGCCAAGCGTCCGCTTGAGTTCTTTGAGCTCCTCAATAACGTTTGCCAGGGCCCGAAGCTCATCTTTTTCGATCATGTGGTCGCGGTTATTTGTGCGCCAGCAGTTGTAGGTGCTCACCGAGACTTTGATCCCCATCCCCGCGCACTCGCGTACTATCTGGGGTACTTCCTTGTAGTTACTGCTTTTCATGACAAGATTAAAATACAGATCGACACCGGCAGCCGCAAGCTCGGGGGCCACGGCGAAGATGTGTTTCGTAAGGCCGGGCAAGCCTCTGCCGGCGTCATGCCTGCCGTCAGGATAGTCCAGGGAAATGGACATTTCGTCGAGCCCGGCCTCCCAGAGTTCGAGGCCTTTTTCCCTGGTTAGCAAAGATCCGTTGGTGACGAGGGTAATACGTAGAAAACCAAAATTCCGGCGCAGTGAGGCGATCAAATCCGGGAGATCTTCCCTGAGGAGCGGTTCTCCTCCGGTCAAGCCGACCGCGAGCGGTTTGAGCTTTTCGATGACCGGGACATAATCTTTGAGTTCCAGGGGCGGCTTTTCCTTCCAGTAGTCGCAGAAGTTGCAGCGGGCATTGCACCTTTTGGTGACTTCCAGATTGATGGAAAGGAGACCGCCTCTGGTAAGGTATCTAAAGAATTTATAGCCGCCGATCAGCATTTCCGTGCTGGTTAATCTGCGGGACATACTGCTCTCCCCAATCCGGTTTTCTATCGAAAGAACGCGCTATCCAGCGCTACGTGTAAACATAAGAGCATTTCCACAGGCGACAATTCCTTTGGCCGTATCCTGCCCGGCAAGGCCGACGCGATGCCGGCAGGATAAGCCCATATCAAAATGTCGTCAATCAGGAGATGATCGGGGCCCGGGGGAAGCATTTCTCCGCTCTTTTCTTCCCGCTCCTGGTGTGGACCTCGCTCATTTGCTCTTGAACTTACCGTCCATCCCCGAACAGGACCACCGGCGCCCAGAAATACGGATAACGGTACATTTTGTCTTCTTTCCCATGGATCATGCGCAGCTTGATCTCGCGCAGGGCCTCGGCCCGCCCCCTGTCCGCCTGCAGGTTCTCATAGAGGCCGGTGCTCAGTATCTTTGCCGAAATGGATTCCACTGACCAAAGCGTGACCGATATGGCGGGGGTCCCGGCGTACATGAAGGCACGGGTCAGCCCGATCACGCCTTCGCCGCGGACCTCCACTCCCCTGCCGGTGTTGCATGCCGAAAGCGTTACCAGGTCCGCATTGAGCCTTAGGCCAAAGGTATCTGCCATGGTGAGAAAACCGTTGCCTCCCGCGGGGTCCGGCTGAGAGAGCACGAGGGCCGGCTGGCTCACCCGATTGGTGACGTCGGGCACGACGCCATGGCAGGAGAAGACCACGTAGCGGTAGTCCGCAAGCGTTTGTGCCTCGTTCAGTTTCATGACGTTGCTGCGCGAGGCGTCCTGCCTCAACTGCAAAGGCTTACTCGAATCCGATGCCACGAGGACGGCTTTGATCTCTTTTGCCTCATCCTCGGTCTCGGGAAGCTCAAGGAAGGTCCCGCCCATGAGATCGAGATAGGCGCGCTCCCTGAGGCCGGCGACCGTGGGTTCTCCCCTGGTCAGGCCCGGCGTTTCGCTTTTGCCGTATACGGGATTTGCAAAGGCAAGCAGGGGGAACCTGGCTTTTGTCGTCTTTCTTGCCTGCGTTTCGCGAAGCGTCTTGAGAAGCGATGCCGAAGACAGGTAAGCAATGGGATAATCTTCCACCAGGTACCTGGGGCTTTCCCCATCGATCCGGGAAACCAGGGCTTCGAAAGGCAGACCGTAGAGCGGGCCTGAAGGGACGATGTAGAGCGTCTTCACCCCCGAGAGGGCTTCCTTCGCATCCTTTGGAATCAGCAGTTCATGGAGTTCCTGTCCCTGGAGGCCCACCGCCTTCATGTCAGATTCGATCTTGGCTTCGGTTACCTGCCGTGAGCTTCCCGATCTGGTAAGAGTTTTCAGGATCGACTGCATGCCCTTCCGGAACGAGTCGACCTTTTGTGCAAGCTCATTTTCACCGATCCTGATGGAATAGAGCCCAAAGCGCTTTTTTGCGATCACCCACAGGCAGGTGCCGTCCTTCATCACGGCGTAGACAAGCAGGGCTTCATCGGGGCCGAGCACCTTCTCCCGGATATCATCGAGGCCGGCCGGGCCCGGATACTTCAGGGCATAGTAGTCCGGATACTTTGCCCTGATCTCTTCCCGGAGGGTCCCCAAGGCAGTCCGGACCTGCTGCAGGCCGGCTTCCAGGGTATGAAGACGCGCCGTATCCATCTGATTGGCGCCCTTGGAACGCTCCTCCACAATCTCAACCCCGGCTTTTTCGAACCGATTTTCCAAATCGGCCTCACTGTCTTTGACAGCGGCCGGAAGCCCGGCGAAATCCCTCGCGCCGCTTTTCCCCATTTCTTCCAGGAAAACCCGCCCCTGCTTGCGCTCAAATATCTCCAGGGCCTTTTTGTCGTAGCCTTTTGATGGGTCCCCGGCGTGCATCTTCCGGTAAAGCTCGATCAGCTCGTCGTAGACAAAAATCTTTCCGCTCATGAAGACGATCCTGACCTCTTTTTGCGAAAGCCCTGTCCGCATGGCTTCTATGGTGTCGATAGCCCTTTCGTAATGAGAGGCGGCTTCGAGGTCTTTTCCCAGCTTTGCGCCCGCTTTGCCAAGTTTGCACAGGGCCCGCCACTGGACCTCCGGCGCACCGATTTCATCGCCGATCTTAAGGCTTTCCTTCAGGGACTCATATGCGTTTTGATGCCTGCCTAGAGCTGAATACACCATGCCTATCCCGGCAAGATTGATCGCGGAGCCCTCCATGTCCCCGACTTGCCTGTCGATCTTCAGCGATTCCTCAAAATAGCTCAGCGCCTTGTCGTTGCGGCCGAGCAACAGATGCACCGTTCCAATGCTTCCCAAAAACTTGCCGACGCCGTTTTTGTCACCGATCTCTTTGTCGATAGCCAGCCCGTCCTCATAATAGCGTAGCGCCTCCTCGTTCCGGCCCAGGTTCGAATAAACATTTCCAATCTCGGCAAGGTCCCCCGCGATGTCTTTTCGCGCCCCGATCTCTTTATGAATCGTCAGCGCCTCCTCCAAATACGTGAGCGCCTTTTCATTCAAGCCGATACTCGAATACAGGATTCCAATCTCGGCAAGGTCGGCTCCGACGGCTTTGCGGTCTCCAAACTCTTTATCGATTGCCAGCGCCTCGTCAAAGCAGCCGAGCGCCTTTTCGTACTGGGCCAGATAGGAATACACGATCCCGATTTCGGCAAGGTCCACCCCGACGCCCTGACGGTTTCCGATCTCCCTGTCGATCTCCAGCGCCTCCTGATGACGGCTGAGCGCCTTTTCATACCGGCCGAGGCTCGAATAGACAATTCCGATCTCGTTCAGGCTCTCCGAGATCGCCTGCCGGTTCCCGGCCTCCCTGCGGATTGAGAGCGCCTCCTCATGAGACCTTAGCGCTTCGTCATAACGGCCAAGCTCCTGGTACGCCGTACCCATTTTGGCAAGCACCGTTGCGACGGCATTTTTGTTCCCGATCTCCCTTTGAATTGCGAGCGCCTCCTCGTAATATCCGAGCGCTTTTCCATACTCGCCCAGGTCCGAATGCACCCCGCCGAGGAACCAGAGAACAACCGCAACGGCTTGCCTGTTATCCGACTTCCTTGCCGCGTCGAGGGCTTCGCGGCCTTTTTCGAGGGCCTTCGCGTAGTCGGATGCGTTATAGGCCTGGAGCGCCTCCCCGGATAAGTTCTCGAAATCGCCCGCCGCGGCCGGAGAGCCAAAAAGCAGGGCTGAAAAAAGAAACAGGCCGACTGTCATGATGAAAACGGACCTTATCATCATAAGTACTCCCTGGTTCGCGATAATGGATGTCAATGCCGTGAATGCGCCGGCTGATTCATGTCCGGGATGAGATTCATCTAATACATAAATACCAATATACACGGCTTATTATCGATAGGCGGCTTTATTATTGCCAGACTGTCCTGACCGCTATTCTTTCGGATTTGATGAGCTTTGGACCTCCACGGCCCTGTATGGTCGTAGCCTTCTCGGCCGTCCACAAAGGATTGCTCGAGTTGAGGTCGCCAAGCAGGGAGATGTCTTCACCCTTTTTTCTGTTCTCACAGTAATAGCGCACAACCTTTCCACCGATCAGGCCGCTTGCGCCGGTCACGGGGCTGCACATGGTCCCGTCCGCCAGTTCGACCAGCCAGCCGCTGCCGGTTTCCACGTCCGAAACCCGGGCCGGCATATCCTGCTTCGGCAAGGGTTCGGTCAGGTTCAATCTGAAGCCCGGCTCACCCTTCGCGGGATTCGGGTTGCACACTACAAACTTCCCGTCCGGGGACGAAAAGCACGGATCGAAAATCCCGTTTCCTATCATGCAGCGCCATGCATCCGGCCTGGATACCGCAATAGAACCGGTCCAGCAACTGCCGGACCGATCACCCCTGACCGATGTATCGGGAGCAAACTTAATGATTCTTGTCGCCTTCTCCTGTGCCGCAAACGCGGTCAGTGCGGCAAAAATTATAAAAAACACCAGGCCAAACGTCCATCTCCTTTTTAATCGCGACATAGAAGCCTCCTTTGTGAAGCAAAGTGATTCATGAACATTACCTGGTATTATTGGTCCAAAAACACCGACAACTCTTGATTGAAGCGCTCCGTGGCTTCGAGATGGGGTATATGGCCAACGTCCGGAATTTCGACGAGCCTGGCCCCTGGAATGAGCCTGGCCGTTTTCCTGCCCAACTCCGGGTATTGGCCGGCCGCCTGCAGAAGCTCCTTTTTTACCCTGGCCTTGCCGACCACCGTCCGGTCCGCCTGACCGATAACCAATAAGGTCCGGGTTTTTATATCCGCAAACTCGTGGCAGACGGGCTGCTCGTAGATCATCTCGTAGGTGAGGGCGGAAGCCATCGCCAAACGAGGATACTCGGCGCTCATCTTCCAGCGGAGGGCAACCATGACGTAGTCGTCATAGTCGGCTTTCCAGCGGGCGTAGTAAGCCCTGTGGTAGTTTCGGATACTCTCCCCGGAGGCGTTCATCTCGGCGCGGTAAGCCTGTTCGAGTGGTTCGTAGGGTACCAGTTCGCGGTAATCCTCCAGGCCGATCGGGTTTTCAAGGACAAGAGCGCCGGTGGTCTCGGGATACATCAGGGCGAAGCGGGCCGCCAGCATGCCGCCCATGGAATGACCGACTATTATCGCCTGTTTTATTCCAAGGGTATCGATGAGCTTTCTGGTGTTGGCGGCAAGCAGGTGGAAGCTGTAGTGAATATTGGGCTTCGATGACTTGCCGAACCCGATCTGGTCCGGGACCACTACTCGAAAGCCCTTCCGCGCAAGAAAACCGATTGTATCCTTCCAATAACTGCCGAAGAAATTCTTGCCATGCAGCAAAACGACGGTCCTGCCGTTCGGCCCCGTCTCCGGCTGAACATCCATGTAGGCCATGCGCAGGTCCTGGCTCTCGATGGTGAGGTCGAGAAAGCTAACTTTATAGGGATAGTCGTAGCCCTCCATTGTGATGGAAAGGGGCTTGAGTTCACCTTCATCCGCGGCCGCGGCCGCAGCCGGTAAAAGGGCCGGCATGAGCAGCAAAACGAGCAGTGCGCTCAATTCTTTGATGAACTTTGCCGTGCGGCGCTCCATAGGTCTCCTTTCGGAATAGATGCGTTCCACTCTTGTTGCCGGGTTGCTGAGCGAAGTATCATAAAATTAAAACATGCCGTATCATAAGGATACCTGTCTTTAGCAGGACGGCGCCCGAGGACGGGAAAAAAATGAATCAGGGGCGGCTTTGCCCAGGGGGACTTTTGGCCATGGAAATCACGAGCGAGATTTTCGAGGTGGGCGGTGGCGTTTATACATCGCCTGAAGATGCAGCGATATATCTTGTGAAATTCGGGCAGGAATCGGCGCTGGTGGATGCCGGATGCGGCCGGGCAACCGAGAGGCTTTTCGCCAACATAACCAAGTGCGGGACAGACCCGCGGTTGATCAAATACCTGCTGCTCACTCACTGCCATTACGATCACACGGGAGGAGCGGCCGAATTGAAACGGCGAATCGGGCTCGATATTATCGCACACAAACTCGATGCCAAATATCTTGAGGCAGGCGACAACCGAGTCACGGCCGCAAACTGGTACGGGGCAAAGCTAACGCCTTTCCGGGTGGACAGAAAGCTTGCCGGTCCCGGCGAGGACATCCTGCTGGGCGGCAGGAAAATCCAGGCCATCCACGCACCAGGGCACTCGCCGGGCTCGGTTGTCTATTTGACCGAATCGGACGGGCTCAAAGTGCTGTTCGCCCAGGACGTTCACGGCCCGCTCGATCCAGGCTTTCTATCCAACTCCGGGGATTATCAGGAAAGCCTCAAAATGCTGCTCGGCATCGAGGCCGATATTCTTTGCGAAGGCCACTTCGGGGTGTACCGGGGCAAAGAGGAGGTGGCGGGGTTTATCCGGCAGTTTATGAAAACATGAGGATCATATCAGTATAGGAAGAGATCTCGTTCGGCTATATTTATCGGTTGTTATCAATCTGCAGGAATTCTATTCACATCCGGTATCGATCCTAGTTCATTATATCCTTATCCGTAGTCTATAATTTTTATTATCATTACGACTAAATTTCTTGAATATGAGTTTGACTTGCCGTAGGATATTTACATTCCCTAAACGGTTCCCGTCTTTTCGGACCAAGGAAGTTTTCAGCCGCAAATACTCCAGCAGGGCGGGAACATGCTTCTGAGGGGGAAACAAATGCGAGGCACTCAACCAAAGATAATTCTGTATATATCTGTATATATTAGAGTTCAGCCTGGCCATGTTCCTTGGAAGCATTTGCTGACGCTGCCGCGATAAACCTTGGGGGGCTATATGCGAAGACTTGTACTCAGCCTGTCGGTCTTGATGATTCTTATGGTATCTTTCTCAGAGTATGTCGGCGCAAGCCATCAGTGGCCCATGTACCAGGCCAATCCAGCCCATACAGGCTTTATTCCCGTTTCGCTCGATCCAACCAAGTTTGCGCTGCGCTGGGAAAAGAAACTAGGTTCACTCGCTCTAAATCCTGTGACGGCAGCCGGCGGGCGTGTTTTTGTTTCACAAGGCGGCTGGAACAGTAGTGCGGGTCTTTATGCTCTTGATTCAGGCTCTGGCGATACACTTTGGAATATGAGTTTCGGCAGTGTTTTTTCCGTAAACCCCCCCAGCTACTCTGATGGAAAAGTCTATATACAAACATGCGATAACGACCCTGGTACTTATTTGCGTGCTTATGACGCGGCAACAGGCGCGCTTGTCTTCAGGAGCAGTCATCCTGCTCAGTGGGTAAGCTATTACGCTCCCACCATATATAAAGGTAAAGTTTACATCAATGGCGGCTATTGTGGAGGTATGTACAGCTTCGATGCAAGCAGCGGCAATGAGGATTGGTTCTATGAGCTGCCCCAATTTGACGAGTGGACACCCGCGGTTGATGAGAATTGGGCTTATGCTTATATGGGGGATTCACCTGGACTCTATGTGATAGATCGCCTGGCGGGACAATTGGTTTTCATAATCCCCGACCCGAAATTTGATTGGGGCCAGTATCTTACCCCTGTTCTTGGAGGATTATCCGACGCGTTTGTAATTAATGACGGACGGCTCATCCGGTTCGATCTTGCTGCCCGTGATATAAGCTGGGAGAACGCTGCAAATTTCTCGGGACAGCCCACCGTTGTCAACGGGACCGTTTACGCTATAAGATCAGGTGCTCTGGCAGCCTACGATCAGGGTACGGGGGCCTTTCAATGGATGTGGAAAGCGCCGGGCGCGGAAACCATTCAGGTTACGATCGTTGCAACGAATTCCCACCTTTTCGTGTGCTCGGAGGTTAATACCTATTGTATTGATCTAACCGGCCATACCGAGGTGTGGTCTTATCCATCCGTTGGGTATTTGTCCCTTGGCGAGAGTACTCTTTATATAGCCCGCCGGGACGGTACGTTAACAGCCATCGGCCTGGGGCTCTCCGATCTATATGTAACCGAATCCATAGCTTTTGGCATTGCCGATTTCGGACAGACGCTGACCCAAACCACACCCATAAGCAATGTGGGAGACGAACCCCTGGAGATACAAAGCATCGTATCCTCTTCAGGGGAATTCGCGGTGCAAAGCCCTGTGCTGCCCATCACCATCGGACCCCACCAGTCGGTCTCCATTGACGTGCAATTTTCCCCCGTAGCGAGAGGAATAAGAAGCGGAAATCTGCTCATTACGAGCAACGACCCGGATGAACCTCAAATCTCGGTAGCTTTGACCGGAAGATCCTGCGCGATACACACCGTAACCGCCACAGCCGGTGGTGGGGGGCGGATCAGCCCTTCAAGCATAATTTCGGCTATCGATGGAGACTCTTTGAATTTCACCATCACACCCGACCCCGGCTATCAGTTGGTCGCACTTATCGCTGACGGGGCGCCTGTTGGAAACCCGTCGATCTACCAATTGACCTATAGCTTGAGCAATATAGAGACGGACCATACAATAACGGCCGATTTCGCCCCTTATTTCGACTATTTTGGAATGCAACAGGGCAACCATGAGGACTCGCTGGTAAATTCTGCAAGGGGCAGCTATACACAAACCGATGATATCTCCCTCGACATGACGAACTTTTCTCCTTCCTATATAGATCAGGTGGCCCTTGCCGGGGTGATTGAATCCAGGACATGGTACCAGGTCTTTTCCAACGGGCTCTTTATGAAACAAATTGAGAGTTCGGGATTAACGTTGACTTTTACTCCGGCCCTGCCGATGATCGAAACTCCCCTGGCTGTAAATGCTCGTTGGACGGCAAGTGCGATCATATCGGGAAGTGGTTCGGGCACGGCCAAAATTACGGCGAAAGTATCACCCATGAAGCTCGTCAGCGTCCCGGCGGGTCATTTTATGGCCTGGCCCATAGCTATCACTCTCAAGGTTTCCGGACCGGGCGGTACTCGTACGACAGCTCAGACGTACTGGTTCGCACCTTACATTGGAAACGTAGAGGGCAAAGCTTCGGGCACAACGATCAAGTTGACGGGCTTTGAAGTAGGTGGCGGGACAATCACCACTCCTCCTCCGGTCGTCACCGGCAGTGTCCCCGCATCGGCAACACGCGGCGGTCAAATAGTGATAAAGGGGTTCCAGTTCGGCAGTGCACAAGGCGACAGCAAAGTCAGAATCGGCAATGTCGAATGCGACGAGGTCACTTCCTGGACTGACACGTCCATCACTTGTGTGGTCCCGTCCACTGCCGTTTCGGGGGCGGTGACCGTCGTAACCGACCCCTGGACCAGCAATGACTCGGTTCACTTGAAGGTCCTTCCCCTGGCGACAGGCGTCACCCCTTCTTCGGCAAAGAGGAATGCCGAGGTCCAGATACAGGGAAGCGGCTTCGGAACAATCCAGGGGAAAGTGAAGTTTGGGGCGGGCCAGGCAAAAATTGCGCAGTGGGGGGACGATTCCATCACCTGCGCCGTTCCGGCAACCATGCACTATGGCAAGTGTTCGATTACTGTCATAAATTCACAAGGACAGAGCGTCCTTAAGGGAGCTTTCATAGTCGTCAGGTGATTGAATTTAAAATGGTTTTTTTCTGTAGTCGGCGTCAAAAGAAAATACATTCGGCGCCAAAGTGTAAATATATGAACAGAGGTCCACATGAAGGCTTTGAAACATTTACTTACCGCGATCTCCCTCCTGGCTCTACTGAATTCCTGTGCATTCGACGTAATCAACGTCAAACAGGTCCCCACACAACTTGAAGTTGTGCAACCTCCTAGGAATTCCTTTTCATTGCAGCGGGAAGTCAGGTTGAGCCTGCCTGCCGGCTACAGCAGACTTTTGAAAAAAGGAACGAAATGGGACTTCATTGGAACTACATCTTATGGGGATGTCTACAGGACCAATGATCAAATTTTGACTGTGGAGGCTTCCAACATCCATGAAGCGTACATAGTGGTCTCATCCGGTATGCTCGTGGGATTTTATCTGCCGGTGGAGCGATCATTTTCGCCGATCGAGCCCCAGGGCCTGCCAATGAAAGAGATTATTGATAACTGAAGGAGACAAAGAAATGAAGGTGGCATGTAAGCTGGCATTCGTGGCTGCCATTTTTCTTCTCGCCGCGGGTTGCGCTACATCAGGTCCCAAGTTTACCGAGATCTCCTCCACTATGGATGCTTTGCCAAGCGACACCGGCAGGATTTATATCTATCGCTCAGCCGTTGTCGGGATGGCAATTCAGCCGGAAGTCAGGCTTAACGGAGAAGTGGTCGGAAGAGCTGTTCCAATGGGGTTCTTCTATTTAGATGAGAAGCCGGGTAATTATGAACTGGAGACAACCACCGAGGTAACCCGCAAGCTATCGCTCACTCTTGAACAGGGCCAGAAGCGGTACGTGCGTCTCAATATTTCGCTTGGCTTGCTTGTTGCGCACATTTATCCGGAATTGGTTGACGATGATGTAGCGCAAAAAGAAATTAAAGACTGCAGATATCTCGGAAGGTAAAAACGGTCCCAACCTGTTTGCCTGCCCTGCGAGGTAATTTGGGAGTGCACGCCGCCGGAAAGCGAGCGCGCCGTTTTCAAAACGGGTGAGATCCGGATGAGTGTCCGGGGTGCATTGATGAACATGAAAACCGATTTGAATCTTCCCGTATAGGGGACAGGTCCACACATTTGACGGCGGATTAAAGCGCGTTTGATCGCGGGAAAATAACGGCGGTTGATGGGAGCTGATGTGTGGGCGACGTTTGGCCCGCCGGGAAGTGAAACAAAAAATCCCTTATTTTATTAATACGGGAAGGAATCTTATTCCCGCCATATTCGCCAACCCGACTTCGCCTGGACCCGCTAAACCTGCCGGCGATGTAAGTACATCTGTCCCACCCCGACCTGGTCCGTGGGAAAGACAACCAGTTCCTGAATGTTTACGCGAGGCGGCCGGTCCAGGCACCAGATTACGGCTTCGGCTATATCTTCGGGCTGCAGCGGGTCGTATCCCTCATAAACGGCTTCCGCTTTCGCCTTATCTCCCTCCGCACGCACAAGGCTGAACTCGGTTTTAACCAGACCGGGCTCGATATTCGTCACGCGGATTTTCTTTCCTATCAGGTCCATTCGCAAACCATCGGTAATTGCCCGCACCGCGAACTTTGTGGCGCAGTAAACCACGCCGCCGGGCAGTGTCCAGCGTCCCCCGACTGAACCGATATTTACAATGTGTCCCGCATTGCGCTTGACCATGTGCGGGAGGATCAGCCGGGTCATGTAAAGCAGGCCTTTTATATTAGTATCTATTGTCTGGTCCCAGTCGGCGATTGACGCTTCATACAGCGGTCCGGTGCCTTTGCCGAGCCCGGCGTTGTTTACAAGGATTGAGACCTCTGAAACCACCTCACCCATCGCTTTGAGCACCGACTCGCTCCGTTTGGGATCTCTGATGTCAAAGACCAGCGGCTCCACCCTGACGCCGTATTTGCCGGAGAGTTCTTCCCTGAGTTCCAAAAGCCGGCTTTCCCTTCGAGCATTGACCAGAAGATTGACTCCACGAGCGGCCAATGCTCGAGCAATGGCCATGCCCATGCCGGCGGAAGCACCTGTAACCAGTGCCCATGAACCTTTCATAACGAATCTCCTAACTATAAGTATATCTTACGAGGAAGAGCAGGTCTTGACAAAGTCACACATGAGGACCAAGCATATGGCGTTGGGTTTACACATTTAAAAGGGCGGCCTAAAGGCCTCCCCGGCTATACAAATCCGAGTGGATATAGAATCAAAGGATTATTCTGTCATGAGTGTAAACCCCACCCCTGTTTCGCAGATAATCGACAAGGTCTCTCCGGTCTGCCCACGCTCCTCAGTCCAAATTTGGATTAGAGCAGGACTCATCCACCAAAATCAGCCGGAGAGACATTCTGCCATACATCTTCCCATTTTGTTTTCAACTGAGAGAATTTGCCGTCCAGTTCAATTCTTTCCGGCGCCCAATGGGTGGGACACTCTTTTTTGAGCTTATCAATTCTATCGGTGAGCTCTTCGATAACCATATGGAGCTCATTAACCATAGGGACGACTTTCTGCTTGTCCCCACTCGAAACTTTATCCAATTTCCTCACCACATCGTAAACTTTGGCTTTCCATCCTGTAAGTTCGATGTTAAGAGCGTCACAATAGGATTTTACGTCCATGTCTATCTCTTTCTTGCAGGGCACGTTCCAGTAATCCACTATATACGACTCAACTGACTGTTTATAATCTAAGGGTGATTGTTTCCTGTGTCATCATCCCTGACTTTTGGACAAACTTGACCGTGCCGTTAAATCTGACCCTCACCCAGCGAAGCGCCCGGCAAGCCTGGGATTTTGGCTCGAACTCATACCGCGAATGCTCTGAAATCCTGGACTTTTCGGCTGGGCAGGCCAATTGCAAAAAAAACTCCGCCTGCGTTGGGGTTTTGTATATAATAGGTTATAAACCTTCAGCCACCCATGCGGCTTTGCACAATAACTGTTTGGATTCGCCACATGCTTGAATCTATTCGGAATATCCGTCTAAAAGTGAAGCCCGGTCAGGAGTCGAAGTTTGTGCCGGTCTTTCAGCAGGGGATTTTTATAAAGACCAGGGCGGGTCTACCCCTGGATGAGGTCTTGGAGGAGGCCGGTTTTCCACGCAAATACCTTGAACAGAGGGTGCAGACGGTCTTTCTCGACGGGAGCGCTGTTGACGATCTGGATCGTGCAATTGTCGAAAGCGGCTCCGTGATCGCCCTTTCCGGCGCAATGCCTGGGCTTGCAGGAGCAATTTTTCGGAAAGGAAGCCCCATTTCCGCGCTCCGATCGAGTACCGCCAGGGAAATGGGCGCTCCTCGCAGCGAGGATACGCTGTACGAAATCAGACTGAAGCTCTTTAACACGATTGCCAATGAAATGGGGCCCGCACTTCTCCGCGACGGGATACTTGTTAAGGGGCCGGATTTGGAGGAGTTTTTGTCGAACAGGCGCAAATTGGCGGAAGATGCGGTACTGGAAGCCGAACTTGACGGCGTACCGATATCCCCGGCCGAACTGTTCAGTGGTAAATCGATTAGTTTAACCTACGTTGTTCTTCAAATCATAAGTCCTGACCCTTCGGCCTGACATACCGCCTGAAAGTGACCTGACGAATCGTATTAGTATATTGCTTGACTGTTTGATTAGTATATATATAATTAAACAGTGCTTCTGGGCGTTGAGCTTCGTATAGCATAATCCAACTTCGCGTTGAGCTTTATCTAGCATAACAACCTCAAAGTTCACTTGTGCATATATCTCGCCCAACGTTACTTACTATTCCGATTAAGATATCTTAACTTAGTTCAGTAGCAGCAGAACTTCGCAGTTCATAGAAGCGCTTTTTGCTCATGTCCGTCCGGAAACACTGAAGGGCTTTTTCGTCATCAGAGAGCCGGACGGAAAACGGTTCGAAACAGTCCTGGGAGATGTAGCGTACACCTGTCATGGCGTTTGGCGATGTGCAGAACTTGGATCAAGGGGGAAAACTTATGCTTAAAATTCTAAGAATCGATTCGGGAGCGGTCGGAGGACCGGAGGCAACTGAGGTCCCCACAGGAGAATACACAGGGCTGGGAGGCCGCGCGCTCACGTCCACTCTGGTGGCAAAAGAGGTGCCGCCGCTTTGCAATCCCCTGGGCGCCGAGAATAAGCTGGTAATCGCCCCCGGTATATTGAGCGGCACCATCGCCGCCATGTCCGGACGGCTTTCGGTTGGCGCCAAGAGTCCTCTTACGGGCGGCATCAAGGAGGCCAACGCCGGGGGCCAGGCGGCGCAGGTGCTGGCTAGACTCGGCTACGCGGCCGTCGTTTTGGAAGGCAAGCCGGCAAATGACGATCTCTACAAGGTTTACGTAAATAAAGACGGGGTGAAGATCACTAAGGACAACAGCCTCAAGATGCTCCCCAACTACGATCTTGCGGAAAAGATGAAAGCGGAGTACGGCGACGGGGTGGCTTTGATCTCCATCGGACCCGCCGGAGAAATGAAACTGACCGCGGCTACCGTCGCCTGCACCGATATGGAGTTTCGGCCTACCCGCCATGCTGGACGTGGAGGGTTGGGCGCTGTAATGGGGGCCAAAGGGATCAAGGTCATAATTTTGGACGATTCCGGCGTGAAGATGCGCACCCCCAAGGACCCCGAGAAATTCAAGGAAGCCAACAAGAAATTCGTCGAGGGCTTAAAGAAACATCCCGTGACGGGAACAGCTCTCCCCGCCTACGGGACCAACGTTTTGACCAACGTTATCAATGAATCGGGGGGCTATCCTGCTTACAACTTCAAGCAGGGCCGTTTCGATGGGGCTGCACAGATCAGCGGCGAGACCCAGGCCGAGACGGAAACAGCCCGAGGGGGTTTAGCCACCCACGGCTGCCACCGTGGATGTGTCATCAGGTGCTCGGGAATCTATAACGACAAGGACGGCCATTATCTGACCAAGCAGCCGGAGTATGAAACCGTTTGGGCCCATGGCGCCAACTGCGGCATCTGTGATCTGGATGCGGTAGCCATGCTCGATTTTCTGGACGACAACTACGGTCTGGATACCATCGAGATGGGGGCAGCCCTGGGGGTCGCCATGGAAGCGGGTCTTCTCAAGTTCGGAGACGCCGAAGGCGCCATCAGGCTTATAAAGGAAGTGGGCCAGGGCACGCCTCTCGGACGCATTCTGGGCAGTGGGGCGGCGTTGACCGGCAGGGTTTTCGGCGTCGAACGGGTGCCGGTGGTTAAAGGGCAGGCCCTTCCGGCCTACGATCCCAGGGCCATACAGGGTATGGGCGTAACCTACGCCACGAGCACCATGGGGGCCGATCACACTGCGGGGTATGCCGTGACCGCAAACATTCTCGGGGTGGGCGGCAACGTCGATCCGCTCAAACCCGAGGGACAAATCGAACTGTCACGCAATCTCCAGATAGCAACCGCGGCGATTGACTCAACCGGCATGTGCCTTTTCATCGCCTTCGCCCTTCTTGATCAGCCTGATACCTTTCAGGCGCTAATCGATATGATCAATGCCTTCTACGGCCTGAACATGACCGGCGATGACGTCGCTGCGCTCGGCAAGCAGGTCCTGAAGACCGAGCGGGACTTCAACAGCAGGGCGGGCTTTACCAATGTGCACGACCGCCTGCCGAGCTTTTTCAAAACCGACGGGTAGAGGCCGGGAATTCGGATAGCGGAGGGCGGATATCGAATCTCCACCCTCCGCGAATCGCCCCTTTCTTTTTCCTTTGCATCGGAAAGTGAAAGCCGCCGCTATTTGGTATTAATTGCTCCCAGGACGGCACTTCGCGCTCTTCGTGCTAAAACCCTTGCCAGCCCATATCGGATCGAACCTGATGGTCATCAAACCCCTCGCCCCGCAGAGGTGGGTGGCCTGATACGGCACGCATGTGATAAAATCTATTTACCAGCACGCTGGTGAGTTCTTCGCGAAGTCGAGCGATCTTTGTCTAACGATCCTGGAAGGGGGTGGAAGGCGCATTGAAGGTAACGGTGAGATTCTTCGCATACTTTAGAGACCTCTTTAAGGGCAGGGGAGAGCAGATCGAGCTGCAAAGCGGGAGCAGCATGGGGGACCTTTTGAATCTTCTATGCGATTCCCCCAGGCGCCGAGAGCAGATATTTGACGGCGGTGAGATTAAGCCTCATATGTTAGTCCTGAAAAACGGAAGGCACATCAGACATTTAGGCGGTCTTGAGACAAAGCTCGATGAGGGCGATGCGATCGTTATAATTCCTCCGGTCGGAGGCGGTTAGGCGCTTAAGATTGTTACGCATCCACTCTGAGAGTCCATCTGTATTGATGAAATCATTCCCCCGCTCTATTCGGGTGCCCTGGAATTATCAACTTGGACGCAACTTCGCACAAAGACTCGGGACGCCGGCATTTGTCCGCTGAGAACTAAACCATTGCAATAAAGGTCTTATTGGACTTTTGTGAGCTATTGTGCTGACTCGCCGGCATCGGTTTCAGTGTCCGCGGAAAGGTCGACCCGCCCGGAGGTTGCCCGCAGGAAGTAGTCTGTTAGAATTGCTCCGCCTGCTTCGGTAAGGTGCACGTTGTCCTTGGCTCGAATGCGGGTCTGCTTTCCACCCGGCCCTTTTACGTAGGCGGTATACTTGCCCTGGGAATCCGCCAGCGCGGCCCAGGAGTCCAGGTAGACACATCCGGAAACCTTTGCGCATTCCTGCTCGACTACGGAGTTAATCACACGGATCTTGGAGCAGTATTTCTCGGAACTCATTATAGGCAAGCCTACCCAGAACGACAGGATCTTCTTTTCCGAAGCGACTTTCAAAAAATCCCTGACCCTCGAAGCGTAAACTTCCCTCCATGGATCGTTGCCGCAGTATAAGCGTTTGCCGGAACCCTCCAGTATATCGATTGAGTCGTTGGCGCCCATCTGAATGACTATCAGGTCAGGCTTATGCTCCCGGATGAATTCTTTCAAAACGGAAGCCCAGTTGAAATCTTCCTGGTGTACAAGCCCGGTAGAATACTGTCCCTTGCGAACTATCTCGAGAGATGCCTGTTGTCTGAGCCGGCGCTGCAGTGCGGGCCCGAACCCTTCAGCAATCATTGAATCGCCAACCAGCAGCACTTTGTGTGGTTTGAACTTTGGCTTGGGAGTTTCCGGCGTGGCCGCCTCGCTCTTGTCGGCCTGAGGGGCGCTCTGGGCGGAGGGGCTTTGCATTTGATCCGCTCCGTTGAGGTCGGGCGGTGCGGCCCGGGGTGAATCCTCCGCGGGCTCAGGGCCGCTGAGTGTCACCTTCTCGGCGTCCATGCCCTCCGGCTTGGCTTCATGGGATTCGCTTCGGGCTCGATCTGTCTTGTCCGAAGCGCCGCTGGCCTTCGAGAGCTTGAGCTGATTTGGCCCAAAGCTTTCGAACATCTCGCCTGAAGCGAGTTTCCATCGAGTCTCCTCCACCCAGGAGAGTACCCTGGGCAGTTCGTAGAAAACCACGAGGACCAGAACGATCGAATATATCAGTGCAGCCTTGACCGGAGTAAGCTCCTTATTCTTTTTCACGGTTGACCCGCCCCCGCGCTGATGCCGACGCGCTAGAATTGAAAGTAAATGAAAGGCGGGACCCCCGAGGGGCCAAGCCTCATAATAAGGATACAGAGCAGCGCGATGAGCGCTGCCTGGATTGCCACCGGCATTCGCTGCTGGATTTTGGAAAACAACTCCAGGACGTATGGCCCGGCGAATTGAATCATCAACCCGGCGGCCACGGCCGCCAAAACCCCTGACTCGAAGCCCATGCCTTTGGCGTTTAGAGCAAAAATCGCCTGGACGATCTCCATGGCCCTCGCGCTGTCTTCGGCCTGGAAGAAAATCCACAGAAACGAAACCAGGTTGAAAGTAAAAAACCATGCTCCGGCTTTAAGCACGTATGCCCGGATGGGGGATGGCGAACCGGCCCCGGTTTTTGTCTCCCCGCCGGGCGCAAACCTGGCTTTGCGAATGTCGTTAAACGCGTGGGTGAGTGAAAGCGCAATTCCGTGCAGCGTCCCCCATAGCAGAAAACGGCTGTGGGGGCCGTGCCACAGGCCTCCTATGACCATGGTGGCCATCAGGTTCACGTACTTGCGAAACTTTCCTTTTCTGCTGCCGCCCAGCGGGATGAAGAGGTAGTCGCGCAGCCAGGTGGAAAGGGATATGTGCCAGTGGCGCCAGAAGTCCTGAACATTGCTCACCCCGTAAGGCACGCCGAAATTCTGCGGCAGGCGAAATCCAAGCAGCTGAGCGATGCCCGTGGCTATGTCGGAGTATCCGGAAAAATCGCAATAGATCTGGATCGAGTAAGCGTATACGCCCAGCAGGACTGTTAATGAAGAGTATGCGGCGGGCACCTGGAATACGTCTCTGACGATGTGTTCTGAGATGTAGCTCGAGATCGCCAGCTTCTTGAACAGCCCGATCAGGATCAGGGCGAAGGCGTCCCGGAATGAACGGCTGTCGTAGTCGGGCTTGTCGATCTGAGGGACGAACTGGCCCGCCCGCATGATCGGTCCCGCGAGGATCGTGGGAAAAAACGAGACGAACAGAAGCACGTCGACGGGATTTTTTATGAGGCATTTCTGGTCCCGGTAGACATCAATGCAGTAGGAAATGCCCTGGAAGGTAAAAAATGAGATCCCGATCGGAAAATAGAGTTCGATAAAAGGGGGCGGCAGATCCAGGCCGAGGGGGACAAGGACCGAATCGAGACCATGGTACAGGAACTCGAAATACTTGAAAAAAGCAAGAAAACCCAGGTTCAGGACAATATCGGCGCAGAGCCAGACCCTTCTCAGGGTATCGTTTTTTGTCCGGGAGACGAGGAGCGCGAAAACATAATTCGACATTCCCACGCCAAGGGGCAGCAGCAGTATGCCGGTCCTCTGGGTCGCGTAGAAAAAGAGGTTTGCCGCCAGCAGAAAAATCCTGTAGGCGGCCCTTTTGCCGCGAAGCGCCCAGTTCAGCCAGATAACGACAAACAGAAACAGAGCAAACTCAAAGCTTATTAGAAACATCGCTTTTGAAGCCGTCAGGGCCGGCGGCCGTTCAGTTTTCGGTCGGTTCGCTTAAATGCTGGGCATGAAAGGATACATGCACCGGCAACTGTGTGGTCCAATATGTCCAGTCGTGCCCACCGGGGGATTCATTGTAGCGGTGGCACACATTCATTTTCTCGAGCTGGCAGTGGACGGCCCTGTTGTCGTCTATCGCGCAGGGGTCGCTCTGGGATACGGTTATCAGCATAGGCAAAGAACAAATATAGCTTTGTGCCCGCTCCATGAGCCTCAATACCGAATGCTCATCCCAGTCGGCCGCGTACGCGCCTTCATAAGGGCCGAATAGTTCCGCAAGCTTCCACTGTTTCCTGTGGCGGGTAATGTCGAGAATTCCGCTCATGGAACTGACCGATGAGAAGACCCCCGGATGTCGGAGGCAAAGAAAGAACGCCCCGTGTCCGCCCATGGACAGTCCCGCTATGCCGCGCAGCCTGTTTGTCGGAAAATTGATCTCGACATCCGGAATGAGTTCTTCCATAAAATATGTCTCAACCTGGTTTTTCCTGACGAGCCGGCTATTCGCATACCATCCGAAACTTAGGCCCTCGGGGGTTACGATGATCAGCCGGTATTTGGATACAAGTTGGCATATACTGTTGCCGGCGTGTTCCTTCCAGGCCGTGTAGTCGTCAAAAGCCCCGTGGAGCAGATAAAGCACAGGGTATCGCGCACCTTCCTTATTTTCAGCGGGAACGAACGCGTAGTAAGCCATCGTAGATGAGCACGCCCTGGAAAAGAATTCTTTTCGTTCGACCCGGCAGCCCCGGCCGGCCGATTCTAATGCTCCATTTCCCTCGGACTGCGGTTGCCGGGCGGCGGCGGCGGCGAGGTCCGGGGGCACGGACTCGGCCGCCGGACAGCGCGCCGCAACGAGCGCCGCTAAGCTTAACATTAAAATGAGAATGAAATAAAGCTGCCTGCAGGACACTTGAACTCCAAGCCCCGGAAAGGATCTATTCCCCAGGGGCCGTATCCGGTGCAAAGGAATCGACCGCCGGTGCAAGCCGGCCGGCAATCCGCCCCCCCCGCCAGGGCACGTTTTTCATGATATGTGAACGACCGTGTCTCGTGAAAGTGAAATTTGGGGTTGGCTCACGCCCGAAAAACTTCCGGAAGATCATTAGCCCGCAGACCTATACGATTTCTCAATCGAACATGCAAGCGATATGTAATGCCGGGTGGGGTTCATGAGAATACAGTCTCACCCGCTCTCGCGCGTGCGCCTGGCGGGGCCTGCAGATCGTTGCGGGGCATATTTAAGCTGAAAAAACACTCACCCGCTCTTTGCAAAAGGGAGTGCGCGGCGGCCTCTCGATGGCGCGCCGAATTTTTCCTGCGCGATAAGAAAATTCCCACTTCGCAGTAATGGTTCTCACCTTTCAGGAAAAATCTCGATCCAGTCAATCACTCCCGTTCGAACCTTCAGGCGTAGCGAGGCGTTATCTCTAATTCAACCGGGCGGCTTCAGGTAATTAGCCGGAGGTCCTTCAAGCGCGTGCCTATGACGTTGTCCATTGCATATATTGAAATAGAGAAAGCAGCGTTAGATGATATGTCCAAACCTACATTGTGCTGGTTTTAACATACCTCATGCATGTGCTCTTTTGCTAAGTGCGAACGTGTTTATGACATCGATTCGGCATATAGCGTTATTCAATAAACCGGCGACATGAAAGACGTTCAGGCCTGTTGCATTATGTGGATTCAGGCATAACGGCATCAATGTTTTTACTGCAGATTGTGATAACGGGTCCAATGCATTGTCGGTGGCATGTATTGTGCTCTAGTCAGAAGCCGGTGTTCAATGATGACAAACTGGTTGGTTGTGCTGCGGTTAGCATAACAACATGCATCTTTTTCCTATGCGTGATGTCTACTTTAATTATCCGAAACAACGAAAGGGGAAAAATCAATGAAGAAGGTCCTAATGATCCATGCGGACAAGTGCACCGGGTGCCGCAACTGTGAGTTGGCCTGCTCCTTTTCTCACGAAGGCGCATTCCAGCCGCGGAATTCCAGCGTGCACGCCTACACCTGGGAGCGGGAAGGAATTTCAGTTCCGATGATGTGCCAGCATTGCGACGACGCGCCATGCGTGTCCGTGTGTCCAACGGGCGCCATGCACGTAAACGAAGCGGACGGCAGGGTGGAATGGGAGCAGGGCCTTTGTATTCTCTGCAAGATGTGCACGGTTGCCTGTCCTTTTGGAAATGCGGTCTACGATGCGTCTAACAAAAAGATCATCAAATGCGACATGTGCAAGGGGGACCCGGAATGCGCGCGTTTTTGTCCAAGTGGAGCGCTGGTGTACCTGGATGACACCATTGCCGTGCGCGACCGCAAAAAGGCCTTTGCATCCAAATTCAGGACAGCTTTCAAGGAGGTAAATTAAATGTACGGCTGGACAGGAAATATACTGCGCGTCAATCTATCGAGCGGATCGGTGACACGGGAACCCACACCGCCTGAGCTGGCAAAACTCTACATCGGCGGTCGCGGTCTTGGGAGCAGGATCTATTCGGACGAGGTGGACCCGACGATCGATCCATTTAGCCCCGATAACAAAATGATACTGGCCCCCGGCCCGCTTACCGGCACCTATGCCCCATCGGCAGGCCGCTTCATGGTGATCACCAAGGGCCCTTTGACCGGGGCCATTGCGAGTTCGAACTCCGGGGGAAGTTTTGGCCCCGAGCTGAAATATGCCGGATATGACCTGGTAATTATCGAAGGAAAAGCTCCAAAACCAGTCTACCTCTGGATAAACGACGACCGCATCGAAATTCGGGACGCCGGACACCTCTGGGGCAAAAATACGCATGACACGACCGATGCCGTCCGGGCTGAGACCGATGAAGAGGCGAAGGTGGCCTGTATCGGCCCGGCCGGAGAGAAGCTCGTGCTTTTTGCCTGTATTATGAACGAAATGCACAGGGCCGCGGGCCGGTCCGGTGTGGGCGCGGTGATGGGGTCGAAAAACTTCAAAGCCGTGGCTGTAGTGGGCAGCGGCATGGTGAAAGCCGCCGATCCGGCTGGATTTAAAGCGGCCGTTTTGAAGGCCCGCCAAAAAATCCAGGCCCACCCGGTGGGCGGAGCGGGGCTCAAGGCTTACGGCACCGATGTGTTGGTCAATATTCTCAATGAAACTGGAGCATTACCGGCCAATAACTACCGGGACGGCTACTTCCCGACGGCTGATAAGGTCGGCGGAGAATCGTTGACTGCCCGTACCCTCACGCGTCCAAAAGGCTGCTTTTCCTGCATCATCAGTTGCGGCCGGGTAACAAAAGTATCCGCCCAGAAATTCGCCGGCTACGGGGAAGGGCCGGAATACGAGACGGCCTGGGCCTTTGGGCCGGACTGCGGAATCGATAACCTCGATGCCATCACCAAGGCCAACTATCTGTGCAATGAACTCGGCCTGGACACTATCACGATGGGCGCAACCATTGCCTGCGCCATGGACCTGTTTGAAAGCGGAATTCTGACTGCCAGGGACACCGGCGGCGTCGCCCTGAACTTCGGCGCCACTGAAACGATGGTGGAAATGGTGCGCAAGACGGGCCTTCGGGAAGGGTTTGGCGACAAACTGGCCCTTGGGTCCTATCGGCTTGCCGAAAGCTATGGCCATCCTGAGTACTCCATGACGGTCAAAAAACAGGAAATGCCCGCCTACGATCCACGCGGCGTGCAGGGTATAGGTCTGAACTACGCCACCAACAACCGTGGCGCCTGTCACGTACGCGGATACACGATTGCGGTCGAGGTGCTGGGCAACCCCACCAAAATGGACCCGCACGTCACGGAGGGCAAAGCAGCGCTGGATATAGTGTTCCAGAACCTGACCGCCGCGCTCGACTCTTCAGGGGCATGCCTGTTCTCGACTTTCGGCATCGGCGCGGACGATCTGGCGGAAATGCTGAGCGCCCTCACGGGGATCGATTATCCGGTGGAAGAGTTTATGAAGGCCGGAGAGCGGGTCTGGAACCTGGAAAGGTTGTGGAACCTCAAGGCCGGATTTACTGCCCGAGACGATACGCTGCCCGAACGGCTGCTGAAAACTCCGATCAGCACCGGGCCTTCCAAAGGCTGTTTGAGCAAACTGGGCGAGATGCTGCCCGAATATTACAAACTGCGCGGATGGGATGAGAACGGGGTCCCGGGGGATGGGAAGCTCAAAGAGTTGTCCCTCAACGGGTCATAAGCAAATGCATTCACCGCGGAGGCGCAGAGGACGCAGAGGAACTCAAGGTTGAAAATCTTTCCCTGATCTCTGCGCACCCGGCGTCTCCGCGGAAAAAAAAACAGAAAAGAAAGGGGCCAAATTGCCCGCCGTATCAATCATATTCCCTGTCGGTGCTCTGTTGGGCGGGGTTGTCCTGGAGGCGCTGCTTGTCCGGGTCCTTTCGTCGAAGGCGAAGGGTTGGCTGGCTTTCATCTGCAGTCTGGTCGCCCTTGGGGGAGTATTCGCCCTTCGGTCAAAAACCCTGCAAGGCATGGCCCTGGACGCGCGCCTTTCGGCGTGGGAAGGGCCGATCAGCCTTTCATACCATGTGGACGGCCTGGGCCTGTTTTTTGCCCTGATGGCCCTGGGCATCGGCGCGGCGGTCCTTCTCTACTCCGTTGCCTACATGGCCGAGGATCGCTCCGCGAGCCGGTTCTATATCCTGATGCTGGTTTTCATCGCCGGGCTGGTCCACCTGGTCTTCGCGGCGGATCTCTTTGTCATGTACCTTAGCTGGGAAGTGATCGGACTGTGTTCGTTCCTTCTGGTCGGCTTCTGGTACAAAAACCGGGAGGCCGCCTACGGGGCCCGGAAAGTGCTGGTCATGACCCATCTTGCCGGCTACGGTTTCCTGGCGGCCGTCCTGGTCCTTTATGCCCGAACAGGGGTCACCTTGTGGACGGACCCAAGGGTGGCCTCGGCCTTCACGTCCGGCATTTTTCTCCTCATGCTGGCCGCGGCGGTGGCAAAGTCAGTGCAGTTTCCCCTTCACACGTGGATTCCCGACGCCATGGCGGCCCCGACCCCCGTGAGCGCCCTGCTCCATGCCGCCTGCTACGTCAAAGCCGGGGTCTACCTTGTGGCCCGGATGCACAGCTTTGGGCCATGGCCCGTTTCATGGCAGCTCCTGGTGATCTGGATCGGGACCGTCACGATGGTCGTGGGGGTGCTCTACGCCATGGTGCAGCATGACCTGAAACGGCTGCTGGCCTTCCATACGGTCAGCCAGATCGGCTACATGATGCTTGGCCTTGGGCTGAGCACTTCCCTCGGGATAGCCGCCGGGCTGCTGCATTGCCTCAATCACGGCCTGTTCAAGGGTGGTCTGTTCCTGTGCGCCGGGGCCGTTCAGAAATCCACCGGCACGCGCGATATGGACCGCCTGGGCGGATTGGGCAAGCGAATGCCCATTACCATGATTTCGTGGCTGATCGGGGCGGGTGCCATTTCCGGCGTGCCGCTCTTAAGCGGCTTCGTCAGCAAGTGGCTGATCTATAATGCCGCCCTGGAAGCCGGACAGGTCATTCCCGCCCTTATTGCCTGGATGGTTAGTGTTTTTACGCTTTTCTCATTCCTCAAGGCCACCGCGGCCGTCTTTCTCGCCGACGAGGGACCCGATTCGGCACGGGGCCGAGAGGCCCCTCGGGCCATGCTCGCCGGATCGGCCGTTCTGGCTGCCGGAAGCGTAGTATTCGGACTGGCCCCGCAGTTGGTCGTGAACTATCTGGTCAACCCCATGCTCCTTTCCCTCGGATTGGCCCCCTGCATAGGGGTCTCCTGGATGGGATTGACCGTTGGAAACGGAAGTTGGTTTTCAACCGCCGGTCTGGTCATGGTTGTTCTCAGTCTGGCGGTGGGTTTTATCGTTTACCGGTTGGCGATGCCTGCCCGCGGCAGGGTCCTTTCGGCAGCGGGTGGGAGTGCGGGCGCGGTCCCGGTCGTCTTCAGCGGGGGAGATCCGATGGCCGGCCCGGCCCGCGTGCCCTCGAGCGATTTTTCCCTGATCGTCAAAAACAGCCTTGCCCCATTCTACCGTCTAACCGACGTTGACGGCTTGTACCTGAGCGTGTGGCGCAGGCTTCTGCGGTTCTGCGATGTGCTGGGAAAAGGCGTCTGCCGGCTCGAGAGGCACGCATCGGCGCTCATCCCGGTCTTTGCGCTGATTGTCGCGGGCCTTGCATGGTCATTTTCCGGGGCCGGCGGGACCCTGGCGTCTTCAGCCGTCCAGGCGCCGGTGCGGCCAATCCTGTTCGGGGTGGGCCTGGCGTGCCTGGGACTGCTCTTTATCGGCTATGCGGGCCTTAAGGACCGCACGATGCTGCCCCTTTGGGCGGGCGCGGGGCTGCTGTCGGTTTTGGCTTTGAGTTTTGAAGCGCCCTTTGTCCGGTTGTCGCTCCTGGAAGGGGCCGCGTTCGTTGCGCTCGCGCTCGTATGGAGGGCGAGTGAGAAACGGGCTGTAAGCAGGATTTACCTGTTGATGGTGCTGCTTTCCGCCGCCGCCACGGCCGCGGGAACGGCCGCAATGGGCAGCGCCCGGACCGGCCTGGTCCTGGCCCTGTTGTTTGCCGGCTTTTCCCTCAAGCTGGCCCTGGTGCCTCTATCCCTGTGGCTGCCCATGGTTGCCGAAGCAATCCCCGCACCCCTTGTCGGCTTGGTGGTGGCCGTGGTGGACGTGGCGGCTTTCGGCGAGTTGCTGGTTCTCAGACAGACCTCCGCCTGGCTCTTTGCCCCCACGCAGCTCTGGCTGGCCATCGCCCTGCTCTCTGCCCTGGGAGGGGCGGCCCTGATGCTGGCCCAGCGGGATTTGAAACGCATGCTGGCATTTTCGACCATCGAGGACATGGGGTACCTTATTTTGGGAGTGGCTGCCGGAGGAGAACTTGGGCTAACCGGGGCCGCTCTGGGCCTGTTCGTACATGCCCTGGCAAAGGCATTGCTTTTCGGCAGCCTTGCGGCCGCTGAGGCCGAATGCGGGCCGGTCACGCTCGGTATGGGAGGCCTTGCGTCCCGCTACCCATGGTCCGGCGCGGCCTTCCTGGCCGGATCGCTGGCCATGCTGGGAATTCCCCCGCTGGCCGGGTTTGCCGCGAGGTGGCAGCTCTATGAGGCCGCAACCCGGATCGGACCGGTATTTCTCGGCTCGCTGCTTCTGGCCACCGCTTTGTCGGTCCTCGCATACTCCCGCGTGCTGGCTCTTTGCTGGTGGGGCCCGTCCGAACAACAGAGCGGCAAGGGGGAACCGGCGCTCCTGGTTGCGGCCCTGGTGGGAATATGCGCCGTCTTATTGGTTATCGGTTTGTGGCCGGCGATTTTGATCGGGTAACAGCGGCGGGAAAAGTGCGGGGAATGGTTCCCAACGCTTCCAGCGAGTATGTCCTGAAGCGAAACAAAGAACGAGAGGCGTCCCATGGGACTGGTTCAAAAATTGGTCAGAGTAGCTCGCCTGCGCTCACCCTGGCTTTTTCACCTCAACACGGGCGGTTGCAACGGCTGTGACATCGAGTTTTCGGCCTGCCTCACCCCGCGCTACGACGTGGAGCAGGCAGGCATCCTGCTGGTCGGGAGCCCAAGGCACGCGGACATCCTCAGCGTGACCGGCCCGGTGACACGTAACACCAGGGCCGCCCTTGAGGCCATCTACGCCCAGATGCCCGACCCCAAGGTGGTGGTTGCCCTGGGCAACTGCCCGGCATCCGGCGACGTCTTCCTAGGGAGTCCGGTCATAGAGGGCCCTCTTGGGCGCGTTTTGCCGGTCGATATCTTTGTGCCGGGATGTCCTCCCAGGCCTAACGACCTGATAAGGGGTGTTGCGCAGGCTGTGGCGATCCTGGCCGACCGGCGGACCGGGTACCCTTCGGCCGCGAAAGGGGCAAAGTCATGAGTTGGGGAATTGCCTTTACGGCCCTTTTCATTTTTCCAGGCATGCTCTACGCCGTGCCCATGGCATGGCTGATGCTCTGGCTGGAGCGCAAGTTGAGGGCCCGGATGCAGGGCCGCATAGGGCCGCCGTTTTATCAGCCGTTTTTCGACTTCGTTAAATTGATGGCCAAAAAGCCAATCCTTCGGTCTCGCTCCGATGCCATCCTGATGACCGGCCTGCCCCTTCTGGCCGTCTCGGCTGGACTCATGGCGCTTGCCCTGCTGCCGGTCCTCTCGGGCTCTAACGGCTTTGCGGGAGACCTCGTCTTATTGGTGGCCTTCATCGAAGTGCCGTCCTTATGCGCGGTCCTGGCGGGTTTTGCCTCCCGCTCGATCTTTGGCCAGGTTGGGGCGACTCGGGAAGCGGTATTGAGCATTACCTACAACCTGCCGTTTCTGACGGCCGTCGTGGCCCTGGCTTACTCGGCGCAGAGTCTGCAACTGGCGGACCTGGCGACGGCCCCGGCGGGCTGGGTACGGGCGCCCGCCGTCGCAACCATTCTGCTGTGCCTGCCGGTCAAGCTGCGCATCAACCCATTCTCCGTTTCCAACGCCGAACAGGAGATCTACTCCGGGCCTGCAACGGAATTCGGCGGTTCGCAGCTGGCCATGTGGGAACTGGCCCACGGTTTGGAGTGGGTGGTTTTGACAGGCCTTGTCGTGTGCCTCGGGCTTCCCCGCACGGGCGTCCCGGTTGTCGATGCCGCCCTGTTCGCGGGCCTGTCCCTGGTGCTCGTGGTACTGTTATCGTTTCTGGCGGCGGGCACGGCCCGCCTGAAGGTCGCGCAGGCTGCCCGTTTTTATTGGAGATGGGGCATGGGCCTGGCCCTCGCGGCGTTAATTCTGGCAATGTTGCCCGGCATCGAAAGGTTCATCCGATGAGCATCTTCCACGTCCTGATGAAAAACCTGAGAAACAAACCGGCCACCTTGCGTATTCCTGAGCAAACGCCTCATCCGCAAGCTTTTCGGGGACCGGTGAAAATCGATGTGGAAAAGTGCATCGGCTGCGGAATGTGCGCCTATGTCTGCGTCTCATACGCGGTCCGCGTAAATGAGTTTGAGGATAGCTGCGAGTGGCTTTATCTGCCGGGGCGCTGCACCTTCTGCGGCCGCTGCACGGCCGTATGCCCTGGAGGGGCGCTGCGCATGGAAAACGGCTCCGTCCCCATCTATTGCAGCCTCGGAGAGCTGGATGAAACACATCGGGTGCCCTATCCGGCCTGCCCGGAGTGCGGGAGGCCGAGCCGGCCGGTGGCCGAATCGGTATTGAAGCGGGCTTTCGGTGAGCCGAGCGAAAAGGTGCGGAAGGGCATATTATTGTGTCAGCGGTGTCGTCTAAGGCGTTCACAAAAAGATCTGTGGGCAACGGCAGGGAAATCGATTCATGCAAGAGGCGAATCACCTGAGTGATTTGAAAGATTATGGATAAAATCGAACAAATTCTAATCTCGATCCGTCCAGGGAAATCCTGGGAGGAAAAGCCTGAAGGACGGTGGCTGGAAGATTCCGGCCTCGATGTGGAGAAGATGGCCGCGGTGATGGTCGAAGCGGGCGCCCGCCTGGTGACCGTCTCGGCCTGTCCCCTCGATACGGGCGAATTCCGGCTGATCTATCATTGGGACGTGGAGGGCAGCCTTCTCAACTGTGCCACACTGACCTCTCAGGGCGCGCTGCCAGGCATTGCCGGGATCTGTCCGGCGGCGGACTGGATCGAACTGGAGATCCACGACTACTACGCGGTAAATTTTACAGGCCGGGACCTCCCTCCATTGATGCTCAACGAGCATGATGCCGCCGGGATGTTCTCCCGAAAATTTCAACGCAAGCTAAAGGCAGGAGGCAGGCCGTGAGCTACACTATCCCGATCGGTCCTTATCATCCGGCCCTGGAAGAGCCCTGCAAGGTCCAGGTGACCTGCGAAGGCGAGACCGTACAGGACGTCGCCCTGTCGGTCCAGTACAACTTCCGGGGCGTCGAATGGCTGGCCGAAAGGCGCAACTATCAGCAGGCCGTTGCCCTGGTCGAACGTGTTTGCGGAATATGCTCAAACGTTCATACTCTCACTTTCTGCACGGCCGTCGAGCGGCTTGCGGGCCTGACGGTCTCCGAGCGCGCACAATACATTCGCACAATCGTGGTCGAACTGGAGCGGCTGGCCTCCCATTCGCTCTGGGCCGGGATTGCGGCGGAGGTGATCGGGTTTCAGACCCTGTTCATGACCTGTTTTGGTCTGCGGGAGCAGCTGATGGACCTCCTGGAGAACCTCTCGGGCAACCGTGTCCATTACGGGATGAACTGCATCGGCGGGGTTACCCGCGACCTGGCGGAGCCTAAAGCGGTCCTGACCGTTGTCCGAAGTGTCCGGAAAGCCCTGAACGATCGGTTGATTCCGCTTTTCGCCGACGACAAGACGGTGCGCGCACGCTGCGCCGGCACGGGAAAACTGACCAGGGAGCTGGCTCTGGCCTGGGGCGCCGTGGGGCCGACCGCGCGGGCTTCCGGGCTTAGCGAAGACATCCGCCGAACGTCTCCTTACGCCGCTTATGCCAAACTCGATTTCGCGGTCCCGGTTGAAACCGCCGGGGATGTCCTTGCAAGGGTCGTCGTGCGTCTGCTCGAGATGGTCGAAAGCTGCCGTATGATCGAGCAGGCCGTGGATGATATTCCTCCGGGGCCCATCCATGGACCTGATTTCGTGGAGGTCCCTCGCGGCGAGGCTGTGGCCCGCTCCGAAGCCCCCAGGGGAGAGCTGTTTTATTATGTCGCATCGGATGGGACCGATGTTCCATGCCGGGTGAAGATCCGGACCCCCAGTTTCGTCAACATTCCCATTGTGCGGCCGATGATGATCGGGGCCAACCTGGCGGACGTCGCCCTGATAAATGCGTCCGTTGACCCCTGCTATTCGTGTACTTCGAGGTAGTTTCCGCCCGGATTGTAAGAAGCTCTGTCCGCAGACGCAGAGCACGCGGAGTGGCAAAAAGACCTTTGACAGGGATTTACAGGATTAACAGGAGAACAACATAGAAACGGGAAGCGGGAATCCCTGCTTCTTGCTCCTGGCTCTCAGCTGATTCTCAAAGGAGGTGGAAGGCGCTTTGAAGGTGACGGTGAAATTTTTCGCGTACCTTAGGGACATCTTCAGGGGCAGGGAAGAAAAAATCGAGCTGCAAAGCGAAAGCAGCGTTGGGGACCTTTTGAATCTACTGTGCGATTCCCCTGCGCGCCGCGAGCAGATATTCGACGGCCCCGAGCTTAAACCTCAGATGGTGGTCCTGAAAAACGGAAATCATGTCAAACACTTAAAAGGTCTTGACACAACGCTTGAGGACGGCGACACGATAGTCCTGATTCCTCCGGTCGGAGGCGGCTAGGACGCCATAATTCGCTTACGTCAGCTTTCCCATCCCCAGGGGACGGGAATCTCCCCGAGTCGCCTCCCGGTCTCGTTCGAATTCAAATTTGACGAAATATTCAACTTTGCTATGGTGTAATAAACCAGAATGTTTTAACTATCAACGATTCATCCTATAGATCATACCGTCCTACTCCTTTGGAGGGGCCATGAATTCGGGGCTAACAGGTTTTGGTATCTTTGCCGCCAGGATTTCATCAACCCTTCGAAGGTCCTCTGGCTTGATCGTCCAACCGCAGGCCCCGGCGTTATCTTCTGCCTGCTTCACGGTCCTTGCCCCGGCGATGACACAGGTTATCCCCGGCTGATGCAGCGCCCATCGGAGGGCGAACTGGGCCGGCGATTTGCCGTATGATGCGGCGATGGGCTTTATCTCGTCCACGGCGCTCACATACTTTTTAAACCGGTCAGGCTTGAATTTGGGGTCCGCGCGGCGCAAATCGCCTTTGGGGAAGCGTTCGTCACCCTTGAATTTGCCGCTCAGAAGCCCGCGGCACAAGCCCCCGTAAGCAAGCGTTGCAATTCCTTTTTCCAGGCAAAACGGCAACAGGTCCTTCTCGGCTTCCCGCTCAAACATATTGTATGGCGGCTGAAGGCTAAGAATGTCTCCGTGCCGCATGATTTGCTCAAGTTCGTCGCGGCC
Source organism: Syntrophobacteraceae bacterium (assembly GCA_050008735.1). GTDB lineage: Bacteria > Desulfobacterota > Syntrophobacteria > Syntrophobacterales > Syntrophobacteraceae > SbD1. The sequence continues at coordinate 48,540 of JBEKMB010000039.1, forward strand.
GAAATTACTCACTCCGATGCAGCGGATTTTGCCCACCTCTTGAACTTTAAACAAAGTGTTCATGGAATCTTCGAAAGGAGCGGCGGGATCGGGCCAGTGGATCTGGTAAAGATCGATGTAATCGACCCCGAGCCGTTTCAAACTATCGTCTACTTCCTGCAATATGCGCCCGGGACTCGAGTTGCGGCGGATTCTTTCCTTGTCGTCCCATTCCAGGCCGCACTTGGTGGCGACGACGACTTTTTCGCGCCCCCATTGCTTAAGCGCCTTCCCGACTATTTGCTCGGATTTTCCGAAACCGTAAACGGGCGCGGTATCGATGAAATTTATTCCCAGTTCGAGCGCTCGCAAAATGGCGGCAAGAGATTCCTTTTCATCGGACCCTCCCCAGGCCCATCCGCCGGTAACCCACGTACCGAGCACAAGCGGCGACACTTGGAGATCAGTCTTTCCAAACCGGATTTTTTCGATCATCGCAGCCTCCCAGGGTTTATTTTTCGGATCACGGAACTATAGGATTGTCCAATGGAACATGCAACCAGCATGTCAATAAAAACGCTGCGGGAAGATACGAACGTTCCCGGCGAAAGTTTTTCTGTCGTATGAATGCCGTTGATAATGAACTCCCAAAATCCGCTTGTTTTCCAGCCCGATTGTGCCGATAGATCAGTCGCCGAATAAATAACCAGTCCCGGAAATGCACCCCTTGCGCTGTGTCATTTTCAGACATGCTCGACTAATCCGTATTTATAAGGAGATAACTAAATAAGTTGGCATTCTAATTGACATTTCGGGGCCGTTGAATAAACTGCCGAAAAGTTCGCACGCATCATAGGGGCAAAACCAAATACTTTTACATCCGGAATATTTAGAAAGGAATTGCGATGAAGAAGATTTTCTCAATCAAATCTGTCTCGGTCCTGTGCATTCCTGCAATCGTGTCCATCTCGCTTTTGTGCTGTCCCGCAATCTGCCGGGCGCAGCTCGATTGGGGCGGCAAACAGGCCCAGCCCGCCAAGCAGGTCAGGCCGGTCTACACCCCGCCCCCGGATATGATGATCTACTTTAAAGCCGGGCCCAAAGAGAAAACGGTCGGCGTCACGGCTACCAACTTCAATGTGCCGGGACTGCCTCCGTATCTCAATTACCTCAAAAGCACCGATGAGGCGCTGGAGGACATTGGTTACGTTTTTGCCGACAAGTCGACCCGCGCCGCTATAAATGTCCGGGTGACCGCCAAGTATAACCAGGTGGACAATAGCAAGGCGGTTGCTAATGAGGCTGGAAATAAGGCCGCGGCCGGCGCTGTTTTAGGTGTGCTGGGCGCTCTCGCCGGTGGCGGCGGAGGACGTGATGTGGCGCAGGGAGCGGCCGGGGGGGCGGCTGACGGATTGGCAAGCGGGACGGTCAATGCGCCCGTGCTCAGGTACCTCACGCTCGAATTCGAGATTTCGAGTAAGGCCGGCGGAATGCAAACCGGACAGGTTACCAAAGATATTACCGATCCCACACTGAGATTGGAAGAATTCATCGACGGCGCCATTGCAGACTACCTCGAGGCCTCTTTTGCCAAAAAAACCAGGTGAGCGGCGGACGGTCGTAAAAGGCCGGTCACGCTGAGATACAAGGCGACAGTGTGGCGCCGCGGCGGGACCCCGCCGACGGCGCCGAGCGCCCGGGCTCACGCGCTTGTGGGCCTGAGGTTCTTTCGAGCTTACGGATAAGGGCCGCAGTTCCTCTGAAATTCGCCATAAGGCCTCAGTCTCCTTATCCCCTGATATCACAACGCCGAAGGAAAGTGGGTCCCCGGCTATTGCAGATGATCCTTCCGCACGGCCCGGTCCACTACCGGGCCATCCACGTCCATCCCATTCCCGAAAAAACAGGCAGTAAACTACGCTTTGTTCAGCCGAGCGCTCGGCTGCGCGCGTAAGCGCGCCGCCTAAACCCTTACGGGCACGGGGCAACAGGCCGGCAAGTATTCCCCCGCTCTGTCTTGTGGATGGACGTCGAGGCTAAGCGGTCGATGCGGACATTGCGGTTGCTTCCTGCCCTTAGATGGTTATTAGATTGATATTTCGCGCTCATCGGATAATCTGGCCCTAAATCGTGCCCATCCGGAAAGACGGCGCCGGCACGAAGCAATTTCCAATGCGCACGTATGCGTCCAGATATCCGCGGGGCTCACTTGACGCCCTGTTCAGCGCATTGCCTCGATTGAAGAATACTTAAGGAAAGTTATGCAATATGAGAGGAGAAAGATTTTCTTTTCCGGACTTTTTCTCAAATAATCCGATTCTTGCCGCAATTTGTGTCGTGTTTTTGGTCGGCGACATTGTGCTGCTGGATCACATTGTTACCGATCGAGTACACCAAAAAGAGATTACCCGGTATCAATACGAAATCAAGGCATTGCAAAACACAAATGAGAAAATGAATGATAAATATAGTCAATTAAATGATCTGTATAAGTTTGTTGACCATAAGTATAAAGAATTGGAAGCACGAAACAATGAAACTCAAATGAAAATCGACTCCCAGATATCGTCTTTGACGGCAAACCTGAACAGCTGTCAGGACACGAATCTCAGCTTTATTACCAAAATGAAGGAGCAAGACTCGGAAACGGCATCCCTGCGAAATGATCTGCGCGATAGTGAGGAAAAACTCGCCGCACTGAGAAACCTTTTTGCTCAACAGCTTGCTTTGGGACCTTCATGGATCAAAGCCGGCGAAGTTTCCAGGGCGTTTGGCGACGATGTTGCCGTTGTGGTCGATGAATCCTCCGATAGAGGTCAGTGCCCGAAGGAGGCGGCAGCGGTTGTCCATCTTGACAGTGGAGGCGGCAAAAGGGACCTTTGCCTTCAGATGGACCGGCCGCAGACCTTTACGTATAAGGGGAAAAAACTCCTTCTGCACCTGCTCGGCGTAAGAGAAAACGAACCGCCTCACGAGTACCTGGTCTCAATCGTAAAAGAGCGGGAAAAAACTGGCGGTGAGACGCGGTGAGAAAAGATTGACAACCCTTCAACACAATGCAGCGGAAGCCCCTGAGGGAACGATACCGCCTCCTATTCAACAAAGGGAATATGAAATAGCACGGTATTCTTTTCGGAATAACATCAGCCTGCGATTTTTAGCTTCCGTGCCATATTCGGAGTTTACCCAAAAAGAATATACTAAACTCATTAAACACTTAGAGATTGACAAAGAAGACTTGCCGAAAGGCGATCCCCCCAACTCAAAACCTCAGGGCAAGGAGCCGGATGAAGAATAACCCTGAAATCGAAGAACTGCGGATAGCAACGGAAAGGCTGCATAACTGCTCGGCATCTTACGTTGAATCGGTGGAGGTATTCGAAACCTTCCAGGGGCAAACTGTCTGGGAAGGTATTGTTGACGTTTTTTACATCAAGGGCAACGCGCTGGCTACCCGCTGCTACACCTGGTCCTCTCCGATAGAGGGAAGCACAAAGCGGAAGTTCTTCGCGGTGCTGCATGTTCCGCCCGTAACTTCGGCGCGGGATGCCGTGAGGGCGGCGATAGTTCAGGATACAGAACCAATCAGTGAAACAATGGTTGCAAAGTTGGTTGATTAAAATGGTAGGAACCCTGCAAAAAACCGGATTCAGGAGGTTTCTTTAACGTTGGTGAATTTTCTGGAGATTACGGCGTATGCATTCATTTTGACAATCGTAGAATAGTAATGGTGCTGCTCGGAACCCCTAATCTTATCCCACTCACCAGTAAGTTTCCTGCATTGAATATGGATTGCGTCGCCCTCGATGGCATCTCCGACTTCACGCCTCACTTTATGAGTGCTCTTCTTAATCGACTCCGGCAATCTTTCCCTCCCGTTCGAGCTGATCGCAAGCTTCCACAATGGTGGGCAATGCGATGCACAGGGCTTCTCTGAGATCCCCATAATCCAAGTCTTCCCCATGATGCTCTTCGAAATAACCCTTAATGCGGGCTTTTGCCTCCTTGATCGGCACATCTTCAAGAGCGGATTGACAAGCGGAATTCATGTCCTCCTCCTCTCGCCGTTCTTCAAGGCTCTTTGCTGCCGTCACTCCATGGACATAGCCTGTCACATAGGAAATGACCGTTACACCTTGAAGCAGACTATAATCATTCATCGGTCGTTGGACCGCAATGTGGACCGGGAAGTCCCAAGAAACCACCGGATGCTGAAAATTCTTCGACATATTAATTCGGCTCTTTTTGCGATGAACTTGAAAGCAATTTTTCGAACTGATCAGCTAGATTAATGAGCCATTGACCAGTCGCCTTAGCGACTCCAGGGGGCAATGAGATGCCTACGAATACGTCCCTTATAACTGAGCCTTTTTTTTCTTCATGGAGAAGTGGCATGATGAGGCCGCCTTTTTCGTCCAAAGCGTGTGTTTGCTTTCTCGGAATGGCCGCCCGATCATTGAAAAAATTAACTATAACTTGACCCTGTGCATTCAACCCACCGATAGCTCCCGTTGCGGCATACACGCTATGATTGGCGGCAATCTTATACTCGAAGGTAACCTGCTTGGGCTTCTCTTCCATTTGTCCCCTTTTTGTCTTCTGCCTTTTGCGGCTCTACTGGCTTCCGAAAATAAAGTAGTAGAGAAAGAGTGCCATCGCAACAATTTTCCAATGGGAAAAACGAAAATGGGGTCTACTATGTACGTCAATCTACATAGTAAGGCGAATGTGGGAAGAAAAGATGAAAGTGGCAGTTAAGTGCCATTTCGCGACTCTCTCCCCTGTGTTCACCGGATGAACAGACTATGCCAAAGTTCCACCTAGGTCAAATTAGGACACTGCCCAACGCTGAAGTTACAGCGTCTTCCCATGCGCCTCTTCGGCCTGTCCGGAATGAAATCATCGAATGGATTCTTCATCGGGCAATTCGTAGGTAGCTGGATTTACATTTTTGGCTTTGAGGAAGCCCGATATCCGTGATGGAGTATCCTGAACGGAAAGCTGCTTCACCCGATCCGGAACGATCGGGTCGGGTTTGGAATTATCCGGTTGTTGAGCGGGGGCGGATTTTGACGATTTGGGCTGAATCGCCCCGGGTGCAGCTGTTGGCTGCTGGACCGGCTCCGGGAAAAGCATCTCCCGGCCGATTTCACGATAATCGGCGTCCGAGGGTAACTTGCCGTTGTTGTTCTGCCGCCAAATCTGGACATTTTGATCAAACTGGCTCACAAACTGATTATATTTTCTCAGACCATCCGGGTAATCCGAATCCGGGTCCATCCTGTAGAATTCGTTTGCCGAGTCTCCCGCCGCCTCCTTAATCAGGGGTTTGAGCACGCTGAGCGCATGAACGCTATTGATATGTTTGGCCGCCTCCGCGCCGTCCTGTTTTTGGATGGCTTGCTGGGCTTTTTGGAGATCGCTTAACTGACTGAGAGGCATTCCGCCATAGTACCCCATGAGGTCCAGTTTTGAGAACTGGTCCCTGTCGGTTGTCTTCATGCCGTTCAGGTCATCGTATAACTGGCTGGTTTGCGCCGATGCCGGAGGGTCCCACGCGTTAAGCGCGTTAGTTGTGATCGCCTTGTCCACTTTGCCGTAAATGCTCGGATCGGATTTAAAGGTATCGGCGTATGCCTGTGCCCTGGCTGGGTCGCTCATGAAATCCTGCCAGGACTGAACGCCTTGTGGTCCCGTCAATCCCGATTTTATGATGTCCCTGTTTGCGTTGTCGGTCATATTGGCGGCGTGCAACTGCTGGCCCATCTGCTGAATATAATGGCTTTGATATCTATCCTGTGCCGCCGGATCGCCCGGATGTTCCTGTCTGGCCAGATCGGTTACCGCCTGAAGGCCTGCTTCATAATTTTGAGTAAGATTTTGAGCGGTCGGGACCCCTTGAGCTGTGAACTGTTGAGACTTGCGATTGACATAGTCCTTGACGATGTTCACGAATTGGCCGGCAGTCGTGTCTGGAGTTCCTCCGTTCAGGGTAATGGCTTTCATGTTGCCTGCGACCTGCCCGGCATTTGCGTTCGGGTCGGCGCCCATGAGCTTTTCGGCGCCTCCTATGCCTTGCTGATGCGCGAGGTAGACCTCCCATGGCTGAGGTTGGCGCCCGAGGTCTTTGGCAAGTAGATCGCTGTTTTGCTTTATGAGCTTTATACCGAGTTCGATTTGCCGGTTTGAGTCAAGCCGGTCCTGGTCCGTTCCGCCCATGTCCGACCAGGTGGCGGGCATAAATTGGAAATGGCCGGTTGCCTGAGAGTTCGGGTTCTTCACGCTCGGATCAGTTACGGCCCCTTCGCAAGCCCAGACCGTCAGGGCCGTTGATGGATCAAGGCCTTGCTGTTGTGCCTGGGCGCTGATCTGCTGAGCTACGATGCCCCCCGTCACTTTTCCGTAAGCGGCTTGAGCGTATGCATTGTCCTGGTAGGGCTTTAAAAATAATTCAATTTTGCCCTGGGCCTGTCCGGAGATCCGACTCTGTCCGGTTTGCTCCCGGAAAGTCTGCATCGCGCCGGCCGGGTCGCCGCTAACGGCCTGTCTTTTGATTACTCCTTCCCATAGCTTGTCGCTCAGATCGCGGCGTTGTCCCTGGAACACTTCCGTGCTCCACCCGTGCTTTGAGCCGTAATCGATTATTTCATCATCGAGCCGGGCCTGCACATTTTGCAGACGTTGAGGATTGTTCCAGTTGGCCTCCGCCTCCGAAATGAGATCTCCCGTCGTGGCGAGGTGGGTATTCCACTCCCAGGCCTTCGTTTGTTGCGCCGCATACCGGCTCATGCCATCCAGATCTATTTCGGCGCGCCGCGTGGACCTGTCATCGAAAAGCCTTTGTTGCATTGCATTCGGCAGGTTTGCCCGGTACTGCGCCCGCATATCATTCATTTGCTGCTGGTAGGCCGGGAATTGTGTCTCGGCGTCTTTGCCCTCGAGCTTCATGAATTGATTTTGAAGATTGCGGAATGCCGGTGAGAATTGATTTGCGTAGACATCATTTACATTGGCTTCATTCAGAATCTGCTGGCGCTGAACTGCATGTTGCGCAAAGATATCCCCGCTTTGCTGAAGCGCTTGTCCGACCTGGCCACCAAAGTCCTGCGGAGTGGCCTGTACGTTCTGGTATGTTTCGCTCAGGGGCCTTGATCCTTCCTGGCCTGCCTGCGGCATTACGGTTTGTACAAATTCTGAAGGAATGGTCGGCATTTGGTTAGCTCCTAATTCATCCAGGGATAATAGACGCTTGACATGGCCGCGTCGCCCGCATTACCGCCGCCGAGTACCCCCGTCTGCTGATATTTCAGCCACTTATCGGAAACCGATGACGCCCCTCCGAGAATCGAATTACCAATGGCCCACTCCGACTCGGCCCCGTAAAGACTCGACTGCGCACCGAAGTTCGAAGCTGCCTGCATCTCATTTCGAGCCGCAAGCTGGGAATTGTACCGGATGGTCAGGGCGTCCAGCTCCCCGGTTTCCGCGGCACTCGATCGCACGTTCAACGCGGACCCCGAATTCGTCTGTATCCCGGATGCCGCCTGCTGAGTATCGATGGCCGCAATCATGCCGCCTGTTTTAAGCCGCTGGTTTTCCTCTGCGATCGTTCCCTGCTGAAGCGAGATGCCCGCGTTTTGCTGTGCGATCTTCTGGTTATTGGCCGCGACCTGGGCGTTATAGTTTGCCGCCTGGTACTGGGAGTACCCCTGCATACCCGCGCCCGCGACACCTGCTACCAGGCTCATGACTCCAAGGCTTACAGGATCAAGCCCCATTTCTCTTCTCCTTTGCCTCGTAAAATCGTCCGAAAATCATCTGGCGGGGTCCGTGGGCTACGATCCGCCCTTGAGACCTGTTCGACTGCGGCCTTTCCATTTCAAATCTATAGAAGGGAAATCCGCCCACGTCGACGGTCCTGGAATTATCTATCCTAAAACCGAGCCACACGAGCCACAAAATCCCGAGGTGGTTCCGAACGTCCACGAAGTTGATAAGACGTGGAAAAATGTCGAGCATTAATCCGACGTAGGTTTTATTTCTTCGTAAGAACGCAAGGGCATTTTCCCGGATCTTATCCGTTCCCAAAAGCCAGGGAATCCCTACACCATTTAGAAAATTGATCGACGGACTTACGCCGAACATGCAGACCGGTTCGTCGTCTACCAGCCCGGTCCAGGCGGCCGCTGCCGTTATAAGGCAATCGCTTATCGCGGCAAGAGGTCCTTTTCCGCAGGCCGCGACTTCTTCCCTGTCCGCGCGCCTCATTTGGCTGGCGATGTGGGCCGCGTGTTCCATCAGTGCCGGAACGATTTCTGTTTTTTTCATCCCGGAGTGTCTCCTATTGAAACGCTGGGAATTACGCCCAGAATCGTGCAGGGCAGCGGGGCGTCCTGCTGTATGCACACATCGTCATCGAGCACGTACCTGTTATCGATCTGAATGCGCTCATCTCCGGTAAAAAGCGCAACGGCCGCGCCCATTGAAACCGATGCCGATCTTTCCTTCATCTCGTCCAGGTCATCGAAGCTCGGCCCGACTTTCAGCCCCCGGGTATCTGTCACCCGGACCATGACCGCCGGAATCTTTTTCCGAAAGCTCTGCGTCTGCATGCTAAGGCTGTCCGGCTCGAGGCACAGGGTCTCGAGTTGCGCGACGTAGGGCAGACCAACCGTGACGATGGATGCGGGGTACTGAAGGGTTACGCTCCCCCCGGCCACTACCTGGCGCTTCTGAACGCTTCCGTCGGCAAGAATGGAAACCGTCGCCCCGTTCAAATGGTCGAGTCCTGAAACACTCGAAGTCGCAAGTCCGCTGTACTGCAGTCCGCAGTCCACGAACCACGCCCTGGTTACATCCGAGACGCCGTTTGTAAGAAAATTTCTCGATGTCATCCGCTCGATATATTTGACCGGATTTCCCCCGTTTACGCCCGGCAATGTCCTTTGCACCACGAAATAGACAGAATCGGCATTTATGCCCGTTACTTGCTGCTCGGGAATGGATGCGCAGGAAAGAAACCGATCCGTTCCCGAATTCCCGGGAGAATCGTGATGCGCCCACGCGTAGACGTCTTGCTCCTTCAGGTAGGTAAATGACAGCAAGATGCCGTCGTCTCTTACCGCCCAGACCTGCTTGAAGGGCTCTTCGGCGTAGCACCACCTCTCGAGGTTATGCCCGAAGAAAAGATGGTTGCTTAAGATGCTCATGTCCGTTCCGGTATAGAGCTGCGCGTAGAAGTTATAGGCCAGGTCCCGGACTATCGATCCCTTGGCCTGGACATAGAGGATGTCGTAGTTTACGACAATGGGCGGAAGGTCGGCGCACCCGGTATAGCTTTGGGGGACTACGACGATATTGCTCGGTGTTATGGCGACCGGGCTGTTTACACTACCTCCGATCATTTTCCACGCGCCGCCGCTTGTCATTAAAATGAGATCGTTCATCGGGACCATCCACTTGATGGCGTTTACCTGACTGGCCACGATGGTCGCGACTATGGCGTCATCGGACTCTGACGGGTTGGTGATATCCATGTTTTTAAAATCGGCGGGTTTTGTTGCCCAAACCGTCTGTGGATATGCGTTGCTTCCGGCAAAAATTTTTCGTCCCTGGAAATAGGTGCAGCAACTGGGATAGTTACCTTCCGATGTCACCGTTATCGTAAAAATCGCGCCGGACCCGGAGGGCTGGGAAAATACGAGTGCATGCTGTCCCACCGTGCCAGTCGGCACTCCGCTGCAATTCACACCCGTGATGGCGCCATTGGAGATGACAGCTCTGAAATGGACCCCCGTCACTCCCGGGCAAGTGACCTTGACACTTCCGTAGTAGCTGCCGCCGGGAGCGGTCACTACGGCGCTTATAATGGGGTTCCCCCCCAATATCCCAGCCGAGATAGTGGCATGTCCCGCGGCCCCACTGCCTGCGCCTGATGTTAGAATGGTTGGATTCTGGTAACCGTTGCCGCCATTAGTGACGCTCACGGATTGAATGACGCCCCCTACGATCGTGGGCGTAAGCACGGCTCCGACCCCGGTGACATCATTTACGACCAAAACCGCACTGCTATCATAACCGCTTCCGCCGTTTGAAACTGCGACGCCCGAGATCGTGCCCGTTGAGAAAGGGTTTGCTCCCTGGGGCGGGGCCTGGGTAAAATCCGGCCCGATTTCGGTATCGACAAAGGACGTCGCATTTGTCGTGCCGATGTAGCCGTACATACATCCCGCAGGCAGTGCGGTTTTAGAAGGGTTCGCCTTGTATATCCGGTATTGGGTGGCCCCGGTTACAGCCGTCCAGGAAAGATTATTTTCAACACCCGTATTCGAATTCAGCTGTGCGCCGGTGCCCCCGGCTGCTGTCGAGGCAAGGGATTCATCGGGAGGGGTGAGCGTAACCCCCGTCACCACATAACTGTAGTTCCAACTCCCACTCCCGCCGTTTGTGAACCCCAGCCCCGCGGGCGGTGAGAGGATTGGGGCAAAAGAGATTTGCGTAAGGGTCCAGTTCCAGTGCTCCGTCCTGCTTAAATCGCAAGGCGGATAACTCGGATGACAAAGGCTCAGGGTGTCGGCACTCTGGGTCCATTTAAGAAGGGCTACATCGTTTCCATCGTAAGGGGTGGGGAGCGTGAAGACTCGGGCAACCGTAGCATTGCTCAGGCTGAAAGTCCCGAAGGCCGCGGTGTTTATGTTATTGCCGTCGAGGTCGGTCAACGTGAATGTGTTTGCGTTGATGACCTGGACGAAGTATTGCCTGCCCGGGGTCGAATCGAGCCGTGTTCCGGTCCCCGCAATATAGACCTGGTCTCCGTCTGAATACCCGTGCGCCGTCGCCGTGACAACTCCCGGATTTGCGTTCGTGATCGAGGAAATAGATTGGGTGGGCTCCAGCACATACCCGCCGTTCATGATGACCCGCATGTAAAGGTGTCCGAATTCCAGAATGTAGGTCTGAAGCAAATTGAACTGGAACGGTATCAAATGAACGGGATACGCCGACATGAGACACCGTCCGACAAATTGAGTGCCCGCCCGGTTGGATGCCCCGCCATGAGGAAGTACGAAGAAGTTCCTGAGAAGCTTGGCCGCCGCGTGATATTTGGCAAGGTCGACCCTGGCGTAAAGAGAGGGCGCTATCTCTCCGGCTGCAAACGTAGGCTGAATAAACGAGACGGCCATTCAGACTCCTTATGCTATAAAATACATGAAAGTTGAGCCCAAATAGGTAGTGTTAGTAAAAAAACTATCGGTTAGACCGCCCAATCCCGTGGCTCCCGGATCCCCTATCGTGGCAGTGGTCGTCCCGTAAGTGGTATCCAACATTACCGGACCAGTTAATCCGGTAAAGTTGGCATCCGATGTCACAATATTTCCCCCCACACCCCCGTAACCCATCGCGGCAACGGGCAATCCGGTGATCACTGCGGTGCCGGTGGAAGTACCTTTTGCGGATAAAGATAATGCAAATGCGCACACGCAAACCTTGCCTAATACCTGATATGATCCTCCACGCGATGAATAGGTCATTCCGACAGACGCGCCGCCAAAAGTGAGAGAGGGCGTCCAGAGACCGGAAGGGGCAAAAGCGGCGATCTGCGCGGCCGTATTGGCGACTAGACTCGCATAGAGGCCCGAATCGATTGTGTAGACGAAACTGCCATCACTCACGCAGTAAAGGATGTCACCGACCTGGGGCGTCCAGGTCGAGGACCCACCGCGTCCTTTGATCCCCGCTCCGAAACTGATGGTGGTATTTGCGTCACCGAATATGATCGCAAAAGCATATCCAGGTGTTAAACCCGCAAAACTGGTAATCGTGGTGGAGAGTGTATTAGCAGACCGATAAATCGGGGCCAAACTCGCTACAGATGGGGTCGCGGAATTAGGCGTCAGTGTTTGCATCGAGGAGAGAAAGACCGGCAGTATCGGACCCGTGGAGGATAATCCGGCGGCAAGCTGCTGCATCGCCATGGTGAGATAATCAAGCGCCCCTTCTACCACCGCGGGGTATAGCGCCCCCTGATTTGTAAGAGACGTATTCTGCTGAAACGCCACGATCCGCTGAATCGTGATCGTCCAGCCGGATGGAAGCGTCAAGTAGGTAACATTGCCTCCGGCGGGGCTTCCGATCCCGGTGACGGAGTATTGCGTAGCCTGCAGGACCGTCGATACCGCGGGACTGACATTGTTGTCCGTAACCGAAACGACCAGGTCTCCGGCGGCCGGAATGGGAAAGTTGTATGGAAAAACGGTCGTTACGCCGTTGCCCTGATACTGCACATAAGATTGCGTCGTAGTGAGCATCGCGATTCCTTTTAAGGGATCAAGTTAGACAGATCCGATTCCAGCCAGTTCACCCCATCCATTCCAGTAAAACCTCGCGCTCTGATCCAGTCGGGCGTGTGCTCGGGCCTCGCCGGGGATTCCGTGGCATCGACGAGCCTCGCCTGGAGGATTGCGTTCTGCGCTTCGGCGAGATAGATCTTCGTAAGGGTCTTATCGCCCGTCAGCGGTCCGCAAAGCCTTGCCGCCAGGATGTAGACGAAGGCCTCGGTAAATTCGGCGTCCCACATGTTCGGGTCGGCGATAAATGCGGTGTAGATAAAGATCGCCTGGGCCTGATTGGTGAGAATGACCTTGATGGTGTTGCCCGCGCCGTCTTGGTCGGTCGATATTCCAAAAGGGGGAGTCGGCCTGGCGCCTCCGCTGAAAATTCCGGAGCCGGCATTGAGCGGAGGATAGTTCCCGGTCCAGGAGAGTGTTGCGCCCGTTCCAGGCAGTGAAGGCGGGACCTCGATCCTGCGAAATCTCACACAATCCTGCGGCCACGCGTATTCGTAGCTCCAGGGGTAGAGCGGAAGCGGTGGGTTGCCGCTCAAATTTTCAGGCATCCCGGCTGCCGCACAGATCGTGGCCGCGGAAACCTGCTTTCTTGCAAAGCTCCAGGTATGCAGGCGCAAAAGTCCGCGCAACACCGAATCGTAGTGGAGCGAGCATTGAATCGCCTCGGCCGAGTTTTCGGTGAGCGCCGCTATAGTGGACCTGGTCCCAACGATGGAGAGGCTGCGGTTGCAGATATCAGTTTGGCTTGGCATTTTACTATCCTCCCTGCTTGCCGGCTTCCAGGCTTTCGATTTGGAGCTGCTCTTTTACCGGCACTCCGGCCTTTTCGCAGAGCACCCGGACGAGGTTGCACAGACGAACGATTTCGGCTTTTAACTGAGCGATTCCACACTTGGAACAATCGTTTTTCTGTGCGGTGAACCGACCTACGCCGGCCCCCACGATCAGGAGCAACAGATTGATTGCGAGCATCCACCCGGCGTTTTCCATGTAGCTCATGCCAGTGCTCTCCTTGTCCAACCCCTCAGATACTTCGCGCAGACGGGGTGCCTGATGACGATAGCCTCAAAGTGTTTCTTGCAGACCTGGCGGTACTCATCGAGGTTATGGCAGCCTATCGCCAGATTTTTGGCCGTCTGTGGTCCCACGAGAACCCCCATATTGAAGACCTTGGCGCGCATGGCCGGATCTATTTTTTCCATGTGAGGCCCAAGCCAGTAATCGTAATAGTAGAGCGTGATCGCTCCGTCGCGGGTTAGCGTCTTAATATCCACATTGGGATAGGAGCGCTTGCTGATCCCGTACCTGGTCTCCCCGCCGGGGTCCTTGGGATCGTTTACGTAACCCCCCTCCCAATTGTCGATGAGATCGTTTACCGCAACCAGGAAATCTTCCGGATAGTCAGGCATCAGCTTTCCCTTTCAGCTCAACGAGCCAAGGTCATGGGTTTCGGCAGGCTTGGGCGCCGGCGGAGAAAGTTTCTTGAGACCGGTATGGGGTGAGAGCGCCACGCCGATCCCGGTTGCCGCTCCAACGATTTTCAACTGCAGATCGCTGTCGATGTTCACTCCGGCATACTTGGCCAGGATCGTCGCCAGGAGACTGACCATCAGGCCGATAAATGCAGGATCTTGCCAGTAGGGTTTGCCGTGCTTCGCGTCGTCACGGTAGTAATAGACAAGTTCGATTAATTGCTTGATATAGCCCATTTTCAAAACCTCCAGGTCCATTGAAGGTAAATTACCCTGTTCGTTTTGGTCGTAACCGGCACTATGCCGTTTTGGTCCCCACCTGCCCCCGGCCACTGAACAAAGCCGGGGGCGATGTCGCTGCAATCAATGTCTGGCATCGAATAGCTTAACCGGATGGACCAATCGCGGCCGGCTACTTCGTAGGGACCGCGGCGGTTTTGGCCGTTGTGGCAGACACGCCCACCTTGCCCTTGAGTGCCTGACCGACGACGGCGCTGGCCGCCGTGACACTGGACTGCACTTCTTTGGCCGCCGCCTGCACCTGGTCTTCAGTCAAAGTTCCGGCCTTGTAGGCCTGCACGCTGGTTGTAAGGGCCGTAACCGCCGTGTTCGCATCGGCCAGAACCGGAGTCACAACCTTGTCGATTGTGGATTTGCTTCCGGGGAAAAGCGCCTCTATAACCGGAAGGGCCTCATTCAAGCCTGCGGCGAATTTGCTCCAGTAGGCTTGAACTGCCGGCCAGTCAACGGCTTCCAGTTTGGTCTCCACTTTGGCGAAATCAGCCTTGAGAGCGGCACAGCCAAAAGAAAAAGCGGCGCAAAAAAGACACACCAAAACGATTGCTGCAAATCCCTTGAAACCCTTCATCTCTTTCTCCCTGTGTTTTTGGTTGTTTAAATGGGGGGCCTGCAAGCCCCCCCCTGCGTTGGTTAGCTGTTGTCTTCCTCGAACTCGATTTCGAAATCGTAGGTCCCATTTGACGTAATGGTCTGACCGTTCATGGAAACGCTTACGAAATCAGTGGCCCCCGAGACGATCAGAGGCATCGAGTTTTTTCCGGCAAATTCCCAGACAACGCTTTGGACGCTGCCATTGTTAGTTGCAACGTAGATGCGCTGAGAGCCCAATATGACCGGAGAGGTGGGCGCCCCGCTCGCCGCCGTCTGGTGTTTCACAACGGCTGTTGCAGCGGTGACGTTACGCGAGTCCATCGGCTGAGGCGTATCGGCGGAGTTATTGCCGGTACCTGTCGCTGCGTGCCTCTGGAGCTGGAAATAGTAGGCACCGGCCGTGGCACAGTTAAAACTCAGCATGATCCGCTTTATCTTGACCGTCCTGGTGGCGCTGCCCTGGACATAGAAAAGGTCGTAGGTGGTAGTGAAGGCTGTCAGGGCGCTATTGCCCACCCGGTAAGCCAACTTGCCGTTGGCCCCTGGAGTCGGCTCAGTGTTAACCAGAAGCCTTCCGGAACAATCCACCTGGAGCGCCGCCTGCTGGGTGTCGGAAAGGGCCGCGATGGTCGCGTTAAAAGCCCCGCCTGCAACAACCGCCCTCGTAGCGGTAGCCGCACCGGCCAGTGGAGCATTCACCAAAGGCTGAACGACAATTTGTCGCCCGGCTGAGTCCAACTGCATTGGATTTGTCTGCCCGTCCGCAACCGTGGGCGCCGATGCGTTATACTGTCCCGAGGCTAACCCCGGAGGGAACACATTGCTTTGAGCATTTAAGCCCATATCTCACTCCTTAAAGCGGCACGTCCTCACCCGCCAGGATGCCCGTTTTCGATCCCGCGGGCGAGGCGCCGATAGAGGTTAGTTCGTCAATCGGATCGGGCGGCTCTACGTTTACGAGGCCGACCTTTTTAGCCATCTTCTTTGCTGCCGCATCCATGGGCTTCATGTACCAGTAAGGCTCGAAATCATCGGGCTTGTCGATGAACTCACCAGCCTGCCACAGCCGATCTTCCTGATATGCAACAGCCAAAAATCTGTACTTCGCCATGCGCCACCTCTTTAGATGTACGTGTTGCTGTAGCCGCTGCGATACCCAAGCTGCGGTCCCAGGGCCTCACGGTCGAGCACGATAGATGCGATCACGGCCCCAGCCGTAAAAGCCGCCGTCCCCACCGTGTAGAGCACCCGGATAAACTTCTGGATGCCTACCGGAAGGGGAATCTTCAGCAGTTCGGTCCCGGCTGTGAGAGCCGATGCGGCCAGGACCGGAGTCGTCACCAAGTCCACGTATGCGCCGATGGTGCCGGTCCCGCTGTCGGGCGCCGTCTGGAGCCGAACCTGAAGGGTAGGGCTGCTCCCGGTTGAAAAGGTCGTTGCAACCTGCACGACGAGAAGAAGGGCCGGATCGTCACCAATGCCCACGTCCCGCCCGTAGCCGGAAGCCGAAGAGGCAAGCTGGCTCACATCGATTACGTTTGCGCTGGGCTGGTCGCCAACCCCGCCGCCCACGGTCCAGGCGGAATAAAGCGTTCCGGAGAGAACCCCGGCAGCAGATACGCTCCCATCGAGCAACAAAAGATTGTCCATTATCATGATTGTTTCTCCTTCCCGTTTTGGGTCCCGGCTTTCGCCGGGATGACGTCTTAGATAATCCGCGCCTCGTTGTTCAAAAGTTGGTCGCAGGTCCTGATGGGAATGCCCCTGAAACTGGTCACCGGCTTTCCGTCGAACTCGTTCATCTGGAGCAGAACGTTTTGCTTGTTCAACGCCTGGATATCGAGCCAGGTAGTAACCGACCTGTTCGCATAAAAAGCCGCCCTGCCCATGGTGAGCTGCGGGGCATCGCTTTTCTGTACGTTTCCGGCCCGTGCGGGCTGGGTCGGCAGCCTGTGGATGGCGCGGATCATGAGGTTGATCAAGTTCGGAGGTGTTCCGCCTGAGAGCTGTGTCACGTCGATGTTGCCGATCCTGACCGCGTATCTCCAGTCTTTTACAACAAGGCCGGCGTCCCACTTGAACTGGCTTCGCCACACGTAATAGACGTTATTGGAGCCGTCGAGCTTTTGCTGTTTGCCCAGATCTATCTGCTGGAAACCGGACTTCATGCCTTTGGGGAATATCCCGTGAACGGACATAGGACCCCAGAAGATGAGCCATATAGAGGTGTTGGTGCCACCCGTTCCGCCCGCGTCGATCACGTTATTGGCGGTCTGAGCGGTCGCAGCCGTTATGCTCGGGTATCTGGGCGCCAGTCCCATGAAGGCCGCCGGGGTCGAAGTGATGGAGTTATAGAAGATGGTCTGCGCCATCTGCTGGTTCATGCCCTCGAGGAAGGCAAGTTCTTCGGAGAGCCGAAGGGCTTTGTTATCTCCGGCAAGCTCGATCAGCATCTCGTCGATATCGGAAAAGGTTTCCATGTGACCGCAGGTCTCGGTGATCTGCGCCGTTGTGGATTTCCCGGTCGGGACGCCGACGTTTAGCAGGCGCCAGTAGGCCTGGGGAAGTCCGGTGCGAACGGTCGTCTTGTGCCCCGTGGGGAGGTTTCCCTCTATCCAGAGCATGTCGTCGAGGATTTCATTGGTCTGGGACAAAAGGTTGATGATCTGGGCAATTTTGCCGTCATCTTCGATCCGCTTTGCCCAATCCATAAGGGTTAACGCGGCAGGTCCTATTGTGGACATCTTTCACTCCTTTCAAGAGTCTGCGGGTTTCGGGTCTCGGGTCTGCTTTTGACCCGCGACCAGCCGACTCGGGACTCGCGACCTCTTTTTAGGTCATTGTCGGATACAATTTGTCGAGAAGACTTTCCTGAGACTGCTTAACGGGCTTACCCGAAAGGCCGCCGGGCTCGGACAAAAGCTTCCCCATCTTTACGAACATCTTCACGATTGCGGGGTTGTTGCCCGCACCGGTCATGTTCAGCGCTTCGCGAAGCGTTTTGGCCTCATCCACACTTCCCACGAACGGATTAGACTCCGAGACTTCGAACACCTTTGCAGCCGCTGCTATCGAGTCGGCGAACCTCGTGCCTCCTATCTCGGGGTCGGCTTTTACTTCCGCCTGCCACTTGGCCTGGGTCTCTGCCCACAGCCTGTATGGCGCCTCGGCTAACGCCTTTATTTTGTCACCCCCGAAGTCGAGCATCTTCTGGGCCTGATCCTGAGTAAGGTCCAGCTCTTTGGCCAGCCCCTTAAAATCAGTCATGCCCTGCTCGTCTAAGGTTGTGCCTTCCGGCAACTTAAATTCCTCGTATGCCTCGGGAGCTTTGGTCTCAGACTTCTTTTCGCCCTCGTCCTTTTTCTCCCCCTCCTCGGTCGATTTGGTCTCCGCTGAAGTTTCCTGAGAAGCCGTATCGGTCTTTTTATCCTCCGCATCGGCCAGGATATTGGTTTGCAAACTATCCTCGCTCTTCGCTTCCGTGGTCCCGGTGGTCTCGGTTGATGTGGTCGCCGTCTGTTCGTCAGGCATTGCTCTTTCCTTTCGATATTCGTTTGCTGTTTGTGATCCACTCGTAGAGATCGGGGTCCTGCCTTTGTATTGCTCTCAGAAGCACCCATTCAGGCCCCTTGCGGTGTTCCTCGCATTCTTGCCTCACCCCAAGGTTGAAGTTCCGCCAGTCCCCGCTGTGGCCGTGAATCAGGTGGCAGTTGAGATATCCCCCCTCCTCGCAAAGGGTGATCAGGTTTTCCGGGTCGAGCTCGAGCTCGGGAGCAAGATGAAACGGCCTTATGTGATGGACCTGCAATCCCAGGGTGGCCCCGCACCGCCGGCATTCGGGCTCCTTCTTCAGATGCTCATGCTCTACTGCGTGCCAGTGCGGACTTCGCAGGTGTGCGGGCTTGCCGTTAAAGATGTCGTGAACCAGCTTTAGGTGACGCTGCATTTGGTCCCCTTGTCCCAACAAAAAGAGCCCGCCTCCGCCGTGCACGGAAACGGGCTCTAATGTTGGTGCGCTCAACGGTGATCAGCCGGAACGCAAAAGTTTTTCAGTGGTTATTTCTTAGTCGTTTGACTTCTTCGTATTCTCCAGGGCCATCTTCACATAAAGATTCGGATCGAGCCTGTTGATCTCGGCTGCGCGCCGCAGGCCAACATCTCGCCTGCCTTCGGCAAAAGCCATCGTCAGAGCGTCGCTTGAAAAGGAACTGTGGAATACGCCGCATTCCGAAAGCAGGTCCCACATCCACATACGACCTTCAGGATCGGACATGAGCTTGCGAAGCCCGGATTTGCGTTGCAATTCCCGCGTCTTGGCCCTGCCCTGGGCCTTTGCGACCTGCTGGGCGTCGCCTGCGTTGTATTCGGTCAACTGCAATCCTCCATGCGCACCGCCGGATTGTGTGGATTGTCGATATTGTTCATCGTTCATGGTCTGTAGTCCCTGTCTTTACTGAACTATTTGCTCATCCCGCTCAAGGTCTTCCAACCCGTGTGGCAAGCCAAACACTTGCCTACGGACTTACTAAAAGGACACTTCCCGGTGTTGATGGCGGTCCGAAAGGGACGGCGGCAGTGCAACCCACTCCGTCACATGCCATGACTGTACCCGTTACGCTCGGTGTCGTGAACGATGCAGGCAGAGGCAACTTGAAGCCCGTTGCACCGGTGTTGTCGGGCGCTGCCGCCACTCCCCCGGTAGCCGTAAACCAGTTGGGCAGCACAGCGGTGTAGGTGGCAACTGTACCCGCTGGCATCCCCGTGACGTAGTAAAACAGCGGTGTTTCGCTGCCGCCCGGAGGCGCCGGACATTCAAGAGATAAGGCCAACGCCGGAGCTGCCCATAAAACGAGTAATGCAATGAGAATCTTCTTCATCGGTAGTCTTCGCTCCCCTCTATAGTCCCAAGCTACTCAATTCCACTCATTCGATACTCCGCGGCTATTTCCCCCCAACTTGAGAGATGACCGACGAATGTACTCCGCCGATTTTGGATGGCAAACTCACGCCTCCAATAGTGTACGGCCAACCAAAGGACGGGAACTGCGCCGATACGGCAGGCCAACTTGACCCATATTGAGTTAGGACGAGTCCGCTCACCACGTCTGTAATAGTTGCGGCCGGCGAGGTTAGGGGGAACATGTAAGACACTGTTCCCAACTGACGGGGATGAGCAAGTCCCATCGACAATCCCTCAATGTCCCATCGTCTTGCTATTGAGAAATTGCCTTTCCATAGACCACTCAGATGCTCGGTGTACATTCTGGTAGTGCTCAGATCATTTCGAGAACCCAAATAGAATACGGATGATCCGCAAGTAACCGCTCCGATGCTGCCCAACGCACCTTGATACAGGCGCTGCGGCAATGCCCCAAGCGAAGTAACCCAAATTTCCAGGTTAGCCCCTATACGCTGAATCAAAACATGCCTGGGCACACCGTTCGCAATATCGGAAATCGTCGAAGTAGCCCATGTCGTAGCAGATCCCGTCGCATCCCTGGCTCGAAACTGTATCCTATTCCCAGGACTCGCCGAAGCATTTGTTACATTGACCCAATAGCTATTTGCTGTATCAACTGTATTGAAGCCAACGGGATATTTGGTATTTGACCCCGAGTTATCATCAATTTTTACCCAGAAACCCATGCTCCAATCAGAGTTGGGAAGATCAAAGGCACTATTGCCGGAGGCCGTGTAGTATCTGGTCGTGTTATCGCCACCAAAATCAATGCCATATCTGCTAACCCCGCCAGCGGCAGAGATATTGTATGTCCGGTTGATCGCGCAAAGAGCGCAGATTGCTCTTGTGTACATTCTGGATACCACAGTTGAACAAGTGTTCATGGATTGGGTATCAAAAACTGATGATTCAAGCACAATAGATATGGTTCCAACGGATTTATAATAGTCCGTGGATGTAGTGGTATACGTAGTCCCAAAGGACGTAGAGGTTTCATAATAAGTGTTAAAATTAGCCAACCAGTTTGTTTCGGTTGCACTTCCCGCATATTGGCATACCTGCCCGTCTGGAGTACCCCACCAGGCGTGTAGGTCGAAAAACGCGTCAAATGTGCCACCCGTGTCGGTTTGAATGGCGTTTTTAATATTGGTGGTAGTCACCAGTTTAAAGCCGCCAACAGACCAATCCCTGTTACAATTGATTGTGGTGTTTCCGGCCTCCCAAGTATACTGAGTCTGCCCTGCATAATAGCCCTGCACGTTCACCATCGGGTAGACGTAAATGGTGAAGGCATCTCGCATCATCTGCGCTACCCAATTTGCAGAAGTGAGAAAGTTGACTAAAGATATAGCCATCATTGGACCACTAGGTTCACACGCATGTTGCCCCGATATGATGACGAGTCTTTTAGAACCAGTGCCAATCTTGAGTCCGTATTGTTTCAGGGCCGGAATCGTATTGCTAAGTTCGTCAGTTGAGGCCGGAACGACTCCAACCTGAAAGGGGTCGCCTCCAAAGGCTATAGCACTTGCAGGCTGAGAGACAAGGGTTTGGTCGAGGCTTGCGATCCAAGTCGGAATATAGCTCTCCCTGACAACAGGTTGAAAAGCCACATAGACTGTATCGGCGGAAAATGCGGTTGGAAAAGTAAAGGTCGCATAGGTGCTGTCCGTAGAAAAGCTGGTTGCAAATTGCCAAGAGGAAAGATCATCTGGCGTTGTTGTCCAGCACGGTTGCCAATAGTAAGTGGATAGACTGGTCAAGGGAATCGAGACATGATTAGCCCATACGACCTTAAAGGTAGGTTGTTGCCCATTGGCACCCGTCAATTTAAAGAAAAATTCGTACCACTTCCCCGGCTCGGGCAAGATTCGAGGTTGAACTGTTATCGTCGTTCCAACTATGGAAGAACCCGTAGGGTTAATATTCCCGTGATCCCCCGATCCGTCAAAGGCCATTGTGGCAAAAGAGCTGTGAGTGCCAAACAGAATGGAGATCACCAGCAGTATAAAGAGAATGTATCTCATGGGCAGCCTCCTTTAATTCGTTATGAGCATAAGGTTTGGACTGATATCAAGCACAGTGGTTGACTCTGCAAAGCCCATGATCTGAACTATTGTCCCAACCGTTGTAGGCTTTGTGGTAGTCAAAAGTCCGGCCGCGCCGTCACTGACATAGTAGAGACTGCCCTGAGTGAGACTCGTTGTGGTGTACTTGCCGATTTTTCGGCACACGGTCGAAGAGGTCGCCACGCAAACCGCAGGCATAGTCGTTGAGGAATTAGCTTGTGCGAGGGCAAGGCCGGTGCTTGAGTTGATATAGTAAGCGGCCCCTGCCGTCAGAGACGTACCTGTGATAACGAACTCAGAATCTACATAGGCATCAGTTGCCAGCTTTGTATCGTTGGAATCTGCCGACTGAGTGGTTGCCGTGATCCCGTTGGGTAGCGCGGTGCCCTTAGTCCATGATCCGGATGCTCCGTAAATTATATTGCCATCTGTTTCACCGATAGACGTTCCCCATGCGCTTGACCCGCCATAGACAGCGATGCCTGCGGCGGAAGGCCAGGTCATCGAGCCGCCACCTCCGCCACTGTTTCCGCAGCTAAAAGCGTCGGTGCTCTGCGTATAGTTCAAATGGTTTCCGGCACTGTCCTGGCAGTCGGGGACTACTTTATAAACGCCATTAACGGGAACGGAATGCGAGGGAGGGGAACTGCCATAGCTTACACCGTTTACTTTAGCCACCGTCGGCCCGGGATATGACCCACTTAGATCACCGCTTGCGGACCCGTTGGGAGGAAGAGTTGTCGGGACGGGCGTATTGCAAACGAGTCCGTTGGTGGCCGAATAAGTGCAAAGGTCCGTATCGGTGAGCGTCCCTGACTTCAGAAAGTTTACAGGGATGGGGTTGCTGGCACTATACGATGTACCCCACCCGTTCGAGCCGTTATAGTTCGGGATACCCGCACTGCCTGTAGGCCAGGTCTGAGAACCGGTGCCCGCCGACGTGCAGACTATCGAACCGGCAGACGAACTATAAGTGCAGTAATCGCCGTTGGTCCAGGTACCAGAGGTTGATAGGAGTGACGTAGTCCCTATACCTATTGAACCAGGGAAATTGATGCCTGATCCGTTTACCGTTGTACCTGCTGGTAGGCCCGTGCTGCCCGAATTGCCCCCGTGCCCCGGCTGATTGTATTGCGCCAGGGCCGAGCCAGAGCACATCAACGTAATAGCCGCCAATAAAATCAGTACTCTTTTCATCGCCGCCCCTTCACGCGTAAAACGCAATTGTCACCACACAGTTTGCCGCACTGATCAGGCTCACATAAGTTTTACCCGCACATGATCTAAATTGCGGATTAAGCTCCGGTGCGCTTCCGTCAACAACGTTTGAGCTTGGGACGGCTATCACCGCGTTTGCGAACTTCATGTAGAAATCAGTCCCGCCGCTTACGGAAAAGTTGACCGCATTCGCCCCCGTCGGGATCTGGATCTGCTGGCTGGTGTTTGCAGCCAGAGCAATCGCATAGAT
Source organism: Syntrophobacteraceae bacterium (assembly GCA_050008735.1). Lineage (GTDB taxonomy): Bacteria > Desulfobacterota > Syntrophobacteria > Syntrophobacterales > Syntrophobacteraceae > SbD1. Next base: position 71,726 of record JBEKMB010000039.1, read on the forward strand.
CGTATCTGATTGCTGTATCCCGCCAATTAACGGATTGCTGAAACTGTCCAGTGCCTGAGCTACTCTGATCACGTCTTATCCCCTTTCCGGCCCGCCTGTGGCACAAGCGGGCCGAGACCAGCTAAATTTTATGCTGCCTGCCCCGTCCCAAGCATCTTGGCCAGCGCATTCTGCCCGCCGCCAACGTCTGTTTCGCTGAGGGTCTTTGCCCCCTGCACCCCCGCCATCGCCATTTGCGCCTGCTGTTGGGCCTGCATCTGCTGAGCACGCTGCTTCCTGATGAGGTCCCTTTGCTGCTGGGCCACAATGAGTTTCTGCGTAACCCCGATGAGGTCCGCGTACTCGCGCACCGTTTCATCGAAATCTATGTTATCGAGGGTTTCGGGTCTGGCCGCGGCAAGGTTCCCCACGAATGCAACGAGCCTCTCTATGCCGGTCGTTGCCGTTGACTTCTGCGCATCGGCCAGCGTTGACACACATTCGATATCGAGGGCCCTGCCCATGATTTCGCGCGGAGCCGAAGGGATAAGCCGCGCCCGGTACATCACCGCGAAGACGCGCTCGATGAACGGATTGATAAGCTCGAACTGAGACCTTTCCAGAAACGGCCCGAGCATCAGCATCTTTTCCTGCTTTCGCTCGATGATCTCGGTTGCGGTCCTCACCGTGTCGAGCTGGCTTATCATCAGGAAGAGATCGGCAAAAAATGTGCTTTTGATCCTTTCCTCGGCCTTTGCGATCTTTTCCTCAGCTCCCCGGATATCCGGCGGAACTTCATAGGCCGGCTTAAATCCGCTTTGCGCAAGGTTGGCAACATAAGTGACCCCGCCGGGCAAAAGCGATGCAGGCTCGTTTTTCATCGAAACATCGGCCACCATCGGAGGATTGAGCACCTTGTCGATTGCCTGGGCAGTCCTGCGCTCGAGGGTCTGCAGCATCTTGGATGCGCCCAGACATTCCATGCCGGGGGATCTGCCGTAAGAATCATTCCCGATGACGTGCCACCGTGGCGCGCAAAAGGGTTGTTCATGGTAGCCCCTTAGCTCTAAAACCTTATCCTGGCTTTGTCCCCACTCCCAGACGACAGACCGGAACTTGCGGCCTTTCAAGCCCGGTATCTGGGGCGCCCGGTCGTCGTTTGGCTCAATGGCCTGGCAGACGTTTATTTCCTTGTCGTGCTGTCTGGACTCAAAAAGGCTTTGGACGGTCCGGCTGCAGGCCTCGACGCCGAATCGATCAACGATTTGAGCAACAGTGAGTACGTATTCTCGGTACAGCGTATCGATTTCGTTTCGTCCGGAGCTTGCCAGATAATATTCTCCCACCGTCAAAGTCTGACAGCGAACGACATCCTCGTAATCCTCCTCGATGAGCACACAGCCGGTTCCGAACACCCCCAGTTCTTCGTAGATCACGTGCAGGGCGTTGTAGGCGTTGCTCTGGGATAAGACCGTCAGAAGCCGCTTAGTAACTTCATCCAGCCACAACCTCACCGGGGTATTATCAGAAACATCCATGTCCCGAATAGATAACCTGAACCAGGGCCGGGCGGGGGATGTCAGCCCCGCCATCAATCCCGCCGATAGTGTTCTTGCGGCCAGGGTCGGCGTCTCGTTGATAATCCTCGACCCAACGGGATCGCCCTTTGTGGCCTGGTTGGGCGTCTGCAGGAACCGTCCGCGCCTGGGTAAAATAAAGTCAGAGAGTTGGCGCCAATGCTGCCAGTAGGACCAGCGCTCGGACCTCAAGCCCGCCATGCGCCCGTCAAGATAGCCCCGAAGCTCTTTGATCGGCTCGGAAGAGTTTTGAGTTTTGAGTCTTGAGTTTTGAGTCAACTTAGCCCCCCAGCAAGCTTTTGTTGGTGGTGCTCGCCGGTGTCTGCAAGCCCTGAGGCCCGGTTAAAATGGTCGAGCTCGCCCCGTAAGCCATTGCCGCGAGGTTGCGCTGATTTGCACCCGCGTTCTGCACGCCGCTGTCCGGCAAGCTCGGCGGAGGCGCCGGGGCCGGGACAGGAGCTGGTACCGATGGGGATGAAAAGCACATTGCTCACTCCGTTCGAGTTTTTAGTTGTTAGTTTTTAGTTGGAGTCGTAAGGGTTTCGAGTTCCCGATTTTCACTAAAAACTGGAAACTCAAAACTCAAAACTATTTGCCAACGGATCGTACTCAGTCAGGGCGAAAACGGGTTTGCGGAGCCGGTTGATCTTGGCGCTTACGGGATATGCAAACGATATCGCCAGACAATCGGCCCGGTTTGGAGACTTGAGCCCGCGTTTCTTCATGTCCGCCTTGGCTTCGAGTTGGATCTTGCCGTCCATCCTGCCGACGGTCTCAGGTCCGATCAGGTCATTGTACAGGGCCGTATCCCTGGGTATCGCTCCGCCCGATTTCAACCAGTCGCGCATGTTGCCCCACATCTCGGCGCGTTTGTTGAGATACCCCGGATCGGATGATTCTCCGGAAAACCAGACGAGCTGCCAGTTCCTGCCCATTGTCCTTCCCGCGGAGACGATTCCCGTGCCGTAGCCGGCATCGATAAAGACCGCATCCGCACTTTCCGTGTCTTCGAGCTGCGCAATAATGTTAGCAACCTGCATATCATTATCGTTTTTAGGAATGACCCGCTTAATGCTGAACGCGAGCCCCTGCCGAAGACCTATCACCAGTTCGTCGTCGCCTTCCCAGGCCGGGTCGACCGAGACTATCTTCGGCGCGAAGCTGTACTGCTCATCCCTTAAAAACCTGCCAAAAGCGGCATCCACGTCCACAACGCTTATGAACTGCCTCGCCGACAGGGCCGGAAACATACCGCGCACTCGCACCTTCACGAAATCCGAATCGATCCCGTAATCCTGGACCCACTGCTCGATCTGCTCTTTATTCGTAAACCGGCTCATGCGGGAGTCGATCTGCCTCGTAGTCCAGCGATTGCGCGTTTTGCCCGTAAAGCAGTCCTTGAACCTGCCCGTGTTCCTGGTCGGGTTTCCGAATACACACCAGATGATCTCCGTCCCCTCATCGGTCAGGGCCCCCTCGGAGACCTCCCAGATGACGTCCGGAATGGCGCTTGCCTCATCGAATATCAAAAGAATGCGCCGTCCCTTGTTGTGCAGGCCCGCGAAGGCCTCGGTATTTCGCTCGGACCACGCGACCTGATCGACCCGCCAGGTGCGGTCGTGCTCCGGCACCCTGGAAAAGATCGCCGTCGCCGTTAAATCGAACATCTCTTTTGCAAACCAGCAAAGCCGGTACCACTTGGCAAGCTCCGACCATGTCTTGGTTTTAAGCTGCGTCTCGGTATTTGCCGTAACGACGCCCTTTGTGTCTGGGAATGTTGAGACGGCCCAAAGGATGAGCCATGCCACAAGGGCGGATTTTCCGATTCCGTGGCCACTTGCTGTAGCGTCGCGGATAATTGCTCCGGCCCCGGCGCCGTCTTTCAGCTTTTGCCCCAGCCCGGCGAGGAATTCCTTCTGCCATTCGTCAGGGCCGATGGGGCCGGCCAGTTCGCCCTTGCCCCAACCAAACGCATAGAGCACCCACCCCAACGGGTCCAAGGCGTATTTGCCAAGATCGGCTGCGAGTTTCTTAGGAAGATTGGCTGTTCGACGCACGCTTTCGGGCCTCCTGAAGTTCGGTCACAAATTCGGTCAACCCGGATATTTGCACCTCCTGCCTGTCTTTGTATTTATCAGGCATGAGACACTTTACCGCGAAGATCACAGCCCTCGTATCCGGCGGCACATGTTTACGGACTGTTTTAACCACGACCGGCTTTTCGGCGATGACAGTCCTGCCGGTTATCGGGTCAAGTTCTTCGACTTTGCGCAGTTCCTCGGTTTTTTCCTCATAGAAGTAGCCTTCGACCCGCTTGAAGAGGTTTTTCTCCGCGCACTCGGAACGAAAGTGGGTGCGGCCGCGCTCGATTGCCTCTCGAAGTTTGCCCCTTTGCTGCACCCAGTTGTCCAGCGTGTCCCTCTGGACCCCGAAAGCCCTGGAGATCTTTGCCATGGTATTGCCCGCCCGAGCCATTTTTTCAGCCCGCGCGGGCATGTCCTCTTTGTATTTTGTCGGCTTGGCCATTATTGCCCCTCGAAAAGATTGCCTGCGGATACTCAATACCTGAGGGCCGTAACCGCCCCCTTTATCCCGGTGCGGCACTATCCGTTTATTCTGTTTGCGGACTGGCGCCACGCTCCACCTTCGCTGATGCGGACCTTAAGTGAGCCATTTTCGGGATCGACGTATTTAACCGGGTGGTAATGTTCTTCGGGCAGCAAATTCTGTGACCTGTCCATGACTGAATGGAAAAAACATTTCGTGCCGGGATTGTAAGCTGAGAGCCTGCGCCCGCATATCGTGCAAATGCCCCGTGGTGTGTATTGATTTGCCATGCATTCTCCCTCTCCGGCATACAAATACAACGTGGGATTTTTTGCTGCCAAACGGCAATAGAAGCGGCAACCAGAAACGGCAATAGAAGCGGCAATAGAAGCGGCAAAATGCAGGCGAAGGAAAAAATTTTTCTGAGGGGTCCGATGTTCTGGACGCACGCGCTAAAGCGCTACACTGGGCCGCGTAGCGGCGATGGGACGCGGGGGGCAGTGGCCCCCGCTCTTTTGGCTTTTCCGGGACAGACCTACTCTTATGAACGCTACTTGATTTTAATCGCCGTGAAGCCACTTGCCGTCACAAAGTCTGATTTCTACACTATATTATGGATTCAAATATGCCTGGGAGGTAGAAGTGCCCGAACTCAAAGAAAAAAGCGGTTGTTTGGAAAGCGGCCTGACATATTCCGAAGGTTCTGAGTATTGCCTGGATGTGTATTGTTTCAAATGTGTCGATGAAGAATGGGAAACGCATCCTTCGATAGGGGTTTCGACGGACCTGTCGGATATTTTGTAAAGGCCTTCGAGCGAAGTCTCAAAGTTTTGCGAAATGAGGCTGCTCTATTTTCGAAAGAAAAAAGCGTGGGGGACAGCTGCGGCCCCACACTGCCTTCCGAGAGTGTGTCGCAAAGGGACTATTTTCCATATTTCCCCCCTCTTAACCCTACAACGACATCTGTGCTTGCAGGGTTAAGAGTTTTATTGTAGAGTCTCTCTCGGCATCCAAACTCAAGGGGGGAGACTATGTTGCCAAAATACCGGACCGAGGGAGATCCTT
>JBEKMB010000004.1:0-153725 GCA_050008735.1 Syntrophobacteraceae bacterium
GCAGATCATTGGTTTTTCTCAATTCGATTGTCCGCTCCGCAACCAATTTTTCCAGATATCCATGAGATCTTTTTAAAGCTGCCTCTGCCTTTTTTTGCTCTGTGACGTCATCGATCAGCGCCAGAACGTGAGGCAACCCATCAGCACTTTGAAGGACCGAGGTTGAAATGCGTACCGTCCTCATCTCCCTGTCCGCACGAATAATCTCCCATTGCTCGGCAATAAGGTCCTCCCCCTGACGGATCCTGGCCGCGCGGTCAATCGCTTTTGCCTGTAATTGCGGTTCAGGGTGGATGCTCTGATACAAACCCAACCGGTTGATATCATCCATCGTGTACCCGGTAATTTCCGTCATGCGCTCATTCCAGACCGTAAACTCGACAAACGGGTGATCGGCTATCTCATGGCAAACGCAGAGGCCTTCGGCTGCACGCTCGATGATGGCGGTTCGGAAAGAATGCTCTCCGCGCAAAGCTTCTTCCACTCGGCAGCGCTCAGCGATTTCGCTTCGCAGCTCTTCATTGGCCTTTGCGAGGTCCGCGGTTCGTTTCTCTACCCGCACCTCCAGTTCTTCCCGGGCTTTTCGCAGTGCAATTTCGGTTTTCTTGCGCTCAATGGCATACCGCATGGCACGCGAGAGCAGACCGCTGTCGATTTCTCCTTTGACCAGATAATCCTGGGCGCCCGTTTGCACCGCCTGGACCGCAAGCATCTCATCATTGGAGCCGGTCACCACCACGATTGGCAGGTCCGGCACCAGGGCGTGAACCCTGGCGAAAGTATCAAATCCCTGGGAGTCCGGCAGGCAAAGATCCAGAAGGACCAGATCGACGTCCCGGCCGGCAAGAAGCTCCAGCCCCTTCGAGAGCTGGTCCGCACACTCCAAAAGATATGGATTGTTTTTTATTTCGGAGAGATATTCCCGAATGAGCCGGGCGTCGCCCGGATTGTCTTCAATCAACAGGAGCTCTACAGGTTTATCGTTCATTTCACTCACTCTACGGCAGCTTGACAATAGTGAACCAGAAATCCTCGATAGACGAAACCACGGAGATAAACTGCTCGAGATCGACGGGCTTGGTGATGTAGCAATTTGCGTGCAGCATATAAGCCTTGAGGATGTCCTGTTCGGCTTCGGAAGTGGTCAGGACTACCACTGGAATGGTCCTTAGATCCTTGTCGGCCTTTATTTCCGTTAGCACTTCGCGGCCGTCTTTTTTGGGTAGATTCAGATCGAGCAGGATGAGGTCCGGACGCACAGCCTCTGAATACTTGCCCTCCCGCCGCAGGAAGGCAATAGCTTCCACCCCGTCCTCAACCACGTACAGGTTATTGTTGACCTTGCCTTCCTTGAGTCCCTCAATCGTCAAGCGGACATCGCCGGGGTTGTCTTCCACCAGTAATATCTCGACCGGTTTACCTGTCTTGGCATTCTTCATGGTTTTTTCCACCTTCGGCCGGAATTGTGAAGTAAAATATCGTTCCTTTACCGGGCTTGGATTCAGCCCAGATTCTTCCGCCATGTCGTTCCACTATCTTTTTACAGATCGCCAGCCCAATACCGGTCCCGGAGTATTTGCCCTTGCCGTGCAGACGCTGAAAGATCATAAATATTCGATCCGTATATTGCATATCGAATCCTATGCCGTTGTCCCGCACCGAAAAAAGCCACTCACTCCCTTTTCGCTCGGCCGACACATGAATGCGGGGCGGGTCCCCCGCGCGGAACCTTATGGCATTGCCGATAAGGTTTTGAAACAACTGGCCCAATAGCCCGCCACAAGCCACCACAGTCGGCAACGGCTCGTGGGTGATGACACTGCTGCTCTCCGCAATCGAAGTCGCCAGGTTCATGAGTGCCCAGTCGAGGGCGGTCTCGCATTCAACCGGCTTGAAGTCTTCGGCACGCCTGCCCACGCGCGAATATGCCAGCAGGTCATTGATCATCTGCTGCATGCGCTTGGCTCCATCCACCGCATAGCCGATGAACTCGTCGGCATCGCCATCGAGGCTGCCCTTGTAGCGGCGGGCCAGCAGCTGCACGTAGCTCGCAATCATGCGCAAGGGCTCCTGCATGTCGTGTGAGGCCACATAGGCGAACTGTTCCAGTTCGGCATTCGAGCGAGCCAACTCAGCCGCCTGTCGTGCCAGAGCCTCCTCCGCCTGTTTGCGATTGGTGATATCGGTAATCACCACAAAGCTTCCCTTAAATTGACCGTCCGCACCAAAAACGGGCTTGGGGGACATGATCGTGAAAACCTTTCGCCCGTCTTTGTCCCTCCATGTTATTTCGTAGGGGGCATCGGCCCCTCCCCGTCTTCTGGCCAATTGGTCCTCCAATATGATCAGGTTCTCCTCATCAAGGAAATCCCTCAATTGATGACCAATTACTTCATCTGGTGAATATCCCCAAATCCGACAAAGTCTTTCGTTGACGTAAGTGATGGTGTCATTTTCATCTCGGACCAGGAGCCCGTCGTTCATGGTTTCGACCAGGCTTCGGTATCGTAGCTCACTCTCCCGCAGTGCTTCTTCTGCCTGCTTCTTCTCCGTAACATCTTCAAAAAGGCCTACGGCTCCTATGAACTTACCTTCTTCAGAGGTTATTCGACTGTATATGGCTCTAACTGACGTAGTTTTCTCGCCGGTAGTGGAGAGATAGTCACCTTCGAAGTAACCGCGTTTCCCCGATAGCGCCGAGAGAATTGCCGATCTCATGGCTTCACTCTGTACGGATTCGACCATATTGAATCCGATTATTGCCTCCCTTGTAGCTCCCATGATCTTGCTGAAATGCTCATTGCAATTTACAATCACCCCACGCTCATCGAAGTGCATGATCCCTAATGGAGAGTGGTTGAAGATCATCCGGTACCGTTCTTCGCTCTCCCGCAGGGCCTCTACCGCCCGCGTACGGATGAGCAGTTCTTTCTCCAATTCCAGGACCCGCCTTTCGAGTTCTTCGCAGCTTGGTTTGTGATGCATTGGCAACACCTCTTGGCGCCGTGGAGCACCGGTTTTCATGTAGTATGGCTCAGCAGGCAGGACCCTGGAACCATATCCTCTAAAATTAAAGAATACCAGATCATCGTGCGAACCGCCGCATAGAATCGCTTCGATCTCTGGGTCTTTTGCCGTCCAACCGCTTTAGGACCGGCTCCGGCAAGCTCAACTTCATACATACAGTGTGCGGAAACGATCCTGTTGGTGCGTCTGCCTGGCTGGAATCCAGGCGGTCAGGTCGAGAAGTGACGTTGCATAAACTCGTTTACCTTCGCTCTGACCGATTTCCTGTGAGTAAAAATGGCGACATGCTCACCCCCATCAATCGCAAAAAGCTCAGCATTGGGTACCCGGCTTTCGTATATCTTTGCGTGCACTGCGAACTCCACCAGGCGATCTTGACTCCCATGGACGATCAGCACCGGCACATCCAGATTTTCCAATGGGTAGGTCGCGGTACGGCTAATCTCGATATCGTTTTTTGTGCCAATTAAACGCTGCCCCATTCGGTCAAAAGTGCTGAGAAACATTGTTGTAAAGAGTGGCCACGTATCTTTATCCCTGATCGTATCGGCCAGGATGTCGGGGTCTCGAATAGAGCGTTTGGCTACGCGTTCCGGATTACGCTCGGCTCTTCTTTGAAGCCTGGCGGCGAACCAGGGCCAACGAGCAAAATAGGTCATCACCTTAAACGAAAATGGGATTCCGGTATCGATCCTGGTGGCGCATGTCGAGACCAGCACAAGCCCTTTGCACAGGTCGGGATGTCGCAGAGCAAACTGAACCGCGCATGGCCCCCCGCCGGAGACGGCGACAACGCCCGCCTTTGCAATGCCCAGGGTATCCAGTAATGCCGCAATGAGATCACCCTGCTTTTCAGGACTTCGGCCGGCGCTCAGCAGCGTTCCCAAATACCCTGGGCGGCTCACGCAAAGATAACGATAGCCCGCGCCGCCAACCGTTTGGGCCAGGATCACGCTCTGATCGTATCCTCCCATGGCGCCGTGCAAAGACACTACAATCGGACCGGCGCCAAACTCGACGTATTCCACAACGCCAAGCGATGTCCCGGCGGTTTTCGGGTGCAGGTTTTTCGATAATTGCGGGTCTTGAATATCGTATCGCATATAGAGAGTTCCCTAAACCGACGTGGAACCCCACCTTGTAAGTCAATCCGAGGTCTGCCATGATCTTCGCATGAGGTGATAAGAAATCGCTTTTTGAGGTCTTGGGGGATAGCATCTGTCGTAGATGCAGTCAAGGACATTTACGGGCCGATTTCTTCGCAAGTGATGACAAAAATATTACTTCAGATCGGGTGTGGCGCTTTGTAATTGTTGAATTCACCGTAGATACCGGCCCTTATATCCGCCACTCGCCTGTAAAGTTTCAGCCCCGGATTATGAGTGAGTATGCGTGAAAATAACGCTGCATTCGTCTCAACTCTCTGATATCATGCGCTAAATTAATCAGAGTGAGGAGGACCGGAAAGGCAGAAGTTGGAGACAAAGGAAATGAGGCTTGAAATGGCGGGAGCGCGGCAGTGAGCCCGATAACGCTTTTTCGCGACAGGACGGCAAACAGCGGGAAAAAGAAGGAATCAAGATGAAATTCGGCGGCCCGAAAGGATATAAATAGATATGGGCTGCCTCTTCGCTCTCATGCTGGGCGGCGTGTCGGCAGCCATGATATCTTTTTTCGGATATTCACTTTGGGTCATGGTTGTTTTAGGCTTGCTGTGGGTGGTCGCCTTCGTGGTTTCCGCATTATACGGACATCATGGTTTTGGCGGCCATGGGAATACGGATATTCAATTCGTGATCGCGGGTCTGGCTATTACGGCATCACTAATGATCCCTAATTACAATGCTCAAAAACCCTGCAATCAGGCTAAAACAGCTTTAAGAAAACTTGCGGACGCAGAAAATGAATATTATGCCAAACATAAAACCTTTACCATCGAGCTGCATTTATTGAAGCAGACGCAGAACCCGGAAGTCCATATTATTCTCCTTACAGGAGATGAAAGGTCGTTTATCGCTGTTGCATCGCACAGGTTATGCGATAAAGACAATAAGGGGACGCCTGATGTATTTATGTGGGATTCCGCCAAAGGCGGGCTCCAATGATTAAGAAGAAATCCCGAAGACGGAATTATCCCTGAAACCCCGAATTATGCATGAACATAGATATCGATTATGGTGTATTCATGCCAAGACTGCTCCTCCCGTAGCGTGGGCAAAAGGCGTAAGAGCTGGAACGTTTTTTCAGTTTAAAGATGCCCCGCCCCCAAGGCTTCGGTCACACGCGCAAGCGAGTGAGGCCGAAGCGCCACATTTATCCCGGCCCCGCCAAGCCGAAGGGAGTGCGCATGTCCCCGGTCTATAAAACCTGGCGGTGCCTGGAGTTGGATTTGCAGAATTTTCGGCACACTGTCCTTTTTCCTGTGCCACTTTGGTGTCACTGATTCGGGAGTTTGACCCTTTAGGCACACTCATGTATATTAACAGTGCTACTTAATGAGGTGGATTATGAGCGCCGCTGATGATACCAGGTTGTGCCTGAGTGAGGACGTTGCCTTTCAGTCTCTCGGGGACGGACACGAAACGGTTGTTGTTTCCCTGAAGACTGGCTTTCTCTATAGCTGCAACGATACGACGAGGGCCTTTCTCGAGGCCGTGGACGGCAACAAAACTCTGGCTGAGATCAGCCGGGAACTGGTCGCGGTGTTCGCTGTCGCAGAAGACCGGCTGCTGAACGACCTAAGGCTTCTTGCCGATAGAATGCTTGCGGAAGGTCTGATATCGGTGGCAAATGAAAAGAACGCTTAGAATTATCCTCGCCGTACATGTTTGGATAGTCGCCGCCATTATCCTTTTTTTGGTGAGGGTCCTTTCCCTAAAAAAAATTCTTGAGGTTTTTACACCATCTCCTTTATTTCAACCGTATCGAGGCATCTGTGCCGAAGATCTGGCCGGTGTCGTGAAGAACCGATTGAAACGCCCCATCTATATGGTCCGGCGCGCATGCCTTAGGGAGGGGCTTCTCATGTTCCATTTTTTGAGACTTGCCGGGCTTGAGGCGACCCTTCACGTAAGTGTTCACCCAAAGGAAGCATTCGGCAGATTGCACGCCCATTGTTGGGTGACTTCGTTTGGCAGGACTGTTTCGAGTCCGCCTGGCCTGCAGATGGCCGAGGTGTTTTCATATCCGAGGGGCGGTTGAGGCGCCGGCGGCAGTCCGGAGCGCAGCGAACAGCGATCTATTTTTGATTCCATACCGGAAGTATGGATTTTGGGATGTCAGGCCTGGAACAAATTAAAAGGAGGGGAGCCATGGAAGACAGAACTGAGAGCAGGAAATCTTACGAGGAACCTGCTTTAGAAAAATGCGAAAAGCTCGTTGAAATAACGGAGGGCGCTGCGCCGGTTGTTTCCGGCGTTACACCAAAGGGATAACGGAGGACGCGCGGTCTGAGGAAGGCTCCGTGCGGCGTCAACCCAAACCGGGAACGAATTAAAAGGAGGGGAGCCATGGAAAACAGAACTGAGAGCAGGAAATCTTACGAGGAACCTACTTTAGAAAAATGCGAAAAACTCGTTGAAATAACGGAGGGCTTTGCGCCGGTTGTTTCCGGCGTTAAACAGCCCACTTGATTCCGGCATGTTTTTATCCCGTTCTTATAATCTCCACGGCCTTAGCCTCCTTGTGGAGGCGACGGCAGTGGAGGCGGCTCGGGAAGTTGACACTCTCCTGTCTCCATTCGCAAGTGAGCCGGGAAAAGAGCCCAATTGCTTTATTTCGATCAGCCCCGGCTATTCCGAAGACCATGAGTTCCCGCCCGCTGTCCCTGTCCTGTGGGATGGAATATTGCCGGAGGGCGTTCGCGCAACCCACTGCGGAAATGAGACCCTGAGGTCGATAGAGCTGCATGGGCTTGCGCTTGCCAGCTTCGACCTCGCTTCACGCCGCGCTGAAGTGTCTTTCAAGCCCGGCGCCGAATGGTGCCTTGTCTCAGGCAGTATTGTTCCAATTCTGACCGAGTTTTTGAGGCAGGCCGATCATCATATGATTCACGCCGCGACACTGCTTACGGATGCGCGCGCTGAGCGCGCAATTGTCATATCCGGGCCCAGCGGCGCGGGCAAAACAACCAGTGCGCTGGCGCTGGCGAACTCCGGGATGAAACTCGTAAGCGACGACATAAGCTTTGTAACAGGCGTAGGGATCAGTCCGGGTCCGCCCCGGATATGGGGACTCCTTCCGCGTCTCAAGGTCTGCCGGCCCTCCCTGAATCTGCTGCCCTGGATCAGGGAGCTTGGCCCGACAGGCATCGAGTGCGGCCTTGAAGTCTATTTCAACCCGGGGGTGGTCCGAAGACCGGAAGCATGCTCTTCCACAAGGCCCGGCGCCATTATATTCCTCGGAGAGCGGAATGCGGAAGCTCACCGGATAACGCCGCTCGGTAAAATTGCCGCTTTGAGTTTACTGGCGCGGGAAAACATCTCCGCGGTCGACTCCAGGGGCGGAGGCCCTTCCGGAAAATCCTTCAAGGCCCTGGCCAACCTTGTCGGGAATTGCCGATGTTTCATGCTCAGTGCTTCGCCCCGTCTTGAAACGTTGCATGAATCCCTGTCGCCGTTTCTTTAGAATCAGGAAAATCCCCGATGCCTCTTCCCTGGCTTATACTGCTATCGGAACCCGAGGGCCTGAAATTATCCATGCCACCGCGGGCGCTCGGCAGGGCCGCCCTGAGCAGGTTGCTCGACGTGGCACAGGGCCATGGGGTGCTGCCGGCAACCGTATCAAACCTTTCGGCCGCGGCGGCCAGGGGCTGCGCGCAACTGGTGGCAAGCGGCGGCAAGGAAGACATCGATTCAATTCTTGCCGCGAAAAAAGGCCGACTCCGCGCGGGAATGGTGCTTTCCCTTCTGCTCCGGCAGCAGGGCAACGATGTTATGAAGGCCCTGTCGGAGAAATCGATTCCAGCTTTCATTTTGAAGGGGGCCCATTTTGCCGACCGGCTTTATAGCCCGCCATCTTTGCGTTCTTTTACCGACGTGGACATCATGACGCCGCATGACGCCGTGGCGGATGTATCGGCTGTTCTGGAAGACCTCGGATATCGCCGGACCACCGGCTGGAAAATGAAACATGCCGGCGACTACGGACAAGAGGCCTGGGAACCTGAGGGCCGCCCGGGGGGAACCGTCGAGATACATTGGAATCTCGTCAATTCTCCTAAAATGCGCAACAATATCTCCTGTTCCTTTCATGATCTGCAGCTTGAGGACGGACCCGGGACCACCCAGCCGGCGCCCTCCCCGGCATCTCTTCTCCTGATTGCTTCGGTTCACGCCGCAACCAGCCACTCATACGACAGGCTTCTCCAGCTTTATGACATTCGCCAGATATGCCTCGGAAAGGCGGGCTGGCTCGATACCGCCTATTTGTCGGAAATGCTCGGCCGCAGCGGGTGCAGTGCTTCCGTAACGGCAGGCCTGTACTTATGCTGGTGTGTTTTGAAATCGGAAGAGTGCCTCGATCTCACCGCCCGGCTGAAGCTCGCCGTACCGCTGTCCTTAAAAGCCCTTGTAACACCCTCGATGCTGCAAAGAGAGCCCAATAGAATCGACATACTGCGCCGGCAAATTCTCAGAGAGGTGCTCAAGAGAATATGAGAGTATATTTGATCTATCCCGGATGGCCGGATAATTACTGGCCGCGTGGGGCTTTCCGTTCTCACTGGGTACCTTCGGGCCTTGCTCATATAGCTTCTTTTCTGGAAAAGGAAGATTGCAAGGTCCGCGTCTTAAACTCCGAAGAACATCTGATAAAGCAAAACTATAACAGGGCGGCCGTCGATGAACTCATAAGGGATGAGCTGCGTGAATTCATGCCTGACCTCGTCGGACTGTCGATCCTGCCCCCCGGTATGATTGAGGCCGCCCGTATCGCCGGGTTTGCAAAAAGCATTTGCGGCGCGGACACGATAGTGGTTGCGGGAGGAGCGCACGCGACGGCCCTGCCCGAGCGGACGCTGCGGGAAATCCCGGAACTGGATGCCGTCGTGGTCGGAGAAGGCGAGCTGACCGTTTTGGATCTCATCAGGAGAGGCATCGGCGATGATGTTCCGGGCCTGGTGTTTCGCCGCGGGGACAAGTTTGTATCCACCCGTCCCAGGCCGCACGAAAAAACCCCGGACCGGCTCGGCTCACCCGCCTATCACCTGTTCGACATGAGATTCCATACCGAACGCAACCGATGGATGGTCCCATGGCTCAATTTGAAAGTGACAAATGTCCGCACCTCACGGGGCTGTGTCGGCTCTTGCCTGTTTTGTGCCGGCCCCCTTGTCTCGGGCCCCGGGGTTCGTTTCCATTCGATTGACTATGTCATCGATCAGGTCAGGCATGTCGTGGGGGCGTTTGGAGTCGAGGCAATCCATTTCGAAGATGATTCGATAGGGGCCGATCCCGATAGACTTGTTCTGCTCTGTGAGGCCCTGCGCAATTCCGGTTTGAATAAAATCCGCTGGGATTGCTGCCTTCGGGTGGATCAGGCAAGCCCGGAGCTGCTGAACGAGATGAAGTCCGCCGGCTGCATTATGGTCGAATATGGGATTGAAACCGGCTCAGAAGCCATGCTGGGAGAGATCGGCAAAAGAACTTCCCTGGACCTGAACAGGCGTGCGGTTCAAACCACCAGAAAAGCCGGCCTGAGGATTTTTGCGGATATAATGTTCGGTTTACCCGGTGAAACCGAAAAGGATTGGGACGAAACGGTAAATTTCCTGCGATGGGCCAAGCCGGAGATCATCAGGGCCGGTCTGCTCTGCCCTCTTCCGGGAACGGTGTTTTTCAACAAATTGCCGCCCGATGTGCGGGATTCGATCAGGTGGGAAGACTATACTTATTTGGATACCCCGGGGCCTGGCCTGACCATGTCGGGTCTTACTGAACAAAAGGTCCGCTCCCGATATCGGGAGCTGAACAAATACTTTCTCCACCCTCATCTTATCTGGGCCATACTTCGGGACAGCGACCCCGATGAACACGAATTCCGCAGGTCTTTGCGAAAAAAGATAATCGGCTTTGCCCTCCGCCACCCCATACGAGCGGCCCGCCTCCCCTGCCGATGGAGCGATTGATCCGGAAAGAGCGGGGGAATGTTTCTTCCGAACCCCTGGGGGGCGTGGGGACACCAGATTTGAAAATACGCGCTGTTTCTCTTTTCATGAATTATAATGTCGACTAAAATTGTGCCGTAACCGTCTCAAAACGCAACGATAATTCTTCTTTTGCGAGGAGGACCGACGTGATAAAGCGCGGCGCTGTAATCGGAATTGGAACCGTTTTGATGGTCATCGGCCTTGGGGGTCTGGCCCTTTTGCAGACCGGGGTGATCAATCCGCCTCAATCCCTGGCGCCTACCGGCTTTACCGAAGTGAAACCGCCCGAGCCTGCGCTCGAAAACGCTCAAGGGTCACAGCCGGCGCCCCAGGCTGGAGAAGGGGCGCCCACGGCCCAACCGCCCGCATCCGCGGACCTCAAGCCTCAAAAACCGATTCCGGTCCCGCAGCTCGGCGGGGGCGAGCGCCGCTATCCGGCACAGGACCGGATCGAGCAGCAGCGGAGCGCCAAGAAGGAATCGGGGTTAAACGATGTGCTCAGGCACACCGCCCGCAAGGCCGGGTCAAAATCCCATGCACACAAGGCCAAATCCAGGTCCTCCGTGCGCATGGCGCATCCTGCATTCGGCATAAAGCCTGTTGTGATCACCTTCCGGTTCGATCCGGTCCGGGACCGTGAACTCTATGTCGCGCGCGTGCATACGGGTGATAAAATAAAGGTGAACGTGAGGCGGGTCGGGATGGCTGATGGTCGGGTCTACTTAACCTATACGAGAAACATTCATTCGAAGGAAGGCGTCCTTGTGAAGGTGGGAACCAGATACTCCATGTACCGGGGCGTCGGCTATTATCCCTACGAGCGCGGCTACTATGTAATCGAGATGAAAATCTATCCCGGCAACCGGTGGAACATCAAGCCGAGGAGTTTCGTATGACCCGATTCTATGTGACCCTTATGTTTTCGTTCGTTTCCCTGGCGGGACTCGGCCTGATCCTGTATGCAATCCTGGCCAACCGCAAGCCCGCCGTTGCGGAGGATACCCCACTTGGTTTCTCGGACGAACAGGACAGCGGGATTCTCGATCTCGAGACCGGCCACGAGGGTCTCAAGCACCGGGACAAAGAGCCTTTCGACCCTGATAAGCACAAGCCCGAGCCGCTCTAGCTGGCGGGGACGCGGTGACGCGGTGACACGGGGACGCGGTGACACGGAGACAAAAAGCAGACTCGGAGCCTCTCCGCGTCTCCCCCTCTTCCCCTCACCGCGTCAGTCTTCCCCCCTCTTCACATCTCCGCTTCTGCTTTTCTAAATGGGTGTGACCGGGTCAGGATACCGGGAATTTTCGGCTAATAATTGCGTTATCCGCAACTAGCCCTTCTTTGCGGCAAAATCCTTCAAATAACCGACAAGCGCCTTTACCGCCTCCAGGGTCACCGCGTTGTAGACGGAGGCCCTCAGGCCGCCGACCGACCGGTGCCCCTTGAGTCCAACCAAGCCGGCCTCAGAGGCCCCTGCGAGGAATTCTTTTTCCAGTTCGGCCCCGGGCAACAAAAAGGTGACGTTCATGCGGGAGCGTGAGTCCGGCCTGGCCGTTCCCCGGTAGAAGTCCTGGCCGTCGAGGAAGGTGTAAAGCAATTGGGCCTTCTCGTCGTTTATCCTCTGCATCTGATCCAGCCCTCCGACTGTCTCCTCGATCCACTCGAGCACCAGGCCGCATACGTAGATGGCGAAGCAGGGCGGCGTATTATAGAGCGATTTGTTCTCCGAGAAGGTCGTGTATTTGAGCATGGTGGGCAGCTCTTTGGGGACCCTTTCCAACATGTCTTCGCGAATTATGACCAGGGTCACCCCGGCCGGACCGAGGTTTTTCTGCGCGCCCGCATAAATCAGCCCGAACGGGGCCGGATCGAAGGCGCGGCTGAAGATGTCGGAAGACATGTCGCTGACGATCGGGGGGGCGCCGGGACCGGGGAAGCTGCTCCACTGAGTGCCCCGGATAGTGTTGTTCGATGTTATGTGCAGATACGCTGCATCGGGATTGAGCGGGACCTCGTCCGGGATGAAGGTAAACTCCAGGTCCTCGGATGTGGCCACCACACGCACGTCTTTACCCAGCGACCGGGCTTCCTTTATGGCCCTTGTCGCCCAGGTGCCCGTATTCACATAATCGAGCGGCCTGCCGACGACGCCAAGGTTCATTGGGACCATGGTGAATTGCATGCTCGCCCCGCCTTGAAGGAACAGGACGTGATAGCTGTCTCCAAGGCCCAGCATGCGCCTTATCCGCAGAATGGCGCCGTCGATCACCGATTCGAAAGCCTTGGACCGATGGCTCATCTCCAGTATCGACATGCCTGAACCCTGAAAATCAAAGATCTCCATCTTTATGCGCTCGAGCACGACCAGGGGCAGAGCAGCCGGCCCCGGATTAAAGTTAAAGACTCGCTGGCCCATCATCCTTTCTCCTTCTTCGGGTAAACAGCCCCGCTTCCCGCGCGGCCACCCGTTTAATCACATATTCGCCGAAGCTTTACGCCTTCGAGCTTCAGCCTGATTGGCAGGGTTGAAACGCTAATTTGGCGGAGTTCTTTTGTCAATTCCTTTTTCGATCCTCCTTTTTTGAATTATATTTTTCAATATGGAATCGCGAAATTGACTCCGGAAGGCGGATGCCCGATATTGAATGCCGGAAATTGAGCTGTGAACAGCGCATGCCGCTGGAACTCCCTTTTTTGCTGAAGAGGGAAAGGGCTGGATGGTGGACACCAAATGAAAATCGAATGGCAGATTACTCCCCGTGGCGAGTGGCAAACCGATGCCCTCCTTTTTTTTGTTTTAGAAAAAGCCCCAGAATACCCCCCCGGCTTAAAGCGATTTCTGGAAGAAGGCGGAAAATGGCTCGCCGGCTCCCAGGCTCTTCTGGACTTCCGGGGCAAGCCCAACGAAGTGGCCGTTTTATATGCGCCGGCCCGCGACGCGCCGGTCCCCCGGGTCCTGCTTGCGGGTCTGGGCCCGGCTGAGCGCTTCGAAGCCGAAAAGATCAAGAACGCCGCCGCATTCGCGCTGAGAAGGTGCCGCGAGATGGGCATCAAACGGCCCGGGGTCCAGGTATCGGCCTTCGACGGGCTTTGCGGCGAAGCTTCCCCGTGCGCCGATGGTAAAACCTCCAGGGAGGCGCTGTTGAGGGAGGCGCTTACCGGCGCGCTGGCCGGGCTCCATCGTTTCGATGAAATGAAGACAAAGAATTCGGATACTCCGGCAGGTCCGGAATCGATTGTGCTCCTGTCCGATACCGATCCGGGGCCTTTTCTGAAGGAAGCCGCCGACCTGGCCCTGGCCGAAGCCGCCGGAATCGAGCTGGCAAGAAACCTGACTATATCGCCGGCAAACCGGGTGACCCCCAGGTTTATAGCCGATACCGCCTTGGAGGTTGCCGCCCGTTTTGGGTTCAAAATCGACGTAATCGACCTGGAATCAGCGCAATCCATGGGGATGGGGGCTTTTGCCGCGGTTGCCAGGGGGAGCCGCGAACCGGCCTATGTCATCGTCATCGAGCATGCGCCACCGGGGGCGCCAAACGGCCCCCCGATTGTATTTATCGGCAAGGGCATCACCTTTGATACGGGAGGCATTTCCCTCAAGCCGGCCAACAAACTGGAGGCGATGAAACAGGACATGGCCGGGGCCGCATCCGTTCTGGGCGCCTTTGAGGCGATCGGCCGCATGGGTCTCGACAGGCGTGTCGTGGGCATTCTGCCGTGCACCGAAAACATGCCCGGAGGCCAGGCATATAAGCCCGGCGACGTGTTTCGTTCCTATTCCGGGCAGACGATCGAGATCATAAGCACCGACGCCGAAGGCAGGCTCGTGCTCTGTGACGCGCTGGCGTTCGCCGCCGACCGGTTCAAGCCGGAGCTCATGGTCGATATCGCCACCCTGACCGGGGCATGCATCGTGGCCCTTGGCAACAACGTCGCGGCGGTCCTTGGCAACGACGAAGAACTGGTGCGCTCAATCGAGAAGATCGGCGCTTCAGTCGGCGAGAGGTTTTGGGCCCTGCCGCTCTGGGATTTTTATTTCGAAGCTTTGAAAAGCGACGTGGCGGACATGAAAAACGTTGGGGACCGCACAGCCGGGACAATCGTCGCGGCAGCATTCCTAAAACAGTTCGTGCCGGAAAAAATCCCCTGGGCACACCTCGATATCGCCGGCACCGCATGGACGGAGTCGGACACCGGAGCTTCTCCAAAGGGCGCAACCGGCTTCGGCGTGAGGACCCTTTTCGAGATCGCCCGCCTATGGCCGAGGGTAAATTGACGCGGAGGGGGTAAATTGACGCGGAGACGCGGAGACGCGGAGATGTGGGGGAAAAAAGACGTGTCTCGAAGGGACGGGGTGATACTGGATATCAGCGGATACTCCACTGATCGGGATGGCTGAGCATGTGGACTATCTTGCCTTGTATGCCTTCATATTGTTGTTCGAGCATATCGGCCTCATCCGGGCCGAGATAGCCGCTCTTGACCGAAAATTCAATCCATACCTGCGTTTCCGCGGCTTCCGCTTCCGCATCGCTTAATTTGCTGACAAATGAGTTCGGGTACCGCCTCTTGCGCCAAGCTTCGGCAATATTCGCACAAACCGAACGAGAAGAACGCCGAACCTGGTCAGTCAAGGAATACCTCTCCTCCAAGGGAAATGCTTTACTCAATTCGAACACCTTCATGGATGCGCTCATCGCGAACTGGTAGACCTCCAGTTCGCGAAAATGCCGAATGTTAGCCATCTCCCCCTCTCAAGCAGAGGCCGATACCACGTCAACACGTCAGCTTCTCACCGCGTCGGTTTTTTCACCGCGTCTCCGCGTCTCCGTGTCCCCGTGTCCCCGTGTCGGTTTTTTCACCGCGTCACTGCCCAGTCCTGATCTTCAGGTTGTTCAGCTTCTGAAGGAGTTCTATGGGCGCTTCCGAACCCCGCTGGTCGATTACGTGCGGAGTAATCGCGATGAGGAGTTCAGTCCGGATCAAATTGGACGACTTGGAGGAGAACAGGGGCGAGAGCAAGGGAATGTTCTCGAGGTAGGGAATTCCGCCTTTAGTGGATTGTTGTGCCGAGTCGATTATTCCGCCGATTACCACCGTGGAGCCGCTCTGGGCTAACAGAGTGGTCTTCAGGTTCCTTTCGGAAAAAGTTGGCGCGGTGTTGCCGGCGCCGACCGTCGTGCTGGCACCCACCCGCCGGATCGTCTGCTCCAGCTCGATGCGGACAAGGCCCCCCGCGTTTATATGCGGGGTTACGTTCAAAATGACGCCGGTTTCCGCATACTCTATTGTGCTAAAAACGGAGTTCGTCAGGGTCCCGGTCTCGGCTGTGGAATATGAACCGGTCGGAACCGGCTGCCTGCCGCCGACCGTGATGGTTGCCTCCTTGTTATCGGTGGCCAGAAGCGTAGGAGTGGAAAGCACATTGATGTTGGTCTTGGTGGACAGAGCGCTCAGAAGCACCGCGATGTTCTGTGCATTCGCGACCCATCCGGCGCCGATCCCTGGTGCAGCCGCTCCGATAGATTGGCTGATGACGTTGCCGATTGTGCCGCCGACAGTTCCGGTGGATGTGGTCGATGAGGTTGTAGTGGCAGCGGCGTTGGACAGCCCCCCGAAAGAGAGGCTGTATCCGGCACCGGTATTGGGATGGGTCTGGAAATAGTACTGCAGCCCGAAACTGAAGTCCTTGTTCAACTCCACCTCAGCAACCATTACCTCTATCAGCACGGCCCTCGGCAGGATATCGAGGGTTTCGATCGTCTTCTTTATCTTTCCGTAATCCACGGCGTTTGCCCGAACAACTATCGCGTTATTGACCTCATCGGCGATTATCATCACTTCACCGCTGAAAACGCCACCGGGCTTTGCCGTACCGACCACTGCGCCGGCCGTGCCCCCGCCGACAGCGCCCCCGCCGGCGCCTGTGCCCGTACGTGAAGCGGCGCCCCCATATGAGCTTCCGGACACAGCCCCCCCGCTCGTGCCTGTCCCGGCGCCCGTGGAAGTCCCGCCGCCGCCGAACAGGCCGCCTCCGGTGGACGAGCCGCCGCCGAAGCCGCTCGAGCCACCCAGGGTGGTGCCGCCGCCAAAACCGGTGCCGCCCATGCCGCTGCGGCTCTGGGGGCGCCCGGACGGCACAATCTGCTGTCCCATGCCGCCGGTCCCGGTCGTAATCCCGAACACCTGCCCCACAATCTGGGCGATGTCACGCGCCAGGCCGTTCTGGGTGAAATAGACGTAAACGTCTTCCTGGTTGCCCACTCCCCGCACGTCCAGGGCCTGGATCCATTGCTTGGCCGATTTTATCAGTTCGGGGTTCTGGGCCAGGACGAGCACGCCCCCGAAATTGTTCAAAGGCATAAACGCCAGGCTGTTCTTAATGGCGCTTTCCTTGAATCCCCCGAGCTTGTTCATCAGCGACTCCATTCCCTGAATGGCGTCCTGGGGGGCTATCGTATAGATGGGGACGATCTCCATGCTGATTTCCTTGAGAATATTTATGTCGATCGTCTTCAAAAGATTTACCAGGGATCGGGCGTTGTCGGTCTCCTCGACAAAAACGAGGGTGTTTGTAAACGACTCGGCAATGACCTTCCTGCCCGGGGTCAGAAAGGGCGTGATCAGGTTGGTCGCCTGCTTGGTATCGATGAACCGCAGCCTGTAGATAACTATGAGAGGCCTTGACGGCTTGTCGAGCCCCAGCAAAGATTCATTGGCGACCGGAAGCCCGCTCATGCCCGTCTTCTGGGAAGCCTGAATGAAATAGAACCCCTTCTTCGGGATGATGCTGACCCCGTTTGCCTCATAGGCCTTTGTCACCATCTGGAGGAGTTCATCGTTATCGAAATCGCCCTCGATATACATGCTGATCCGGCCTTGAAGCGCCTGGTCCATCACGTAATTGATCTTTAACTGATCGCTGAATATCTGGTTGGTGACCTCGGCGACATCAGCTTTTTCGAAATTGAGGACTATCCGCTGCTTTTCCTTGGACGGCGCCAAAGGCGCTCCGGCGGGGACCTGCTGGTTCGCCGGGCTTACGAGCCCCGTCTCGACGGGTGATGTTACGGCTTTGATCGGGGGCACTTTCTTGGGCGGCGT
This sequence comes from Syntrophobacteraceae bacterium, assembly GCA_050008735.1. Lineage (GTDB taxonomy): Bacteria > Desulfobacterota > Syntrophobacteria > Syntrophobacterales > Syntrophobacteraceae > SbD1. The sequence continues at coordinate 17,282 of JBEKMB010000004.1, forward strand.
GGCTGAGGCCCCTATCGAAACCGATTTGCTTGCCCCCGCCTTGTCCTGCGCGAATTTATCCGGCGGGGCGGCCGCTTCGGATGGAGCGTTATCGGCGCCGGGTGAGGAGGAATAGAAGCCCTCGTGCGGCCGGGGCGCCGTTCCGGCGGCCCTTTCCTGGGTCCCCTGGTTGATCGGGCTTTGTGGCGCAGTCTGGCATGATAAAAAAGCGATTGCCAGTATTATCAAAAGGATAGACCGGTATGCCCTCATTTGATAATCCCCTCCAGACAGCAGAACCGCCGGCAGCGCATAGACACGGCGTTTTTTGTATCCGCCCCACTATATATCACAATTATCCGGCATATAAAAGCGCGGGCGGACAAGTCTCACGGGCCATATGATCAGACGGGCTTTTTCCCCCCGTTAATACAACGACGAAGCCATGGAATTCCCCGTTTACGATTTTTCGCCTTTTTCCATGAGCGCAGTAAGAATTACGTTTACAACAAGGTCGGGGCCCTTGTTTCTTTGTATCTTTTGTATATTGATCTCCTGCACCAATATGGCGAATTGAGAATTCCTGACCCTTGAAAGAAAATAGTGCAGCCCATCGATGCTGGTCATAAGATTGAATCTGAGATGCACTTCCTGATAAAGGCCATATTCCTTGCTGGCAAGCACCTGATATGTCTTGATTTCCAGCTTCCGGCCATCGGCTGAGCCCTTCGATGAAAGCAGGTCCCCGAGGGAAGCAGCAAGCTGATACGGGTCGGTGCCCTGGAACAGCTTCTTTTGCATGTCCTTGACCTCGCCCTCCTGCCTGGCGAGGTCCTCCTGGATGCTTTTACCCTGCTTGAGCTTCTGCTCGTATTTGGAAATAATCTCCTGCTGCTGTTTTATTTTCGATTCAAGCGCATCTTTCTGATCAACTATGGGGGCAACCCAGACGAGGTCCGCCACGACAAGGGCCAACACCACCACGACCAGGGCCGCTATAGACCTCTTCTGTTTTTTGATGTCCCCGAATCTTATTTCCGGGACCTTGATCTTCATTGCGAGTTCTCCCCGGAGGCATTCTCCCCATCGTCATTGGAGTCCTCCTGCTGGGCCGCATCATCAGCAGCCTCATCTGGCTGTTCCTCGACCTGTTCGGGCTCCTCCTCGGCCTCCTCCCCGCTTTTCACCTCGTCGGGCGCCTGAGCTTCGGGTCCAGGGCCGACAGCCGGGCCGGACGTTTCGGTCGGCAACCCTTCGAAGCCCTTCTTCAGTTTGTCGATATCCAGCTGAAGCTGGACGTTAAATCTTTCCTGGTCCGTGCCGGGGTCTCGAGTCACGGGTGAAGCGAATTTAACGTCGGTAAGCCCCTCGATTTTCGACAGCTCCGCCAGGTACTTGAGCGCCGATTTGCTCTCGCCCCTCAAAATCAGCTGCCCCTTGCGGAGCGAGAGGTAATTGAGCCAGGTATCCTCGGGTGTCAGCCGAGTCAGAAAACTCATAAGCTCCATGAGCCGATAGTCTTCGTGGTTGAACTCAGATAATGTTTTCTGGTCTTCCCGAAATTTCGTGATACGCGTCTGGAGTTCTTCTATCGGTTTCCACTGTGTCTCGAGCTGACTTATCTGCACTTTGAGGCGCTTGCTCGCCTGAGCCATGTTCTCGGCCGAATGCGCCTGATAGAAACCGTAGAGGGCGAAAATAAGCACCAGAGCCGCCAGGGGGAAGGCAATGCGCGGAACATCCCACGGCTTTAACAGGATTTCGGCGTCAAAAGTGTGAATAGCGTCCTTTTTGAGCAGGCGGTGGAGCCAATTTTCGACGAAAGACCCGGAAATCTCCTGCACCTTTATCGGAAACCCGTGCTGCTCCCATGAGGCGACGGGGTTTTTGAGGGCACGACACTCTTCGGGCGCGCAGACAAGATGAATGTGCGGTTCGCATGTCTCGTCGCCAAGGCATTTGAGATTTTCGCAAAACAGCTGCAGGGCCTGGGAAGATTTGCCTGCAACCGTCGAGTCCAAAAAGGCCCCCCGGTAAAAGCGGTGTACTTCAAGAGTATCTTCGTCCAGACTTCGGGCCAGCATTTCGGTCTGTTCTCCGCCCTCTTTGGCCCCATGCAGGAAAGCGGCAAACGAGAGCCCACTCGGCACGACTGCAAATGTGTGAAATAGCGGCCCGTTCACCGCCTGATTGAGCTTGTCGTAGATCTCCGTTTGAATGGAGAAAATAGGGACGGAGATCTGATGTTGCAAGGCAACCGGCGTTCCGAAAAAATGCAGGGTGGCATCATTTTCGTAAAAGATGTTTTCCTGCCAGTCGAAGTTGATAGCCTCGTCGAGGTGGTCCTTTATCGACAGGGGGTAATGTTCCCTGTGAACGGAATAGAAAACGCTCGACACAATCGCCAGCAGAGCGCTTCCCTTCCTTCCCCTGGGCTTGAGATTCAAGTGCTGGAGATGATCGAAAACCGATTCGCCCGACGGGACATTAAACTGTTCGGCCGGCCCGATTTCCCACTTTCTCCAACGCCTGTTCGCCTGAAGCATCTCGATCCTGTGGGGTTCGATGTAGACGGCATACAGGTGGGACGGCCTATATTTGATTATGCCTTTGAGCATTGCCTTTCCTTTTTCAGGTCACGGTTTGCGGGTCGAATGCCACGGGTCGGGGACCCACGGCCCCAAGCCATTCTACATGACCTTCCTGCTCAATATCTTGTACGGCTTGCCGCTCTCGGTCGTAAGTCGCACCTCAAGCCAGATACCCACGCTAGGCGGGCCGCTAAAGGTTTGTCCAAAAGAAAGAATACGATAAATGCCTCCGGTTCTCCAGGTGAAGGCTTTAAGGGCCGAAGGCTCCTGTTCTTCGTCGAATTCTTGAGGCATATTCGTATTGTTACCATATATCGTCAACAGACTGAAAAGAGAATTTTTTCCCGGAATTACAACGTCTTTAAAATTTTCCGGAAAATCACCCATCCTTTCAGCCGTTCCACGTTCGTAGCCGTAAAAAAGCTGATGGCTGACCCCGGGAACCAGCAGCAACTGGTCCAGGCTGGCGAGCTTGCCGTCGAACGGGACGTAGTTCAGGCCCGCTCGAATATAGCCGTCTTTTTCCATCCCCTGGGGCCGGGCGGTACTATCGGGATCGATGAAATCGAGAATACGGTCCGCCAGCTGCTCCGATGCCGCTTCGTCGGCCCCGGCCCTTTGAAGCGCCTTCCTGAGCTGCACTTCCTGCACCGCATTGACGTTAACCTTGGCGTCATCGGGCTCGATAATCACCACGGCGGCCCCGGTCCGATACTCGACTATGCGAGGCCGCCCATCGGGCTGCCAGTTCGAGCCGGAGGGTTTGTCGAAAGATTGCAGCGCAGGGGTCAGTTTTATTCGCGCCAGGGCTTCATAACACCCTCCAATGGCAAGGTGCAGGGCCTGGGATTTTCGTATAGCATGAACCTCGTCCTCTCCCTGGAGGCGCGTTTGAGCACTTATCTGGAAAGCAAACCACATGATAAGGGCACAAATCCATAAAACGGCGATAAGGACCACTCCCCTGTCGTTTGCCGCCGTTGTGCGGGGCCAGCCCGGCCGGAGGCCGAGCCGGGCGAATCTGCGAAACGCCGTCTTAATCATTGGCCGCCAGCGACTCCCCCCTGGACCTGCGCCTTTTGAACCTCTATGGTAAACGGGGCATTCACCTCAAATCTTCTGGCATGGCCTGCCGCATCCTGCCCCTTCCACTTCACCAGTACTTGTACCGGCACATCGTTACCGGCTTCCCATGTTTCCACGAACTGCTTCGAATCCTTGCCTGCATAGCCGAGGGTGAACTCACGAAAATCAACGCCGTAGGAGCGGACTTTGGACTCTTTCGCCCCGGAAGAGTTGTTTGCAAGGAACTCTTCGATAGTCTTCGAATGATACGGGTCCATTATGAGTTCGGAATAATACAGCACCCCGGCTTTCGCATCATAGACGTAACGGGCGACTACCGGCACGCCCTGTGAGATCGCCTTGACGGAATGAGCGGTCACGAAAGCGATCGAGTTGGGTTGTCCGGTAAACACGGGATGTACACTCTCAGTGAACTTGACCGGGCTCGGATCGCATTCGGCCAGTTGGCGTTGGAGCAGATCGGCCAGTTGAAAAGACGGGTCCGGTTTTTCATTCTGAACGCTCACCCATACCCGCAGGGCAAAAGCAAAGCATGCCGACAGAATGCCGATTACGACAGCCGAAATAGCCGAAGCTATGATCAGCTCGATCAGCGTAAAACCTGTCTTGTCAAAGCGTCTCAAAATCACCGTGTCTCCGTGTCCCGCGTCTGTCTTTTCCCAGCTTTTGCTTTTTCTCCGTGTCTCCGTGTCTATCTTTTCCCCGCGCCCATTTCAGCTAAGCTTCTCACAGCCCGCCGCTTTTTTGCTCATCGCTGGGCACAATGATGCTGAACTCCAGAATTCCCGATTTGTAGCTCAGCATCACGCGGTATAACTGGCCTGATTTCTCGCCCAGCCCCGTGTCTCCAAGCTGGACCGGTAACAGGTTGACGCCCACCATCGGAGACCCATCGAACTCGTCCAGACGTATAAACCCCTGCATCGCCTTCACGGGGTCGGCAAGGATGATCTGCGCGGCGGATTCCAATATGGGTCGAGTCTGCGCCTTATCTTTCAAATTGACCTTGTAGCGCAGGGACTCGGATATCAGACCCAGCATGGCGCCGATCATCAAAGTGGCGAGCGCCAGGCCGACCAGCATCTCCAGGAGCGTAAATCCCCGCCGGCATTGCCCGACACGCGGGCACGCGGATACGTAAACTCGAAGAGGCGCCGCCATCAGCGGATACTCCGATGACATGGGTGGCTGAGCATGTGTTTTATCCCGCCCTGCATACATTCCTGCCGCCGATCCGGCAAAACGGCTTCCCGCGGCGGATCCGCCCCTTTACCCTAAAACGATCATCCATGCCCTTGGGGGTCACTCCCTCCTGGCCAGGCTCACAGTCCCAAACAGAGGATGAATAAAAACGTGGTACTTGCGCTGGTGATCGAAATTAACTTCAACATCGTTTCCGATGAGGCTCCCATCCGGGTGAAAAATGATAAGAAAATCGCCGGATTTCCGGTCCTGCTGCAGATGTTCCGAAAAAACCTCGACGTTCAGGGGTATCGGTTTTATGGGTGGATTTTCAAAGCCGTAAACCCGTGCAACCCCATTGAGCCTGAACTCGACCGGATGGCCGGAATTCATGGCCCAAAGACGACTCCGTTTTATCGTTTCCGTGAATTCACGGAGAAAATCGTTGTCTTCAACCTGTTTCCAATTGGAACCGACCCTGGGCACAACCACGGCCATGGTCAGTGAGATGACCACAAGCACGACGATCATCTCGATCATGGTAAAACCGCCGCGCGGGCAGAGCCTCGCACGCCGAACAGGCGGTCGATCCCGCTCGAGGACCGAAAAGTCTTCATGTGCCTTAAAAATTCCGTCTTCCCTCATATGGTATTCCGCCGTCCGACATCTAGCATGGGCCGTTTACCGTTCGCCGCCCGCGGCTAGAACTTGATGTCGTTGATTCCAAATATGGCCGAAAACATGCTGATGACCATCAGACCGATCAGACCGCCGGTGAATAGGATGACGAGCGGCTCCATGAGCGCCATTATCCTCTGGAGAGTCCTTTGAAGCTCTTTTTCGAAGTATTCCGAAAGAGAGAGCAGGCCGGCCGCCATGTTGCCCTGCTCCTCGGATATGCGCAGCATTGTTCCTATCCGCGGAGGAAAAATCGAATTATTTCGAAAAAAATTGCTCATCGACCTGCCGGTTTTGATCTCCTGGTGCAGCGGCTCTACGGACTCCCTGAGAACCGAATTCAATATCAGTTCCTGACCGAGGCTGAGCGCCCGCAGAAGGGGGACCCCGGACTCGAGCATGGTCCCAAGCGTTCGGCAAAATCGGGTCAATTCGCTGTGCAGGATCAAGTAGCGCGAAAATGGGAACCAGAACAAAAACCTGTCCAGGCCTCTTCTCACCTTCGGCTGAAGCAGGAGGTATTTGCCGCCCCAGAAGCCGACTGCAACGAGAATCGGCACGGTCCATCCGTAGTCTTTCAGCCACGCGCCAACGTTGACCATGATCTGGGTGAGCAGAGGGACCTTCTGGTTCAGGTCGTGAAAGATCTGCGCGAATTTGGGAATGACATAGACCAGCAGGACCACCATTGACACCAAAGAGGTAGACAGCAGGATAACGGGGTAGATCATCGATGAGATCATGGCCTGCCGAAATGAGCGCCGCTGCTCCATGTATTGCGCCAGCCGCTTGAGAATCGGCCCCAGAGTGCCGCTTGCTTCCCCGGCCCTGATTATGTGGCCCGAAAGTGTGCCGAAAACGTCCCGGTGCTGGCTGAGCGCGCCGGATAAATCGTTTCCGCCCTGAACGCTTTCACGCAGGTCATGCACCATTCGCTGAAACCGCTTGTTTGTCTGATTGCCGGAAATGAGGCCAAGGGCGCGGTCGACCGGCAGGCCTGCCTGCAGAAGGTCGGAGAGATCGAAAAAAAACCGGATGACATGCTCCTCGGGGACCCGTCGCCTTTTTTGGCTTTTTACGGCCTTGATTCTCACCGGATAAAGCCTGCCGGATTTGAGCTTCCTTGCGGCGTCGGTCTCAGAGACCGCTTCCATCACTCCACGGTGTATCTCTCCGCTTACATCCCGCGCCTGGTATTGGAAAAAACTCATAAAGACTCCGTGACTGGTGAATAGTGACTGGTGACTGGGTGAGCGACCCTCTATTCACTATCCACTAATCGTTGAACAAGGCAAAAGACTCCGTGACGGTGAGCAACCCTCTATTCACTAATCACTGCCCCAGGCTCGTGACCCTGAGCACCTCGGAAAGCGTCGTTATCCCTTCGACCACCTTTTGGAACCCGTTGTAGACAAGAGGTCGATAGCCGCGTTCGAACGCCCTCTGAGCAATGCTCCCGGCATCTTTGCCGGCTACGATTGCCGATTTTATGTCCTCATTTATCGGGAGGATCTCGAAAATAGCCTGCCTGCCCCGATATCCGGTATATCCGCACCTGTCACAGCCCTTGTTTTGATAAAGGGAAAGGGAGCCGGGCAGGTTCGGAAGTATTTGGCTCATTCGTTCCCTGTCGCCCTCGCGCGCCGTATACTCCGTCTTGCAGTGAGGGCAGAGCACGCGGATCAGGCGCTGGGCCAGCACGGCAAGCAGCGAATCCGCCATGAGAAAGGATTCGATGCCTATGTCGCGAAGGCGCGTGATCGCCCCCGGGGCGTCGTTGGTGTGCAGGGTCGACAGGACAAGGTGGCCGGTCAGGGCCGATTCGATGGCTATATCCGCAGTTTCCATGTCGCGGATTTCACCTATGAGCAACACGTCGGGGTCCTGCCGCACCAGGGAGCGCAGGGCATTTGCAAAGGTCAGGTTTATCAGGGGTTTTACCTGGACCTGGTTTATTCCGTTTATCTGGTATTCGACCGGGTCTTCGACCGTGATGATCTTGCGCGTGCTGGTATTGAGCTTTTTCAGAACGCAATACAGCGTCGTCGTCTTGCCCGACCCGGTCGGCCCGGTTACGAGGATCATCCCGTACGGGCGCTCGATCAGATTTTGGATATATTCCAGGTCTCCGCTGTCCATGCCCAGGTTTGCAAGATCATAGTCGACGCTTTCCTGCGCAAGCAGTCTCAGGACTACACTCTCCCCGTAGATGGTCGGTACGCACGAGACACGAATATCGACTTCGCGGTTTCCGAACCGTATCTTGATCTTGCCGTCCTGGGGCAGGCGCCGTTCGGCTATATTGAGGTTGGCCATCAGTTTGAGCCTGCTCACAATGGCCGATTGCATCGTCTTCTGAGGCTGGTCGAGATCGAAAAGGACGCCGTCGACCCGGCACCGGACGTGAAAGGAACGCTCGAAAGGCTCGAAATGGATGTCCGAGGCGCGCATATCGAGCGCCCGCGAGATAAGCACGTTTACCAACCGGACAATCGGCGCCTCCTGGGCCAACCCCTTCAGGTGTTCCAGGTCTTCTTCGTAGCCGTCGGAGCCGATAGAGATCCCGTCCCTGGATTCGGCCTCGGCCTCCCGGGCCGCCGTGCCGTAGAGCCGGTCGATGGCCGTCCGGATCTCCTCGCGCTGCCCTATGCAAAGGCCGAGTTCCATTCCCGAAAAATAGCCCGACACGATATTGATGATCGGCAGCTCCAGAGGATTGTTGACAACGACCCGCACCCGGCCGCTTTCCACCTGAATGGGCAAGACGGCGTGCTTGCGGAGGAAAAACATCGAAACCCCCTCCAGAAGCACGGGTTTTTCCGGGTAGTCTTCACGCTCGAGCATTGGAATGCCAAGATGCCTGGACAAAACACGAAGAATGCGGTTTTCATCCGTGATTGCGATGTTTTCGAAAGCATCCAGCAATGGAAGGCATTCGACGAAAAAAAAATGCTGCAACTGCTGTTTCTGCTCGTCCAGGAGGTTGAATTCCAGCTGAAACGCGTCCAAAAGAGAGATCTGTTCTTCCATGAGTATCCTGAAAAACGGGTTTAGGCCTGGTATCTTCGAAAAAACCGACAGCGCCGATCACTGCTTTTCCCGCTCACCGGTCCGCGGCATCCCCTGCCCTGCTCATATCTATTTACCAGACCAAGGTTTCGCAACGCCTTGGGCAAGAATCGAGCTAAATGGCCCGCTTGCGGTCCGCGACCGCCCCATATGGGACCAGGCGGCGCAATCCGCCCTTTTGCACGGCTTGACGATGCGCGGATGTTAGCAACTTCTACGGAAAAAGTAAACGAATGTATCAGGATCGTCGTTGCAAGTCATCAAAACCAAAAGGGAAATCCCAAAAGATCCACTACTCGTGCCATTATGGCGCAAGTGCTGTTCTTTTGGCATGGCAGGCGTTAAACCACCGTTTCCAACGGTTCGATACACAGACCCCGAAATCGATAAACCGCCTGTGTCCAATCGGGCATTTCCGAAGCAGTTGCAAAAAAACGCCGTTTTCTTTATTTGACTCTTTTTCCGGGTACGTATGGCGGTTTACAATTAATCGTCGAGGCCCGGCCGATTTTCCGGTACCCGCACCACGGAGTTGACTTCATGAAAGATAACTTTTAAGGTGACGGCCTTCGATACTATAGATCGAATAAATATAAACAGGAGCGATTTCAGATGAACTGCGAACAGAAATCCTGCGCGACCTGCCAGAGCGGGGCGCAGAAAAAATCCAGAGAGGAACTCATAGGCTGCAAACTCGCGCGCATCAAAAATAAAGTCATTGTAATGAGCGGCAAGGGTGGAGTGGGCAAAAGCAGCATTTCCTGCTACCTGGCCATGGGGCTGGCGCAAAAGGGATTTCAGGTGGGCCTTTTGGACATAGATTTGCACGGGCCTTCCATACCCAGGATGTTTGGACTCAGCGGGTCTTTGGAGATCACCCCGGAGCGTGAAATTATACCGCATGCATATAGGCCGAACCTAAAAATCGTCTCAATCGAATCTTTGATCGAAGACACCGATTCTGCAATAATATGGCGAGGCCCTCTGAAAAACGGGGTGATAAAGCAGTTTCTGGCCGACTGCAAGTGGGATGACCTCGATTTTCTGATAATCGATTCTCCGCCCGGCACGGGGGACGAGGCCCAGACTATCGCAAAGCTGGTCCCCGACGCCAGGGCACTGATCGTTACCACCCCGCAGGAATTGGCGCTTGCCGACGTGAGAAAATCGATAAACTTTTGCCGCAAGGTGGACCTCCGGATCCTGGGGCTCGTCGAGAACATGTCCGGTCTTTTCTGCCCGCATTGCAACCAGTTTATACCTATTTTCCTGGCCGGCGGGGGCCGCAGGACATCGGATGCGATGAAAGTGGAATTTCTCGGCGCCCTGCCCTTCGACCCGGAAGTAGTCGAACGGGGAGACAGTGGAAACCCCGTAATTGGAGAAAACGGGAACAGGCCATTTACAAAGGCGTTCGGGGAATTCACGGAAACCGTACTCAAAAAGTTGGGTGAACAGGCCGGCGGGTAAAGGGAAAAGCTGCTTCGCCCCTCTTGGAAAAAACTGAGAAACAAGCCCCTTGCAAAAGGGAAGAAAATAACCCCCTGCCCATTTCACCGATTCCGGAGGATGGAATGCTTAGAATTTCGCTGGACCAGGCTTCGCTTGACGAAGAACAAAAAAGGGCCTTAGAACAGATGTGGCTTCGGTGCATGCGCCGTATCATCGTGAGCACCACTCTTGCCGGTAGCGGTCATCCCGGCGGTTCCATGTCCTCGCTTCACCTTCTTCTAATGCTCTACGGCACGATGTCCCACGATCCCCGCGACCCGTGCGGGCAGGACCGTGACCGGCTGGTCGTCAGCATGGGCCATATCAGCCCTGGTGTCTACAGCGTGCTGTGCGAGTTCGGCTATCTGAACGAAGACAATCTCTGCCTGGAGTACAGGCGCACCGGGTCGGCTTTCTGCGGGCACATCGAATCATGTGTTCCGGGGGTTGAGTGGAACAGCGGGGTCCTGGGACAGGGTCTTTCCGTCGGGTCCGGAATGGCCCTTGGGCTAAAACTCCACGCAAAGAAGAACAGGGTGTTCGTGCTCATGGGGGACGGCGAACAGCAAAAAGGCCAGATCTCCGAGGCGCGCCGGTTCGCGTCCAAATACGGCCTGAACAACATGGCATGCCTCATCGACCGCAACTACCTCCAGATCTGCGGAAGCACGAACACGGTTATGCCCCAGGACGTCGCGGCCGACTATGCCGCTGCTCACTGGAACGTGGTCTACATCAAGGACGGCCATGACTTCGAGGAGGTCTTCCAGGCGCTTCGAAGCGTCTACCGCTACGAGGCGGGAGACCCGCGCTTTCCCACGGCGCTCATCGCCCGCACAGCCATGGGCAAGGGCGTCTCGTTTATGGAAAACAAGGCGAAATACCACGGCAGCACGCTCAACGAAGAGGAAGCCGCAAAAGCCTTCGAGGAACTCGGGATCGAAAACCCCATACCTGAGCTGAAGCAAAAGAGGCGCGCATGTAGCGTCTTTCAGAAACATTTCTCCATGCCCAGCATCTATCCCGAGATCGAAACCGGCGGTCCCAGGACCTATGGCCTTGGGACCGTAACCGACAACAGGTCGGCTTACGGGGCTGCCCTGGAGGACCTGGCCACGCTCAACAACGGCGGCACGATCCCCAGGGTCATCGGGTTTAGCTGCGACCTGGAAGGTTCGGTGAAAATGGGCGGGTTCCACAAGGTTTCGGCAAACGCCTACTTTGAATCCGGCATTCAGGAGCATCACGCGGCAACCGCTTCGGGCGCGATCAGCCGGGAAGGCTTTGCAACCTTTTTCAGCACATTCGGCATGTTCGGGGTCACGGAAGTTTTCAGCCAGATGAGGTTGAACGACATCAACAATACAAGCCTCAAGCTCGTCTGCACGCACCTTGGGCTCGACGTCGGAGAAGACGGCCAGACCCATCAGTGCATCGACTATATCGGGCTGCTTCAGAACCTGTTCCACTTCTCCGTGTTCATTCCAGCCGATCCGAACCAGACCGACAGGATTATCAGGTACGTGGCCGAAGTCCCCGGCAATTTCTTCGTCGGCATGGGCAGATCGAAGCTCCCCCCGATTATGGACGAATCGGGCCGGCCCGCATTCGCCGGCGATTACCGGTTTTGCCCCGCCAGGGCCGACTGGCTTCGTCACGGCAACCAAGGGGCTATTTTCGCCTTCGGCCCCATGGCCCACGAAGCGGTGAAGGCCGCCGAAGAACTGAGTGAAAAACACGGGATAAGCGCCGCGGCCCTCAATTTCGCATCGATCAAGCCGCTCGACGTCGAGGCGATTGCCGAGGCCGCGAAAACGGGGCTGATCGTGACTGCCGAGGACCATCATATAGACACCGGTCTCGGATCGCTGGTCGCGGCCGTTATCGCTGAAAATTCACTCCCGTGCAGGCTCGTCAGGCTCGGCGTAAAAAAGTACGGGTCCTCCGGAAAGCCCGAAGAACTTTACAGGTCCGAGGGGATCGACAGTGAAGGCATCATAAAAGCCGTTTTGCAAGCGCGGGCAGTTGCACCTTCAAAAGCGTGAGTGCCAGTTCCATGAATAGGTCGCTGAACGGATTTCGATCCGGAGGGAGGGAGATCGAAAAAAGAGGCGGAAGGATCGGCCGGGACGGTGTGACGAGCGAGCCGACATAGCGCATGAGCGGTAGATCGAGCATGCGGTCCCTTATGCTGCCGAGCGTGGCGTTTGCAAACAGCCTCAGAAAAAAATTCTGGCTCAAAAAGCAATTTACGATCTTTTTATCTGCCGGGACCGGCCCCAGGCCGGCGAACTCGAGTAATTCACGGTAAAGGGATGCGATTTCAAAAAGCCGCTCCCTCCTCCCGAGGTCCTTCAAAAGCCCGGTATATCTTTCCCGCGCCCATGATCCAGCCAGCCGGAGAGCTTCGAGCTCCGATTCAATCAGCCTGTGGCATTCGAGCGAAGAAAGCCTCTTTGCCGCGCAGTAATCCGTGGAGGTGCTAAGTTGCTCTATCGCGGGATGCCAGGCCGCATCGGTCAGGAAGTGGCACGTGAGGCCAAGCGCCCAGGCCGAAGCGGATTCAGGCAAAGCGGGGCGGCCTTTTCCCGGCGCCACCGCGTATCTGCGTCTGCTATCGATCCAGTCACCGACTATCGATAATCTTTCCTGGCCCATGAGGTCATGGAGCGCATCGCCCAGGGGCGATAACGAAAATGAAGGAAAGTCGTAGAAGAATATGTCCGGTGAAACGGCCCCGATAAAAAACGACAGGCGGTCGGGAACGGTTGCGGGCAAAAGGCTGGTCCCGCAATTGTTCAAAAATTCATCGGCTACATAAAGATGAAAACGCTCTTTGGGCATCGGTCGGTGGCCTGTATTGCCGAACGTGATAAGTAACGCGGGGCTTCGGCGGCGTCATTCCAACTGCAGGGCGTTATCGCAGAAAGTCTTTATTGCTTCGGGAATGAGCTTTCGAAGGAATACATTGCGGTCGCCCTCATATTCAGCGAGATACTGCCTGAAGAGCGGGTGGGATTGGGAAAGTACGGGCGCACTATTTCTGAGAGCGGAAAACTGGTCTTTGAAATTTGCGATCAGGTCGACCAGCGGAACACTCAGGAAGGCGTACTCGTCGAGCCAGCCCAGCCGGTACATCGCCTCGAACCGTATGAGGTCGAGCAGGAAAAGCGTGATATCGGTCACATACATTTTGGACTCGCTGTCCAGATAGTCGAAGCGCATTCCTGGGCCGAGCCCCTTTGTCGCCATGATCAGCTCGTAGAGCGCCATGGCCGAATCCTCGCCTCCCCGCACCAGGTATCCGATTACCGAATTGTCCAGCCGGCGGATGGACGTATTCTCGTTGAACGAAATGCTGAAACGTCGCGACCAGGGAGCGAACCCTTTCTTTGCGGCAACGCGCCGTCTGCCCTCGTTGATATCGATTATCCCGGCCATTTTAAAACCAGTTAACAGTTGATGGTGAACAGTGAGCGGCTAACTGTCACGTTAGTGAACACAGAAAGAGCGAACGGACAACGGCGTTTTGTTCTACTCAGCGTTTTCCGCCTTAGAATACATCGGCCGAAAACACATAGATCTCGGTTTCCCCGCTTTTCCAGGCCCTGTCGGGAAGCCCGGCCTTGCGGCAGGTCCATTTGAGAAACTCTTCCCTGTCCCAGTTGTGTTCGAGGGCGACCTGCGGGAGAAGAATGCCGGTGTGAAAGCCTTTGCGAATGAGCAGCCCGTGCTTTCCGATCTCAATTTCAGAAGGATCGCCGATGCGCCGCATCGGGGTGAGGACCGAAATCTCGATATCGATGCCTTCAAGGTCGCCGGAGGTGATGGAGCAAAATCGAAGATCTCCGAAAGCGGCTTCCACCGCCATTCTCTTGACGGTATCACACAGAGGGGCGCGGGCTTCGATCATTCCGATGCACCCCCGAAGCTCCGGCCCTTTATGAATGCAGACGAACGCGGCCCCCGGTTCTTTGAGCCTGGCAGATTCGACCTCGACGTCCGGCATGGCCAGCCCGAGACAGCGGCAGCGGATCGCCTGAAAGGCCAATTCGCGCAACTGCTCCTTTTCTTCCGCGCTCAATCCCAGGTCCGTCCCCATGTTGGGCTTAGCGCTTTGCGGCTTCTCCATCTTCAGCGCTCCGGTAAATGGCGGCAGCCGCATACCCGACGACCCCGGACATGTCGCCGCTCACATCGCCCGAATTGGCGTACTTGAGCACCATGCCGCGGTTTGCTCCGAGCAGCCGGGCTGCCAGCATGACGGTAATCAACGGCCCAGCCCCGCAAGCCTGGGTCCTCCCGTGTTCGACTTCCGCCGAGAGCCCCTCAGGGTCCAGGGCGTCGAGCCTGTCCAGACATACCTTGTCCAGCAGTTTTGCATCCTCGTATGGATGATAATGCGACAGGTCGCTGCTCGCCACTATCAGCACCCTCTTCCGGCTGCAGGCCTCGGCGATTGCCTGCGCCAGTTTGAGGCAAAAATCGTAGCCCTGGTTCCCCATTATGACAGGTGTAAGACTAAAGGCGGGCAATACCGTCTGGAGAAAAGGAAGCTGAATTTCAAGGGAGTGTTCCATGGAATCGGCATTCGGAACGTAGCCTATGAGGCCCTCATGCTTATAGAGTTGGTCTATCAGTTCACGGTCCAGAGCAACTACGCCCAGGGGAGTGCGGTATCCGCCCAGACTGTAGATGCTGGCGGCCGGAAAGCTTGCATGATGGCTGGGCGCAAGTATCAACACCCGGTCGAACCGGTTGTCCAAAAGAAGCTTGTAGGACCAGGCCGCTACGCCTCCCGAATAGAGATAACCGGCGTGAGGAACGACAATGCCGGTCAGCTCTCCTCCCAGCCGAGGCGGCCTGGCCCGGTCGAGATACATCACAAGCTCTTTTTTGAGCAATTTGGGGTCAGCCGTGTACCAGGACCCCGCAATTACCGACTCCCGGATTTTTTCCGTCGGCATGAACACCCCCCGTTCTCAAACCAACTGCAGGTAATAATGCCACAGGCAGGTGAGCTGGTCATCAGGGAAAAGCCTGCCCGCCTTTTCAGCCGTTCCACTATTCACCGATTTTTGGCATAAGCGTCCATTTGATGAACCAAAACCGGTCATCCGGTTTTTTGTCCAGGCAGACGATTCCTCCGTTCTGGAACTTGAAAACCAGCCTTTCGGCCGAGCCTGTGACAAGAATCCCGGTAAGGCGCTCCATGAAGGGCAAATGCCCCACGAGCATCAGATTATCATCGGTTTTCAACGTGTTTGCAACCGCAGCGGCATCATCGACAGGACCGATGCCGGAAATCGCCTCCGCTTCGCCGCCTGGCGCCAAAAGCGCTTCGGCAAAAACCCGCGCCGTCTGAAGCGCCCTTTTCCTGCCGCTGTGCCTTATTGCCCCGGGCCGCACGCCATAGCCGGCGGCGACCCCGGCGATCCGGTTTACCTCCGCCAGGCCTTCCCCGGAAAGACCCTGTTCGGGGTCCTGCTCCCTGGGAAGACTCTTCCCATGTTGAACGAGGTAGAGGGCCATATGATTTTCCCTTTTAATCCCGCATTGCACGGCCGTTCGCAGCGCCTGCCCCGACCCCTGATCCAAAGGAAATCACTTCCAGGTCATATGAAAAGGGGAACGCATGAGGATCATCATGGGAAAATGTCACGATCTGCGAGCTGAGCGCAGCAACCCGGCGGCCTTTCTTCAGAGCCATGCACCCTACATGCACCCTATTGGATCGTTTTTATCGCCTCCACTACATCCAGGTAGAGCCTTGCATCAGAGGGGCTGATCACCGGATGGCGGCCTGCGACCTGTAAGTTGCCGTCGCTTCTGACTATCCCCAGGTACTGCCCGCCTTTGGGCAGTATGCTGTACCCCCCCTCGTTGACTTCGGCCCCTTCCTTTCCCTCTCTGCCGACAGTGGCGACCTCTTGGCCATCCGAATCATACGCGGTCCATTTACCAGGCCCCGAGGCCTTGAGGGTGAGCCCATCGGCCAGGCAATCAGAGACAAGGCCCATCAAAAGCAAGGGAAAAAACATGAGAACAACCGCTTTTTTCATAAAGCCTCCACAAGGCGTACGCGAATCGGTGAGCCGGGCTCATTGTCCTTCAAGCGGTCACCCGCCGCTCACCACCAGGTTGGTGTTCCTCCGCAAATGCCGGATAAGACACGTTTCCAATTCAAGAAAGGACAAAATTTTCGTCCGGCAGAAAAAACGGGAAGGAAACAATTTAGTGTTGTTGACAATGGTGCTTGATATTAACTCCTTTGACCATGAAGATGACGCTTTCGGCAATGTTGGTCGCCTGGTCCGCGACGCGTTCCAGGCACCTGGCCGCTATGATGTTCTGGACCGACCTTTCGACGGTGGGCACCTCGGTGGTCATGGAATCGAGCGAGTCTCTGAGGATCTGGTAATTGAGTCCATCGGCGACGTCGTCCATCTTGCAGACGCAGGTCGCAAGCTCCGCGTTCTGATTCACAAAAGAAGCCAGGACCGAGCGCAGCATGTCAAGCGCCGTGTCGGCCAGATCCACGATAGCGTGATTGGGGGGCAGCGGCGGACGGCTGTTCAGGAACTGGGCCCTCTGGGCTATGTTTACCGCCTGATCCCCTATTCGCTCGAGGTCCACGGCGATTCGCATGCTGCCGACAATGAACCGCAGGTCCTTCGCCATCGGTTGATCCAGAGCCAGAAGCCTCAGCGAATGGCGGTCAACCTCGACTTCGAGCAGGTTGATTTCCTGATCGCCCTTGATCACCTCTTCGGCCACCTCGTCATTTCTTTCCACCAGGGCCTTTATAGATTTTTCCAGGGCCCCCTCGGTCAAGGTAGCCATCTTGAGAATTGTCATCTTAAGTTGTTCAAGCTCCGAGTGGAATCTGCTTTCCATTTATCCTGAACTCCCCAAACCCGGCTGTAAGATTTTACACCCTTTGCAAAGCTCGCGAATCGATTATAGATGTTAACCGCCAAAGGCTTCAATAACATAATTCTCATAGGCCGCAAAATGGTTCAGGACCGAATGTACCTGGTATTCGGCCGGTGAAGGGCCGGCATTTTTGATGTACTTTGGACGGCGATTCTGGTAATCAAGGGAGTCGAAAAACCGACACGCGGAAAGGACGCGGAAGCGGCGTCCCAACGACCGGTAGAAGGAGGATCTATGGTCAAAGGCTCTATTATTACGTTCATAGCGATCTTTTTTGCGCTTGTCTTTTCACCTTTTGCGCCCGGCGCCCTCTCGGCGGCCCAGGAAGACACTATCGTAGGCACCGTGGTGCAGCACGGCAAGGTATTCGTGATCGAAGCCGACGAAGGCGACTACATCGTGAAGGGCAAAGACCTGTCAAAAATGGCCGGCAAGATGGTCGAAGTAACCGGCACGATAGGCGAAAGCGAAAAAGGCGATACGATCGAGGTGAAATCGGCTGAGGAGATTGAGGAATAAAGAATTAGGTGAATAGGTGAGCAGGTGAATGGGTGAGTAGGTGAATAGAAAAAACTTAACCCTCTCACCCATTCTCACATTCACCCGCCCTTGTTATAGCGGCTCGGATTTGTGCTTTTCAGGGTCGAAAGGTTCTTTTTCACTGTGTTTGAGACCCTCATGGCCGGTATCGAGATCGAGAATCCCCTGGTCTTGTTCAGTGGATTCGGAAAAACCGAGCACCGCCCCCTCCGACTCGGCGCGCTTTCGGTTCGCCAGGGTTGCATACAGGGTCAGACCGAGTCCCGCCAGGGAAACAGCCGAAAATAAAAGGCTCATATAGAATCGGGTCATACGAAACTCCTCGGTTTGATGTTCCACCGTTTGCCGGGATAAATTTTCATCTCGATTACATAGTAGCCGCGCTCGTGGGGGTGATAGCCGATGCCACGGTACATGGAGTGTTCGGCCCGAACCTTCACAAGGGCGCCGTCCTTCGAATCGGGGTTTCTGGTATACGCTAAGTAGACCCGGCCATCAGCCATCCCGACCCGCCTCACGTTCATCTTTATTTCGTCTCCAGAATGCACCCGCGCCACATAGAGTTCACGGTCCCGGACCGGATCGAACCGGAAGGTGATCACAACAGGCTTCATGCCGGATGCAGGTTGCGCTTTGCGCGCGTAGGATTTGGATTTGGCCTTGTATAGATGGGATTTCGACTCGGCCTTGCGCACGGAGGATTTAGCCTGCGCTTTATGCACGAAGGACCTGGAGTCAGCCTTGCGGGCGGAGGCTTTAGACTGCGCTTTGCGCACGGAGGACTTGGAGTCGGCCTTGCGGGCCGTGTGCCTGAGCACATCGCTCATCCCCGATCCCTTCCGGGCGCTCCGCTGCTGCTCGAGCCGGTCCTGTGCCGTATTCCGGTGCTCGCTCCCGCCGAGCCGCGGGGCCGGAATCGCTTTTTGAGACCTGAGGTCCGCGGATGCCGGTACCTGGGCCTGGGGCGCTTGAGCGCCTGCCGGCGCAGGCTCGGCGGGTTTCACTTCGGTAAGGCTGACAGGCCCTATGGATTCAGGCGGATAAATCACCCCGGTCTGCAAAAGGGCCAGACCACTAAGGCCGATGACCAGTAAAGCGGTCCCAATTCCGATTATAGCGCCACGTTTTATCACGTAGGTCCCCCCCATAAGAAGAAATTGTCGTTGTGTCTTGAGACGTTCACGACAGGATTTTAGTCGACATCCCAATAAAAGAAAATGGAACGTAAAGAGCTTATGGAGCACTGCGTCCCACACCCTCTTCGCATGGCGGGGCCGTGAGACTAATGCGGCGCTTCAGCCTCGCGCCTGAGCCCATGATGGAAGCAAAAGGCTCACGGCTTTACTGAAAAATACAAGCAAATTTTCTAAAGATCGGATACCGGCAGTGCCTGGAAAAAGGAAACGGTGACAGAGGCTCAGGTAATTTCAGGCCATCGATATGGAAAAATTTGCCGGTCTGACCGGCACTTTTTTCAATCGTCAGTGAATAAATGCGGCCTTTAGCCATAAGGTAAGAATCTCCACCCCCACCTTCATGAAGCTGGAGATCAAATGACACATGTACCTCATTTGATCCAAACGGCACAACTCGTCGCTTTTCATGCTGATATAATGGTGCTTACAAATCTTTACATCACAATTAACTGAACTTTACATGAATATTTTCAGGGCCGTCCGATTATTGCTTATAAGACAGACACACAACGGAATTTACGTAAGATTAACAATAACTGATTTGAAAGGACACATAGAAAAATACAGCTCGACGAACATGTGTCCCCCTGGCGCATCGCACATTTTCAAGACCTTACAGTAAAAGGAGCAAGCCATGACCATTTCAGGAGTAAGCAGCACCGATTCGATCTACACCGATTATCTTTCCCTGCTCGAGCAATCAGTCAGCAGCAACAGCACGAGCTCAGTTTCGAGCACTCAGTCAAACTCGGGAGGAAATGATACCCTGATGCAGAGCGTCATGCAGGCGTTGAGTCAGATGGGGCTCTCGATGCCCACTCCGCCAAGCGGTCCGCCGCCCGACGCAAGCGGAAGCTCGACTTCGGACAGTTCCACCTCCTCCACCGATTCCACCTCCTCCACCAGCTCCACCAGTTCGACCCAGGACCCCGGACAAGCGCTCGGAAAGCTCATGCATGACCTGTTCGACGCCCTGAAGTCCGAATCGACTTCAAGCGACGCCACTTCCTCATCCACGTCTTCGACGGCGGCATCATCTTACTCGACTTTTTCGAGCAAGCTCGAGGCGCTGATTTCGGATTTGACGGCAAGCTCAAGCAGTTCGGGCACTTCCTCCGCTTCCTCGACTTCTTCCGCGGACAGCAGCCTCAGCACGTTGAAAACCGATTTCAGCAACCTGGTTTCAGCTATCGAGGGGGCTTCGGCCAACAGCTCATCGAGCAGCACGAGCAGCACGAGCAGCACGAGCAGCACGGACAGCACGGACAGCACGAGCAGCACGTCCTCCGTCAGCACCGACCTGGAGACGTTCCTCAAAGACCTGTTTGCCAACCTCGGCTCCTCCGCATCCGCGTCGGCAACCGGGAACTTTATGAACATGTATTGGTAGATAACGCAAAAACGGCATAGAAGCATTTTCTCAGGTGCTTTTTTTGAGCAGGGGAGGGGAAACCCTTCCCTGCCCGCGTACAGACCGGCACCACACACCATTTGCGATCCCATCCACATTCATTCCAAATTTTCTCCATATTATCCACAAAATCGCCGCCTAGATTACCTTTCACCTTCGAAGCGCAAACTTTCCGGAAGGAGGTGAATGAAAAAATCGCGCAAACCCGGTCCGCCGGCATCGAAAAATCCGACCGGCTACGAGATCTGAAACGGTAAGGATTACGCCTATACAAGGAGGTATCCGTAATGAGCATAGGTAAAGTTTTGACTGTAATAGCCCTGATGTTGGCCTTCTGTGTAAACATAGTCGTTTTCGCCGCTCAAGAAAACGAAACGCAACCCCCGCCGCCGCCCTTCAACCCCAAGATGGGCATGTCCGGCATCTGCGGGGACCAGCGCAATCTTTATATTATGGCGGCCGGCAAGATTTTTCAGTACGAACTTTCCAGCATGAAACTTCTCAACACGGTGGAGCTGCCTGACCTTGCCCTGCCGCCCGGCGCTCATCCACCGATGAAGGACCCGCCCGGGAAGACGCATGCGGGGGAATGTCCGCATCGTCCCCCGATGCCGGGGCCGCCCCAGGGCCTCTGGACCGGTGGCGATCACCTCTACGCCATGGCCGGGCCCGTTGTGTACCGGTACAGCCTTCCGAACCTGAAGCTGGACCTTACACAGGAACTCCCAAAACCCGAGTTGCCTCCACCTCCCGCCACCAGCAGGTAAGACTTTTGGCGGCAGGCTCCGTACAGAACTTTTTTTGTGTTCTCAGTGCAGAAATCAGCTCAGCTCGATGCCCGGCGGGGTCAGCCCCGCCGGGGTCTTACGTGAATTACCCGAGGGTGCGCAATGCAGAGTATTCTGATAGTTGATGACGATATTACGTTATGCGGGTTGCTGCAGGAGTTCCTGCAGACCCAGGGATTCAGCGTCACTGTCGTTCACAAAGGAGAAGAAGGCCTTGCGCATGCTCTTTCAGGCGAATACGCCCTGGTCGTGCTGGATCGAACCATGCCGGACGTCAGCGGTTTCAAGGTCTTGCGCCTGCTCCGGTCGAGATCGAAGGTGCCCGTGGTTATCATCTCCGCACGTGGCGATGAGATGGAGCGCATCAGGGGACTTGAACTCGGCGCGGACGATTATCTGCCCAAGCCCTTTAACCCGCGCGAGCTCTCGGCGCGCATTCGCGGCATATTTCGACGAATTGAGCCCGAGCCGGCTCAAAAGTCCGCGCTGCCAGCCAAAAGCGCGGTTGATGACATTGAAATCGATCGAAGCGTGCGCATGGCGTTTCGACAGGGAAGGCCGATAAAGCTCACGGCCTGCGAATTCGAAATCCTGGAATTGCTGTTGAGTGCCCCAGGCCGGGTTGTGTCACGGGACGAGATAGCCCTGGGGGCACTCGGGCGACCCATCGGGCTATACGACCGCAGTGCGGACGTGCACATAAGCAATCTTCGAAGAAAGCTGGGGCCGCATTTCGGCGGGGCCGACCGAATAAGGACCGTTCGCGGTCTGGGCTACCTCTACGCGCCGCTGCATCCGCAGAAGAGTTCTTAGTTTTGAGTTTTTAGTTTTGAGTGGGTTACCGATTCACCTATTCACCTATTCACCCGCTCTTCTCCCACTCACCGGATTTTTCTTGCCCCGGCCTTAACCAGCAGCTTCCAGACATCGTAGTGGTTGCCCTGGGAGGCAAGCTTCAAGGCGGTCAGGCCGTTTTTATCTTTGGCCTGCACATCGGCCTTTCGGGCGAGCAGCAGCTGCACCACCTCCCGATAGCCGTCCTTGGAGGCCAGCATGAGGGCCGTTACGCCGTCGTTGTCTTTGACGTTTACATCGGCTTTCCTGTCGAGCAGCAACTGCACGACAGGCCGCTGGCCGTAGCGGGCGGCAAGCGGCAGGGCTGCCGATCCGTCCTTGTCCCTGGCATTGACCTCGGCCCCTTTGTCAAGCAGCACCTGCACGACGTCCCCGCGGCCGTTGCGGGAGGCAAGCATAAGGGCCGTTACGCCGTTTTTGTCCCTGGCATTGACGTTTGCCCCGGCGGCAATCAGCGTGTCCACAACTTCCCGGTGGCCGTCCGGGCAGGCAAGCATCAACGGGGTTTGGCCGTCATCTTTTCCGGAATCGACCTCGCCCCCCTTTTCCAGGAGCACCTGCACGACATCCCGGTTGCCAAGCATGGAGGCGACCATCAACGCCGTGAAGCCTTCATTCATCCTGATATTGATCTGCGCCCCCTTTTCGAGCAGCAGCTGCACGACGTCGTGGTTGCCCGAACCCGAGGCGATCATGAGCGCGGTCTCCCCGTCATTGGCCCTGGCGTTTATATCTGCGCCCTTTTCGACAAGCGCCTTCACGATCTCGGGGTCGTCATTCCATGAAGCAGCCATCAACGCGGTCCGGTAGTCGTTTCTCCTGGCGTTGACATCGGCCCCCTTGTCGACAAGCGCCTGCACGACGTCCCGGTGGCCGTTCTGGGCGGCAAGCATGAGCGCGCTTATGCCGTCCTTTTCTTTTGTATCGACATCGGCCCCTCTGGCCAGGAGCGTTTCAACGACCTCCAAGTGCCCATCCTGGGCGGCGATCATAAGAGCGGTGTAGCCGTCCCTGTTGGCCACGGCAGCCTGGGCCCCGCTGTCGAGAAGCACCTGCACCACCTCCCGGTTGCTGTTCTGGGAGGCCACCATCAATGGGGTTTCGCCGTCTTCGGCCGCGGCATTGACATCGGCGCCCCTGGCAAGCAACGCCTGGACGACCGCCACATAGCTTTTCATACAGGCAAACAGCAGCGGAGTCGCGCCGATTTTCGTCCGGACATTGACATCGGCCCCCCTCCCCAGAAGCGCCTCCACGATCTCCCGGTGGTTATAGCGGGCGGCAATGGTCAAGGCGCTTGCGCCGGTATCGTCTCTGGCATTGACTTCGACATCACCGCGCGCGAGCAGCGCCCGCACGGCGTCGCCGTGGTCATAGCGCGAGGCAAGCGTCAGGGCGGTCGCCCCCTCCTTGTCTTTGGCGTTGACATCGGCCCCCCCGGCGAGCAGCGCCTCCACCACGCCGCCGCTTCCCTTCACGGCGGCAAGCGTCAACGCCGTTGCCCCGTCGTTGTCGTTTGCTGTGTTGACATTGGCCCCGGCGGCGATCAGCGCTTCCACGGCTCCCCTGTGGCCGTTCCAGGAAGCGGTCATCAGCGCGGTCCAGTCGTCCCTGTTGGTCTCGTTGACCTTGGCCCCCTTATCGAGCAGCGCCCTTACGACCTCTACCCTGCCATCCTGGGACGCAATCATCAGCGCATTTATACCGCTGCCGTTCACGGCATTGACATCGGCCCCCCTGTCGAGCAGCAACTTCACGACCTCGACCTTGCCGCCCTGAGAGGCAAGCATCAGGGGGGTCCAGCCGGATTTGTCCGTGGTATTGACCTTGGCCCCCTTGCCGATGAGTTGGCGCACTGCGGGCAGATCGCCTCGTATTGCCGCCGCGCTCAGGTCCTCATCGATTCCCGCGAATGCGCAGGCCGCCCAGAGCGTCGCGGCGGCCATCGCCGCCAACAGCCCAATTTTCATCTCCAAGCCGGCAGACCGGCTTCTGGTGCGGATCATCTTCTTTCCTCCTCTCTTTCGGGTTTGGGTCCACATTCTTTTGCGTCGAAAAAGTCCAAAGGCTTACGGTCAAACACCCGGCTCAAATCACAAAAGACTCTTCGGCCTTATGTTCCACCGGTTTCCCGAATAGATCCTCATCTCGATCTCGCAGCGGCACCGATCATCCATGTGAAAACGATCCCGCCGGTACGTGGAGCAATCGATCCCAAGCTTCAAAACGGCGCCCTCCTTTGTATTAAGCTTGCCCTGCACACCCGCGCCGAAATCACCTGCGCCGGCCAGGGTAATCCGGCTGCCGTTCCGGATGGGTACGGCAGGCATCCGTTGAGACCCGGTGCTCCACTCCCGGTAGGCCTTTGTCTCCAAAGTGCCCGAAGAACTGAAAGTGAGGTAGAGTTTGCAACCCTCCTGCCCGGCCGGACGCACTTTAACCCCTATTGTGTCGCCGGAATGCACGATGGCGACATTCATTTCGCGGTCCCGGTAAGGATCGAACCCGAAGCTGATCACAACGGGCCGATAGGGGCTCCGGTCACCCGGATGACCGTCTTTTTTCCCCGGCGCCGCGCTTTCGGCCTGTGCAACCGGCCCCTGTCCAGGATATCTGCGTTCGCCTTCCCCAACTTGCGGGACCGCAACCGGCTTTTCGGCCCCAGGCCCCGGTTGAGACGGCCCCTGAAGCTCGGATGCCGGCCCCGGCCCCTCCTGGATCGAAGGCGGCCCATCAAGCTGGGGCGTCGGCGCGGTTTGGTCCCCCGGTTCCAGGCCCTTTTTTCCGTCCTCGGGCGCAGGAAGCTGCCTCAGTTCAAGGACGGCCTTGCCGCCGGGATTATCCGGCCCCTGCCCGCACGGTTTTGCCTGCGCCAGATCGGCGGCCGCCCCGGTCCACGTCTGCCGGGAAATCACTCCGGTCTGCCAAAGGACCAGGCACACGAGCCCAATGGCCAGGATGGCAATTGCAGTGCCGATGAATGCGACTCGCTTAGTCATGTTTTGCCCCCGCGGGTCCGGCTGAAGTTAAAAACCCCTGCATCTCAGGGGTTCATAAATACCTCAAATTGCAGGAAAGTTTCCAGGAATTAAATCCGCCGCGGCAGGCCCGTCCGTAAATCAGATGAAGATTCGCGGAGCCCCTGATAGCATTGACCGGGCGCCTCCAGGCCTGAAAAGGACCTGTCCCTGTCTATTTTGCTTGAAACTCAGCCTGAATCATGCCTTTTTATTCGGCGAACCGTAGTGTGCTGATCGCGCCGGTTCCGCAATTGACGGCAGAGGCTAAAATGTTTCATTTTTTTACGACCAGGAGGGAGATACGGATGGGAAAGAGTTTCGGAATTCTCAGATTGGCGGCTGTATGTGTGTTTTGCGTTCTTTTTGGCATCGGCTCGGCCCTCGGGGCGATCGACATCCCGGAAAAGTTCAAGGACATACCCCTTTACAAGGGCTCCAAGGTACAGCATGCCATGGACATGGATACCAATGCCATGCTCACCGCCACAGTCGATGCGAAGAGTGACGCCATTGTCGATTTCTACAAGAACACCATGAAGGCAAAAGGTTGGAAGGTCGCTTTCCAGGCAGAACAGGAAAATGTGAAGATGATACATTTTCAGAAGGATAAACAGATCTTCCAGATTACCATTCAGAACGAAAAGGAAGGGGGCCCAACCACCTACAACATGGTGATCACCGCCCAATAGCGCTCTGGGGGTAGAATTCAGAATAGAAGACAGGCTAAAGCCGGCCTCAATGACCACCCCAGGCGAGCCGTTGCCGCAGGGGACGCCAACTTCAAGCTCCTCCGGCGTTCACAGCGGACGAAGACCGGAGGGCAACCGCGAAGAGAACGAAAACCGGCGGAAAAATTTGAGAAAACGTCTTTCGTGCTCTTCGCGGCAAAAACACCTTTGAACCGACTCTTAACGGACGCCGGGGCAGACGCCCAAAATCCCCGGCACGCCGATTAACCCTTAGATTCCTTTTTGGACTTCTTTTCGGCCCTTTTTTCCTTTATGGTCTTGGCTGATTTTTTCTTCACATCTTTTTTGGTATCCATGTTTTTGCCCATGGCATTCACCTCTTCTCTAGGACTATCCACCGGCTATCTGCAACGCTAATCGAAGACCACGCTCCAACCGATCGGGCTACAAGCCCGATCAAAGACCATTTTCCGCAAATCGTTGCCGGGCGGCGCGCCCTGTTCCCAAAATCTCCCGCCCCTCTATATGGACCGGGACCACAGGTATCAATCGTTCGGGAATTTGAGTACGACTTCCTCCGCGCCGCCGTCCCGGTCGAGCTTGAACTCTATTTCTATGCTGCTGTCCCGAATTCCAATGACAACGGGCGTCCTGCCTTTATCGTCCAAATGGGTAATCGCCCTTACAACGTCGAAAACCTTCCGGCCGACCGGCTCCGGTGGCCCGGGCAGTTCGGATTCCCGGTACTTTGCCGTTACCGAAAGTTCCCCGCGCGCTGAACGGCGAAGCGAGATCGATTTCGCGTTCCTGTCGATCCCGTGCAACACTGCCAGGGCAATCCATTTTAGGGCGCCCTCCTCGGGATCGGGCTCTTTGCCCAGCGCAGCCATCTCCCTCAGCGGCTCAGTGGTTGCAAAGCAATCGCACTGTTCCTGGACCTTCATGTGCAACGTACGTTTATCAAGCATCGGCGAACACTCCAAAGTGGGTGAGAGGAAAATCAAGTCAGCAGTGAAGGGTGCCCGGAAAAGACACCCGCACCGTCAATCTTTCCCGTTTCCCGTTCACTGTAATCATTGATTTTTCCAGATTACAGCCACTTTCCTAGGGAATTTTGCCGAAATCCGCAACCCTGGAGAAAAGGCCGCGCGTCCGGGTGAGCAGCGCAAGCCGGTTCCGCCGAACCGAGTCCTCCTTGTCCATGACCAGTACGGAATCGAAAAACGCATCGATCATGGGTTTGAGCTGGGCCATCGACTCGAGGGCACCGGCAAAATCCGACTGGACAAGACAGCCGCTCACGACCGATTCTGATTTGATCAGTCCATCCCAGAGGAGCTTCTCCGCCGGGCTTTTGAAAAGGGACTCCTCGACGGGCGCAGCCTCGGGCGCCTTAATGATGTTTGCCACGCGCTTAAAAGCGGCGGCAACTGCGCCGAAGTCGGGCCTTGCGGTGAACCGGGCAAGCGCTTCGGTCCTGGCGACGGCATCGAGCAGATCGTCTATCCCGACTGAGAGCGCGGCCCCGATTACATCAGGGCTGAAGCCCCGGCGGCTTGCCAGGTAATTGTGAAGCCGGGCTTCGAAGAAGGCCAGGATATCCGCTTTAACATTTTGCGCCGGCTGGGTGAGCTTGTCTGAGAGCATTACGAGCGCCCGGTCTATCAACTCGCCCAATGAAATCCGCAGGGGTGTTTCAAGCACGATTCGAATGATGCCGAGCGTCTGGCGCCTCAGGGCAAACGGGTCGGTGGTGCCGGTGGGAAGCAAGCCGACCCCGAAGCAGGCGGCAATGGTGTCGACCTTATCGGCAATACTTAAAATGGAGCCTTCGATCCCCTCGGGGAGCGGCCCACCCGAGCGGTTGGGCAGGTAGTGTTCGTAGATAGCGTTGGAGACGGCCTCGGGCTCGCCCTGAAGCCGCGCGTAAGTTTTGCCCATTATTCCCTGGAGTTCGGGAAATTCGCTCACCACGCCCGACACGAGATCGGCCTTGCACAGTAAAGCCGAGCGCTCGACCGCCGGGACGATCTCGGGAGCAACGCTCCGGGCCAGCGTTACGGCCAGTTCCCGGAAGCGCACCATCTTTTCGTAGCTCGTTCCCATCCTGGAGTGGAAAACGACCCCCTTGAGCTGCTCGACCCGATCAATCAGCCGCACCTTCTGATCTTCCCTGTAATAGAAGCGGGCATCCTCGAGCCGCGCCCTCACCACTCTTGCGTTGCCCGCGGCGACTAACGCGAAGTCCCTTGGAATGATGTTGGAAATCGTCACAAAATATGGAAGCAGCACGCCGGCGGCGTCCGTTACCGCAAAGTAGCGCTGGTGCTTCTTTATGACCGTGATCAGAAGTTCGGGAGGAAGTTCGAGATATTTGTCTTCGAACCGCCCGACGAGCGGTTGAGGGAATTCGACAATCTGCGTCACTTCATCCAGAAGCTCATCGTCGGCCAGGATTTTGCCGCCGACCTGTTCGGCAGCCCTTTGGGCCCCGCTCCTGATGAGTTCCCGCCTCTCTGCCACGTCCGAGATGACAAAGTTCTTCCTGAGGTTTTCGCGATGGCTCTCCATGTCGTTTACCTCGATCCACACGGGGCTCATGAACCGGTGTCCCATGGACTTTTTTCCGGAACTCACGTGCCCGTACACACACTGCAAGACCTCGTCACCGAGCAGGGCTACGATCCATTGAATCGGCCTGGCAAACGTCACACTGTAAGATGACCAGTGCATGGACTTGGGAAAAGGAGTTTTCGCAATGAAATCAGGGAGCAATTTCTCCAGGAGTTCCCGGGTTGCGAGACCGGTCTCCTCCCGAAAGACACACAGGTATTCGCCCTTGGGCGTGTGCTTTATCGACAGGTCCTCGACGGTTACGCCCTGCCCTTTCGCAAAACCCTCGGCGGCCCTGGTAGGTTTGCCCTGCGCATCGTAAGCGGCGGATTTGGGCGGTCCGACCACTTCGGTCCTGACGGGCTGCTGCCTGGGGGCCACACCGGGTATATTCAAGACCAGGCGCCGGGGCGTGCCGGCGACCTCGGGGGCACCGCGCCCCACACGGTTTTCGTCCAGAAACCGGCACATCCGCTCGGACATCGATGCCAGGGCCGGCAAGACATAGCCCGCCGGCAACTCTTCGGTCCCGATTTCTATATATAGATCCTGCGCCATTGAGCCTCCAGAGACCAACAGGTGAATCCGCGGCCGGTAAAAGCGCCGGCAGGCCGATTCACCCGTATTTTTTATTCACTCGCGGTTTTTTTCAAAAGCGGGAATCCAAGCTTCTCGCGTTGTTCGACATAGGCATGCGCGACAAGCCGCGCCATGTTCCTGACCCTGGCTATATAGTTGGTCCGCTCGGTTACGCTGATCGCCCCTCGAGCATCCAGCAGATTGAACACGTGGGAGCATTTGAGCGTGTAATCGTAGCTCGGCAGGACCAGTCCGCGCCCGTTCATGCGAAGCGATTCGGCCTCATACATGCCGAAAAGTTTGAGCAGCATATCCACGTCCGCCTCTTCGAAATTGTAATGGGACCACTCCACCTCTCCCTGGTGGTGCACGTCGCCGTAGGTGACATTGCCGGTCCAGATGAGGTCATAGACGCTGTTGACGCCCTGCAGGTACATGGCGATTCTTTCCAGGCCGTAAGTCAGCTCCAGGCAGACCGGGTTCAAAACGATGCCACCGACCTGCTGAAAATAAGTAAACTGCGTTATTTCCATCCCGTCGAGCCATACCTCCCAACCGAGTCCGGAAGCCCCCAGGGTGGGCGATTCCCAGTCGTCTTCGACAAACCGGATGTCGTGGTCCAAAGGGTCGATCCCGAAGCTTTTGAGACTCTCCAGGTAGAGGCCCTGCGAATCGTCGGGGGAAGGCTTCAAAATCACCTGGTACTGATAGTAATGCTGAAGCCGGTTCGGGTTCTCCCCATACCGGCCGTCGGTTGGACGCCGGGAAGGCTCGACATAAGCCACCCGGTAAGGTTCCGGGCCGAGCGCCCTAAGGAAGGTGGCGGGATTGAAAGTGCCTGCGCCGACTTCCAGGTCATAAGGCTGCTGGATCACACACCCCCTGTCGGACCAGAACTTGTTGAGGGCAAGTATAAGTTCCTGGAACGTCATTTTTTCTCCTCGCCGGCCGGGCACCACGGGTCCGCTTTGAACCCGCGACCCTTGACTCGACCTTATCGTTCATTGCCCAGGCTATCGATCAGATCGATGCGCCTTTTATGACGGCCGCCCTCGAAGGGCTCCTTTATCCATTCGCGCACAATCTCAAGGGCCAGGTCGACCCCGGTGAAACGGGACCCGAGGCACAAAACGTTGCTGTCATTGTGGCGGCGGCTCATGCGCGCCCCGAAAGGCTCGCAGCCGTGTACGGCCCGTACTCCCTGCACCCTGTTGGCCGCCATGCACATCCCGATCCCGCTGCCGCACACCAGGATGCCCCGCTCGGCCTGTCCTCCGGCCACCGCGCGCGCAACCTGAAACGCATAGACCGGATAGTCGACCGAATCCGGACCATTTGTCCCGACGTCAACGACCTCGATTGCCTCCCCGGTCAACACGGAGGCCACAAGGTCCTTTAATACCCAACCGGCGTGATCGGCCCCGATGTATATCTTCATAACGTTTACGACCTCTAATCCATGTGCCGGGACTTACGATACGAGGCTGTTGCGTTCCACGAATCCCGACCCGCGGCCCTCGCCCCTGTACTCCTTAACTGGTACCGAACCATATATGAAAAAGGTTCGCGCGAAAACCAAAAAGTTTGTTTCGGATGCTCGATGCCAAACAGTGAACAGTAAGAGGCGGGCGGTTGATGCGGAGAAAAAACCGAGACGGTGACACGAAGATCAGGAGAAAGAACCGTAATCCGATATCCGGCATGGATATGCGCGGCCCTGAATTTCATGAGTCCGGGGGGTCGGCATCGTCGCTTTCCTGCCTGCGCATGCGACTTTTCTTTGCTGCGAACCAGACGTAATAAAAGAACAGGAACGGCAACGTCGCATAAGTTCCTATGAAGTCACCCCGATACAGGCATAGCGTGCCGTAAACGACTATACCCGCCACGATTGCCAGTTGGATTATCGTGAGGACCTTTTTCACACATGCCTCCCCCGATTTGCCCGCTCGCCAGGCCGTGCGCTGGCCCTGCGTTTTGTTAATTTTGACTCGGGGCGCAAGAAAAATAAAGCCCGCTTATGGCGGGCTGTAAAAAAATCAGTTCCGAGGCCTGGGTAAAGCCACCGAAAGAGATTTTGGTGGATGAAGCAGCCAAAGTGCCGAATGGATCTCAATCAGGCCTCAAACTGCAACGCGATGGATACATAAACCCTGCCCCAAAAGCAGTCAAGAGTAAATTTTAGTATCGCATCGAAATTCGTCCGGCATGGGCCTGCCTGCCCCGGAGAGCAGGAAAAATCTCGCTATCAGCCGTCGGCCTTGCAGTGGAAAGTGAGCAACACGCCTTTTCTAATCAATCACTAATCACTATTCACTACATGATGCTCCCGCCGCAAGTGAAACCGGCGCCGGCGGTGCAGGCATAGCAATGATCGGCGCACGGGATGGGGGTCCCTTCCGGGGGCAGTTCGGCAAGCTGGGTTATGTGGTTTTTCTTCCCGCAATGATGAAGTCCGGCAGCCAGATTAAAATCGCAGTCGTAGAGAAAGCCCTGCCAATCGACCGAGACCGTGGTGCGGCACATCAGGTGCGGAATTGTGCAGGGATTGAAGCTTGCCTCGATTTTTCTCAGGTAGGCGCCAAGATTGCCCGATCTTTCCAGCCAGGTGCGGAAACGGCCGAGGGGCACATTGGCAAAGGTGAACAGGCTGGTAAAAGTTATGTTGTGCTTGCGCTCCAGATCTTGCCGGAACCTACATTCGGCCTGCGCCTGATCGGAGGGCAGGAAGGCCCCGGTGGGATTTACCGCAAGGTCGAGTCCCAGCCCCGCGCCCTGCCTCCCGTAGCCAAGCCCGTTTAGCAGCTTGAGCGCGGCAATGCTTCGCTCCCAGACTCCCTCGCCGCGCTGCGCATCGGTCTGGGCAGGGTTGATCGAAGGCAAAGAGGCCACTATCCATACACGGTGGCGCCTGTAGAGTTCGATCAGATCGTTGAATTCGGGACGCGCGAGGGCAACCAGATTGGTCCGGACCATAAGCTTGGGCGCCAGGGGAGCAAGGCCGGCGATAAGCCTCGGAAGGCCGGGCAAAAACTCCGGCGCGCCGCCCGTTATATCGATCGTCTGGAAAGGCAGACGGCCGGCGCAGGCTATGACCGCCTCAATCGTCCGGGCCTCCATCATCTCCCGCCGCGAAGGTCCGGCCTCCACATGACAGTGACGGCAGGTGAGATTGCACTTGAACCCCACATTGATCTGCAAAGCGGTGGCCGCGGCCCGCCGCAATTCGATCCCGCCTTTTCGAAGTGTTTCCGCAAGGAGCATGACAGCGCTGCCAAATCCTACATCGAAAGCTTTTCCGCAATCTTGCGCATTTGCACACTGTGCGCCAGGGATGCGCCGCCGCGTATGGCGTTTGCCACGTGGACCGCTTCGGTCATCTCGTCGAGGTTCGATCCCTTCTCAAGGCAGGCCACAGTGTAGGCATCGATACAATAAGGACACTGGACGGCGTGCGCCACCGCCAGGGCGATCAGCGCCTTTTCCCGCTCCGTTAGCGCCCCATCCGCAAATACCGCATTATAATACTCAAAGAATTTCTCCGCCAGTTCAGGCGCATTTTTGCCTATTTCCGCGAACTTAGCAAGATCTTGCGGGTCGTAGTAGCTTTCCACTCTCCGTTATCCTTAATCTGATACCGCACGGGGGACTCGTCTTAAGCGCCGACTTCCTCCTTGACCGAAACGGCTATTTTATAGAGCACCGCGAGGATAAAGGCGCCTGTTGCGTAGACGCCGAGCGCAACCATAACCTCAGGGATGGTCGGGGTGTACTCGACGATCTGGTCGAAGGGGTTGGGGACAAAACCCGCGATGGTGAGTCCCACGCCCTTTTCAAGCCACATCGAAAAGAAGACGCACGCGCAGCCGATCACCAGGTACTTATCGTTGTTCCTGAACTTCGGAACGGAGAGAAGGACGAGCGCGGCGACCGCCAGTATTACAAAAAGCCACATGAACGGCACGAGCCGATGGTGTCCTTCCAGACCCACGAACAAATATTTAAGAGGGGCGGTCATCCCCGGTATGGCACTGTAGAAAGCCGTAAAGAATTCGAGACCTACAAAGAAGACACTTACGAACATCGCGTAGGTGACGATGTTGGTCAGCTTCGAGATGGCCTCCCTGCCCGGATCGAACCTGGTGTATTTCTTGAGCATGAAGCAGAGCAGGATGAGCAGCGCGGGCCCGGAGCAGAAGGCCGAGGCGAGGAAGCGGGCCGCCAGGATCGCCGACAGCCAGTAGTCGTGTCCCGGAAGGCCTTGGTAGACAAACGCCGTAACCGTGTGGATGCCGAACGCCCAGGGGATGGAAATATAGATGAGCGGCTTTACCCAGTTGGGATACTGCGTTCCTTTCCGCTCCGCCTCGAGAACGTTCCAGCCGATGAGGATATTCAGGAGAAGATAGCCGGTTTGCACTACAAAACTCCAGAAAAGGACCGAGTTCAGAGTGGGATATACCAGCATATTGAGGGCGCGCATCGGTTTACCAAGGTCCATCACGATGAAAAGAGGGCATATGCCGACGGCGGCTACGGCCAGAAACTCCCCGAATACGGCGATTCTGCCGAACTCCTTCACGTTGTGCAGGTAATAGGGCATGACCACCATGACGGCAGAGGCTGCTATACCGATCATAAAAGTAAACTGGGCGATATAGAGTCCCCAGGATACGTCCCTGCTAAGACCCGTAACCCCGTGGCCCTTTTCGAGCACCAGGAGATAGGCGGCTAACCCGAGGCCCATGAAGACGGCCAGCACCCCCAGTAATTTGTAATATCTTGGACTTCCGGTCATTGCTCTTTCAAGCATAACTCACCCCTCAAATTAAATAGAAAACGCTAGGACCCGTCCCAAGCTCCGGTTTACGTCTGATCGAATAGCGCTCGGTGAGGACCTTGCGCACTTCAGAATCGGGGTCCTCGAGGTCTCCGAAATACATAGCCTTGGCGTCCTTGTTACAAGCCTCGACACAGGCCGGTCTCTCGCCCGCTGCAAGCCGTTCGTCACAGAAATTGCATTTCTCCACCACACCGGCGTCCCTGGTGGGGAACTTGGGATTGAGTTCGGTCTTGATGTATTCCCTGGGCTCCCAGAAATTGAAGCTTCTCGCACCGTAGGGGCAAGCCGCCATGCAGAACCGGCACCCTATGCACCGGTGATAGTCGATCATAGTGATGCCGTCGGGCCTTTTGAAGGTGGCCTTAGTGGGGCAAACCCGGACACAGGGGGCATCCGCACAGTGATTGCAAAGCACCATGACGGGCTTTTGAGCGACGTCCCCGGGCATGTAGGGGTTGGCCATGCTTGCAAAAACGTTCTTGTAGGGCTCGGTCCAGATCCATTTGATCTCCTGCTGCGGGTTTCCTATGTCGGGAACATTGTGGATGGTGTGGCACGCTACCGTGCACTCTGTGCACCCCGGCTTCCCCCTCTCCCAACAGGTTTTCAGATCGATCACCATGGCCCATCTTTTAGCGGTAAGCCCCTGGAGGTTTGCCATGAATTTAGGGGGGGCCTCAGTTTTGCCCAACGCGTTCACTATCGGCAAAGATCCCAGCCCGAGGGCGCACAGGCCGCCGAGTTTCAGAAAAGTTCTTCTGCTGGTTTCCATTACTTGGTCTCCTTTGGCGCAATATGGCAATTCCAGCAGTAGGGCGTCACCCCTTGCTGGAGCCCGGCATAATTATGGCATTGGTCGCAGAATTGAGACTTGTTGGAGTGGCATCTGACGCACTCGTTTTGAAGACTCATTTCATAGGTCTTGCCGTCGCTTGCCACATACATCCTGTTGCCGTTTCGGACTACCTGGGTCCTCCAGTCGTTCAGAAGCCTCATATGCCCGGTGATCATCTCTTGCTTCGGCAGAACGCACTGCTTACTGAGCATCTGGCTGATGACCGGGGTATCGAGCTTGGGATCCGGGGCAGGAGCGGCCTTTCCATGACTGAACCATACCGGAAAGGTCGCCAGGACGATGAAAATGACCAAGCCGATAAGGATATATTTTCCATCATATATCTTCATTCTCACTACCCTCCATTCCAGGCAGAGGCTCGCCGCGCAGGTCGGTGGTCCTCTCGGTCTCGCCTTCCATCACAAGGGCGTTGCCAACCAGTTCGTGGACCCCGTACACGGTTACACCGGGGACCCAGTAATCCATCAGGGTGGTAAGTACGGCGCGGTCGATTGCGCAGATGCACGAAAGCGCGTTTACCCCGAAGTTATCGTGCACGTGGCGCACCGCGTTGGCCCTGGGCAGACCGCCGCGCATTCTCATGTCCATGAACTCGTCGTTGTTCAAACCCGATCCCGAGCCGCAGCAGAAGGTCTGCTCCCGGATGGTCTCGGGCGGCATTTCATGGAAATTATTGCACACGTTTTTGATCACATAGCGGGGTTCTTCAAAGAAGCCCATGCCGCGAGCAGGATTGCACGAGTCGTGGTAGGTCATAACCAGGTCGTCGTTGCGGCACGCATCGAGCTTTATCTTGCCGTTTTTGATCAGATCGGCGGTAAACTCGACGATGTGTATCATCTTGGTGGACGCGGCGTTGTCGAACCTCGTGCCGGTAATGGGGGAGACCGGCACCTCCAGAAAATCCGCCGGGCCGTTCATCGTATCCATGTACTGGTTGATGACGCGCCACATGTGGCCGCACTCGCCGCCGATAATGTATTTTACGCCAAGCCTTTTGGCCTCCGCATACATCTTGGCGTTGAGCCGCTTCATCATCTCGTGCGAGGTGAACATGCCGAAGTTTCCACCCTCGGATGCGTAGGTGCTCCAGGTGTAATCGAGCCCGATCTCATGGAAAAGCATCAGGTAGCCCATGAGAGTATAAGTCCCGGGGTCTGCGAAAACGTCGCCCGAAGGGGTGATGAACAGGATTTCGGCCCCCTTGCGGTTGAAAGTCGGTTCGATCCGAATCCCGTTTACCGCTTCGATTTCATCGACGAAAAAATCGATCATGTCCTTGAAGGCGTGCGGCTGAATCCCGAGGTGGTTTCCATTATTGTAGCAATTGGCCACCGGGCCGACTACCCAGTCTATGTTGAGGCCGATGAGGTTCAACAGTTCACGACCCACCATGGTAACCTCCGCCGTATCGATCCCGTAGGGACAGAAGAGCGAACAGCGGCGGCATTCCGTGCACTGGAAAAAATACATGAACCACTCTTTGATCACATCTTCGGTGAGTTCACGGGCGCCGACCATCCTGCCCATGAGTTTTCCGGCCAGGCTGAAATCCTTGCGGTAGACCGACCTCAAAAGTTCGGCCCTGAGGACCGGCATGTTCTTCGGGTCGCCCGAACCTATGTAGAAATGGCACTTATCGGCGCAGGCGCCGCAGCGTACGCAAATGTCCATGAAAAGCTTGAGCGAGCGGAACTTGTGGAGGCGTTCCCGAAGGCCTTCCAAAATGATCTGTTTCCAGTTGGAGGGCAGTTTCCAGTCGGCATCGAGCGGAGACCATTCCCTGGGGTTGGGCAGGCCGACGGCTTCCAGGTTTTTCGCTTTGCCCGGATAGCTGAAGTTGCCTGGCTTGAAGACTGCAGGCGTATCCATCCATGCAGTCCCGGGAAACGCATGATCTATTAACAGTTCGTTTGGTTTGGGGACCTTGGCCATTGTTCGTTTAACTCCTCAAAAAAAAGGATATAGGTCAAATAGGTCTAATTGGACCTATAACTCCACAGCCCGCAAGCCAATCCGCAAGATGTGGGGTCGGGATATCATTTGACAGGAGCGGTAACTTCGTCCTCACCCTTTTCCACGGGTAATCCGGCCTCGATCATCTTATCCCTGAAGTGGTCTTCATATTCCTGGTAAGTGTGGACCTTTACCGGATAATTCCAGGGATTGACGTGGCGAACAATGCGGCTGTCGTTGGGCAGATTTCGCGTCGGGCTGAGGAAGATGCCCCCCGCGTGCATCAGCTTGCTGAAAGGAAAGTAGGCGAAAAGCGCGCTTACGAGGAAAAGATGGATGAAGAAAATCACCCCGATTCCTTCCGGGACGACCGGATGGAAGGAAATAAGTCCCATGGCCAGCTGTTTGACCTTGATTACGTCGACCCTGGTGAAATAGCGGGCAAGGATGCCTGTTGTTCCAATTGCAAGGAGCAGAAAAAGCGGAAAATAATCCTGAGGAAGCGATATATAGCGTAGCTGCGGGATAATCAGCCTTCTTATCAGGAGGTAGGTAACCGCGAGCACGAAGATTGCGTCGGTCATATAGATGCCGGGCAGGCCCAGCTGAAAGAGGCCGTCAAGTCTCTCCACGCCATGCACGAAAAAGGGCACGGGCTCGGTGAAAAAGCGCAGATGCCTTATCAAGATGACAAGAAAACAGTAGTGGAATACAAGCCCTGCTAACCAGAGCCACTTTTCCCACTGGTAAAAGACCTTGGGTCCCTGCTGCATCTCGAACTTGGTATTTCTGAAAAGCGACCTGAAAAGCAGCACTTCCAGGACCATCCTGCCTACGACCTGCCTTTTGGTGGAAGGATTGTCAAGGCTGGCATGCCTGATCCAGGGCAGTGATTTCTGCTGGCCGGCTGTCGTAGGGATCCTGAAAGGAACGGGCGAGCGCGCCCAGTTCAAGACCTTGTAAACGACACCGCCCAGAAAAGCCAACATAGCAATGTACGGCACAGTTACGCCGAAAAAATGATTGAGTCCGGCCGCCCCGACTCCCAGAAAAGAAACCAGGACGAGCGCTACGACCACAGCTAGGGAAAACCTTATGCCCATTTACGAAACCTCCCAATTTAATCAACAGTGAGCACTGAGCTCAAAAAACCGAGGCCAAAACCTTTTTCCATTCACTGTCCACCGTTCACTGTCACTGTTCACGGCCCTTATCCGCCAGATTCAGAAGCCTCCGCGTCCTGTTTTTAACCTCGGTCATCCTTGCCTGGAAAAGGTTTTCGCGACACCGGGTATAGACATCGAATGCGAACAGCGCCAACCCGTCCACCCTGTCGTCGAAATCCGACAACTCGCCGATGCGCACATCGCCGGAGGCCAACTCGGCTTCGAGCACCTGCCTGACCAGAGTTTTCAGACCGAAAATGAAGGCCAGGGAACCGGATGGGGAAAAATCCTGAACCGCCCTTATCCTGATTACCTTGTCGAGCAGCGGGGCCATCGCTTCCACGCTGTTTTCACCGAGAAACTCCTCGAGGATCTCTCCCAAAGCAACCTTGAATGTATGTCCAACGGGATTGGCGAACTGACTCGACTCTTTTTGGAGCATCCGCGACGTTTCAAGCGGATAAGTGCCGGCCAGAAGGTCGAACCATTTCTCGAGAAGTATTTTTCTGCTTCGTAAAAGACGTTGCTCAATGTCCATGAGTTACCTGGGGCAAACGAACCGTTTACGTCCTGACCTGCAAACCGTCCGGTAGGATTGGAAAGCTAACCAGCCCATCCTGAAAGGTCAACGAAAACGCAAATTATTTTAAGCTGATAGCGGGTATTGTATGCCAGAGCAGAGCTTCAGATTAGCGGCGGAGAGAATTCGGGTCTGTTCCCGGAACCCGAACTTGAACAACAGGCAAAATTTTCAACAGCCGGCACCCTGGACAGCAATTACGGGAGATCCTTATATAACCGTGGCGAGTAAGGATTGCAACCGTAAACAGCTGTCCTGAGTGTGCATTTTTTTTGCACAATACAAGAGAGTTGGGCAACCGGTTCGGGATGCCGAATATTGCCGCCTTTCATAAGGAAGGCCTAAGGATTTTCACAGGGCGCCGGACCGGTAGATCGCTTTATTGGGGCATCGGGTCTATAAGGCACCCCGCATGCTACCGGCAGCATTGGGTCGGCGCGCCGCACGCGCGGTCGTAGTCGCGGCAGTAGTGCCGCTGCCAGTCGGGGTCTAATCGAGGTTCCCATGACCCTTGCCACCTATAGTCGGTCGGGCTGTCGAACACCTGGGAAACGACGAGGCTGTCCATCCATGAAGTATGCAGAGGCACCGAACAGGTATCGCCGGGGATTTGCGCCGCAACCACGACCGGTGCCGCGAGGGTAAGCATCAATGCAAATATAACAAATTTAACGCCGTGCATTGAATAGTGCTCCTTTCAAACCGGTACCGGTTAATAAACGGGAGATATCAGGCGGGGCACTTTCCGTTTTCTTTTCCGGTCATCCATATCATGATTAAAAAGCGTGCCCTTATACAGCTGAACATAATCATTGTCACCCGATAATACATCGCCGGCATGCATACGGCTAACGCGAGGACGGGGAGAGCAGCGTATCCCCGCGCCCCCGCGCCTGTTTTTACACCCGCTGCTTTCTGCCGATCGTTTGCTCACTGCTCTAGTGCCCGGTTTTTATTTCAACGAGTTCATACGTCACCTGCGGGGCCCCCGGCTTAACGCCCATACACCATTTGACCCCGTCGGCCAGGTCCGGGTCCGCATGAGCTATAAAACCGTCAATCGTCTTTTTCGACGTCGGCTCATAGACTGCTTTGAACAGTTCGCCGAATTTACCTTCGGGCAGGTACTCGCGGAGCTTGAGCAGCTTTTCCTGGTCCCAGGCGATGTTTTCCTGCAGCCTGAGCTTTACCCTGTAGCCAGCCCCGAACAGGTAGGCAGTCTGTCTGCCGTTTTCGAACCTGG
This sequence comes from Syntrophobacteraceae bacterium, assembly GCA_050008735.1. GTDB lineage: Bacteria > Desulfobacterota > Syntrophobacteria > Syntrophobacterales > Syntrophobacteraceae > SbD1. The sequence goes on from JBEKMB010000004.1 coordinate 56,629, forward strand.
CGCTCTCAGTGAGCTTGAGGTTTATTTTCCGGAGCCGAGCCTGTGCGGCTTCGATTTCGCCTTTTAGCCGCGCACCCTCCCGGATAAGAGATTCAATGCCACCTGCCGTGCGCCTGAAGTCCAAAGCCGGATTTGCAAAATCCATAGTAATGCCCTCCATTCATGTGTCGGAACTCGGTCCGCCTTTAGCGATCACGATATCGGCCTTTTTCCCTGACTTAGATCCGCCGTCTGTCCCGGCCCCCTTTTTTCCACCGGCCGGGGATTTATCCACATTGAAGAACTCAGCCATGAGCCGGTTCATCACTTTCAGGGTTTCAAGGCAGGGGTCGAATTCCGCGGGTTCGTTCAATTCAGGCCCTTTCGGCGGCGGGGCCGCGGCCGTGATGGCCGCTGCCTTGGGCAGCGGCGGCAAACACCCGGCAGCTCCTTGGGAATGCGGGTTTGCGGCTGAAGGTAACGGCATGATCTTCTCCTTTTAAGATTTGTGGCAGGCTACGGGACTAAGCCTTATTATCTTGCTTATCCCCCCGATGCGCGATTGCGCATAGACCAGCCCTGTCAGCCGGTTCGCCACGCAGAGCTCCGACACTGAAGCACCCAAAATCCCACTGCCCCGCACAAGCGCGGACTCCCCCGCGCAACCGGGGCCCGGGGCTTTTTCGAACAACTCCCGTTTGCAAAACGAACAGGTCGCCATATCTCCTCCTTAATATTTTTTTGTCTTAAGATCCCGGCAGCCGGGTGGATATTGGAGGAAGACACTACTTCATCTTCTGAAGTAGTGTCAATGAAAAAAGTGACGCGGAGCGAAAATTTCTGAAGTGAAAGATGGAGGGGCGAAAAAGGGAGGACGGATGCCGGCCTGTTCATCCAGCACCCGCTCTTCACTGCTCACTGTTAAACGTCCCCGCAATGCCAGACCACCAGCCCCAAAAACCTTGTATTTTCAGGGTTGATGCGCCAGGGATCGTAGACCGATTTGTTATCACTTACCAGGAATATCCCCTCGGGTGAAACACGGACGCGCTTAATATATAGATGATTGTCGATGCCGATAACCATGATCTTGCCATCCAGCGGGTCACGCCTGGAGGTATCGAACAAGACGAGATCGCCGTCTTCCAGGGTCGGCAGCATGGAATCGCCACTGATCTGGGCAAGGCGCATGGCTGAAACGTTTCCTTTCCGCAACAGCCACTCACTGCGAAAAGAGTAGATGTCTTCATAGCCTTCTTCATATACGAGATCTCCCGACCCGCTGCTCAAAAGGGGTTTGACTTTGTAGACAAACGAAAAGTTGAATCCCGAAATGGTAAGTTCGCGAGATGAAAGCGGGGCGTTATCGGATCTGGCTTCGGACGGGGCATCAATTCTTTCGAGGCCTTCCCCGGTCAGCATCCATGCCTGGCTAAACCCTGTCTTTTCCTCTATCGCCTTGGCAAGATCGGGCTGGAGACGGGTGTTGCCAGCCTCGACATGGCTGATCGCGCTCGGGTGTACATCGAGTATTTTCGCAAACTTGGCCTGGCTAAGATTTTCCACGCCCAGTCGAATTCCCACCTGTCCGCGAACATACTTCACTCTTTGAGCGTAGAGAGACATTTTTCCTCCTCGCGTCATTTTTTGTTTTGACTTCACTTCATATTTAGAAGTATCTTCCCCCACAACAATCATCCTTAATCGCAAGAACAGGCAACGTTTCACTCAACGCGAGCTGTCCCGTCAGAGGACAGTATAAAGGATTTATACGATGGAAACCCTCATTTGGGCAACAAAAAACGAAGTGATAGGCTGTCTCAGAATTGCAGGCCTGAGCATGAAAGACTTCGCCGTCGAGGAAGGCTACGAGCCCGACACTGTAAGAAAAGTAGTCAACCGGTATGCTGGAAGCCGGAAAAGGCCAAGGGGAACTCTGGCTCAGGAAATAATCAAAAAACTACGAGGCAGGCTCACCTGCTGGCGGATGCCTGAAGTAGAGCCTCACTTTTGAACCGGGGGCGCCCGGATGTCTGTGATGCTCGTTTCCGGCAAAATCCCGCTGCCCGCATTCCATCCTTTGACAAGAGGGGGGTGAAGTACTCCTCCACTTTTTAAAAGGAGGGTGATCATGAGTGAGGTACGCCTCAAGCACTGCCCCCTTTCCAAGGTGGGGTCATTTGAAGCGGGCTGATACAGCACGGTTTTGAAAGCGCGCGAACACGCATCTGGGGTTCATCGGTCCGAATCTACAAGGGCAACTGCCTGAAGACGCACGAAAATGAGACGATGCCCCCATGGCGGCCGGCAATCACTGCAGCAAGGCTGTGACACGCAAGTTTGGACGTGCCCCAAATACCTTCTCCGTCTTGATTTTTGGTCCAAAGACGAGCTCTCGGAAAGGAGATCGAATGGCGGGAAACGATCTGCTGGTCGGATGGAAGCAGATTGCAGTTTTTCTGAGCGTATCGGAGCGTTCGATACGCGGATATAGAAACCAGCTCTTGGAGGGAGGCCGGATTTTTTACCGAAGACGGCGGATGGGGAAAAGAATCGTTTGCGCCTGGGCCGACGATCTGAGGCAGTGGGCGAAGCAAAAACACGCTGGAGTGACCCGTTGAGGGTGAAAAGGCTGCACCCTGAGCGCGATTATAGATGACGCAATCATAAAGACAACACTTCCCGTTTTCTACGGGAAAATATGGCGGGCGATGCCGGGCGGCACGGATTGGTAACGAACACCCCGCCCACGGGGCCACGCGCAACGGTTCGGCCCCAGCCGAATGGAGGTCAGGCAAAAAACGGGGCAAGACTGTTTCCAGGTCTGCCGTTTAAAACCCGGAAAAAAGAAAGATTCTCTTTTGCAACAGCATCTTAAATCCTTAGGAATAAGATTTTTAGGCAGTATCTTAATTTTTAACGCAATTTCTTTTTTCAGTAACAAATTTCTAAAGAAATTCCCCGGCTCATCCGAATCAATTTTCATCAATATCAGGAAGGTGGGTTGGTTTTTAAGGTAATGACCTTCAAAAAGCGGGAGGGCTTGCAGAAAACCGTATATCGAAATTGTCGATGTGCGCGCATTGCATGTTGAAATCTTTATTGTTGGTTCATTTTGCAATCATAAAAAATTGGGGGCGTTGGACATGCGTAATCTCAAGGTGATACTACCAGTCGGTATCTTCTCCCTTTTCTTCGTGCTATCGCTTTCCGGTTGGCGGCCGGAAAATGCGCGGTGCGCCGAGCAGGCCAAATATCTCGGCTCGGAAGCCTGCAAGGAATGCCACGCCACCGAGTACGGCACCTTCAAACAGTTCAATAAAAAGGCCCACTCATTCCAGAGCTTGACCCGCTTAAAAAAGGGGCTCGATGAAGCCGAACAGAAAAAATGCTTCGAATGCCACACCACGGGGTATGGCAAGGAAGGCGGCTTCAGGTCCGAGCAGGAAACACCCGCGCTCAAGGATGCGGGTTGCGAAGTCTGTCACGGCCCGGGCAGCATTCATGCCGAAACGGGTGACCCCAAAGACATCAAGGGAAAGCTCACCGCCAAAGATTGCGAAGCCTGCCATAATTCGGAGCGCATAAATGCCTTCAAATACAAACCCCTAGTCTATGGAGGCGCACACTGATGAAGAATTTCAACCTCAGTCTCCAGATAAAAATCGTTTTGGCGGTTGCCGTTCTTATCCTGGTCGCGCTCGGTTCTATCATTAGTGTAAACATTTTCTATCAGCAGAAGGAAATGACGAAGCAATTCCAGACGTCGACGCAGGTCCTCGCCGAAGCGGTCTACAATTCTATTCTCTACCCCATGGCGATCGGGGACAGCGAAACTATCAGGCAACAGATGTCTGAATTCGAAAAAAACAGCAGCAATGTCAAGGCTCATGTTTTTGGTTTCGATAAGCTAATTACCTACACCACGGAACCTGGCAAGGAAAATTCTCCACTATCCGAAAGCGTCAAATCCAAAGATCTCATCGGCGCGCTTAACGGCATGCTCACAACCGGGAAAACCCCCGAGTCCGCCTTTGACGACCTCAGGGACGGAAAGCACTCTTTGAGCCTTCTTCGTCCGTTCCAAAATGAAAAGCGCTGCCATCATTGTCATGGGTCGACCCGTTCGGTGCTGGGCGGCCTGCTTGTCGAGCAAAACAGCGACAGCATGTTCACGGCCATCCAGGGCATGCGGAACAAAAACATGATCATAGGATTTCTTGCCAGCCTCACAGTCGCCGCGGCCCTAATTTTAATGGTTTCCAGACTGGTCAGCAGACCAATCCGGCATGTGATTTCGGGTCTGAGCGAAACGGCTGGAAACGCCTCGGCGGCCTCTGGGGTCGTAGCCTCCATCAGCCAGCAAATGGCAAGCGGCACAGCCAGCCAGGCGGCGGCAATCGAGGAAACATCCTCTTCGCTCGAAGAGATGTCGGCAATGACCAGGCATAACGCCGAAAATGCAACCCAAGCCGACAAACTGATGCGCCAGATCGAAGAGATTACATCGAGGGCCAGGGATACAATGAGCCGGCTGACGGAGTTCATGCACGAGATTTCGAGCGCAAGCGACAAGACTCAAAAGATCATAAGGACCATCGACGAAATAGCCTTCCAGACCAATCTTCTGGCCCTTAACGCGGCCGTGGAGGCGGCACGCGCAGGAGAGGCCGGGGCCGGCTTCGCGGTCGTGGCCGACGAGGTGAGAAACCTCGCAATGCGCGCGGCCGAAGCCGCAAAGAATACAGCGGGCCTGATCGAGGGCAACGTGAAAATGATTTCGAACGGAGCCGACCTGGCGCAGAGCATGAGCGCCGAATTTACCGAAGTCGCTGCAAGCATATCGAAAGCCAGCGACCTGGTCAGGGAGATTTCGGCGGCCTCACGGGAACAGGCGCAGGGGGTGGAACTGATCAACAAGGCTGTAGGAGGGGTTGACAAGGTGGTCCAGGAAAACGCCTCGAACGCGGAGGAGGCTGCCTCCACCTCATCACAGTTAAAAGCCCAGGCAGACAATATGATGAAATTCGTAACCGGTTTGATGTCTCTCATCGAAGGCGGTGAGAACGCAGCCGCGGCAGACAGCGGGACCGCTCAGTAAAGGCCGCTGCAAAAAGCGCCGAAGGAGATCCGCATGAGCGTCGAAATTACTTCGTTAAGCCGCGGATTGGGACTCAAATGATTTGAAATTCGAAAAACCGGACACCACCCCGCGCATCGGCGGTGTTAAAAAGGGGGCATCTGCAGGCAGGACGGGCAGGCTGCCCCCTTTCATTTACGGCCCGGACCGCCTCGATCCGGCAGAATTCGCAGGAAATCAACCGGGATCACTCCCGTGCAGCACGCAGATATGGACCTTCGGGATTTTGAGACCGATATTTGCGCACGCTGAGCCCAATGGATCTCATCACGACGAACACTTGAGCTTGCGCACCTCCTCGGTAAAAGCCGGCACGAAGCTGAACAGGTCTTCTACTATCCCGTAATCGGCCTTGCTGAAAATCGGAGCGTCAGGGTCCTTGTTGACCGCCACGATATATTTTGAATATCCCATACCGGCGAGGTGCTGAATTGCTCCCGAGATGCCGACCGCGATGTAGAGGTTGGGATTAACCACCTTTCCGGTCTGCCCCACCTGATCGGAATGAGGACGCCAGCCTGAATCGACGGCGGCGCGCGAGGCGCCGACCGCAGCCCCGAGCAGTGCGGCCAGGTCTTCCAGAATAGCATAGTTCGAGGCATCTTTCATGCCCCTGCCGCCCGAGATGATGACCTCGGCCTCGGTCAGTTCCACCTTCCCGGAGACATCGAGATCGTATTTCACCACCCTGGCGCGCGAGGCCGGGATGGCCACATCGATCTTTTCCAACTCGGCTTTTTTGCTTTCGTCCACGACAAGGCACTTCATAACGTTCGGACGAATCGAGAGCAGCGGAGGGACCCCCTCGGCCCATTCGCACCAGGCAAAGCATTTGCCCGCGAATAGCGGCCATTTGGCCCTTATCTTTCCGGCCTCGTCGATTTCGACCTTTACCACGTCCTGGAGCAGCGTGACGTCGATCCTCGCACCAAGCCGGGCGCCGATATCGCGGCCGTCCACCGAAGCCGGCAGCAGGACCGCGGCCGGCTGGGTCTTCGACACAACCTCAGCGATAACCGGAACGTAGGTTTCGGCCAGGTAATGCTCCAGGGCAGGATCGTCGAGCACGAAAACCTTATCCACCCCGTACTTTCCAAGCTCCGCCGCCTTGTCCCAAATCCCGGTCCCCAAGGCTACGGCGACCAGCCCGGCCCCGAGCGCATCGGCAATGCGCCTGCCTTCGCTTGCCACCTCGTAGGTCACGCGGCGAAAATCGGCATTCCGGAATTCTGTAATCATGAGCACATTATTCGCCATTGATATAACTCCCCTATCAGATGACCCTGGCTTCTTCACGTAATAGTTTTACAAGCTCTTTAGCCTTTTCTCCGGTGTCCAGACCCCCGTCCACGATCTTTCCGGGTTTCCGCTGGGGAGGCAACTCCAGGGAGATAATCCGGATTCGGGCTTTTTCGGGCGTGAAATCGGCCGGGTCCATGCCGAGGTCCTCAAGTTTTTTTATGGCCAGAGGTTTTTTCTTTGCCTTCATGATTCCGGGAAGGGAGGCATACCGGGGGTTCCACAAGGCATGCGATCCGCCAAAGGTAACCACGGCCGGCAGCGGGGCCTCGATTGTCACTTTTCCACCCTCGATCGGACGATCAACGGTCACAGCGGCCCCATCGGATTCCAAAGAGACCGCCAGGGCGATATGCGGCCAACCGAGCTTCTCGGCAAGGATCGCACCGCGTTGTCCCTGGTCGTAATCGACAGTCCTCGAACCGATCAGGATGATATCCGGGTTCATTTGCCCGGCGGCAGCGGCCAGCGCCTCGGTAACCCGCAAAAAGTCCGCCCGCTTCATCTCGGCGTCATCTATCAGCACTGCTTCGTCAGCGCCCATAGCCAGCGCCGTCCTGAGGGCGTCAATGACCCTCTGAGGCCCGTAGCTGATGACCGTGACCTTTCCGCCATGCTTTTCCCTGAGGCGCAAACCGGCCTCAATGGCAAACTCGTCATAGGGGTTGATAATCCACTTGATGTCCGAAGTTACGATTTGACTTTTGTCGGGGCGTATACGGATAACAGTTTCGGTGTCTGGGGTCTGTTTTATGACGACGACAATATTCACTGAACATCCTCCTTTCAAACCAGTTTTACGACCGCCGCCTTCCAGTTTCAACACTTGGAAATATATGGCTTTATGGAACGAATTGCGCTCAGGCTATCTCTAAAAACGCGGGCGAATTATCTCCCCCGCTCTTTTGGCTTTTCTCATAGAGACCGTACCCTCATGAACGCTGCCTGGTATAAGAACGAAATTCGATTTTGTCTATCTTTATTTATATACAGCGATCTTACGAGGAGAAATGCGAACCCGTTCGCTCATCTCATTCAAGGCAGGACCGGTAGACTGGACCTAACTGCGCCGCGACAGCTCAGACGGCCATAAGACTAGGAATCGGCATTATTCCCCTTGCACGCCAGGCAATAGCCCTGAAGGACGACCTGCTGCCGTACCACGCGGAATCCGTTTTTATCGGGGACCGTGACCTTCGGTTCTCCGACTATACCGTCAGCATCCTGAATCGATTGGCATTCGAGGCATACAAGGTGGTGGTGGGGCTCGGTCAACGCATCGTAGCGGGCCACCTCGGTTATCGGGCTCACCTTCTCTATGAGGCCGACTTCGTAGAACTTCTCGAGGGTCTTGTAGACCGTCCCAAGGGAAATCATGGGAAAGCGCTTCCTGACCTGCTGATAAATAGTCTCGGCGCTTGGATGCTGCTTGGTCAAATACAGGGCCTGATAAATGGCCAGGCGCTGATAGGTTACTTGAAGGCCTTGCGCTCGCAAGGTGGCAATGAAATCTTTGTCGTTTTTCCCCTCCATGATCACTTTCCTCTTGTTCAGGTCCGGAAATGGGTTCAACAAAAGAAGATCTCTGAGTAATACTATGTGCAAACCGCGATTTGCGCAAGCAAATTCTTCTAATAATGTGTATCCCTAAGCAGCACTTTCCACATTAGAGGACAACTCTTTGATACGCTTGAGAAAAACAAGCAGGATGGATATAGCGGCCGGGGTCATTCCCGGTATCCTGGATGCCTGTCCTACCGAAACCGGCTGCACTGTCCCGAGCTTCTGCCTGACTTCGTTGGACAACCCCGGCACCCGATCGTAAGGAAAATCCGGAGGAATCCTTATTTCTTCCATCTGTTTGAATTTGCCTACCTCGACTTCCTGGCGCCTCAGATAACCCTCGTATTTGCATTCGATTTCGACCTGTTCTTTAGTCCTTGCCGAAAGAGTCCGGTCGGCCCCGCAGATGGTTTCGATGTCCGAATAGGCAAGCTCGGGCCTTTTGAGCAGCTTTTCGAGCGATACCGGTTCATCGAGCGGGCTCGACCCCCTGGACGCCAGCATCCCGCTCACCTGGGAAGAGGGACGGACAAATACCCTCCGAAGTCTTTCCAGTTCGCAGCGCACCTCCTCACGCCGCTCGACAAGTTCCCGGTAGACGTCATGATCATGCAGTCCAAGTTCGTATCCCTTTTCCAGGAGGCGCAAATCGGCATTGTCCTCCCGCAGCAAAAGGCGGTACTCGGACCGTGAGGTGAAAATTCTATACGGCTCGTTGGTCCCCTTTGTGACCAGGTCATCGATCATTACGGCAATGTAGGCTTCCGAGCGGTCCAAAAGAAACGGCGGCCTCTTCTGGACTTTAAGGGCGGCGTTTATCCCTGCCCACATGCCCTGCGCGGCCGCTTCCTCGTAGCCCGACGTCCCGTTGATCTGGCCGGCCATGAAAAGCCCCGCCACCGGCTTTGTCTCAAGCGTTGGATGCAGCTGCGTGGGCTCAACGAAATCGTATTCTATCGCATAGGCCGGCCTCATTATCTCGGCGCATTCCAGCCCAGGGATCGAATGAATCAGGCCGCGCTGAATTTCCACGGGAAGCGAATTGCCAGTGCCGCTCGCATATATTTCCTCGGTATCCAAACCCTCAGGCTCGAGAATGATCTGATGAAAATCCTTGTGTGGAAACTTCATCACCTTGTCTTCCAGCGATGGGCAGTAACGGGCTGAAACGCCCTGAATGGCGCCGTTATACAGAGGCGAAAAATGAATATAGCGGCGAACGATCTCATGTGTTCGTTCGCTGGTACGCCCTATGTAGCAGGGCGCCTGGGGAAGGGGCAGACTTTGAGTGAAAAGGGAAAAGGGCCTCGGTTCGGCATCGCCGTGCTGTTCTCGAAAGGAGCTGAAATCGATGCTCCGGCGGCTGAGTCGAGCCGGGGTCCCGGTTTTCATCCTGCCCAGGCGGAAGCCGAGGCCCGTCAACTGGTCTGCAAGACAAATGGATGGAAACTCGCCCGCCCTACCCGATGCAATGCGGCTCTCGCCAATGTGTATAAGGCCGTGCAGAAAGGTCCCCGTTGCCACGATAACGGCCGGGGCCTCGTAGAAAGATCCGAACTGGTCGATTAGTCCCGATATTTTTCCATCCTCGATAATGAGCGATTCCACCATCGCCTGCTTTAATTCGAGATTGGACTGAAGCTCCAGGCGGTGCTTCATTTCTGATCTATAGCGGATTTTGTCGTTCTGTGTCCGGGTGCCGCGGACCGCTGGCCCCTTCTTTGTGTTGAGCAATCGGAACTGGATCGCGGTCTGGTCGCTGACCTTGGCCATCTCGCCGCCGAGCGCGTCGATTTCCTTTACCAGGTGGCCCTTCCCGATTCCACCCACGGAAGGCGAACAGGGCATGTGCGCCACGGTATCCAGATAGATGGACAGCACCAGGGTCCTGCAGCCAAGACGCGCGGAGGCAAGCGCGGCCTCGCAGCCCGCATGACCTGCCCCGATCACTATTACATCGTACTTTCCAGTCATTTTAAAATCTGCCCTGTACTACGTTTTTTCCGGCAAAACCGGAACCCGGCTAAAAGGAAAGATAAACGTGAGTGGTCCCTCTTCGATCACTCCCCTGCAGGCGAAAAACATCATGCTCCCGCCACAACTCCCATATTCAGCGCAATTTGCACCGCGATCTTACCTGTCATAGATTTCCATTACGGGGACAGCCGGTTGTATGCCAGGCATTTGACCCAGTGGCCGGGCGATATCTCCAGGAGTTCGGGCAGGACCTTTTCGCACCCGGGTTGCGCCTGGGGGCAGCGCTGCTGGAAAATACAGACCTCCGGAAGCGCCGGCCCGGCAATTTCCATGGCCGCCTTAGGTTGTTTTTTAGGCCGGCTTGGGTCCATTGTGGGGATTGCGTCAAGCAAGGCCCGCGTATAGGGATGGGTGGGGTTGCCGAACAATTCGTCGACTTCGGCGAGTTCGACGAGCTGCCCGAGGTACATGACCGCAACCCGGTCGCTGATGTAGCGCACGACCGACAGATCGTGCGAGATGAAAAGATAGGTCAGGTTGAACTCCTGCTGCAAATCCCTCAGAAGATTTACAACCTGCGCCTGTATGGATACGTCGAGGCCCGAAAGGGGCTCATCGCAGATGACCAGTTCGGGGTTGATGGCCAGTGCCCGTGCAATTCCTATCCTCTGTCGCTGTCCTCCGCTGAACTCATGCGGGTAGCGGTTTACGTTTTCCGGGCGGAGCCCGACCACCTCCATGATTCGGCGCACCCGTTCCTTTCGCTCGGCCGGGGTCCCTATTTTATGTATGACCAGCCCTTCCCCGATGATGCGTCCCACGGACTGCCTCGGGTTAAGGGAAGAATAGGGGTCCTGAAATATGATCTGCATGCGCCTCCTGAGCCGGTGCAGCTTTTCGCCGTTCATCGACACGAGGTCGTCTCCGTCAAATAAGATCCTGCCTTCGGTTGGAGGCTCAAGGCCCAGAATGATCCTGCCAAGGGTGGATTTCCCGCATCCGCTCTCGCCAACCAGCCCCAGCGTTTCTCCCCGGGCGATCTCCAGATCGACTCCGTCCACGGCCCTGACCGTCCCGATTTCGCGGCGGAAAAGCCCCCCGGTTATGGGGTAGTATTTCTTTAAGGCGATAACTCTCAGAAGCTCCGGACCTTGAATCAAGCACAACCCTCCAAAATTCAGTGAACAGTGATGAGTGATAAGCGAACAGAAAAAAACAAAAGCGACTCGTGTTTACCTGCTCACTGTTCACCGATCACTGTCATAAAGCCAGCAGCGCACCGGGTGAGCTCCAGCCGGCGCCGTAAGCTCCGGCTCCTCGCGAAAACAGCGGTCAAAAGACCACGGACACCTCGAGTTGAATTTGCATCCGCGCGGCAGCGCGAGCAGACTGGGAACGACCCCCGGGATCGGTTCGAGCCTGTCCCCGCCCCTGCCCGTCATGCGGCCCGGCACCGACCGCATGAGTCCCTGGGTGTAGGGATGAAGCGGATTTTCAAAAAGATCCTTTACGTCGGCCTGCTCCACGACCCTGCCGGTATACATCACAAGGACCTGCCCGGCCGTCTCGGCTATTACGCCAAGGTCGTGGCTGATGAGTAAAATCGACATGCCGTGCGTTTCGCGCAGATCGTTTAGAAGCGAAAGTATCTGCGCCTGGATGGTTACGTCCAGGGCGGTCGTGGGCTCGTCCGCGATAATAAGGCGCGGATTGCACGCTATGGCCATTGCTATCATGACGCGCTGGCGCATCCCGCCGCTCAGTTTATGCGGATAGTCCATCATCCTGATTTCCGGTGATGGAACGCCCACCCGGCGCAAAAGTTCAATCACCCGAACATGAGCCTCTTTTTTGGAAATCTGCTTGTGCCGCAACAGAACTTCAGCGATCTGGTCCACGACCCGAAAAACGGGGTTGAGGGACGTCATGGGCTCCTGGAAAACCATCGAAATTTCGTTGCCCCGGATCGACTCCAGTTCACTTTCGGTAGCCGAAAGGAGGTTTTTCCCCCGGAACCAAATCTCGCCTCCCGCTATTAACCCCGGATCAGGAACAAGGCGCAGAATCGAAAGAGCGCTCACGCTCTTGCCGCACCCGGACTCGCCGACAATTCCCAGCACCTGTTTTTCGGAAACCGAAAAGCTGACCGAATCCACCGCTCGCACGGTCCCCGCATCGGTTATGAAAAATGTTTTCAGGTCTTTTACTTCGAGCAGAGCTGAATCCATCAGTCTCCATTGCCATCTAAGTTTGACGGGGGCTGCCTTGAAAAATGGGTCCCCAGGGCCCCTGCCGGAAAACAAGCCTCCGACCTGAACCCGGCATGAGCGGCGCTCAGGGGTCGTGACAAGTATACTTATCACCTGCCTTTTTAACAAGTATCCGGATTGGAACAAAAAATGATACCGGTTCGCCGCCAAATATAAAAGACGGCGCAGGGACTAACCGATCTGGAAAAGCGTGGGAGATGGTGGGACATACGCCGCCGGCTCCGATCGTTCGGCCTCACGCGCCTGCGCGCCCGGCGCAGCTCAGCAGATCGGTGCGCGGCAAACATTCCCCGCTCTTTCGAACTTTTCGAATTGCAGAATATTGCGGACACAATCGATTTGAGAGCGAAAGCCGCCGCTGAACCGGACACAAAAAATTGCACAAAAGGCCCTATGGTGCACAAATCGTAACCGATGTGCGCAAAAATCGTAACCTCGGGGTTCGAGGGTTTGCAATCTGGTTTATTTACGTAACGATATTAACATCTTAGATAATGGTACGCTTATTGCCATGTCTGGAATAGCACTTAATAAGCGCTGAGCCCTTAGATCTCGTGGGGAAAGGAACATATGAGAAACAGACACAGCAATGCGGTATCCGATATCACCGAAGAAGATATCGAAATTCAGCCGAGCTTGGAGGAGGACGCGGATTCAGTTGCCTCTGGGCCGGGTACGGGCGGCAGATTTTTGCGGTCCAATTCCAAACGGGAAGTCGTTAATCCAAGGAAACCCAAACATGCAAGGGATTTCCTGCGATTGCCGGTGGAAAACCCGGTTTTGCGGCCTCTTTTCGATAAGCCGAAGCCGAGCGGGGTCGCCGAGTTCTACCTCAGTCCTCCCAAGCATATCGCGGTCAGGGACGGCGTCCGGGCTGTCGTAAAAGGCAAATTCATCTTCGTTGGCGATGAAAAGTTCTACATCCGCGGGGTAACCTACGGTCCTTTCAGGCCTGACGAGCAGGGCTGCGAATACCACGATCCGGAGACGGTGGATCGGGATTTCGCGCTAATGGCCTCAAGCGGCATAAATGCGGTCCGCACCTATACCGTGCCTCCGAGGTGGCTTCTCGACATCGCCGGCAAACACAACCTGCGCGTCATGATAGGCCTGCCGTGGGAAGAACACATCACGTTTCTGGACGATAAGAAGCTGGCCAAAGATATCGAACGCCGTGTGAGGGAAGGCGTAAAGGCCTGCGCCGGCCATGCCGCCGTGCTCTGCTTCACGATCGGCAACGAAATCCCTTCTTCGATTGTCCGCTGGCACGGCAGGCGGCGCATCGAGTCCTTTCTCGAACGGCTTTACAAAGCGGTGAAAGATGTTGACCCGCAGGCCCTGGTTACCTACGTAAATTTTCCCACGACTGAATACCTGGAGCTTCGCTTCGTCGATTTCGTCTCTTTCAACGTATACCTGGAGACCAGGGAGAAGCTGGAAGGGTATCTTGCGCGTCTTCAAAACATTGCGGGCGAAAAGCCTCTGGTAATGGCTGAACTCGGCCTGGACAGCATGCGAAACGGTCCGGACGTACAGGCCTCGACGCTTGAGTGGCAGATCAGGTCCACTTTCGCGGCGGGCTGCGCCGGCATTTTCGTCTTTGCCTGGACCGATGAATGGCACAGGGGCGGCTTCGATATCGAAGATTGGGGGTTCGGCCTGACCGACCGAGACCGCAATCCCAAGCTTTCGCTGTCCTTCGTCGGCAGGGCTTTCGCCGAAGTCCCCCTGCCTCCCGATCTGAACTGGCCGAGCATTTCGGTCGTCGTCTGCACCTACAACGGGAAACGGACCATACGCGACTGCCTGGAGGGTCTTAGAAAGATCGATTACCCCAACTTCGAAGTGCTCGTCGTAAACGACGGTTCGACGGACGGCACCGATATAGTAGCCAAAGAATATAATTTCAGGGTGATTTCGATTCCGAACGGAGGCCTGAGCAACGCCCGCAATGTCGGAATGCGCGCCGCAAAGGGCGAAATAGTCGCATACATCGATGACGACGCCGTTCCCGACCCACAGTGGCTTACCTATCTGGCGGCGACTTTTCTTTCGACCGATCACGTCGGGGTCGGCGGCCCGAATATCCCGCCCGCCGACGACGGCCCCGTGGCCGAATGCGTTGCGAACTCGCCGGGAGGACCGATTCACGTCTTACTTACCGACCAGGAGGCCGAACACATTCCCGGCTGCAACATGGCGTTTCGCAAAGCCGCTCTGGAGGCAATCGGGGGATTTGATGCGCAGTTCCGGATCGCCGGAGACGACGTCGATCTGTGCTGGCGGATTCAACAGCGAGGGTGGACGCTTGGCTTCAATCCGGCCGCGATGGTTTGGCACCATCGCCGCAATTCCGTCAAAAGCTACTGGAAACAGCAGTTGAACTACGGGAAGGCGGAAGGGTACCTGGAACAAAAATGGCCTGAAAAATACAATGCCGCCGGCCACATTCCCTGGGAAGGAAGGCTTTATTTCAAAGGTTTCGAGCAGCTTCTCGGCTGTTTCCGCGGAAGGGTCTATCAGGGCACATGGGGCAGCGCCCTGTTCCAGTCGATCTATCAGCCCGCACCGAGTCTTTTGTGGTCCCTGCCCCTCATGCCCGAGTGGTACGTGATAGTGGCGGCCCTTGGCTTCTTTTCGCTGCTGGGGATGGAGTGGGCCCCGTTGCTGTTCGTGCTTCCTCTTTTCCTTTTCGCCGCGGCTCTGCCGATAGCGCATGCGTTGAGTTGCGCCTCCAGACTGGCTTTCCTGGATCATCCGTTGCAGCAGCGGCGCAGGCTGAAGGCCCTTACGGCTCTTATGCACCTGATGCAGCCGTTGGCGCGCCTGATCGGAAGGATCAAACTTGGTTTGACCCCCTGGCGCAAGTGCGGCGTTGCCTCCGGCATAGCGCATCCTCTGCCGTGGCCGAAGACTTTCACGATCTGGAGCCAGCAGTGGCGCTCGCAGATTTCATGGCTCGAAACGGTCGAAGAAGGGGTAAAAGCCCTAAGGACCGTCGTGTTGCGAGGGGGCGACTTCGACGGCTGGGACCTCGAGCTGCGCGGAGGCCTGCTAGGTTCGGTTCGTGTGCTCATGGCGGTCGAAGAGCACGGGGGCGGCAACCAGTACATCCGTGTGAAGAGCTGGCCTCGCTGCACCCCGGCGGGGATATTCCTGACGCTGTTTTTCGCCGCCCTGGGGGCCGCTTCGGCCACCGCTCAGGCCTGGGTCGCCTGCGGAGCGCTCAACGCCATAGCGCTTGTCCTGATGATGCGTGTCCTGGTGGAGTGTTCCTCGGCAATGTCGACCATAAAAGACGTACTTGACCACAAGGAATAGCCTGGTGAGCAGGTGAATCGGTGTGTAGAGTTGTTAGTTGTTAGTTTTGAGTGGGGCACCCATTCACCTGTTCACCTGATCTTTTCCTTTTCACGTGGGGAGAGTTTTTAGTTTTTGAGTGGGTTCCTATTCACCGATTCACCCATTCGCCTATTCACCTGCTCCTTTCCCATTCACCTGCCCCTGGTTAAGATAGATGGACCGAATCTGGCACAAAAGCTATGACCCCGGGGTGCCGTCGTCGCGCGAGTATCCTGAAACGTGTCTGCCTTTCGTCCTGGAGCAAAACGCCAGGCTGGTCCCGCAGAGCATCGCGACCGATTTTTTCGGCGCAAGGCTGACCTACCGCCAGTTATGGGACCACGTGCTGCGCCTTGCAAACGGCCTCAAAGGGATGGGCGCGGGGAGCGGAACGAAAATAGCCATAATGCTTCCAAACACTCCACAGTGCGTTATAGCTTACTATGCCGCACTCTGGCTGGGATCCGTGGTGATCATGACGAACCCGCTGTATGTGGAGCGCGAGCTTGCTCACCAGTGGAAGGACTCCGAAGCCGAATTTTTGTTCATTCTCGATCATCTCTACCCGAAGGCCAAAAAGGTCCTGCCCGAAACCGGGATAAGGACAACCATAGTAACAGGCATAAAAGACTACCTGCCGTTTCCTCTGCGGTATCTCTATCCGGTAAAGGCCCGCTTGAAAAAACTGTTCACCTCCGTCCCCTTCGATGGGACCCGTGTCGTAAGCTTCAAAAAGATGATCGGCAATAATCGTCCCGAACCGATCGCCTGCGCGGCGGAGCCCGACGGCCTGGCCCTGCTCCAGTACACCGGGGGAACAACCGGGATTTCCAAAGGGGCGATGCTCACTCACAGAAACATTGTGTCAAACGTTGTGCAGCTCGCGTCGTGGTTTCCCGATCTAAACTGCGGTAAGGAGCGGTTTTTATCCGTCCTGCCTTTTTTCCACGTCTTTGGCCTGACCGTGGCCCTCAATCTTGCCATCTACACGGGTTGCTCCATCATAGCAATGCCACGCTTTGACGCCGACGAGGTCATAAGGACCATAAAGAAAAAGAGGCCGACGGTTTTCCCGGGGGTCCCCGCCATATACACCGCGCTGATGGCTCATCCGAAAGTCGATTCTTTCGACCTTACCTCTATCCGGTTTTGCGTCACCGGGGCAGCCCCGATGCCCGTTGAGATCATCCGCCGCTTCGAGCACAAAACCCACAGCATAATCGTCGAAGGATACGGTCTGTCCGAAGCCAGCCCAGTCACGCACGCAAACCCCATCCATGGAACGCACAAACCCGGCTCGATCGGGATCGCCCTGCCCGACACCGATTGCCGCATAGTCGATGCTGAAACCGGGACCTTCGAGATGCCGTCCGGAGAGGTCGGCGAACTGATCGTTCGAGGCCCGCAGGTCATGAAGGGTTACTGGAAAAACGAAAAGGAAACCGGGAACGCTCTTCGCAATGGATGGCTCTATACCAGCGACCTTGCGTTTATGGACGGCTCCGGGTATGTCTTTATCGTGGATCGCAAAAAAGATCTCGTGATATCAAGCGGGTACAACATCTATCCTCGCGAGATCGAGGAGGTGCTCTACGAGCACCCCAAGGTACATGAGGCCGCCGCCATTGGGGTGCCCCATCCGAAAAAGGGAGAGGCGGTCAAAGTTTTCATCGTTCTGAAATCGGGCGAAACCCTCAGCCGGCAGGAAATTCTCGACTGGTGCAGGGAAAAGCTTGCACCTTACAAGGTCCCAAGGGAAGTCGAGTTCCGCGATTCGCTGCCCAAGACCCTCGTTGGCAAGGTGCTCCGCAGGGAGTTGCGCAACCAGGGCGAGGGCCATCAATAAACCCCGCACAAAGGATGCACGATTCACCCCGCCGCGCTCCCGCTTCGAGACGAGTAAAAAAATGCTCACCCCCGTTCGCTCATTGATGGTTGGGAAACTTTTTGGGTCGCGGCTATGTTTCTTCGTGCTCTTCGTGTATCCTTCGGGCTCTTCGTGAGAGGCAAAAACCGAACTGCCTGATTTCTCACACTTGGTCTGATTGCCTCCACCGCGGATGGACGATTCATTGTCGAGCCTTTCCCCAAAGCGAAAGTGGCTCCTTTTCCAGGCAGCCGCCGATTTCTTTTTCCTTTTGAACAAATCATACCCTAGGACGGCCGCCCTCGAACTTGCGGGAAATCGATACGATCTGAGCGCGCTGGAACGGATGCTGCTCAGCCGCGGCCTTTTCAGCCGGCAGGAAGCCCTGACAAGGCGCGGGAAACGTGAAATGGGACAAGGCTGGCAGAGTCAACTCCTGGTCGTGGACGGACATAACGTCCAGATCACGATAGAGAGCTCCATAGAAGGCAGGCCGCTTCTCAAGGCAAACGACGGAGCGCTGCGGGACCTTGCCGGCCAGTCCTACAGGTTTCGCCTGAGCGAGTCGAGCAATATGGCCCTGGACATGCTTATCAGGTTTTTCGAAAGATTTGCGCCACGCGAGGTACTCTTTATTTTCGACGAACCGATGAGCCGGAGCGGCGAGCTTGCGGCCATCTACCGCGATAGGCTCATCAGGGCCGGGATTTCAGGAACGGCACGCACCGCGCCGGTCCCGGAGCGCGAATTTCCCTACGGCGGCTGCGTTGCCGCAAGCAGCGACAGGGCTGTCCTGGATTCTTCCACCAGATGGATGGACCTCGCCTGCCGCGTTATCGAATACCACGGAACACCGCAAATAACCGCCGATTTCTCAGGAATTATCGCAGCCGATTCGGCCGTAAGAAGCTTGTTCGAAGACGGCGGACCCTTCTGGTAAACGGGACGATTTTAATAATCTCCGCTGGTAACTTGTCATAATGATTTTGTAATAGAGCATCGATTATCGTCGGAATTCATTACACATCCGTAATGTTCAGGCAAACATAAAGGGGTTAAGGCTTTTAAGGCATACCCACCCCGAGCCCATATTTGCATACACGGCGGGAGCCTTCGCCACGTATGTCCTCGGGCGCCTGGAGAATGGGGTGATGATGGGGGATACACGCTGTACTTTGTAAAAGACGAGGATGGACTTTGGAAAATACAGGGGTATTGATGCCTGAAGAACGAACATCCACCCCCGACCGGCCAATAATCGTAATTGTCACATGTCCGGATCGGCCGGCGGTATATTGAATCGAGGCAGTTCTCGGCTGCCGAATTCCGAAGGAGAAGCAATGGGTCCTGAATTCACGAACGGGGCAACCAATTCGAAGAATCAGCGCTTTTCTATGTCCGGCTTCATCGGCCGGCACCAGTTGCTAAGTTCATTCGTTTGCCTGGCTATTCCATCGCACATAGCTGACTTCTTCATTCTTCGCACGGACCGATTCGGCATGCTACCATGCAGGGATTCAATCTCTTGTTATATAAAAATCGGCCTCTATGGCTACCGTTTCGATACAATAAAAGAATTGGTAACATTTATGATAATGCAGGGGGTTCTCCTTACACCCGTATTCCTGATATCCCTTCGATTATGGTCGTATATGAAAAGGCCTGCGCCAGAGGGATCTAAGCCTCTTTCATTCGCCAAACGATTCGCAATTAGCGCAGCCACATCTTTCATTGCGGTCTGTGCACCTTCTATGGTGATATTTTGCATTTTCCCTCCGCGTCTTTATACTTCGATTTTTCTTTCAATCGTATATGGGCTTATCTTTGGTTTGGTGTTCGGGAGCCAGACACGAATGCCAGCCACGCCAATTGTCGATCAATGTGCCAAAATAGGCGCATTAATGTGGCTTTGGCACATGTTTCTGCTGATTTTTCCCGGACTCCGCGTATAGACTATTAACTTCCTGAGGAGAGGTTGAAATGAATAGGCTACTCGTGATTATCATCGTGTTCTTGTTGCAGGTCCCACTGTTTGCCCGAAGTTCGCTCCGGTGGAATACCAGCTCGCATGTTTTGATGACTCGGAATGCCGTGAACAAGCTTTCGAATAAGTTGAGTAGTCGGCTGGGCTTTCCGATCTCCGCCCCCTTTTTTATGGGGACTCCACATATGAACTATTAACTTTACGGAAGGCATCGAAAGTGCTTTTTGAAAGCATGGGAAGCTGCGGCGCCCAGCGCACGGCTGCATGCGTAAGCACGCTGCGGAAACCCTGCGGAGGCGCGGGGGACCTTTAAACTCAGAAATCATTCCACCGCTTTGTTCGGGTGCTCTGGAATTATCAACCTGGACACAACTTCGTATTACTCCCGAAGCCGGTAATAAGCATTGGCTTTGTGTTGGCAATTTGACTATTTGTTGCACCAATTTTTGGCTGAATCCAGCGAAGATGTAATCACTTCTACGAGGCATAGGCTTTGCTCGCCTGTTACGGAACGGTTCCGGTGCATTTCGAGGGTCTTCAATTTGTGGCTCGCCGTTGAGCTCTTACTTGAAATGAACCATTTTCGGATTCACCCCTGGATTGGGACCTTTAAGTCCCGGGCTTTTCCTCACGGACACTCGAAAAGCCTCATTAAGACTACCGCCGGGGGGGTGGCGGCACCAATATCAGATCGTAAACCACACGGCTTCGTTGCAGATCACAAAACGCGGATCCGGAAAGGCGCCACTCGATTCGCTAAAGGAAAACCCTTGAACGGTCAAGATAGAGACAGGAAAGAAGCGGTCAAACTCCACCGGAAAACCGTTAAAAGACCGGCAACTGAAGGTCCAGCGCCCGGTGGAGCCGATATCGAGAATAGACGGGAAAATACGGGCGATGAACTGAGAAAAGCGAATGAATACCTGGAAAACATCTTTGAGAATTCGCCCGACGGCATCGGTATCGTGGACAATAGTGGAAAGTTAATCAAGTGGAACAAAATGGCCGCGCAGCAGTACGGGTACACTTTTCAAGAGCTGAAAGGGAAATCGGTTTTCGATTTGTATGCCGACAAAAGAGAACTCGACCGGATGCTGACGGAATTGCGACGCGAGCACGCCGTAAAAAAATATGCAATAAAAATGAAAAAAAAGGACGGGACCAGCGGCATTTTTGAAATCTCCATCAGCTTGCTCAAAGACGATGCAGAAAGAGTCGTCGGCAGCGTTTGCGTGGCAAGGGATTTGAGTGAAATCAGGAATGCGATGGCGGCGCTCAAAGGGTCTAATGAGAGATTGCAGCGGGAGATCTCGGAGCGTGAGCGAACCGAAGGAACACTGAGGGATAGCCGGGAGCGCCTGTGCCTGGCATTGGAATCCGGGAGGGCAGGCACGTGGGACAGGGACATAATCGCCGACAGACCCTTCTGGGATGACCATACGCACAAACTTTTCGGCCTGGCGCCCGGCACCTTCTCAGAAAAACACGAAGACTTCTTGAACATGGTCCATCCCGATGACCGGGACCGTGTCAGGGCCGAGATGGCCGCGGCTTTGAGTGAAGCTGCCGATTTCACCACAACCTACCGGGTGATCTGGCCGGACTCAAGCGTGCATTTCATTGCAGATCGCGGAAAGGTCCACCGTGACAGCGCCGGGCGGGCCGTGCGCATGACGGGTGTCAATTGGGATTTCACTGAACTGTGCGCGAGAGCGAAGAGCGCCTGAGACTGACCCTCGAGGCGACCAACGACGGCATATGGGACTGGAATATTCCAACGGGCGCCGCGGTATTCAGTCCTCGCTGGTACACGATGCTGGACTATGAGCCGTATGAACTTCCTCAGACCTACGATACCTGGAAAAGGCTCGTTCATCCCGACGATGCCGACCGGGCGGCAAGAGAAATTAAAGAGGGTATCGCCAAGGGCAAAGGCTATGCGATCGAAATCCGAATGCGGACCAAATCCGGTGGTTGGCGATGGATACTGACGCGTGGAGGGGTCGTTGAACGGGATGCGGATGGGGACCCTATCCGAATGGTCGGCACTCATACAGACATCACCGAGCGCAAGACAACGGAACAGGAGGTCCGCCGCCTCAACAGGCTCTATTACGTTTTGAGCCAGGTTAACCAGGCGATCACGCGCATCCAATCAAGGGACGAATTGCTCTCTACGGTTTGCCGGCTGGTGATAGAGCGCGGCACCGTAGATCTGGCGTGGATAGGCTGGTTCGACCCGGAGACTTCCAGGATCAACCCTGTGGCCCATTCCGGAAATCAGACGAAGATGTTGAGCAGCGCCTTATTTTGCGCCAACGACTGTCCGGAGGGACAGGGCAACCTTGGGAAAGCGATTCGGGAAGGCAGGACTTTCGTATGCAATCAATGCGGGAGCAACCCCTGTCGTCATCCCGAACACGCGCCCGCACGGTTCGGGTCCCGCTCCTGCGGATCGTTTCCACTTCGGTTTGGAGGCAAAGTCTGTGGCGCCTTGTCCCTTTGCATGGCACAGCCTGGCTTTTTTCGCGAGCGTGAGGTCAGCTTGCTCGAAGAGGTGACGACGAGCATCTCGTTTGCGCTCGACAAGCTGGAGAGCAGCGCGCGGCGCAAGCGCGCGGAGCAGGCCCTGCGTGAGAGCGAAGAACGACTCAGTTTGACCCTTTCAGCATCCCAGATGGGCGCTTGGGAATGGGATGTACGGACCGGCGCCGTCTTTGGGTCGCCGGAGTGCCACAAGATTTTTGGAACGCAAAGCTTAGGCGCGAACTTTGAATCGTTCACGGCCTTCATCCATCCAGAGGACCTCGCCGACGCAAGGATGAACATCACTCAAGCACTGAAGGAAAGGACCGCTTACAGGGATGAATTCCGCATCATCCGCCCTGACGGCGAGGTGCGGTGGGTATCGGGCATCGGGAGGGCCGAATACGACCCTGACGGTGAGCCCCTGCGGCTAAGAGGCATTTCGCAGGATATCACGGAGCGAAAAGAGTTCGAAGAAGAACGCCGTCTAATCGACGCACAGCTCAGGCAGGCACAGAAGCTCGAATCCATTGGGCAGCTCGCCGCAGGCATTGCTCACGAGATCAATACGCCCACACAATACGTTGGCGACAACACGCGATTTCTCCTGGAAGCCTTCAACGACCTCATTCGACTGTTGGACCTCTATGCAAAGACGCCTCAGGCTATTAAAGCCGGGAAATCCGTAGACGATCTCATTCGAACGATGCGAGACGCCGCCGAAGAGGCCGATCTCGACTACCTGAGGGAAGAAATCCCCAAGGCGATAAAACAAGCCCTGGACGGCGTGGAACGCGTGAGCAAAATCGTACAGGCCATGAAGGAGTTTTCACATCCCGGATCGACCGAGAAAAAGGAGATCGACGTCAACAGGGCCATCGAAAGCACCATTACCGTAGCCCGCAATGAATGGAAGTATGTGGCAGACCTGATCATGGACCTCGACCCCGCCCTGCCGCCGGTATCCTGTTTGCCCGGGGAATTCAACCAGGTGATTCTGAACATGATCATCAATGCCTGCCATGCGATTACCGAGGCCATGCAGGACAAATCGGGAGAGAAAGGAACTATCACGGCAAAAACCCTCGATCTGGGCACTCATGTGAAGATCCTTATCAGCGATACGGGCACGGGCATCCCGGAGCAGATCAGATCCAAGATCTTCGATCCTTTCTTCACGACCAAGGAAGTCGGCAGGGGAACCGGTCAGGGATTGGCTATTTCTTATTCGGTAATCGTCAAAAAGCACCATGGCACGATAAGCTTTGAATCCGAGGTCGGCAAAGGGACAACTTTTTTCATCGACCTGCCTGTCACAGGCGCTGCCTGATACCAGGTTGCGCCCAAGATATTTCTAATGCCAGGTTAGGTTCAAGAACGCACCAAAAGTGCTTTCTAAAAGTGTGGGAAGCTGCGCCCCATAAGCACTTAAATAAAGATGAATATTTACAAGGAAAAAGAGCCTTTTCGCTCTGCTTTTGGGGACCTGGTTTGGGCAACAGGCCGGGAAGCATTCCCCTGCTCTGTTATGTCATCAAAAGCTGCGAGCCTGCTCTCCACCCAAGTGAGCTTCAGCGATCCCTCAATTTGCGCTTCTACTTCGTTTTTTGTGTAAATACCCCGTCCCAATTCTCCGGGGGCGGATCGGTCCTGTAGAGACGGCAACGTTCCAGGTACGTCCTCGAGGGCGGGTCCTGCTCGGCAATTGAGCCAAAGTGCTGTTCCGCGAGGTCCCAGAGCCGCTTCCTGTAAGCCGCCAGGCCTTGTGCGAAAACATCGAGAAACGGAAGTTCTTTTTCTCCACGTTTGCCTATCAGTTCATATATCTTTACAGGGGCCTGCCGTCCTTTTACCCTTATCAAATCCAGCTCACGCGTCAAAAACTCCGGGCCGGCGAGTTGAACCGTATCCTCACTGATCAAAATCGTCGTGCCGTAGAATTTATTTGCGCCCTCCAGCCGGGAGGCCAGGTTCACCGTGTCGCCGAGCACAGTGTAGTTGAAGCGCTCCATGGAACCCACGTTGCCGGCCACAACCGGGCCGGAGTGAATTCCCATACGGGCATGGAGGAGCGGCAACCGGCGCTGCAGCCAGCCTTCCCGCAGGTCGGCAATCGTCTCTTTCATCTTGAGGGCCGCCTCGCACGCATATTGAGCATGGTTTTCCAAAGGAAGGGGCGCACCCCAAAATGCCATGACGGCGTCTCCGATGAATTTATCCAGCCCCCCGCGATGATCGAGAATGATGTTTGTCATCGGAGTAAAATATTCGATTAATAACTTAACGAGGTCCTCCGGACGGAGGCGCTCGGAAAAGCTTGTGAAATTGGCGAGGTCGGAAAAAAAAATCGTCGCCTGGATTTCCTTTCCGCCAAGTTCCAGAGACCCCGGTTTGTTCACAATCGATTCGACGACCGCCGGAGACACATACCTGTTGAAAGCGCTGCGCAGCCATTTTTTCTGCCGCGATTCCGCCAGATGTTGAAGCACCACGTTACAGGTGTAAAGCGAAGCGGTCCCGAAAACAAACGTCACCGGGGGGACCCAGAAATCCAAAGCATAAAAAAACCAGTAGCAAAGGGCTGTGAGGCCCAGGCTGGATATGCCGAGGGGGACCAGCCCCCTCAACGGGGTTATGGCGGTGAACATAACAGAAAAGAGCAGGAAATATCCGAGGCACGCGGTGAGCTTGGCCGTCGACGATATTTCCCTCACCCATTGACCGCTCAGAAGATTGTGCAGGATGTTTGCGTGTATCTCGACGCCACTGGTGTAAATGCCCGTGCTTTCGAAAAAAGGCGTAGGGAAAAGATCGGCCTGTTCCAACGGCACGGGAGATGCCTGCAACTGGCGGCCTACCAGTACGATGCGTCCTCTGATCCGCTCAGCCGGCACCGGGTGTTCATCATCGAGTATCTGCGAGTACGAAAGCGTGTCGATACTCCTGGATGGTCCCACGAATTTTATCAGACCTGAACTCTCGCGCGGCGGGCCGGATTTGCCGATAGCCTGGATTGCACAGGCAGGAAGGGTTGTTTCCCCCTCGAGTTCCATCTGGAAATGCCTGACCACACCATCCGGGTCCGGCTCTATCATGGCAAGCCCCGTGGCCCTGGCGGAGTCCGCAAAAAGCTTGAGCGGACGTATGTTGATCACCCGCGAGAAAAGCCTGTCGTTTGTATAGTCACACGTCTCGGCAAGCACTACATTGCCCGCGCGCTTCATGGAGGAGGCAAGGGCCGCATCGTTTTCCGGATCTGAAGGTTCCGTAAAAAGGACATCGAAAAGGACAAGGCGCGCGCCGGCGGCTGATAACCGATCGATCAGCCGCGCATGCAGGCTTCGCGGCCACGGCCATGAAAGGTGCAGCTCCTGAAAGGAGGGTTCATCGATCCCTACGAGGAGTAGCTCCGAGGGAGGAGGCTGGGCGCCTCTTATAGCGAAAAATCGGTCCAGGACATGGTCTTCGAGTTCACTGACCAGCGGGAAGAACGCAAGCGGGACCATCAGGATCAGACTGAATATCCATAGGGCCCCGACACGGTATCGAGTTTTTTGAAAAGAGTCGATGTTCATGCGCTTGGATCATCCCCGCTGAAGGGATTTTCAGGCAAATCCGGCGCAGGGGCTGAAAAATTATGCGGGCCGGTCCGATTCACCAGCCATACTCCATTAAGGGCCTTCAGCTCAGAAGTAAAGGCCCACATGCACCATCACCGCACGATCCGGATAAAAGCTCCACAATGAAACCGGTTCAGTTTGATAATAGAAATGTTGATCGAATATATTGGTTAGTTGCACGGATGCATATCCACGCTTATCGGCGAAATATTTGCCGAAGGTGATATCGACCAGATTGAAAGGATCTCCCAGTTGCGCCTGGTTTTGAGCAAGGCTCTTATCGCTGAGGCCGCCAAGCTCCTGGTTCACCACGGTATCCTTTATTGTTGCAAACCAGCCGCTGGGATGCATGTACGAAAGTGCGACGGCCCCGGCCACCTCGTTGAAGTCGCCGGTGATATAGGGGGCGTTGGCGGGAGCGTCCTGGGACACCAGTTTTCCGGCGACGCCGACCGAGAGGCCGAGCGATGAGGTCAAAAGGCGGTTGAGGATAAATGAGCCCTCGAAACGTTCGGTTTGAACAGCGATTATGTCGTATCGCGAATTGATTACGTCGTAGTTTGCATCATACTGCGGGTTGTCGATGTGATGGGCCTGCAGGCGGAGCACGGTGAACGTAGCGGGGTCCCACTGCGACTCCCATGCAAAGCCCAATTCCTTTACTTTCGAACCATCATCGGCATTTACCTGTGATGGAAATCCCGCCACTTCGGAAGGGGCTATACTGCCGTTTAAAAGAGAGTGGCCGTTTACATAGCTTTCGAAAGCAAAACGCAGAGTATTCGATTTATCGATTTGATAATTGAGGCCGAACAATCCATTGGGGGTATCCGAAGATATTGACTCTGGAAAATTGGCGCGGGAACTCGAGACAAAGTCCCCCGAAATGCCCAGCTCCACGAGGAGCTGCGGGAGGATACGCCAGTAGTCGTGCACATAGACGGAGGTGGCACGGTCGGGTGGATTGTAAGCGTCGACAATATCGTACCTGTAATAATAATCGAAAGGAGGAGGAAATGCATAAAATCTATCGTGATAGTAATAATCGAGAGAGCCGGAAAAATAATCAAACCCGGCTATGATGGTATGATCGCCGCTCTTGACCTGTTGCTGGAGCTGTACGTTATTGAAATCCTGGACCGTGTGGCGATAGTAATCGCCGAAAAGATAGTATTGGAACACCTGGTTTTTATCGAAAACACTGTAAAAATAGGAATCCGTCTTCCGCCAGTTTTCGTTAGCCCAATTGAAGTATCCAATGAAAACGGACTCAGGTGAAAACCGGTGGATGTATCCGCCCTCGGCAAAGTTATCGTCGACTTCCCACCGCAAGTTCGGGTAATTTTTATAGGAAAAATCATCCGGGCTGCCGGTGTCTCCCCAATTTACCTTATTATAGGTGTAAGTGGCGTAAAAAGAATCCTTGATCGTGGGTTCGAATTTTCCCTGCACAAGTCCATAGAAGGATTCCCTGTCGTCATTGCTCTTCCTGTATCCCGGATCGTACTGATAACTTCCGTAAGCATCCAGCGCCAACCCCGGCAGGCCGCCGAGGACATCGATCGAGTGATCCTGAATCAGGGCATCGTGGTTACCCCAGGTGCCGACGCCCGCGTTAAGCGAAACTCTCGTATATGGCATTTCGAACATCTGAGTGTAGTCGGTATACCCGCTGAAAGTGTTTTCATTTGCCGGAGCGAGCAGCCGGTACAGGAGAAGCTCGGAAGATGCAGCGCCGACCCGCTGTCGCGTTGCCGCATATGCGGAGCTTAGAAAAAGGTGGGCCGAAGCGTTCAGCGGGTCGTTTTTCACGGCCGTCAGGGCTTTGCTGTAAGACCAGTCTCCCATCCCAAGCTGGCTGTAGGCGCGCGCCAGGTCGGTATTCCTTACGGCAAGGTCCCTGTCCAGCATGAGCCTTGACCGAAAAACGGCCATGTTGTCGTTCAGCTCTATCGATTTGTTGATCTCCTGTATCGCTTCACCCGGACGGTACAAATCCGAGAGGGCAATCCCCTTGTAGAGATACGGGGTGGGATCGTTGGGATCGAGGGTCTTGGCGTAATCGTAGACTTCGAGCGCCTTATCGAAAGACCTCGTTTGATAGAGCGCCTTTCCAAGGCTGCTCTGGTAAAGCGATACCCTGGGCTCGAGCAGAGTTGCCGTGAGCATTTCCGTCAGGCCCAGGCTGAAATTCCGATTCCTGAACGCAACATTGGCCAGGCCGATGTGAGGCTCTCCAAACCCCGGATTGTTTTTTGCCGCCTCGGTGAACAGGCTCAATGCCTTGTCGAAATCCCTGTAGCCCAGGCGGATGAATCCAGCCAGGCTCAAGACCTCGCTGTCCGTTTTCGAAATATCGAGCGCCCTGCTGATGATCTCCCATGCCCGGTCCAGATAGTCGGCGCCCAGCCAGAGCCTGGCGAGGTAGACGTAAGCCTCCAGGAAACAGGGGTCGCTAGCAAGGGCCTCTTCCAGAAGCTTCCTGGCTTCCGGCAAGTCAAAATAGGATATCCTGACCAAAGCAGCCGTCATTCGCACCATTGGCGACTCACCGTTTGCCTGCATGGCCATGGCCACCTCGGCGGCCGCCCGCTCCTTGCTGTTCTGGATCAGGTATATCTGGGCCAGCAGCGAATGCGCAATACTCGAATCCCGCCCGCTGATACGACTGTCGCTCAAAAGCGCCTTCGCTTCGTCTATTTTCCCGACGAGCATTGAAAAATAGCCCGACATCACGAGCACGAGTGAAGAAGGGGGACCACGTCTGAGCTCCGCGGCCATAACCTTATAGGCGCCTACGACGTCGCCCGTGCGATAACAGGCCAGGGCAAACCCGCACACGGTCAATCCGGACTGATCGTTTTGCTTGCGCGCCCGATCGAAATATGCCAAAGCTTTTTGCGGGTCCTGCCTCTGCAGAGATATCCAGCCGAGGACCTGAAGGGCCTGAGCGTTTTCCGGGTCTCGGGCCAGCGCCTCGTCGGCATCCCGCTTGCTGCTCTCCAGGTCTCCGCGGTCATAAGAGGCCACGGCCGGGATTGCCGCTGCCTTCGTCCCCAGGGGAATATCACGATAGCTGAAGGTACCCGGATAATAGAGCGACCATTGGACGGCATCTTTGGGCTGCAGGATAACCCTTTTTACCGGCGCCTGGCCGACTTGGGCAAAACCTTCCTCACCGGGATCGAGATCGATCCGCCCCTGAGGATTGGCCAGAGTGAGCCTGCCCTCCAGAAGGACAAGCTCCGTGGCGCCCTCTTGACCCACCTTCAGATTGAACTCGGTACCGCGGATCGCCGCGGTTACGGCAGGAGTCTGGACCTCGAATTTGGTTTTCTCGTTTTTGTTGCGCAGCCAGATTTCTCCCGCTGGGACCTCGTAGAGACTGGCGCCAGCTTCTTTTTGAGCTGCAGGCACAGCCATTCCCATTCGCGCCGAAGGCGCACTGCTCTTGAGGACGACAACGGTATTCTGATTCAATTTCAGCTGCGTCTCATCAACACACAGAATCGCAACGCGTGAATCCTGTCCCGTTCTTACCGAATCTCCGGCAAAGAGTTCCCGGCCGTTCTGTGCTCCCTCCCAGGAAGCCTTGCCCGTGGACAAAACGGCAACGGATCCCTGAGGATTGATCAAGCGGCCGGCAGGGATATCGGATGCACTTGACAAACCCGCCGCAAGACACAGGAAAACAACAAAGAACAGGAGCACCAGGACCCTTTTCTTCATCGATGCGGGTCGCACTGATAGCAAATGATGTCTGGAATGGACCTTTGCAGCCATAAGAGTCACCTCAAGATAAGGAGTAAGGCTGTCTCCGCGAACGAATCCGCCGCTTTGAATCAGAGTACTGCAATAGAGCGGACCTCTTCTCCAAGTAGAGAGTAAAGGTCCTTAACGTTTCGTTTATATTTAAACTGGCTTTGGGGTCAAGTTCTCAAGACTGGTAAGACACAGCGTATAGCACATTTAAGGCTGGACCGTATCGAAAAAACCCCGCCGGGGCGAAAATTCCTTTTTTGCACGGCAAAATTGGAAGCCGCCGGTGAACCTGCGGGCGCCAGACCCAAAAAGCGGGGGTACGTTCTTTGATGCAACCAGTATAAGAGAACACGGGCAAAAAAACCCCTTCCGTCTTCAGCAGTACTCACCCTGCCCTCCGTCTACCGATCTCCGTCTCCCGATTTCCGTTTGTAAAACTAACCAACCTGTGCTAGCAGAAATGTCCTCGGTACCAGACGTGATCTTATCCGGATTTCCGGACGGACACGAGGGGTGCTGCTATCTTAAAGCGTGCAGGCAGAAAGGACCCTTAAAGTCGATGGCAGAAATCGCTCCATTCAGGGGGCAGCGCTACAATCAGGACAAAATTCCCGATCTTGCTCAAGTGGTCATTCCTCCTTACGACGTGATATCCCCCGAAGAGCAGAAGGTCTTTCACGAGAAAAATCCATATAATTTCATCCGGCTGGAGCTGGGATTGCCGGCCCCGGAGGACTCCGCGCAGGACAATCCCCATACCCGCGCGGCCGCCTTCATCAGGCAGTGGGCGGACCAGGCGATTCTTATCCGCAACCCGGACCCGTCCATATACTACAGCGAACTGGACTTCAAAGACGGCACTGGGGCATCCTGGACCCGCAAAGGCTTCATCTGCGCTCTGCGGCTCGAAGATTTTTCCTCAGGCAGGGTGCTGCCTCATGAGAGGACCTTCCAGGCCATAAAAGATGAGCGCCTGGCCCTCATGCTGGCCTGCAACGCAAACCTGAGTCCCATATTCGCGCTTTACCCGGATTCGAATGAAAAGGTCCTCCATGTGCTTGCCTCGGGCAGGCCTTCTGAGCCGGCTATCCGTTTCACCGATTTTGCGGGCATGACCCACAGGGTGTGGCCGGTGACGGACAGGCCGGTCAACGAACAGGTCCACGACCTCATGCTTGACAAGTCTATCTTCATTGCCGACGGCCACCATCGCTACGAAACCGCGCTGAACTACAGGAACGTTTTCCGCCAGCGCCATGGGGCCGGCAACCCACACGCCTCTTACGAGTACGTGATGGTCTACCTTACGGACATGGACGAACCGGGGCTCACCATTTTGCCCACTCACCGGCTCCTGAGAAACCTCGGCGCCTGGGACCCCGAGCGATTCATCGAAAAGGCAAAAAGCTGCTTCGAGGTCCAGCGGTTCGAACCTGAAAACGGCGGGGAGATCAGGTGGAAGGATGCGATCGGGGCAGGAGGCCTGAAAAAGGACATTACAATCGGCTTTTATTGCAGGGAGGGGAGGTGCATTTATGCGCTCACCGCAAAACGAGAGGCCGTTTCATCTTTTCTGGCGAGCAGGAAGACGCCCGATCCGCTAAGGACGCTGGACGTCGTCGTCCTGGACCAGATACTGCTGAGGCACATTCTCGGAGTTTCGGACCAGTTCCTTGCAAACGAGCGCAATATCAGCTTCAGACACGATTTTGCCAAAGCCCTCGAGGAAATAAAATCGGGAAGATACGACGCCGGCTTTTTCATAAATCACACCCGGATCGAACAGGTCCGGGAAATTGCGTGCGCCGGTCTCATAATGCCTCATAAGTCCACCTACTTTTATCCGAAGGTAACATCCGGGTTGGTCATGAACCTTATTTATCCCGACGAGGAAATTTTTTGACGTCGAAGACCACGAAAGAAAAACGGCCACAAACCGCTGACGCCCTTTTCAACGGAAGGCTCATAGTTTGCCAGGAGGAGAAAGGATACCGGTTTTCGCTCGATGCCGTCCTGCTCGCGGGGCTTACCCGCGTGAAAAAAGATGACCGCGTGATCGACCTCGGGACCGGCTGCGGCGTCATACCGCTCGTTCTTGCTTACCGGGCAAAAACAGAACACAAAATTGCCGGCATAGAGATTCAGCCGGAGCTTGCCGAACTTGCGAAAAGAAACGTCGAGGAAAATAATTTCGCCGGCCGTGTGGAGATTCACCAGATGGATTTCCGCGAGGTATCGCAAGCCTTTGAGGCCGGCAGTTTTGACCTGGCGCTGAGCAATCCCCCGTACAGAAAGCCCGGCACCGGCCTGATCAGCCCAAGCAGGCAAAAGGCGATCGCGCGCCACGAACTGAGCGCGACGATAGCCGACGTCCTCAGGGCCGCTGGATATTTGCTCCGGGAGGGTGGGCGCGCCGCGCTCGTCTATCCCTCCGTCCGGCTTGGAAACCTTTTGCGCACTGCTCTCGACTGCGGCTTCAGCCCCAAACGGCTGACGATCGTCTATTCATATCCAGGCGGCCCGAGTAGGCTCGTTCACCTTGAATGCCGCAAAGGCGGGGGCGAAGAGTTAAAGGTCGAGCAGCCTTTTTACATTTATGGAACAAATGGGTCCTACTCAGATGCCATGCAAAAGCTTTATAATGAATGAATTGTAAAGAAAGTGAGCAGTGAGCAGGCAAGCTGAGCAGGAAGAAACCACCTGTTCGTTCAGACGGAGTCCATTAGGTGGACCTTGGTCTTAGGGGTAAAGTAGCCTTTGTGGCGGGCGGCAGCAAAGGACTCGGCAAAGCCGTCGCCATGGAGCTGAGCAGGGAGGGCGCCAGGGTGGCTCTCTGCGCCAGGGAGCACCCGGAGCTTCCCGGAGCGGTCGAAGAGATCCGCTCTTTTACCGGCGGTGAGGTAATCGGGATCGCCGCCGACCTGAGCATCTCGAACCAGGCCAGGGACTTCATCCGCAAGGGTCTGGAACACTTCGGGACGATCGACATCCTGGTCAACAACGCCGGAGGGCCTCCCGACAGGAGGTTCCTGGAAATAGACGAGGATTTGTGGAATTTTGCCTTTCGCCTGAATTTGCTAAGCGCGATAACGATGATTCGAGAAGCAGTTCCGATAATGATCGAAAAGCGCTGGGGCCGGATCATAAACCTGGCCTCCGTTGCCGTAAAGCAACCGATCGAGGGACTGATCCTGTCCAACACGATCCGAATAGGCATTGTTGGACTCGCCAAAACACTTTCAAACGAACTCGCTTTGTATAACATCACCGTTAACAATATTTGTCCCGCATACACCATGACCGAACGGGTACGGAAGCTTTCCGCCGAAATCGCCGGAAAAAAAGGCATCTCTTCCGATGAGGTCATCCGGGGTTGGGAATCCCAAATCCCGATGGGACGTCTGGGAAAACCGGAGGAAATTGGGGCACTGGCGGCTTTTCTGGCCTCAGAGCGCGCGGGTTTCATAACGGGTGATTCCATCCAGATAGACGGCGGATGGTGCAAGGGAGTCATATAGAGGTTTAAATGATGACCAGACCTACAGCATATATTCGTTCCATCGGCCGCTTTCTTCCCGAACGCAGGCTCACCAATAAAGATTTCGAAAAGATGGTGGACACCACCGACGAGTGGATACGTAGCCGCACCGGGATCCGCGAGCGCCGTATTTTGCAGCCGGGGCTCGGAAATTCATCCATGGCGGCGCCGGCCGCCAGGGAGTGCCTGGAAAGGGCCGGTGTCGATCCGACCGAAATAGACGTGATCCTGGTGGCCACGGTTACCCCCGATATGCTTTTTCCGGCCACCGCGTGCCTTGTGGCGCGCGACATCGGGGCCAAAAACGCCTGGGGCTTCGACCTTAACGCCGGGTGCTGCGGGTTCCTCTACTCCCTTTCGGTCGCCGTCCAGATGATCGAATCCGGAAGGGTGAAAAAGGCCCTGGTCATCGGCAGCGACGTCATGAGCACGATCGCCGACTACTCCGATAGAAATACGTGCATTCTTTTCGGAGACGCCGCCGGGGCCATACTTCTGGATTCGTGCAGCGAAGAAGGATACGGTGTGCTCGATTTCATCCTGCACGTCAACGGCGCCGGGGAGGCCTACCTGCACATGAAAGCCGGGGGAAGCCGAAAACCACCG
Source organism: Syntrophobacteraceae bacterium (assembly GCA_050008735.1). Classification (GTDB taxonomy): domain Bacteria; phylum Desulfobacterota; class Syntrophobacteria; order Syntrophobacterales; family Syntrophobacteraceae; genus SbD1. Next base: position 90,102 of record JBEKMB010000004.1, read on the forward strand.
AGCCATGAAACGGTGGAAAGAGGGGAGCATTTCGTCTTTCAGGACGGCCGCAACGTGTTCAAGACCGCGGTTACGGAAATGGCCAACGTATCTGCTGAAATTCTGACCAAAAACGGGCTCACGGGCCAGGATATTTCACTGTTCGTCCCGCATCAGGCGAACCTGCGGATCATAGACGCCGCCGCGAGGCGAATGGGAATCGACAACGGAAAGGTCGTCATAAATATAGACAAATACGGAAACACGACCTCCGCCACCCTGCCGCTCGCTCTTTATGAAGCCGCCGTGGAAAAAAAATATAAACTGGAAAAAGGCGACTACGTGGTCATGGCCGCCTTCGGCGCCGGCTACACCTGGGGCAGCGTACTGCTCAAGTGGTGGGAGTAAAAAGGCAGGTGAGTCGGTGAGTCGGTGCACCATAAGCGCTTAAATAAGCGCGTAAGTGGTTGGATTTACTGAAGCCTGGAAAATGATTCTCGTCGCCCCGGCGAAAGCCGGGGTGACGATCACTTGCCATGAGATTGAAACTTTGTTGGCAATGCACTAGACTAGAGTGCTATTTGCCTGCATCGGGGAAAAACAACGGCTGCCCGAATTTGTCCTTCCCGAACTCACCTATCAACTGCTGGGTCTGCGGCGAGGTCATAAAGTCGACGAAGGCTTTAGCGCCCTCGGCGTTGACCTTGCCGAATTTTTCCGGGTTTATTTCCATGACGTGATAGATGTTTTTAAGAGACGCATCCCCTTCGCAGAGTATATCGAGCCTTATGTTGGGCTTTTGGGAAAGATATGTCCCCCGGTCGCTCAGAGTGTAGGCCCCTTTCTCAGACGCCATCAGAATAGTGGCGCCCATCCCCTGCCCTGTTTCCAGGTACCATTTGGCCCCTCTTGGATCAACCCCGGTCTTTTCCCACAGGGCGCGCTCCAGTTTGTGGGTCCCGGAATCGTCGCCCCTTGAGATAAAAACGGCGCCGCTATCGAAAATCGACTTGAATGCTTCGACGGGGCTCTGGCCTTTGATCTTCGCCGGGTCTTGCGCCGGACCGATTATTATGAAATCATTGTGCATTACCAGCCGGTAATTACCGGCGACACCCGAGTCGACCAGCTTCTTTTCGGCCTGAGGAGCATGCACGAGCAGAACGTCCGCTTCGCCCTTCTCGCCCATTGCCAGCGCCTGCCCGGTGCCGACCGCAATTGTTTTCACCCTGAATCCGGTCTTTTTTTCGAATATCGGCACAAGCTGGTCCAGAAGCCCCGAATCCACTGTCGAAGTTGTGGTAGCCAGAATCAGGTCCCTGGTCTTTGGTTCCTGCGCCTGGGCCGCGCCTGTGAGAACCAGGATCGAACAAGCGATGATAATCGACGCAATAAGGTATCTTTTGCTTCTCATGCTTTGGGTCCTCCTTATAAGTGATAAGTGCGGGTGAATAGGTGAATAGGTGAATAGGAAAAAACAGGTTGCTTTTTCGATTCACCCACTCACTTGAGAGTTTTTAGTTAACAGTTCCTACTTACCAGCCCTTTTCACCAAAGCATCCCATTTCTCATCGACTCGCCTTTGAAAGGCGGCAGCCTGTTCCGGGGTGATTTTCCTGAAGCGGCCCTGAAGGGCAATGTATTCGTCAACCGGTTTTTTCCTGCCGCTTTTGGCGATGCTCAGGCTTTTGCCCGTAAGCGTAAGACGGCCCTCTTCGATCTCATAGAGAGGAAAAACGCAGGATTCGACCATCAGGCGACCGATTTTCACGGTGTCCCTGGTTGGATACCACCATCCGGTCGGACATGGGGCCGAGAGGTGGAAAAATCTGGTACCGACGATGTCCTTGGCCTTCATGAATTTATCATAGACGTCACCCGGATATGAACATGAAACCGTGGCGAGATACGGGAGACTGTGGGCCTCCATTATCTGCATGAAGTCCTTTTTGGGCTGCTCCTTGGGCTTTATCGGCGTGGTGGTGGTCAAGGCCCCCTCCGGAGTTGCGCTCGAGCGCTGACCCCCCGTATTCATATAGGCTTCATTGTCATAGCAGACATAGATAAAATCGGTCCCGCGCTCCGCTGCGCCGCTCAGGGACTGAATCCCCATATCGAAAGTCCCGCCGTCTCCGGCAATCGCCAGCACCTTCCAACCCTCGTTTCCGGTGGCTTTGAGACCGGCGACCAGCCCTGAGGCCGTCGAAGCGGCGCTGGCAAACGTCGTGTTGACGGTGGTCGCCGACACGGGGGTTTTGGGGTAGATCCCGTGAAGGATGGTTACGCAGCAGGCGGGCACTGAAACGATCGTCTTTTGCCCGAGCGCCTTCAATATGAACCTGTAGGCGATAGGAACTCCGCATCCGGCGCAGAGCCGGTTGCCGGGAAGGATGTATTCTTTTTCAGGGTAGTCGACAATGGCTGTTTGGACTGACATGGCCGGTTATGTCCTTTTTTTGGTATTCATACTTCGTAGCCGATCCATTTCGGCTTTTCGAGGCGCCTGCCGCTCTTCGCAGCCTCAATGCTTTCCCTGGCCACAAGGAGCAGGTCGTCGGTGGAGACGTCCTTTCCGCCAAGGCCGACAATGAAGCCGGACAGCACTGGACGCCCTCCGTTTTCCACGTATAGAGCGGCCTTGAGGTCCGTCATCAGCGGGCCTTCGTATCCGTAGCTGATGGCCTTTTCAAGGACCGCCGCGGCTTTTCTGCCGCGAACCGCCTCGACCAGCTCACCCGCGGGGAAGGGCCGGTAGATGCGCACGCCCAGAACTCCGGCCTTCACACCCTCCTGTCTTAGAGTGTCGGCCGCCAGGCTCGCCTCGCTGGCAAGCGCTCCCATGGTGATAAAGAGAAAATCAGCATCGTCGGCCCTGTAACGGTAGAGCGGGTCGTCGTAGAAGCGGCCGAAAAGATCGCCGAATTCCCGCCCCGTTTCCCTGATTACCGGAAGGGCATCTTCGAGGCTTTGTTGAAGCCGGGCCCGAAATCCCATGTACCCTGGCGAAAGCACCCCATCAGGGTCGGCAATGGGATCGCTCATGACCACCGGGTTGATGCCCACCGGGTTTTCGGGATCCAGCTTGTGGAAAGGAACATAGGGCGGAAGGAACCGATCCACTTTTTCCTGCTCCGGTATATTTACCGGCATAAGGGTATGCGAGAGCCGAAACCCGTCGAAGCAGACCATGCACGGAACAAGAAGCTGCTCGGCTGTTTTGAAAGCGACAATAACAAGGTCGATGACCTCCTGGTTGTTCATGCAGTAGAACTGCATCCAGCCGGTATCGCGCTGTGAGATGCTGTCCTGGGTGTCGTTCAGAATCGTCCAGGGCGCTCCTATTCCACGGTTGGTAACCGGCATCACGATAGGGACCCGCGCCCCGGCGGCCCAGTGCAGTTGCTCGTGCATGTAGGCAAGGCCGTTGGCGGCGGTTGCCGTAAAAGCCCTCGCCCCAACGATGGAGGCGGCTATGCACACGCCCATCGCCGAGTGTTCGCTCTCCACGCGCACGAACTCAGCCTTCAGGTCCCCGCTTTCAACGTAGGCGGACAAGACCTCGGGTATCTTTGACTGAGGCGTGATCGGATAGGCGGCGACGACCTGCACGCGGCTCAACCTGGCTGCCTCGGCCGCGGCCTGCGCTCCCGTCAAAATCATTGTCTGTTCCACAATTACATGTCCTTTCTAAGACGGCCCCGGTTGGCGACCGGCCCCGCAAAGGCAGAGGGGCCGCGCGCGCGCGCCCTGAATGCGCCCGGCGCACATAAATGCGCAACACAGGCAACCCAGGCGGTTGACACCGCCAAGGCCTGTCGAGCCGGCCCAGGATGCTGATCCGGGGACGGATAAGGCCTTTTTGCGCACGGAAACAAGCACCCATATTCACATAACGGATGGTTGCCGTGTAAGTCAAACAAAAACCGGATTGATTATATACCCGGATCGATTGTGAAAGAAGTCGGCGTAGAGGCTGAAACACGGGGAAATCGGTGAGAGCAAACCTCCGGGACGCTCAACGCACAGGAGGCCGCTCTCACGAACCAGCGAAATGTATTACTTCTTGTTGTTTCGTTTGGAAGCCTTGAGAGGATTGATTTTCTGCTGACTCTGCTGCTCCGTCTTGGTATGAGTAGCAAAATTACAGGCGCTGGCTTTCCATTTAACGGAAGGATTCGGATAGCTGCTGCAGAATTTTCCGGCGACGAATTCCACCGCGCGCTGACATCCTTCGCACTGCTCTACTACCGGATGGCAGGTGCCGCCGTTGTAACCACATCCCGTCTTCGTCATGAAGGCACATTCGGCGCCGGCCTTCATTGTTGCGCAAACCATGACAATCACCCCCTATTCTGATATGATCTCTTCTCCCCCTGGAGAAACGTTGCGAATGATAACCGGGAATTGAGCAGTGTCAAGGACTTTTGCATTTTTTCGTTCAATTTTAGTTGAATATTAAACCACATGCGCCGATTTAATAAGAGCAGGAGAATAGGTGAATCGGTGAATCGGAAAAAACCGACGCGAGTGAACATGTGAGCGGAAAGAGCGTGTGCTCTTTTTTCTTTTCCCATTCACCCACTCACCCATTCACCTGCCCTTGATAAGGATTGAACTTTGGCCAAAAAATTAGGCGAACTGCTGATCCAGGAGGGGCTTGTCACCCTCGAGCAGCTCAACCGAGCGCTTGACGAGCAGCGCCATTCCGGAGAACGCATCGGGGCGGCCCTGGTAAAGCTCGGCATGGTGGATGAAGATACCCTCCTGGAGTTTATCGCCAGGCAGTTCCACTGTCCCCAGGTCAATATATCCAAGCTCAACACGACCAAGGAAGTCCTGGGCCTTGTTCCCCTCGACATCATGCAAAAATACCAGGCCATTCCCTTCGGACTCATGGGCAATACTCTTCATGTCGCAATGGCCGATCCCGGCAACCTGTTCGTCATAGATGACATTCGCTTCCTCACCCGCAAAAATATCCAGGTTCATGTGGTCTCCGACAACGTCATAAGGAAAGTCATCGGGCAGTATCTTTCCGAAGATGATTCGTTCGACGATGTTCTCGGAATGCTCAAAGAAGACATGGACGTGGACCTGATCCAGTCCACCGAGGAGATGGACCTCTCTTCTCTGGAGGACGCAGCCGAACAGGCCCCCGTCGTAAAGCTGGTGAACCTCATCTTGATGGACGCGATCCGAAAACAGGCAAGCGATATTCACGTGGAGCCTTATGAGAAAATATTGCGTGTCCGGTTCCGCATCGACGGGGTCCTCTATGAAGTAATGCGGCCGCCCCATCAGCTCAAAAACGCGCTTATCTCGCGCATAAAAATAATGAGCCGTCTGGACATCGCCGAGCGGCGGCTTCCTCAGGACGGACGCATACGGCTCAAGGCAAAAGGACGCGAGATGGACTTCAGGGTCTCGGTCCTGCCGACAATTTTTGGCGAAAAGGTCGTACTGCGCCTTCTGAACAAGGAAGCCCTGCAACTCGACATGACCAAGCTCGGGTTCGAAGAAATCCAGTACAAGAATTTCCGGGAGGCCATCTACCAGCCCTTCGGAATGGTGCTCGTCACCGGACCCACCGGGTCCGGCAAGACCACTACCCTTTACAGCGCACTCTCGGAACTCAACAAGATCAGTCAAAATATTTCGACCGCCGAAGACCCGATCGAATACAACCTCACCGGAATAAACCAGGTGCAGGTGCACGAGGCCATCGGCCTTACCTTTGCCGCTGCCCTGCGCTCGTTTTTGCGCCAGGACCCCGATATCATCATGGTAGGCGAGGTGCGGGATTTCGAAACGGCGGAAATCGCCGTGAAATCGGCCCTCACCGGCCACCTCGTGCTCAGCACCATTCACACCAACGATGCCCCAAGCACCATAAACCGGCTGCTCAACATGGGGGTCGAGGCCTTTCTCGTAGCCTCCGCCGTAAACCTGGTCCTGGCCCAGAGGCTCGTGCGGCGAATATGCAACGAATGCAAAGTCGTTGAAGACGTCCCGCCTGAGACACTGCTCGATCTTGGGGTCCTGGACGAGGAACTTGGGACCTTCGAATGCTATCGCGGGAAGGGATGCCCGCTTTGCAACGATACCGGCTACCGGGGCCGTATCGCTCTATACGAGGTCATGCCCCTGTATGACCAGATTCGCGAACTGGTGCTCATGGGGGCATCGGCGGCCGAAATAAAGAAGGAATCCATCCGCCTGGGAATGACTACGCTCAGACGCAGCGGGATAAACAAGCTCAAAGATGGCGTCACTTCCATTGAGGAAGTGGTGCGCTCGTCGACCAAAGATTAGGTCCCCCCGGGAAAATCCCCCCGTACGACCCTGAACGGCCCTTTATAAAACGTGGTGATTGCGTTAAGGCCCCTTATCCGCCGGCAAAGGCTGAAATCGGATGCCCAGGTGCGTGGGATTTTCAGGACGATTTTTTTTCACGAACCGTCGCTGTTTGAGAGCAAGGGCTTCAAGCGGGGCACGTGTGGACCGAAAATTGCATCCCCCTGCCATCGTCACCCTGTCTTAAAAGTTTTTTGACACCACAGGAGAGCGAAATGGCGGTTTATTTATGGACCGGTAAAGATCGCGCCGGGAAAAAACAAAAAGGTGAAATAGAGGCCGACAATCTTCCCCTGGCGCGTCAGATGGTTGTACGAAAGGGAATAACCATAAAGACCTTTCGACCGAAGCCCAAGGCCCTGGGGGATTATTTCCCGGCCATCGGCGGAGGGGTCAAGGACAAGGACATAGTCATATTCGTCCGGCAGTTTTCCACGATGATCGACGCCGGGCTTCCGCTCGTTCAGTGCCTGGAGATTTTGCAGGAGCAGCAGGACAACGCGAATTTCAAAAGGGTTATTCGCCAGATCAAAAAAGACGTTGAGGAAGGCGCCACTTTGTCGGATGCGGTGAAAAAGCACCCCAAGGTCTTCGACAGCCTGTTCCACAACCTTGTGGCCGCCGGCGAGATCGGAGGCATCCTCGACGTGATCCTAAACAGGCTGGCCGCATACATCGAAAAAATGGGCAAACTGAAAAAGAAGATAAAAGGCGCGCTCACCTACCCGATGATCGTTGTCTCAATCGCCGTAATCGTGGTCGCGGTCATTCTGATCTGGGTCATTCCGGTCTTTGCCGGGCTTTTCAAGGACGCGGGCGTAAAGTTGCCGGGCATGACCTTATTTGTCATGGATATGAGCGATTTTGCAAAGAGATACTTCCACTGGATGTTTCTGGGTCTCATCATCCTGATCTTCGGACTCCGAAAGTTATACGCTACACCCAGGGGGCGCGATATCTTTGACCGGTTGTTTTTGAGGATGCCCGTGGCCGGCGTGCTGATCCGCAAGATCGCGGTGGCACGCTTCACCAGGACACTGGGAACAATGCTGTCAAGCGGTGTGCCGATTCTCGACGGGCTGGAGGTGGTAGCGGCCACCGCCGGGAACACCGTCGTCGAGAAGGCCATCCGGGATGCCCGCATGTCTATTTCGGAGGGCCGCCCGGTTGCGGAGCCGCTGGCCGAAACCGGCGTCTTTCCGGCCATGGTGACCCAGATGATAGCGGTTGGTGAAGCCACGGGCGCCCTTGACGCCATGCTTGGCAAGATAGCGGACTTTTATGACGATGAAGTCGACACAGCCGTCGGAGCTTTGACAGCCATGCTCGAACCCTTGCTCATCATGTTTCTCGGTGTGACCATCGGTGGCCTGCTCGTGGCAATGTATCTGCCGATCTTCCAATTGGCGGACGTGGTTGGAAAATAGTGTCCATCGGAAAAACGCCCGATTGGCAACCGGCAGCCTCGGCTTCGGACGCAAGATAGAGAGGAAATGGCACAGCTGTTTTCACCCAGCGGGGACAGCAACTCGGATGAGCGCCGATTCAGAGGGAAGCTCAAAAAGCTCCTCCTCTACCGGCTGATGCTGGCCGTTTTTTTCCTCGTTCTTACCCTCGCCGTCCAGAGCAGCAGAAACGCCGACCTTCTTTCATCCATTTTCCGTCCGCTCTATGTTTTTTCCTGCATCCTGTTTCTTTTTACAATCATCGGAGCGCTCTGCCTCGAACGAATACGGCGTCTGAAGCACTTCGCCTGGGTCCAGGTCCTTTTCGATCTGGGCGCCGTGACGGTCCTGGTCTATATGACGGGAGGGATCGAAAGTTCCTTTTCGTTTCTGTTCATGCTCGTAATCATTAGTTCAGCCCTGTTGCTGGACCGGCGGGCCAGCCTGCTGAGCGCTTCGGCATGCACCCTGGTCTATGGGCTCGTTCTCGATCTTCAGTATTTTGAGTGGATACGCCCCCTTCAACTCGTTTCCGTCTCCGGGCCGCAGCGGGACAGCGGGACCTATTTTTTTTCTATTCTCATGAATACGGCGGGGTTTTTCCTGGTCGCTTTTCTTGCCGGATATCTCGCCGAGGAACTCCACAAGTCCAGCCGGCGCGTTCGTCAGCGCGAAAAAGACCTCAACGAGCTTGCCACTCTTCACAGAAGCATAGTCCAGAGCATGTCCAGCGGACTTTTGACCGTTGACCTGGAAGAGCGCATCATATTTTCGAACAGCGCCGGAGAGCATATTCTCGGAATAGGGTCCTCCGAAATCGAGGGACGCTCCCTGAGGGAGCTTTTCCCCGAGATCGAAATCTCGCAACTCCCCCGCGTCCAGCCCGCGGGCGGCCAAAAACCCTTCGTCCGCATGGAGACGGTCTATACCAATCCCCAGGGAGCTCAGATCACGGTCGGCTACTCGGCCTCGATCCTTCAGAACGAAAGCGGCGAGGCGTTCGGCTGGACAATGATCTTCATAGACCTGACCAAACTCAAGGCCATCGAGGAGCACATACAGAGGATGGAACGGCTGGTATTGGCCGGAACATTTGCGGCCGAAATCGCCCACGAGATCAAGAACCCGCTCGCCGCGATGAGCGGCGCCATGCAAATGCTGCAGGGCGAAATGGGAGAAAACGCGCTTCACAAAAAGCTGATGGGAATCGTGCAGCGCGAAATCGAACGGATAAACGCGCTTGTGAACGAATTTCTCTGGATGGCGAAGGGTTCGCCTAAATCGGCACAGGTCGAAGACGTGGCGGTCTGCTCCGTAATAGAGGAGATCATCGCTCTTCTCAGGGCCCGCAAACAGGTGAATGCGTCTCATTGCATCAGAACAGATTTCCTGGCCAGGCCTCTTGTCCAGATCGATCCGAACCATCTCCAGCGGGTGCTCTGGAACCTTTTTATCAACGCCCTGGAGGCGATGCCTGGGGGTGGAGAGCTTTCGATTTCGGTCGATATTCAGGATCTGCCCGAGAACGGCGACAGGGCGGCGCGAATAGAGATCGGGGATACCGGAGGCAAAATTCCCGATGAGGCATTGAAGAGGATTTTCGACCCTTTTTTCACCACCAAGCCAAATGGAACGGGGCTTGGGTTGAGCATCGTCTACCAACTGGTCGAGAAGGCCGGCGGCCAAATAGAAGTGAGCAGGCCCGAGCCTGGGGACAAGACCGTCTTTTCGCTTTTTTTCCCAATCAGTCCGTCTTTTTCACTTGCCAAATGAATCCCGGATGATTAAAAGCACTCATCATAGACGAGTGCTAACATAGGGGCTGGGCACCCGCAGGGGTTACCTTTGTCCCAATTCCATTAAACTTGATTCCGGCTCCGGCCGGAATGACGATCGAAAGGAGTTCCTATGAACATCAGACCGCTCAATGATCGCGTCGTGGTCAAACGCATGGAAGAGGAAACGAAAACCGCAGGCGGGATCATCATCCCCGACACGGCAAAAGAAAAGCCCATTCAGGGAGAGATCATCGCGGCCGGAAACGGCAGAATAATGGAAGATGGCTCCAGAAGAGCGCTCGACGTCAAGAAAGGCGACCGCGTTCTTTTCAGCAAATACGCCGGGAACGAAATCACCGTCGAGGGTCAGGAAGTTGTGATCATGCGCGAAGACGACATTCTAGCGATTATCGAATAGGTACTTGACTTGAAAATATACGGAGGAACAGTCTAATGGCAAAGCAGTTGACGTATGACACCAAGGCGCGCGAGTTTTTGCTCAACGGCGTGAATATACTCGCCGACGCTGTAAAGGTCACTCTCGGCCCTAAAGGCCGTAACGTGGTTATCGAGAAAAGTTTCGGCGGCCCCACCGTAACAAAGGATGGCGTCACGGTAGCCAAGGAAATCGAACTTGAGGACAAGTTCGAAAACATGGGCGCACAGATGGTAAAGGAAGTCGCAAGCAAGACCAGCGACGTCGCCGGAGACGGGACAACCACCGCGACCATTCTGGCTCAGTCCATCTATTATGAAGGCTCCAAGCTGGTGACCGCCGGCCATAACCCCATGGCCATCAAGCGCGGCATCGAAAAGACGGTCCAGATCGTTATCGATGAATTGAAAAAAATCAGCAAGCCAACCAAAGACCAGAAAGAAATCGCTCAGGTCGGCACCATTTCCGCCAACAATGACTCCACGATCGGAAACATTATTGCCGAAGCCATGAACAAGGTGGGCAAAGAGGGCGTAATAACGGTCGAGGAAGCCAAGTCGATGGAAACCACCCTGGAGGTGGTCGAGGGAATGCAGTTTGACCGGGGATACATTTCTCCCTACTTCGTGACCGACCCCGAGAAGATGGAAGTCCTGCTAATCGAGCCCATGATCCTCGTAAACGAAAAGAAGATCAGCAGCATGAAGGACCTTCTGCCCATTCTCGAACAGATCGCCAAGATGAGCCGTCCGCTCCTGCTTATCGCCGAAGATATCGAAGGTGAAGCACTGGCGACCCTGGTCGTAAATAAACTGAGAGGCACGCTTCAGGTCTGCGCCGTAAAGGCCCCGGGCTTCGGCGACAGGCGTAAGGCGATGCTCGAAGATATCGCAGTCCTCACGGGCGCACAGGTTATCAGTGAGGAAAAGGGCATCCGGCTTGAAAACGTCACCGTGAACGATCTGGGCAAAGCCAAGACGATCCGGATCGACAAGGACAACACGACAATCGTTGACGGCGCCGGGGACCGCAAGGCCCTCGAGGGCCGCGTGCGCCAGATCCGCACCCAGGTAGAGGAAACGACCAGCGACTACGACCGCGAGAAGCTCCAGGAAAGGCTCGCAAAGCTTGTCGGCGGGGTCGCGGTGATAAGCGTCGGCGCAGCCACAGAAACCGAAATGAAAGAGAAAAAAGCCAGGGTTGAAGACGCTCTGAACGCCACCCGCGCTGCAGTGGAAGAAGGCATCGTTCCCGGAGGCGGCGTAGCATACCTTCGCTGCCTGCCTGCCCTGGAAAACGTTGACTTTGGCGGCGACGAACAACTCGGCTTGAAGATAATCAGGCGCGCCCTTGAAGAACCCGCCCGCCAGATTGCCGCCAACGCCGGTGAAGAGGGTTCCGTAATCGTTCAAAAACTCAAGGAAAAATCCGGCCCGTTCGGCTTCAATGCGGAGACCGGTCAGTTCGAAGACCTGATAGAGGCGGGCGTAATCGACCCGACCAAGGTAACCCGCACGGCGCTGCTCAACGCGGCCAGTGTTTCGGCCCTCATGCTGACCACCGAGTGCATGATCGCCGAACTGCCCAAGGAAGACAAGGCGGCCCCCGGTATGGGTGGCATGCCGCCTGGAGGCGGCATGTACTAGCCGGTTGTCCGGGCCTTCGGCATGGAAGCCCCGGATGAACCAGCGCACGACCAGTCAGTGCTCATGGCGCGGAGAAGCGGCGGGAGAGGGCCTTTTGCCCTGTCCCCCGTCTCCGCGTCTTTTTTTTAAGCTTCTCCCGGGGTCCATGCCGTGGAATGTGTGTTTTTTAATGCCGAGCCGATCCCTGCCGGCAAAATCAAATTGAATTCGATCAAAATATGCTTCTATAATCGGAACGGGTTCGATATATAATTGAGCAATGAGCATGACAATATTGTCTGTTGGCGCTGATTTGCCCAACGATGGGAGGCTTGCCGGGTGAGAACTGCTTTTGAAAAGGAAATGGTACGGCTTCAGGATGAGCTGATCGATCTCGGAGTAATGGTCGAGCACACCATAACCGATGCGGTCGAGATCCTGAGGAGCAGGGAAATCGAAGCGGCACGCCACCTGATTGAGGCCGATTCCGAGATCAACCGCAGGCGCTACATGATCGAATCGGATACGCTTGTTCTCATAGCAAGGCAGCAGCCTATGGCCAAGGACCTGAGGACGCTGGCGGCCATACTCGAAATTGCATCCGAGTTGGAAAGAATCGCCGACTACTCAAAGGGGATTGCAAAAATTTCTATATTGCTTGGTTCAAAGGCGCTTGTCAAGCCGCTGGTGGATATACCGCGAATGGCCGCCATGGCTTCGGACATGCTTCACAGGGCCCTGCTGGCCTTCATTGACAGAGACGTAGAAAGGGCACGATCGATCCCCGCCGAAGACGAACAGATAGATGCTCTCTATGACCAGATATATCGCGAGCTGATGACTTACGTGCTCTCGGACCCCAGAAACATCGCTGGTGTAAGCCATCTGATGTGGGTCGCACACAACCTGGAACGCTCCGCCGACCGGGTCGTCAACATATGCGAGCGCGTAATCTTTACGGTGACCGGCGAACTGATCGAATTCGACGATGTAAACCACAAAATATTCCAGGACTAATACGCCCCGGCGCTTATCGAAAGGCAGACTCACACCTTTTTCCGGTACAGCGCCTGCCGCCCTCCATGGCGCCTGCAACACGCGCCCCCGCTCCCCTTTACTTCTTGGCGTTTGGCGCCTCCAATACTTAAAATATTTTCAGAACGTATCAATGTGTACGAAGGGAGAAAAATAATGACCAACAGGAGTTCAAGAATTCTCTCGTTCTTTGGCATAATAATCGCTTTGATCGCGCTCGGATGGGGCGCAGCAAGGGCCGCAACCCTGAGCGACAACGATTTTGTCAGGAAGGCCGCCGACGGCGACATGCTGGAAGTCTCCCTCGGCGAATTGGCCCAGCAGCAGGCCGAAAGCCCCGATGTCAAGCAATTCGGCCAGACAATGGCAAGGGAGCATACTCTTGCATCCAATAAACTACTGGCGATTGCGAAAAAAGATAACCTGGCAGTCCCCATGGATATGGACAGAGAAGACCATGAGATGGTCCAGCATCTTTCAGGACTCCAAGGACGCGACTTCGACCGGGGGTATATGAAGCATATGGTCGAGGACCACAAGGAAGATATAGAGATGTTCGAACGGATGGCGACAGAGGGCGCCAATCCGGACCTTAAAAACTATGCCGCGGAAACCCTGCCGACCCTTCGCGAGCATCTTCAGACGGCCCAGGACATCTACAGCAGGATTGGAAGTTAGGGGCCGGCGGGGACCGGGTTCAGGGAACCGGACTTAAATAATGGATTGCGTGCGCAAAAATCTGCAAATTTCGCAAAACTTCTATAGAGTGGGGGAAAATTTTTCTAGTTTGAAGGTCCTCCGCACCAATCTGCAGACCACGCCAGGAGTACACGCACGAGCGCCTCAGTCCGAGCGCTCGGCGCTCGCGGCGGCCTGCCTTCGGCCGCCGCCGAAGCGCCACACCGAACCGCACAGCGGCCAAGGGGGTCTGGGGGCGCATGTCCCCCCATCCCCCACGCTTTTCCATATTGGTATTTCCGCACACTGTCGTCAAAAACAGGGAGAAGGCCTTTGCAAGAGATGGAAAAGAACCGTGGCGGAGCGCTGATCAAGGCGATCCTGCTGGCGGTGTTCATCGTTGCCGCGATAGTGCTCGTCCGTTTCACTCCGGCCGGGACATACCTTAACCCCAAAGTGCTGGGCGGTTTCCTGGACTCGGCCGGCTTGTGGGCGCCGCTTGTTTTTATACTGATTTACACCGCGGGAGTTTGTCTTTTTGTTCCCGGCACTCTTCTGACCGGCCTTGGCGCCGCCATCTTCGGGGCTTACCATGGGTTCGTCTACGTCTGGGTCGGGGCCATGACCGGGGCAAGCGCGGCCTTTTTCATCGGGCGAACGATGGGAAGAGATTTTGCCGCGTCTCTGATTGGCGACAGATTGGCAAAATATGACGATGCTATCGAACGCAATGGTTTCGCGACGGTCCTCTACCTGCGTCTCGTCTACTTTCCGTTCACGCTTATGAACTTCGGCATGGGACTTACGAAGGTCCGTTTTTGGGACTACTTTATGGGCACAGGCATCGGGATCATTGTTGGGACCTTTGTCTTCACATTTTTCATAGGAACTCTAAGGGAGATTTGGGCGGCCGGCGACTGGGCCCGGCTGTTGTCCCTGAAAGTCGTTTTTTCCGTGTGCCTGTTCGTATTTTCATTCTTCATCCCAAAACTTGTGAAGAAGATCAAAGGGAGCTGAAAACCTTGCCTAAACATATCCGCTGCCAGCCCCCATGTGGCGCCGGGGCCGCGGGCATAAACCATGAATCTTCGAAGATGGAGCCGGACGACCGGTACAACAGGCTGCTTGTTTCGAACGTTTTCCCGCCCGGCTGGGAAAACCCTAAGCCCTCGGGCCGCTACAATTTGGTGGTCATCGGGGGCGGCACCGCCGGGCTCGTGAGCGCCGCCGGGGCCGCCGGCCTGGGGGCAAAGGTCGCGCTGATCGAAAAGCATCTGCTCGGAGGCGATTGTCTCAACTACGGGTGTGTTCCGTCCAAGTCAGTGATCCGCTCATCTCGCTCAGCCCGGGACGTGCTTCTTGCCGGCGACTTCGGCGTGCGGGTCCCAGACGGTGTGGAGGTTGATTTTCCCGCCGTCATGGAGAGGATGCGCGCACTGAGATCGAAGCTCGGGTTTCACGACTCCGCGATTCGCCTTAAAGACATGGGGATAGATCTTTTCCAGGGGGAGGCCAGATTTGCCGGAAAAGATTCCGTCGAAATAGCCGGAAACAGGCTCCTTTTTTCCAAGGCCGTCATTGCGACCGGCGCCCGGGCCGTCGAGCCCTCCATAGATGGTATCCGACAGGCCGGCTATCTCACCAACGAGACCGTTTTCTCTCTTACGCAACGCCCGGAGCGCCTGGCCGTCATCGGGGGCGGCCCGATCGGGTCCGAGCTTGCACAGGCCTTCCAAAGGCTCGGGTGCAGGGTGACGATCATACAGAGGGGCGCTCAACTCCTTGGACGTGAAGACGGCGATGCGGTGCAGGTCCTCCATGACGCTTTTCAGGCCGAGGGCATTGAACTGCTTCTCAACGCCGTGCCCCTGGAGGTCTCAGTCACGGACCGGGGCAAGGTGATCCTGTATGAAAAGGACGGCGTACGGAAGCGCCTCACGGTCGATCAAATCCTCATAGGAGTGGGACGGGCCCCAAATGTGGAAGGTTTGAACCTCGAAGCCGCGGGGGTCGAATACGACTCGAAAAACGGCGTAAGCGTAAACGACTTCCTTCAGACTACGAATCCCCGCATTTATGCCGCGGGCGACATCTGCCTTCAGCACAAGTTCACACATATGGCTGATTCCGCCGCGCGCATCGTGATCCAAAACGCCCTCTTCCTCGGACGCAGGAAGCTGAGCGCCCTGACTATTCCCTGGACCACCTTCACGGACCCGGAGATCGCTCACGTGGGAATGTATGAAAAAGACGCAAGGGCGCGTGGAATCGAGGCAGACACCTTTGTCCGTCACCTCCGCGAGGTGGACAGGGCGACTCTCGACGGGGAAGAAGAGGGATTTGTCAAGGTGCACGTCAAACGGGGTACCGACACGATTCTGGGCGCTACCATCGTGGCCCGGCACGCCGGAGAGATGGTGAGCGAAATCAGCGTTGCCATGGCAGCCGGCCTGGGCCTGGGAGCCATGGCCAACGTAATCCACCCCTACCCCACCCAGGCCGAAGCCATCAGGCAGGTCGGGGACATGTACAACCGCACCCGCCTCACTGCATTCGTCAAAAAGATTTTTTCCTATTGGCTTCGTCTTTGCCGGCTTTGACCAAACAGGCCAAAAGCGCGGGGCAAGACGGCCCCGCGCTCCAGCCGGGCTTGGGCCGATCGCCCGGCGTCCGTTTATCTTACGGCTGGATATTTCACCCGATGCCATACTGTTCCTGGACCAATGCCAGGAAGCCCGCCTTTTCCAGTTTTTTCAGCGGGGCCAGGAATGTGACCTGGACAACCCCCGGAAGGCGGCCGATTTCAATGGCGCCCGTAATCGTTGCACGGTTCCGGACTTCCGGGACGCTCATATCCAGAAGCGCGGCCGCACGGCTCAGGCCGTTTTCGGTAGCCGAGTTCAAATCACGCCCTGTCCCCACGACGGAAATGGGGCCGGATTCCTCGATTTCCTTCATGCCCCACTGCTTTGCAAGGACCCTGGCCCTTTCCTTTTCCGCGGCATTGAAGGGTCGGGCCAGAAAAGGCAGATCTTCGGGCAGGGGAAAGAGCACAGGCCCCTGGACCGTTCGATTTTTCAACACCTGGACCTGCAGGGTCACCGTCCCGGCGACGTCCATAGTGTGGCCGGCTATTTCGCCGTCTCCCTGGAGCGCATGCATATCGCCGACATACACGCCGGCCCCCGGCACCTTCACCGGGGCCACGACAAAGGACCCGGGCCGAACCGCATCGATGTCCATGTGCCCGTCCGTACGCAGTTCCAGCTGTTCGGCTGTCAGCGCATACTCATGGGGCGCACCGATAAGAAAGAAACCGAAATCGCCCGCGTTATGGGAGTCCGGCATTCTCACGGCAGGAGTTGTTCCCAGCTGCCCGAGAAAGGGCCGCATCCTGGCCACCGTCCCCACCAGATCGTGGGGGGCAAAGAGCAAAACCGAGTGTTGTATGCTGCATTCCGGCAGTTTGGCGAAATGCCTGGCATCCCGGGCAACGCGCTCCGCTGCGTCTTTGTCCAGGGTGACGCCCAGCGTCCGGGCTTCGTCGAAAACAACCGTGTACCCGTGTGCGAACTGGAAGGGTGTGACCGGGTTGCCGCACTTGACGCACCGAACCGCCAGCGGGCCGATCCCTTCGATTTTCGTTTCGGGGTAAAGGGTGTCGCACGTAGGACAGCGCTTCGCCACGTATGGATCACCCACAAAGTAACCCTCCACGACACGGTCATGCCCCGATGCCGTTGCGATTGAGGCAACATTAACTTCCTTGATCCGGATGAGAAGAGCGTCCCCAGGCTCCGCATTTTCCACAAAGACCGGCTGAGTCACTTCATGGCCGCCTCTTAGCCGCGGGTTGATCATAGGGCCCCAGCACCCCGGCGCGGTGGACGCTTTAATCAGGCCGCCGTCACTTACCGGACCCAGCATAGCTTCCCCCGGGTCCAGAATCCCATTGGTGAACGTGGAGACGTTAATCTCTTCAAGCGATTTGTTCAGTCTCATCTTTGTCTCCTCCAGTTAGTTTCAGTCCGGATAGGATTATAATTACAAAGAAGCCCGTGGCCAAGTATGCTCGGTTCAATGCGGCGCGCCGCGGCTGCGGCTGAAACCCCGGTGGCTGCGGGGGCCGCCCACGTTCCCGGCGCTTTTCTTATGCAGTGGTTTTTTCACTACAGTGGTTTTTTTACCGGCTTCATGTGTTCGATATAATCATCAAGGATCGTCAATGCCGCCCCCGTATCGGAGAATAGGCCGGGGTCGTTTAACCAGAGTGCAATTATGCCTGCGACAAAAGCGACCAGGGAAAGGCCTGCACGGGCAGGGTCCAAATCCTGGCGCAACTGCCCGCTTGCCTTGAGCCGACCCAAAACCTCGCTGAATGCTTTAAGGACCTCGCGCTGAGTCGCAATCTGTTTATCGAGGACCGGCTGCAGTTCATCGGTATATTCGGTCCGGTAGTTCACCATCTCGTAGAAGACGGCGTAGCGGTCTTTTTTCTCAAAATGCGCCAGGTAATTCCGTATCTGTTCCAGGGCATAATCCAGCGTCTGTATCTTAAGCGTCATGATGTCCTGGGGCCTCACGCCCGCCTCGCCCTCGATCTCATCGGAGAGGGCCATGAACAGATCAACCTTGTCTTTGAAGTGCCAGTAAATGGCCCCTCTGGTGACTCCGGCGGCGCAGGCGACGTCGCTCAAGGTCGTGCGCATGAATCCTTTGCGCGTGAAGACTTCAAAGGCTGCATCAAGAATGTCCTGCCGTGTCTTCTCGGACAGTTCCTTCCTTCTGCGGACCATGTGGCATACTCCTTTGGATCGGCGCGCCGCGGCCAAACGGCTTTTTGCGCGAAGCGCTCGCGCTCCGGAATTATCTACCGGGGTCCAGCAGCCGGTCTTCCGCTTTGGACTTTTGAGGGGCCGCCGCCCTTTGAGGCCGGAGCCGTTCGCTCAGACTTTGAATGACCACATAGAACGCCGGTACGAAAATAACCATCAGCGCGGTAGCTGCAATCATACCGCCGAATACGGCCGTGCCCAGGGCCTGCCGGCTGGCGGCCCCCGCACCCGAAGCGATCACCAGCGGAAAGACGCCGGCAATGAATGCCGCGCCGGTCATGACGATGGGGCGGAACCGGACGACGGAGGCCTCCATCGCGGCTTCCTGGATGGTCTTGCCCGATTCGCGGTTGGCCTTGGCGAATTCGACGATCAGAATGGCCGTCTTGCAAGCCATCCCTATGAGCAGTACGATTCCGATCTGGGTATACATGTTGACGTCCATCCCGCGCGCCGTCAGGCCGATCACCGTCCCCAGCAGGCCCAGGGGCACCACCAGGATCACGCTCAACGGAATGGACCAGCTCTCATACTGGGCGCACAACACCAGGTAAACGAAGGTCACCGCCATCATAAAGATGCCCATTGCCTGGCCGCCGGCGGCTTTTTCCTGGTAGGCCATGCCCGTCCATTCGAATCCCGTGTTGGCGGGCAGCTTTGTCGCGGCCATCTTTTCGATGACGCTGATGGCCTGTCCGGAAGAGAAGCCGGGCGCCGCCTCACCGTTCAGGGCAGCCGAAGGGTACATATTGAACCGGTTGATAATCTGGGGCCCCTGTGTAGCCTTCACCCTGAGCACCGCGCCCAGGGGGACCATGTCTCCATGGGCGTTTCGCACCTCGAGTTGACGGATATCCTCGATGCGCCTGCGGAAAGGGGCGTCCGCCTGGATGTTGACCTGGTAAGTGCGTCCGAATTTGTTGAAATCGTTGACGTAGACAGATCCCAGATATGCCTGCAGGGTGTCGAATATGGCCGAGAGCTGAACATCGAGCGTCTTGGCCTGCGTGCGGTCGATGTCGGCAAAGAGCTGAGGCACGTTGGCCCGAAAAGTGGAAAACACGCCTTTGAGCGCCGCTTGTCCGTTGGCGTCCCGGACCATTTCCTCGGTAATCTGCTCCAGTGCCGGCAGGCCGAGATTGCCCCGGTCCTGAAGCTGCACCTGGAAGCCGCCCGCCTCACCCAGACCGATAATGGCGGGCGGAGGGAAGGCGGCCACGCTTGCCTCTTCGATGGTAGAGCCTTGCTGCCAGAGCATCCCCAGGATCGTTTTCAGGCCAAGGCCGCGCTTCTCGCGCTCTTTCCAGGGATCGAAAATGATCCAGTACGCGCCCGCGTTCGGGGAAGTGGCCCCATCGAGAAGCGAGTAGCCCGTGACGGAAATCCAACTCTCAATGCCCGGCATCGCGGCCAGCTTCTCATTGATGTTGGCGACAACGGCGTTGGTGCGGGACTTGGAGGAGGCATCGGGCAATTGTACGCTCAGCATGGCGTAGCCCTGGTCCTCTGAGGGCAAAAAACCGGTCGGCATCGAGGAAAAACCCCAATACGCCGCAGCGGCCAGTACGGCAAAAACGGGCAATGCCATGACGGAGCGCCGCACCGTTGCCTGGAGCAGCCGGATATAAAAATCCCGGCCTTTTCCATACGTCCAGTTGAAAGCCCGGTAGAAGATGTTGAGGCGCTTGCGGGTTGGCCGCAGCACTATGGCGCAAAGGGCCGGGCTCATCGTCAGGGCGTTGAGGGCGCTAAACGCCGTGGCCGTTGCTATGGTAAGGCCGAACTGGCGATAGAGCTGACCGCTTATGCCCCGGAGAAAAGCGGTGGGGGTGAAAACGGCCAGGAGCACCAGGGTCGTGGCGATAATCGGCCCCGTTACTTCCTCCATGGCCTTGATGGTGGCATCCCTGGCGGACATCCCCGATTCTTCGATATGCCGGGAGGCGTTTTCGACCACCACGATAGCGTCGTCCACGACGATCCCGATTGCGAGCACTATCCCAAAAAGAGAGATAATGTTGACGCTGATCCCCATCAGTCCCATGACGCAAAACGTGCCGATGAGACACACCGGTATCGTAACCGCCGGGATAAGGGATGCCCGCCAGTCCTGAAGGAAGATGAGAATTACGACGAACACGAGCAGCGATGCGATGATCAGGGTTTCGATGACTTCGTGAATGGAAGTGCTGATGAACCGGGTGGTGTTGAAAGGGATCTTGTATTCGACACCCTTGGGAAAGGACGCGCTGAGTTCGGCCATCTTTGCCTCTACTTTTTGCGTAACCTGCAGAGCATTGGCCCCGGGCAGCTGGAACACCGCGAGGGCGGAGCACTGCCTGCCCCTGTAAGTACTCGAAACGTCGTAGGAGGAAGACCCCAACTCGACGCGGGCAACGTCCCTGACCCTGGTCTGACGGCTGTTTTCGGACTTGAGGATGATGTCTTCGAACTGGCGGACGTCGGCAAGGCGGCCGGTGGTGTTGATGACGTATTGAAAGTTCTGATCTTCGGGCACTGGGGGGCGGCCTACTTGACCGGCGGCCACCTGAACGTTTTGTTCCCGGATCGCCGCAACGACGTCGCCCGTAGTGAGTCCCCGCGCCTTGAGCTTTTCCGGGTCGAGCCAGACGCGCATGCTGTAGTTGCCGGCCCCGAATACCATGATACTGCCGACCCCATCGAGGCGGGAAAGCTCGTCTTTTACGTGCAGGGTAGCGAAATTACTTAGATACAACTCGTCCAGGCCCTCATCGGACGAGATCAGATTAACGAACATGACAATATTGGAGGACTGCTTCTGGGCTATCACTCCCAGCCTCTTGACTTCTTCGGGCAAAAGGGGCTCGGCCGCCGACAACCGGTTCTGCACACGCACGGCGGCCATATCCAGATCGGTGCCCGTTGCGAACGTCACCGTCAACTGATACTGACCGTTATTCGAGCAGGTGCTCGACATGTAGAGCATCCCTTCCACGCCGTTTACCTGTTCCTCGATGGGCTGGGCAACCGTATCGGCCAGCACCTTGGCATCGGCCCCCGGATAAGAGGCCGAAACGACTACGGACGGGGGCAGTATGTCCGGATACTGGGAGATGGGCAAAAGCTTGAAAGTTATCAGGCCGGCGATCACGATTATAATGGAAAGGACGCTGGCAAAAATCGGGCGGTCTATGAAAAATCTGCTCAACATTCAGGTCACCTCAATCGGCGTTTTCGCCGGGAGCGGCCCGGGGCTGAGAAAGCTGTGTTTCAGACGGATTGACCGCAAGACCGGGGCGGGCACGCTGGAGTCCGCTGATGACCACCCGATCATCCGCCGACACTCCAGATTCGATCACGCGCAAATCACCCGCGAGGCTGCCAGTCTTGACCGGCCGCGACTCGACAATATTGCTGCTGTTCACGACCAGCAGGAAATCGCCGCGCTGGTCCTTTCCGATCGCCGCATCGGGCGCCAGAAGCGCGCATTCCCGCTTTGCAAGGGGCACCTTGATCCGGGCGAAAATTCCCGGCCAGAGACGATGATCGGAGTTGGAAAAAATGCCGCGCACCTGAATGGTCCCGGTAGACCGGTCGAGCCGGTTGTCCAGGTAGTCGATGCGCCCTTCGAACGGATAGCCGTCCTGGCCGGCCAGGCCCAGAAAGACAGGCGCCTTGCCGTTGCGGCTCGTAATGGAGTCCGGCCGGTCCTTGCACTGCTCATATTCGATCAGGTCGCGCTCGTTTACATTGAAATACGCATATACGGGGTCATCGTTGACCACGTTGGCCAGCAGGGTGCGCTCGCTCGCGCCCACAAGGTTCCCCACGTCCACGAGATTGCGGCTGATCCTCCCGTTGATGGGGGCATGGACCCTCGTATAGGTCAGGTTCAACTCAGCGGTCACAACGGCTGCCTTCGCACCCAGAATGGCGGCTTTAGCCACGTCGAAGTCTGCCCTTGCCTGGATGGCCTCGATTTCACTGACGGCATTGGCCTGGAACGCAAGCTCCTTCCTCTTCACCAATGCCTCCGCGTGCCTGCAGGCGGCCTGCCTTTGGGCGAGCTCGGCTTTGGCTTCATCCAGCTTTGCCTGGTACGGCTTGGGGTCGATCACGAACAACAAATCCCCCGTTTTGACATGCACGCCGGAAGTGAAGCAGATTTTCTCCAGGTAACCTTCGACACGGGCCCTGATGGCCACCGACTCGAAGGCTTCGACGTTGCCTGTGAATTCCGCGAAATCCGTCACCGGCGCCTGTAAGGGTTTGCTCACGGTTACCGACATCGGCGGCGGCGCAACGTATTCGTTGCCGCGGCTGCACGCAGAAAACTGGAGGGCCGCCAGGACCATCGGGACCATCCAGAGGGTTTTGTTCGAGCGCCTATAGTGCCACAGCATCGTAGTCCCCCATTCGTACCTGTATTATTCTTTTGATTTCAACGGATCACCCGCACCCTGCAGCCCGCCGGAAGGGGCCTGGCCGTCCGGACCCCATCCCCCGCCCAGCGCCTTGTAGAGTTGAACGAGAGCAACGGCGATTTCGCCTTTTGCAACTGCGAGCTGGTTTTCGCTATCGAAAAGGGTCCGTTCGGCATCCAGCACGTTCTGAAAATCCTTGAGTCCGTCCTTGTAGAGGTGAATGGCAAGATCGAGCGTCCTTCGGGAGGCCGCCACGGAACGTTCCAATGCCTCTTTTCGGTTCCGCGCCTCCACGAAAGCCTTCATTTCGTTTTCCACCTCGCCCAGGGCCTTGAGGACGATCTGCTGATATTGAAGCAGGGCCTGCTCGGTCAGTGCGTCCTGCACCGCGATCTGGCTGAGAATGCGGCCGCCGTGAAAAATGTTCCACTGAAGGGTAGGCGCAAGAGAGTAGAACACGCTGCCGCGGCTCATCCAGCTGGCGGCGTCGGTTGATTCGAAGCCAAGGGTGCCGAGCAGCGTCAGCCGCGGGTAAAGATCCGAGGTCGCCACGCCGATGCGGGCCGTTTCGGCAGCAAGCCGGCGCTCCGCCTCTCGGATATCCGGGCGCCGGCGCACGAGGTCCGCCGGTATTCCCACGGCGGCCTGCGGCGGCGGCAAGGGGATCGGCACAGGCCGACCGAGTTCGTCATCGAAGAAACCCGGCGGCTTTCCAAGCAGCAGGGCCACCGCATTCATGGACCGGGTCAGAAGCTCTCTCAATGGAGGGAGCTGCGCCTCTGAAGTGGCAAGGATATTCTCCGCCTGGGAAACGTCCAGATTTGTGGCCAGACCGAAGCTGAAACGCTTTTGTGTGAGCTCGAGCACCTTTTGCTGCGAAGCGATATTGCCTTCCGTAGCACCCAGCCGGGCCTGAACGGTCCTAACATCGAGGTAGGTGCGCGCGACTTCGGCATAAAGGCTCACCATGACGTAGGCATAGTCTTCCTCACTGACCTGGTAGTCAGCCCTCGCGGCCTCGACCGACCGGCTGATCCGCCCGAACAGGTCCACCTCCCAGCTCGAATTCAAGCCCGCGTTAAAGCGCGTATCCGTGCCAAAAAACGATGTCGAATTGGCGCTGTTGCGTTCCCTGGACAGGTACCCCGTCGAATCGAGCACCGGGAAAAACGGGCTCCCCGCGATGCCCACCTTGGCCCGTGCTTCCTTTATTCGGGCCACCGCCGTCTTAAGCTCAAGGTTGCAGGCCTTTGCCTCCACGACGAGCCTTGAGAGCAGCGGATCATCAAAGACGGTCCACCAGTCGCAGGAACACATTTTGTCCGACGTAAAGGTCGGATCTCCTGTCATATGCCACTGCGCGGGAGTGTTGGACACGGGGACCTTATAATCCGGTCCGACTTTAATGCAGCCACAAAAAATCAGAAAAACCGAGAAAAGGGCAGCCGATGAAGCAGCCTTTCCCATACGCCGCGCGCGGCGCCGCAGGGTCTTTGCCTGACGGCGAAAAGCTCCCACTGTGATAGGTCCCCCCCCAAATAAGCAATCGAGGTGCACTCCAAAGTGACATACATACACGAATGTATTTGAAGGCCTTATACTAGCGTCTCGAAGACAATGCAAGCTCTTTGCCAGCTTCAGCCGCACTGGTGTCCATACGATTTATCGACGCACCCCTGACTCACGACCCGAAAAAAACATCGCTGCGGGGGGCAACTTTATATGAGGGGGAAAAAGAGATGATGAGTGGATGCGAAACCGCCTGCCCGCCTCAGCGGTCTTGTGCCCAAAGGGCGGGGCGGCCTCGGCTCAATTACGAATAAAGGCAACCTGGAGTGGGTTGGAAATTTGTGCGGGCTCAGCTCTTTGCGGTTTTCGGTGTTTCCAGATCGGCCGCCCAGTACGGATGCATGAGGTCTTCGAAAACCGAGAGGGCAGCTTCGGTCCCCTGCCCCATCGCGGTTACGATCTGTTTATAGCCGCCTTCCACGTCTCCGGCCGAATATATACCCGGAATGTTGGTGCGGTGGTTGGAATCATGTTTTATGAAGCCATCCCCGGTGAGTTCGATGCCCAGGGCTTTCGCCAGGCCGACGGAAGGCTCATATCCGATCGCGACGAAAACACCGTCCACCGGCAGAGGATAGACGAGACCGGTCCTGTTGTTTTTCAAAATGACCTCGTTTACCTTTTCCTTGCCCTTTATCTCTAGAACTTCGGTGTCCCAGAGAACTTCCATATTGTTCGAGAAGATATTTTTGGCCAGATGCTCCTGGGCCCTCAGGGTGTTTCGCCGGTGCACCAGTGTGGTATTAACGTCTATATTGTTAAGATAGAGCGCCTCGGTCACGGCGCTGTTGCCGCCCCCGACCACGATCACCCTTTTGCCCTTGAAAAGCGGTCCGTCGCACGTTGCGCAGTAGCTTACGCCCCGGCCCATGAAGTGCATCTCACCCGGTGCGCCGAGTTTTTTGTAGTTGGCCCCCGTGGCGAGGATGACCGCCCTGGCCAGGAACTTCCTCCTGTTTGTCTGGACCTCAAGCCTCGGTCCCGGTTTAATGTCGAGGACCTCTTCGCCCTGGAATATCTGCACGTACTCCAGAGCATGGCTGACCAGAATATCGACCAGAGTTTTTCCGGGCACCCGCATGAAACCGGGATAGTTCTCCACAATCGGCGTGGCCGCGATCTGCCCGCCCAGCGGCCCCCGTTCGATCAGCGCCGTCCTGAGCCCGCTGCGCACCGTGTAGATGCCCGTGGCCAAGCCGGCGGGACCACCGCCCACGATAGCTACATCCGTTTCGATCAGCTCGCCCTCCGTCTCGGGGATAAAGACCGTCTGCTGCTCAAGCTTTTGAAGCGAGAGCACGAACAACTCCTCCGACTGCGCTCCATGGGCAATGAGGACGTCGTTTGCAAAGGTCTGAGGGACGCTGAACGCCGAATAGCGCTCCGCAGTCTCCTGATTGGACTGAATATCGATTATCTCGAGCGAGACTATATCGGGCCGTTCGATTGCGGCCTTGACCGCAT
This sequence comes from Syntrophobacteraceae bacterium, assembly GCA_050008735.1. GTDB lineage: Bacteria > Desulfobacterota > Syntrophobacteria > Syntrophobacterales > Syntrophobacteraceae > SbD1. The sequence goes on from JBEKMB010000004.1 coordinate 115,706, forward strand.
TAACCGCCTGTTCCGGGCAATAGGGGCAGGTCGGGCTGACGAAGACCTTGACGTCCCTCCTCGAATCGGCCTTGCTCATGACCTTCAGGGCCTGCTCACTCAGATTGCTCGTCCGGAACCCGAGCAGCAGGATCATCCCGACAAGGGTCCTGCCCTCTTCCCCAAACGGGGCGCCAAGGTACCGGATAGCATAACGATCGGGTTCGAAAATCAGCGTCGGCGAACTGGTCACATTGCGCTTCTTCGCCTCGACCCCGTCAAGATCGAACTCGCTCAGCTCCACTTTTTTCGAGATCTTACCGAAGGCCTTGAGCAGATCCCGCGCAGCCTGGTTCACCACGTCGTTGCGGCCTTTTTCGGTAAAGAGCATTATACTGACCTTATTGGGGAGTTGGTCAAAGGCAACCCGGAGATTCTTCTCCACCTCGCTCCCAAAAAGGGAATCCTGCTGGCTCTCTTGTCTTATGTCCGCCATTTTTCCCCCTCTGCGAAACTGTTTGCCAAATTTAAATGAACCCAATAAATATAAGCAACCGAACCAATATAAGCAATCGAACCCGGCGGTGCCGCGGGCGCGGGCGACTTTTCGGACAGTGTCGCTTTTTGCCTTATCCCGATCGTCCCGGGTGGGGACGTTTTACGAAACATCCTGACGCCCGTTGGACCAGGGACCCTTTTTTCAATGGAATATCTCATCGAAGAAATCTTTCATGTATTTCCACGAACGCTCATCGGCCGATTTCGAGTAGGCGATCCCCTCCAAACCGGTTTTGTCCGCGTTCGGGTTCGTGAAAGCGTGCTTTGCCCCTCCCAAAATCACCATCTGCCAGTCAAGGCCGCCCTTCTCCATCGCTGCTATATAGTCCTGCATCGCCAGGGGCGTTGAGAACGTATCCGCCGCGCCATGACAGATCAGTATCTTTGCCTTGACCGCTTTGGCCTCGTCCCCGGATAGGTTCACAAAGCCGCCGTGAAAACTGACGATCCCCTTTAACGGCGCGCCGCTATAAGCCAGGTGCTGAACCGTGCCACCCCCGAAACAGTACCCGATGGCCGCGATTCGCGCGGCGTCAGTCCTGGGGTCCGCCTTCAGGACCTCGAGCGCGGCCGTTGCCCGCTGCCTCAAAAGACCGATGTCGCCCCGTAACGCCTGCGCCCACTCCGAAGCTTCCCGCGGGTTTTCGGTAACTTTTCCCTTTCCGTACATATCGGCCGCAAAAGCCACGTATCCCAGTCCGGCAAGCTGATTGGCCCTCGTTTGCGCATAATCGTTGAGCCCCCACCATTCATGAACCAGCAGGACCCCGGGCCGCCTGCCTTCAATGGAATCGTCGTATGCGAGATACCCCGCCAATTCGACACCCTCATGCCTGTACGGGACCATGCTCCCGACGACTTTCGCCTCAACCGTCGAGGCAAACCCGATTGCAAGGACTATCAGAAACATTGTCGAGCGCATTCGCATCTCCTTTTTGGACTCAGTCCGGTGGACATCCGAAGACCCCGTGCTAAGTGGTTCCTTGACGTCAAATTTTTTACAAAGAAAAATCTTTCGCCCGGACAGTGAAATCGATGTCCCGCGGGCAAGTGCCGGCTCGACGTCCCGCGCCCGCCAGGCCTGCCCCGGACTCGATCCGGCGGACCCTGATCCGGGGACGGCAAAGGACCCTTTAGAACAAATGATAAATCGCGCTTCGCCAATAACAACCCATGGTTCGGACCTGGATTTGCGGCAGTTATTTGACTTTTTGGGACTAGGGTCAAAATCTCCATGCCTACCAGGCAAAATACTTACTTCACCCCATTGCATTTCCGGACCGAAGCATGTGAAAAGGTTCAATCCCCTTCAGCGAGGTTGAAACCATGCAAAGAATAAGAAAACCTTTCGGCTGGTGCACCGTTTTCGCTTTCTGGGTTTTCGGCGCTTTCCTTCTGCGGGCAATATGGACCTATCAAAAATCGTTGCCCGATCCGCTTGGCTCCTACATTGAATTCGCAATTATGTTCCTGGTGACTTTTTACGTTCTGGCGCTGTTTCCAATCAAACACTGCGTAGACTGGTTGCTCTACCGTTGCGGGCTCTTCGCGGGTGCAAACTGAAGTTTTCACAATGAGGGCAAAAGACGCTGCGGCCAGGTGATGCCGGGGGGGCATCCGCACATCCCGCGCAAGCCCGCGGTTTAGTTTGTTTCCATCCGGATGAACCTTGGATGGGCTATATGTAAACGGGCGGCGCTCTTAACCTGTAACAACCCGATTACCTACCGCAATGGAAAAGCTGCCCAGCAGCAAGGAATGCGACGATAGCAACGGCTAAAAACACCTTCTTTCTAAACGCTTACGATGGTTTTTTTGCTCCACTGTTAATCATGCTTTTCTCGCAATCTCTGCCAAAGTGATCGTCATCCGGCGTAGAGTGCTGGAGGTCGCTCCCATGCTCATCAGCAGAAAGCAGCCGTACAAAGATCCAAAGGTCGATTACGATAGCTTCTGGCGACGTGCAATGCCCCAACGTGGATCTCGACCCAAAAAAAATTCTGCGAACAGGATTCTTTTCCGCAAATACAGTCCGGACGCTCCGCCAACCTTCATGAAGTTTACCTTCCAATAGCACCTAGCGGAGCGTGGAATTTTTTCGATCTTGCCTCGGGTCAACAGTTGAGAGCTGGTCAAAATAAAAAAGAATAATCTCAGTTAAAGGGAATTCATAAACGTAGCTGGTCTGCCCTCAGTTGCCTCTTTACCGGAGGGGGCGAAATGACCACAGGCGCACAGACAATCCAATCGCGGCAATCTTCCGCAGGAAAAGATCAGACCACAACGACAGGATGGACCAGCGGATTCAGCTCGCGCGCCGAAGCTGTTGGACCAAGTGCATCAGGCGTTCCGATCTCGCCACTACAGCCGATGCACGGAACAGGTCCATTGCCACTGGGTCAAACGGTTCATTTATTTCCTCAACATTACCGCCCGGCGGAAATGGCAGAGCCGGAAATCAACACCTTCCTCGCCCATCTCCTTGAGGCCGATTACGACATCCGAACGATCCAGGAACTCCTCGGGAGCAAAGACGTCTGCACTACCATCTACACCCGCATAAGGAGATCAACATGAGCAATAACATTTGCACAATCAAATTGTTGCCGCAGGAAGATTGGGTCCACGCAGCTAAGAGTGCAATTGCGATCAACCCTGCCAATGCACCAGCCACCTACATGCTTAGGCTTGCTGCTCCAGATGCCGTCATTCCACCTTTACATCTCGCTATTATAACGTCCAAATACTGGGGCAGTTCCGGTGTTCGACTTACGGTTGGATTTCTTGACGCCCCACCAGCCGATCTAAAGGCACGTATCCTTTCGCACATGAACGCCTGGGGCACATGGTCCAATGTCCAATTTGCCGGGACTGAAACGGACCCACAAGTGCGTATCGCCAGGACGGCTGGAAGTGGGTACTGGTCCTATATAGGTACGGATATTTATCATATCCCCGCCAACCAGCCTACGATGAATCTCGATAGTTTCACAATGACTGTCCCTGACTCTGAGTTCCATCGTGTAATTCGTCATGAAACCGGCCACACGTTAGGATTCCCGCACGAGCACACACGTCAGGAAATTGTCAATCGGATTGACCGCAAAAAAGCCATTCAATATTTCATGACAACGCAGGGTTGGTCTGAAAACCAAGTGATTGCTCAAGTTCTCACGCCTTTGGATCACTCCGCGCTCATCGCCACTGCTCAAGCGGATGTAAATTCCATCATGTGCTATTGGCTTCCCGCATCTATCATGCAAGATAGCGTCGCTGTCGATGGCGGCACGGATATTGATGCTCAAGACGCGCAATTCGCATCAATGGTCTATCCAAAATGAGGGTCATGCCGGAATCGTATCCTGGAAACAGCGACGACGTTCGTGAACGGGAATGATGGTGTTGGTTCACGGCCGATTATGATAGGGACGGCATTCCCGATCCGGTCTTCATTAAAACCGGCGACACGCCGAATTGCCATGTAGAGGTACATGTTTGTACCAACAGTATCTCGAACATCATGCGGTAAGGAGGAGAACATGCCCTTTGGAAGAGAAGGGGTACAGGATGGGATTGCGCTGGCACTTTCTGGTGGCGGGTTCCGAGCCGCCCTGTTTCATCTTGGGAGCTTGTGGCGGCTGAATGAGCTCGGGTATCTTCGCAAGTTGGACCGTATTTCCAGCGTCTCAGGCGGATCCATCACTTCCGGGGTCCTTGCCTTGAGATGGGACAAACTCAGTTTCACTGATGGCATTACACTCGATTTCGATGAAAAGATCGTTAAGCCACTTCGGGACTTCTGTGCTTGCTCAATTGATGGTCCAGCGATCGGTGAAGGAGCACTTATTCCCTGGAAAAGCATAAGCGAGGTGATTCAGGAGAAGTATTCGGAGCATCTTTTCGGAAAAGCTACGCTCCAGGATATCCCCGATGTGCCTCGCTTTGTATTCAATACGACTAATCTCCAAACGGGAAATGATTTCAGGTTTTCCAAACCCTATGCAGGAGACTACAGGCTCGGTTTGATCCCAAAGCCTACCACTTTACTTTCCTTTGCCGTGGCTGCATCAAGCGCTTTCCCGCCGTTCTTGTCGCCGGCCATTCTTATGGTCGATGCAAAGTCCTTCACCAAGGTCGAAGGTGCAGATTTGTGTGGAAACGAGGCTTACTGCTCTAGACTCTATCTGAGTGATGGGGGTGTATACGACAATTTGGGGCTCGAAACAGCATGGAATCGCTACAGAACCATTTTGGTGAGCGATGCAGGCGCCCCAATGAAGGTTGATGAGGAGGTTCAAACCGTTTGGCATAGTCAAGCTCTTAGAGCGATGGACATTGCTACGAACCAAAGCCGGGGCCTTCGAAAACGAGCACTCATCGACGATTTCACAAGAAGCGAAAGAAAGGGAACCTACTGGGGCATCAAAACTGATATCAGCGCTTACGGTCTGTCCAATTCACTGCCGTGTGATCCGAAAAAGGTGATGCCGCTTGCCGGGATTAGAACACGCTTGAATCCCTTTAGCGAAGAAGAGCAGTGTCGTCTGATCAATTGGGGATACGCTTTGTGTGATGCTGCCATGAGAAGATTCGTGTTGCAGGACGTGCAAATGCCGGATCCGAAATGGCCCTACTCTGATTACGCGCTCAACTAGAATAGCCGCTCTCAGGCCAGGCATGTTTAATAGGGTGAAATGTGCACACTCTTTTGCTTTCGCGCGTTTTGTCCGAATCAGGAGGTGTAACCGTGAATCGCAACTCAAGTGTTCTCCGTCCGATACACCGACGTTTGCGTGTTTACTCATTCGACCCCAGCCTGGCGACCCAACTCGAAACAGCCGTTCTTAACCAGGCCACGATCAAGGTGCCTTGGGAGGAATTGGGGTCCGGGCCGGTGGGGGAGTATCTGGAAGTAGTGGACTGCGACCCCCCGAGTGGTTGTTTTTACGCCCCTATCGACCTGAACGATGGGTACCTGCTGGCGCAGGATGGATTAGCCCCTTCGGAAGGCAATCCGCAGTTTCATCAGCAGATGGCCTATGCTGTGGCCATGCGAACAATCCGCAATTTTGAGCGGGCGCTGGGGCGATTGGCACTGTGGTCACCGCGGGTTCTAACAAGTGAACCTTTCATTCGGCGGTTACGCATCTACCCGCACGCCATGCGGGAAGCCAATGCCTACTACAGCCCGGAAAAGAAGGCGTTGCTGTTTGGATACTTCCCGGCTTCTGCGAGTAGCTCCGGCGACTGTCTGCCAGGGGGTATAGTGTTCACGTGCCTCTCGCAGGACATCATTGCACATGAAACGACTCATGCCCTGCTGGATGGCATGCACGCCCGTTTCATCGAAGCCAGCAACCCTGACGTGCTTGCCTTTCACGAAGCGTTTGCCGACATCGTCGCTCTGTTCCAGCATTTTTCACTTCCGGAGGTCCTGCGCCACCAAATCGCCAGAACTCGTGGAGACCTCCAAAGCCAGAGCCTCCTGGGACAGCTCGCGCAGCAGTTTGGGCAGGCGACCGGCCACTACGGGGCGTTGCGCAGCGCAATTGGAGGCATCAACCCCGAGACGGGCAGGTGGGAATTGCTCCGCCCAGACCCAACCGCCTATGAAAGCACACTCGAACCGCACGACCGTGGTGCGATCCTGGTCGCAACCATCTTTGATGCGTTCCTTGCGATTTACAAATCGCGCATTGCCGACCTTCTGCGGATTGCGACAGGCGGTACCGGCGTTCTGCCGTCGGGGGAGATCCACCCCGATCTCGTCAACCGGCTGGCGGATGAGGCGGCCAAAGCTGCACAGCAGGTACTTACCACATGCATTCGTGCCCTCGATTACTGCCCTCCTGTGGACATCACCTTCGGCGACTACCTGCGCGCATTGATCACAGCCGACTCCGACACTATGCCTGAAGACGAGAGCGGATACCGGCTCTCTTTTATCGAGGCGTTTCGGCGTCGCGGTATCTACCCGCACGACGTTCGCACCCTGTCCGTGGATAGCCTGCGCTGGATGGGACCGACGGAGGATCCACAGCAGGAGGTGCGTTTCCACTTTGCGACCCGGCTGAGTGCCGAGGAAAAAAAGTGGCGTTTATCGCGCAACCGGAAGGATCTTTTTGATGGGATGCAAGAGACGCGCGCCAAGCTGCACGAGTATCTCGTTGGGGGTCTGTCGGATGACCCTGCCGTCCTCCAAAAAATGGACCCCGGTCTGCGCTTTGAGGTGCACTCGCTTCGACCGGCCGAGCGAATCGGAGCCAGCGGCGAAAGGCTCTCTCAGTGGGTAATCGAGATCACCCAGCGGCGAAAAGAATATCTGGATGGCCAACCTGGTCCTGAAGGCGACAAATTCGACGAATCGCGCCCGCATTTTACGTTTCGCGGAGGTTGTACCTGGATTGTGGATACTGACGACGGGAAAGTGCGCTACGCCATTGAAAAGCGAATTAGCAGCAAAAACCGCCTGCAAAGACAGCGGCAATTCCTCAATGAAGCCACAGGGCGGTCCTTGCGGGCTATGTATTTCGGGTCCTCGGGACTTGGCGGTCAAGCTGAGCCATTTTCCATTCTGCACCGGGACTTCGAAGAAAGGCAGGTGAGACAATGATGGATGTAAGAGTGCGCATGTACAGGCAGTTTCTTGGCGACTGTTTCCTGATTACGTTCGGAGAGGATCAGGCCCATATGCTGATTGACTGCGGCGTCATCGCCGGCACGGAGGGCGCAACGGAAAGGATGCGAGCGGTGGCACAGGACATCTACGATTCGACAAAGGGCCATCTGGATGTCCTGGTTGCCACGCACGAGCACTGGGACCACCTCTCTGGGTTTCTCCAGGCCCAGGATATTTTCGACAGGATGACCGTTAAGAACGTATGGCTCGCCTGGACCGAAGATCCCAACGACGAGGTGGCGAGAAGCCTTCGCAACAAACGTGAGCAGACCAGGCTTACCGTAAATACGGCTATCCAGCGTTTAGGAATGCTTGGCCCGGCTGGCTTTCAGTTAGCCGAGCGTCTTGGCTCTTTGATGGATTTTTTCCAGGAAGAACGGAGCGCGACTGTTCTTGGAGCCGCGAAGGGGAGGACTACCGAAGATGCTATGAATTGGGTCGGCGCAAGGTCCGGTGCAACGATTCACTACTGCGCTCCGGGTGAGAAAGCCATTGAATTAGAAGGCCTTGAGGGTATTCGGATCTACGTCCTGGGACCACCGAAGGATCTGAGCCTGATAAAACGGGACCTTCCCAGCAAGAGAGACCCTGAGACATACGAATTGACGTTCGCTGGAGGCCTGGATAAGGCCTTTCTAAGGGCGGCGACGGCATATCTGGAGGTGCCTGAGAACCTCTCTGTCGAAGAAGAGGAGCAGATCCAGCGCGGTCAGCCGTTCGATCGGTACTACCAAATACAGGCCGACAAAGCCAAGACCATGCCATTCTTCAAAAATCATTATGGATTCGACAATCCAGCTCAGGATCCACAAGGGTGGCGGCGCATCGATGACGACTGGCTTGCAGTGGCAGGCCAGCTTGCGCTCCAATTGGACAGCGATACAAACAACACCAGCCTGGTTCTAGCTATCGAGCTCGTCAAGAGCGGCAAGATTCTCCTTTTTGCCGCCGATGCTCAGGTGGGCAATTGGCTGTCGTGGAATACTCTATCCTGGTCCCTGTCACGCGGGAGTGGGAGTAATACGACTGTTACCGCAGCCGACCTGTTGAGGCGGACAGTGCTATACAAGGTGGGGCATCATGGCAGCCACAATGCCACACTGCGCGAAAAAGGTCTTGAGCTGATGACCAGTCCAGAGCTGGTCGCTATGATCCCGGTGGTCCAGGAGATGGCGAAGAAGAAGCGCTGGAATATGCCCTTTCCTGCTTTGGCCAGGCGCTTGGAGGAGAAAACCGCCGGCAGGATTCTTCAGTCAGATAGAGACCTCACCGCGGGCGGTGCTGCAGGGGGAGACGGAGCGCAGTGGAAGGCCTTCTGTGAACAGGTTTCGGAAGGTCCAGGCAATTTGTATTTTGACTACAAGGTGAGTGGATAGGGAGAGGCCGGCTGGTCTGCGTAGATCGGTTTCAAGCCTGTCGTGTGGCGGTTAGTAATGATTCTCATGGGATAATCTACGTTGCGAGTGGGTCACTTCCAGAGGCTAGCCTCGATTTGTTGCGAGGGTTTTGCCACCGCCTGCATGCTGATGATCACTAAACGGACGGTTTTTGATGCAGGGCACGAGAACCGCACAGTGTGAAATGGTTTTTCAGAAAAGACGCGATTTCGAAGGCGAAGTGGTCCAATAACAATTCCTGGAAAGAAGCGGCCAAGATTTGCGCAAGCGCTGTAGCTGTCCGCCGTAAGCGAGGATATTTATACGAACAATTTGAACCCCATTTTCACCATGTATCGAAGTGACGACTTCTATCTGGCTGCCCATGTTTTGGTCAGCACGAACCGCCAGACATCGATCGTTATACGGAACGCGAAGCCAGGTCAAGGCGCCAATCGGGAATAATCGCGGCTGAATTTATCCCAAATCTGTCCACTGCAACCCATGTGAAGGAGGGCAAGCCATGAGAAGATTCTGTTTCGTACTGTCGGCGTTTTTCCTTCTGGCAGGCTGTGCTGGTGTGGACGTCAAGAAAGTCACATCCGGCAACGAAGAGGGAATCAGATTTTATCGTCCTCATCCCTATCTGCTTGTCACGCTGACGCCACCCCCCACCACAGGCGCTGAAAGCGGGCCATCCACCGCAGACAAGCCGAAACCAAAGCAAGCCACGCCTCCCGCCGATCCAACCCCCGCTACTCCGGATAGCACGGGGAAAGTGTATATGCAGATTGTTTGGCTTCCCGATAAGAGTGAGGACTACGCCATAGAGATCAAATCCGGCTTTGGCACGATAGATTCCAGTTTTCAGCTCAAAGATGGCTGGCAGCTTACCCAATTCGGAGGCAAGATTGATACGAAAATCCCGGAGACTATCGCTGCGGTTTCGAGTTTATTACAAGCTGCAGCTGGAGTTCCTGCCAAGGTAATGATGGGAGAAAGGCGACTTGCGCCAGCCGAAACGATCAAACCGGGATTGTAGCGGTTAGAATTTGACAAAAGCGGCATGGTTACTAGAATTGCCGGCCCCATTGAAATTGTCCCCTGACCTCCACTGAAAGGCCGTTCAACACCGGCAAAGGAGTAACATGTGAAATCGAAGGTTCCATTGCAATCGTTTGGGGCTTGTCTGTGAGCCTTTCGTCGTCCCTGCTGGCTGTGTACCATTTTGAGGGCCGTCACAAGTAATCGAATATCACAGCAGATGGCCTTCATCACTCCGGACCCGGAAAAGAGCAATCAGGCAAGCCGGCAAACTTAAAAAAAAGAGGCTGAATGCTATCGCCGGCCCAATGAATAGTCCTCCTAAAGCAGCGAGTTAACGCTTATAGCCATGATTTGCAAAATTGAGTTATGACCCGGATCGGAGGTGTGCAATGCCTGGACACAATAAACCGGAGGCAGAAAAGTCGGATGAACTGAAGAAGGCGGAAGAGGCTGCGGCCATTGCCAGGGCACAAAAGGAGAAGGCCGATTTCGATAAGGCTGCTGCCGAGGCCATGAAGGATAAGGTCAAGGCCGATCACGAGCGGGAGAAGCTTGAAACTACCGGCGGGCTGGGGCTGTTGCAGGACCAGGTCGATTTCATCTCGAAGCTTTTTCCTAAGGGGGAAGCCAAACCGCCGGAAGGCAAGGTGGAAGCCAAAGATGTGGGGGGTGTCGCCCGGTTGGCGGCTTACCATGCCATCAGAGAGATTGCGGCCGAGATTGCCGCCACTTTGAAGAAGACAATGCAGGACAATGATAAGGTAATGATCGTTCCCCAGCTCGACTTCGCCTCTGGAGACTTACCTTTGGTGGAAATTAAGGAGCAATTCGATCTATTTGAAAAATCGCTGGCCGCTCAGATAGAAAAAAATGAAGAGATTTTGCATCCGCCGCTCGCGGCAAAGGTCGCTATAGGGGCTTCACCGGCTGCCGCCATGATTGCGATGGCCGGGAGCGTAATCCCCGGATTGGCTAACTTGGCAGGGTATTTTAAGACAGACTACGCCATGACAGGTTATGAATTCGATCTGGATAAAGAGTGCCTGGCCGCGAGTGTGGCTGGCGCATTGGCCAATGCCGGGAAAGAGATTTGTTTTTACAACTTCTACACTCTTTCGGATTTTCAGACCCTGCCGATTATCGAACAATTGGTGAACCTTGGCAAATTGTCCCAAGATCTCGAATCTCTCAAAGATTGGTTGACTGCCCAGAAGAATCAGCCTGCCGCCAGCGAAAAAACGACGGAACTCGACAGAGCCTTCAAGGATTCCCAGGCGCTTCTGGATGCCGTCAAGAGCTATATGCAGTCCATCACCACCAAGGCGGCGGGAGAGGACTACTCCAGGCTGGTAAGGGCCGCCCTGCGGGACCGGATGCGCCAGATGGGAATCACCCACCTGCTGTATCTAAATGTCCTGCCGAAGGGTGGCGGCGAATCAATCACCAAACGAAATATCTGGCGGCCCCCCGAAGCCGTTGGATATCTGGGCGGCGCGGCGGTTTCCTATGTTCTTGCCGAAAAGGGTGGCAAGACCGTCGCAAGTGACCTGTTGGTGAGGCTGTCTCTCTATAATTACCGGCTGGCAGTTCCCGAGAAAAGTAGCATAACGTCGATCCCCTTCGGCTGAGCGGCCGACATCCGGAGGCCAAGACTGGAGTGTGCAGCCGTCGACTCAAGTGCATCAAACCCAGATGGCAAGAAGGCGCAAGCGCTGTGCGACCACCGGTACATAATGGTGGATAATCTTAGCAACATCGCGATGAACCTCACTGGTCCGAATGAACGGCGCTCAACAGCTATCAACGAACTGATGATGTTCAACGGCCCGTTGCACCTGGGCAACGCTGAGTTCTTTCACCATATCCTTTTGGATCACGGAAGAAAGGTCCCCGGCAGCCACTTTCAATTTGCCCTTTTCTCCCGCCAGCAGCGCCACGGCCTTGCAGTCGAAGATCGCCGAGATGTGCTGGACCAGGACCTGCATGATCTTTCCCATGTCCGTCGCATTGGCGAGTTGCCGGGAATAACTGTGCATGGCGGCGGCCTGCCGCTCCTGCACGCGGGCGGCATCGGCTTGTTGCCGCATCCGGGTGATCAGGTGGCTGATCAGCCATGGAAGTGTGAAAATAGCCGCAAAGGCGATGAGGTACTGCGGATCGTCCACGCCGTTTGTATTCATTTGAATGCCGTTCAGCCTGCTTTTGACAGGAGTTTAAGGAATCTTTCAGCAAAAAAGGCTAAAAGTGAAAGTATTACGGCATGTTATCAGTTTGATTTTTGTAAGACCCCACCCTCTGGTTTGTACCCAAATGCGTTGATTATTTTCGCCTGGATTTCGGTGGGTTCCTCAATGAGCCTGGCGGGATTTGCCTTCTTGGAAGTAAGGCCGGCTTTTGTGAGCCTGCTCTCGATTATGCGAAGATAGGTGAGGGCGATTACACAGGTGAGAATATGGCAACGGATCTTCCCGTCAGTCCAGTGCCGCAGCGGCAGGATACTTACCAGATCGTCGTCTTTTGTCTGCCGAAAGGCTTTCTCGACCATGTAGCGATCAAGGCTCGCCTTCACAATCTCGTCCGTTGTCCAGTCCATGTGGTCCGTTACTATGATATTCTTTCCAAATCGCTCGATGTATCTGCCGATCCGATAATGGTTTTTTCGAAAGAGCAGTTTGCATTTCCGGTTTTCCTGCTCAACGGATAGTTCGTAGAGGTCTTTGGGAAGATGTACCCGCTCACAGGCATCGGCATAATGCTTTTCGATCCGGCTGGGATTCACCCATTTTGAAACCTGGGTTTGCACCTTGCTCCGGAGATAGAAAAGAACATCCTGGATGTCCAGGAGCTTCTTATCAAATGCATATCTTTGTTTTGCGGCGGTTACGGGATTGTAGGTAACCACCACCCTCCGTTGCTTCCCCCAAAACTCCCTTGTGGTCCTGTATGCAACGATCCGGTCATCTTCACGGCCCGAGGCTACCAGTTCGTGGTTTTTTACCGTATCTACGGCGCTAAACTCCGAGAGCTTTATTCGGGTCAGTTCTTCTGCGAAAAAGCTCGAATAGGTGGTTATGAAATGGATATTGTTCCTGCCATCAATTGCTGCGATATTGTCTTCGGAGTTCATGCCCTTGTCAAAAACGATAGTGAGTTCGCCGCTCGTTGCCGGTACTTTCTCCATGGCGGAGAGGACTTGGTCGATAATGCGGTTGAAGAGCTTTGAATCGTGCCGGTTCCCCTCGTACTCTTTGTAGAAAAGAGGCATCTGATGGTCTCGGGAGACAAGTAGAGCCACGCCGACCTGACGAAGCCAGTCCCGCCCCTCTTTGTTCTTCCCTCGCTGGGCTAGCTCAGAGTCCGTATCGCTTGCCATGAACGTGTAATAATTTGTTGTATCAAAAAGGAAGCATCCCGATTCCGGGGTCGCTAATGAAACGATCTTTTCAAAAAAGTGGGAGGCTATCTCCTCTATATCCTTCGTTTTCACCCGATCCCATTTTTCCCAGAAGCGCTGTGAATTGAGGGCCTCAATATCAACCGGGCGTATGCTCTGGATGGCAGTGCCCCTATACCACTCACCAAGAGAGCTTTTAGAGCAAGAATCTATCATGTGGTTAAAGACCGAGTAGAGGAAGTATTCCCCAATCGATGGACCCTTTTCAATGCGTTTCCTTGGCAGCACGGAATTGATAATCGAGACAAGTCCAATGTCCTGTTCAATGAGATTGGCGAGCCATAATGCTCCGAACTCCTGGGCAGAAATCCTGATTGGCCCCCCCCTCCCACCGGTCGCCATTTGCATTATGCGCTCTGGGCTACCCAAGTAGACCTGGTTGACGACTTTGGGCTTTCCGTCTACGCGGGCCATTTCGCGGACGTAGTAACAGGGTCTTCCATTTTTCATTTTTTTATGTATATGCGCCATGTTGGGACCATGACATAGGGGTCGTACGATGTCAAGGAAAAAAATGACATCCACTTGGAATTTATTTATTTTTTTCTCAAGAAAAGAGCCAAAGGAGGGGTCTTACGGTATAATCCGGCGTAAGATATCGAACATACGGAACAAATAGGCTTTCAGAAGGTGCTATTCCTTAAACCCCTGTCAAAGTAAAAGTCTTCGCGCCCAATTGCTCAGCCAGCCGCAGATTGTCCATGGCGCGGTTGCGATTTGCTTCGGGCAAAAACAGCATCTTGGGTTCTTCGACGTAAACCGCGGACCATTCGGCACCCAGACCGGCGGCGATTTTACCGGTTGAGCGTATCAGTGCGGCGGAGGAGGGACTGTGGCTTACACACACGAGAAGCTTTTCCGCCCTGGGTTTTAAACTGTCCGGCATTGGATACCTCCCTTAGCCCGAGTCGAATTGTCCGGCAAAGTATAGAAGAAAACGCGAGAAGGTTGTAAGATTTCTCCGGGGCGCCCCGAACATTTTTCTAAAGTGCATAAATACCGGCGCCTTGGGCCGCATATAGGCCCTGGTTCGAGGCTTATGCCTTGCTCCTGTCCTGAACTTATGAGATTATCGCCTGCCAATGCGCCTTATTGCGTTTATCTTAGTGATTGGATGCTTTATGCTGGTTTTTGACCTGTTTCGTGAGGACCCCCTTTATTGAATATCCCCGTGACATCCCAGGCTGCCCCCAATCCCGGCACTGCTCACCATAAAAAACGCCTCGCCTCGCTGGACGCTTTCCGCGGACTGACCATTGCGTTGATGATAGTGGTAAACTGCCCCGGCGACGTCAACGCCGTTTTTTCATTTTTGGGACATTCATTTTGGAATGGATGGAGTTTTGCGGACACAGTTTTTCCATCCTTTATTTTCATAGTCGGCGTATCGCTAGTCTTTTCGTTTGCCAAGAGGGAAAGCCCAAGCACATCGGACTGGTCGATCGAGTTCCGGGTCCTGAGGCGTACTGTCGTGTTGTTCGCCCTTGGGCTTTTTCTCAACATCTTTCCGACATTCGAGCTGTCAAACATTAGAATACCCGGAGTTCTGCAAAGGATCGCCGTCTGCTATTTTCTCACTTCGCTGATCGTGTTGAAAGCCGGGTTGAGAGGCCGCATCCTGTGGCTTATCGGCACCCTGGCCTCATACTGGCTGTTGATGCGGTTCTTCCCGGTCCCCGGGATAGGCGCGGGCGTGCTCGAACCCGGAGAGAATTTCGCCTCCTGGATCGATTCGATTTTTCTGAAGGGACATATGTGGTCATACTATGACAATGCGTGGGACCCGGAGGGAATCGTAAGCACAATTCCGGCAATCAGCACCACCTTGTTCGGGGTGCTGACGGGACAATGGCTCATGTCTTCGGCCTCCGAACGCAAAAAAGTGGCCGGTATGGTATGCGCCGGGTTGGTGCTGCTGGCAGCGGGCTACATCCTGGATAGTTGGATGCCCATAAACAAAAGCATCTGGACGAGCACTTTCAGCATATTCATGGCAGGGCTGGCGCTTGTCTTCCTGGCATTTTTCCACTGGCTCATCGACGTAGCGGGTTTTTCGCGCTGGGCCAAACCTTTTATCATTCTAGGCCTGAATCCCATCACCATCTATGTGCTCTCCGAAGCCTTCGACACCACGCTCAGGACCATGCAAATCGGCCTTACCAGAGGCAAGGAGATCAGCTGCCAGATCTACCTGTTCCGAAGCTTCTGCATCCCGCTTGCGGACGCAAAAGCGGCTTCCCTGCTCTACGCACTCGGGATCCTGGTGTGCATGCTTCTGGTCGCATGGCTCATGTGGCGAAAACGGCTCTTCATAAAAGTCTAGCCCGCGCGAGGCACGGTCCGGGTCAACACCCCGGCATCACCTGAACGTCCGGGTCCTTTGCCAGGATTTTCATATGATCCGGGTCCACCGTGTCCACAAGCTTACAATCGATCACCAGGTCGGCCTCATTGCCGCAGATCACGCATTCGCATTCCTCGATTATGGAGCCCATCAGACAAGTCCCTTCACGAGTTCGAATTTAAAGCGCAAACACCCTATCAACAAATAGTAAGTATCCTTCACGAAACAATCAGCGGCTGATTTGTCCCGAGGAAGTCCTACCCTGTTATACGTGCGATGCAATGCAGGTGTTGCCGGGAGATTACCGGATTGCGCGGGGGCGGCCCAAACCTGAAGTGATACCAATTCGCGTTCAAGATATTTCTAAGAACGCGGGGGAATGATTCCCCCGCACCCCCCAAGATACGGATCAACTGCAACCCCACATGCACATCCCAGTATTGTGCGGGTTGTCGATTGGCCACGCGCGAAAGCGCGCGAGGCCGAGCGCTCGGCGCCGGCCAACTTCGTATGAGCCGGCCTAGAAACTCACCCGCCACTTCGTTCCTTCGGGGGAGTCTTCGAGCTGGATGTGTTTTGCCTCGAGTTCCAGCCGGATCCGGTCGGCTTCGGCAAAGTTTTTTTCCTGGCGGGCTTTATGGCGCAACGTGATAAGCTCGTTGAGGTCCTGTTCGCTGATGCCGGTCGTCTTCAGCTTGAGCTTTCTTTGCTGGTCGAAAAATGTGCCTGGCGCGAGCATGAGAAGGCCCAGGGTGTTGCAATACTTTAAAAGATTGCCGGCGGCCATTTTGGCGAGCTGCGCGGCGGGTCCCTTCAAATTCTTCCTCCCGAATTTATCGAGAAACCGCTGAAGGTTTCTTTGCAGGGCAAAAATAAGGCCTACTGCCTGGGCCGTGTTGAAGTCGTTGGCCATGGCTTCTTCGAACCATTCGGGCAGCGCCGCGACCTTTTCATACAACTCCGGGTCCTGCTTTTCCACAATTTCGGCCGGATGTTCGGCGTCCTCGGGGGCGGCCGCCCTTTGCTGAACCGCCTCAAGGGTGGCATACAGGCGCTCGAGCCCGCGCTCGGCTTCCGCCACGGTTTCGTCTGAAAAATCCACGGGGCTTCTGTAATGCTTGCTGATGACGAACAACCTCAGCGATTCCGGGTGCACGTCCCTCAGCACATCGCGGATGGTAAAAAAGTTTCCGAGCGACTTGGACATCTTTTCGTCATTAATATTGACGAAGCCATTGTGGATCCAATAGCGCACGAAAGGCCCGCCGAAAGCCATTTCGCTCTGCGCTATCTCGTTTTCGTGATGTGGAAAGACCAGGTCCTTTCCGCCACCGTGAATGTCGATGGCCGCGCCCAAATACCTCGTCGCCATGGCGGAGCACTCGATGTGCCATCCGGGTCTGCCGGGCCCCCAGGGGCTGTCCCAGGAAGGTTCTCCGGGTTTGCTTCCTTTCCAGAGCACAAAATCGAGAGGATTTATCTTGTTTTCGTCGACCTCGACCCTGGCGCCCGCGATCATGTCTTCCGTGTCTCGCCCGGACAGTTTCCCGTAATCCGTGAAGCGGTCCACCATGAAATAGACGTCGGTCCCGGCCTGGTAGGCGGCGCCCTTTTCAACGAGCCTGCGCACGATTTCGATCATCTCCGGAATGTGCTCGGTCGCCAGCGGCTCGATGCCGGGGCGCAGAAGGCCCAGGGTGTCCATATCTTCATAAAACGCCCGGATATAACGGTCGGCAATTGTGCGGTAACCGGTCCCTTCCGCGGCCGCCCGACGGATGATTTTATCATCGATGTCGGTAAAGTTGCGCACATAGGTAACCTCGTAGCCGAGGCTCAAAAGATAGCGGTAGATAACGTCGAAGACAATTGCCGAACGCGCGTGCCCGATATGGCACAGGTCATATACGGTAATACCGCACACGTACATGCGTACCCTGCCGGGTTCGAGAGGGACGAATTCCTCCTTTTTCCTGGTCAGGGTGTTATAGACCTGCAACGCCATAACGGTACAATCTCCCTTTGAACTCCGACAGTCCCGGTCCGGAAACTCCATTCCGGACAGGCGCCGGAGGCGAACACGCCCTTTTAAAATCCCCCGGGGGTGAACAAACGCCCCCTGTTCATGAGTGTTGGTATCAAAGCCTTTCGCCGTTGGGGCAGGCTTCCGGACAGCCGTTAATCTATCATTAGCTCCATGGAATTTAAACCGTTTATGGAGGGTCCGCAAAATATAAGGCGCCCTGCCCCCCTAGGTGGTGCGGGGAAATCATTGGCCCCGCTCTTTTCCTATCCTTCGAGAACAGCCGGCATCACGATTGTTCGACGAGCGCGACCGCATAGGCCGCAATCCCTTCCTCGCGTCCCGCAAATCCGAGCTTCTCCGTCGTTTTGGCTTTGACATTGACGCGGTCCGGGGCCAGCCCGATCTCGTTTGAGATCTTCTCAACCATTTGAGGGATGAAGGCGGAAAGCCTCGGCCTCTGCGCCACGATCGTGCTGTCGATATTTGCCAGGCGCAGACCTCGCCCCCTGATAAGGTCCGCCGTTTTCCGCAGCAGAATCAGGCTGGA
The DNA here is from genome assembly GCA_050008735.1 of Syntrophobacteraceae bacterium. Classification (GTDB taxonomy): domain Bacteria; phylum Desulfobacterota; class Syntrophobacteria; order Syntrophobacterales; family Syntrophobacteraceae; genus SbD1. The sequence continues at coordinate 133,716 of JBEKMB010000004.1, forward strand.
TATGTCCTTGAATTCAGGGCTGGTATCGGGAAAATGAGTGCCGATATCGCCCAGACCGGCCGCCCCGATCATGGCGTCGCAGATGGCGTGAAGCAAAACGTCCGCATCCGAGTGGCCGAGCAGGCCCTGCTCGTGCGGAATTTCAATGCCGCCGAGCATCAGGGGACGCCCCTCAACAAACCGGTGCACGTCATATCCGAACCCGACCCTCATGATGCTTCCCCTGTTTCAACCCTGTCGCTCATAAACCACCTGGCCCACTCGAGGTCTTCCTTCGTCGTCACTTTTATGTTCGAGCGCTCGCCCTCCACAACGCAAACGACCCCGCCCATTCTTTCGACGAAAGAGGCGTCATCGGTCCCGGCCCATCCAGCCTCGATAGCTTTTTCGTATGCGGCTAAGATGATCTGTTTTCTGAAAACCTGCGGTGTCTGGACAAGCAAGATTTCATCTCTTGACAAAGTCTCTCGCACAACACCGCCGCTCGCACGCTTCACGGTATCGATCGAGGGGATTGCCGCGATACAGGCGCCGGTCTGCCGGGCGCCTTCCCACACCGCCCTGATAAGGCCGGGAGAGGCAAAGGGACGGACCCCGTCATGAACCATTACCCAGCCGCAATCGGCCGGCAGCTCCATGAGGCCGTTATAGACGCTGTCGCGCCGCTCGAGGCCTCCCGGCACTACAGAAATCTCCGGTGCATCCAAGGCTTGCCCGGCGGCCCACTCGGAGACGATTTCCCGGGCAGCCGGCACCTGTTGTTCGGCAACGATCAGGAAAATGTTCGAGATCAGACCCGGGCTTGAGAGCGCGCTCAAGGTATGAGCAAGTATCGGTTTGCCGGCAAGGTCGAGGAACTGCTTTGGCTTGGCGCTCCCCATCCTGGTCCCGCTTCCCGCTGCGGGGACAATGGCGCACGTTTTCGGCATGTTTTCCGTTAACCAGCTAGGCATTACGAAAAAAGGGACCCGGAGCAGGGCATAAGCCGGGTTCTGTTCCCTGAAGCGCCCGAAGGCGAACAGGGCGTGATCATTCCTCTAGCCCCGCCGTTACCGGCGGGATCAAGCGACCAACCCGAGAGCATCGGACGGGCAGCCCTCAAACGCTCTCCTATTCGGTCTTGCTCCGGGTGGGGTTTGCCTGGCTCCCGGTGTCACCACCGGGACCGGTGAGCTCTTACCTCGCCGTTTCACCCTTACCGCCCGCGCAAGCGCGGGAGGCGGTCTGCTTTCTGTTGCGCTTTCCTCCTCGTCACCGAGACTGGGAGTTATCCAGCACCCTGCCCTGTGGAGCCCGGACTTTCCTCCGGCCACGTGCCGACATGACCGGCGATCACCCGCCCTACTCCGGATACACCATTTGACCACCTGAGCGGATATCCCTTTTACCGCCTTATTTTAACAGATATCATGCGTTATGCAACCGCTCCCGGCACCGATACCGCGGCCTCATGAGCCATCCGGGTGATTTCGTTGAGGGTTCGTTCGAGGTCGATGCGCTGCTCTTCGAGCCTTTGGGCCGAAGCCCCCCGCTCGACTCGGATCATAGGCCCCCAGGCGAAGACCACCCTGGAAAAAGGCTTTGGAAGCAGCGTCCTGTCCCAGGTTCGAAACCGCCAGCACCTGTCGGCCGCGACGCCGACCGGCATGATGGGACATCCCGAATACATGGCCAGAAGAAGAAGCCCTTTTTGAGCCACCTGCGCCGGCCCCTGGGAGCCGTCGGCGACGAACCCGCCGCCGGGACTGTTTCGAAAAGCCGAAATTATGCCCTTTAGCGCAGCGGCCCCGCCCTTTTTGGGAGAACCTCTGAAAGGATAGAACCCGAGACTTTTTACCAGCCTCGCGGCAAACTCCCCATCGCGGCTCCGGCTGATTATCGTGAGGTAGCCCTGATCACGGTAAAAATACAGGATCGACGGATAGGTGAAATGCCAGAACGCGGCGATTCGGGGTTTAAACCCTTCCGCGGCCAGGTAATTTTCTTTCCCGACTATCTCGATTCGGCAGGTCCTGTGGAGAAGTCTCATGGCCCCGGCGGCAAGGGGCGGCAAAAATGGCATGAGCTCCGCAATGCTGCGGCGTTTTATCTGCTTTTCGTGTATATTCGAAGACTGGTCATCCATAATCGTTTACACATCTTTCAGTGCTGCCGGACTTTAAATGAAGCAGTGCAATATAGCACTTATTGGATTTCGCGCAACGGGCAAGAGCACGGTCGGACAAATTCTGGCCGGGGACCTGGGCATGGAGTTCATCGACATGGACGAGCGCCTCACTTCGGACGCGGGGCGCGACATAGCCGCATGGGTGAAGCAGGACGGATGGGATTCTTTCAGAAGGGCCGAATCCGATCTGCTGGGCCTCATCGGCTCGAAAAGCGGACTCGTCGTTGCCACCGGGGGCGGAATCATCCTCAATGAGCGAAGCCGCGGCTTGCTTCGCGAAAAGTTTTTCACCGTCTGGCTCAAGGCCACCCCGGAAACAATCTACGCCCGGTTAAGCTCTGACCCCGGATCTGCCCAAACGCGCCCTCCCCTTTCCAATCTGCCGATGCGGGAGGAGATAAGGAAAGTGCTCCGCGACCGTGAACCCCTCTACGCCCAGGCCGCGCTTGTCGAAATAGACACGGAAGGCAAACAGGCAGCCGGGATTGCCGGTGAGATTGCAACGCTTTTTTACCAGCGTGAAAAGTGAGCAGAAAACAGTTGAGGGGCGATGTTTCTCCTGAGGCCTTCCCACCGTCGAATACCGGTCCCCTTCATGGAGAACGCCTGATTCGCCGCCTGCCCGGCAATATGCCGCGTTCGGTTCATGCCCACCAGGGCACAGACTCCAGCCCCGGCTTTTTCCGAAATCCAATATCTTGCATTATGGCAGGGCTGAAATTAGAAGTGGATAAAAGCGGGAACAAACGCCTCCGGAAGCGACGAGACAAACCCGGCGCGGCGTGGTGTTTGCCGTGCAGGACTCGATGCGCTGTTCCGGTTGATTCAGGGGGATGAACCGATGATTACGATCAAGGACCTCAAGGACAAGGCTGAATTTGAGCCATGCGCTCCGAATGCCGCCCTGCACCTGGACGACGACGCCGTTGCGCCCGGTGCGGTGGTTCGGCTCGCCGAATACTTCAGGGAAGATGACAGCCGGCGGTGTGTGTCACTGGTGATCAGGGGCGAAGGGTCCGGTTGCCTCAGCAGGGCGGCAGTGCGAACTTTGTCCGCAATGGTGCATACCTTCCATGAATTCAAGCCGCCCGAAAAACCGTGGCTCGGCATGGAAAGGTTGAACGTGGGTGAGGCCGATCACTCAATTCTGCCCGGCAAGCCCAAACTTCTCCCCATCAAATTGCGGTGCCCGGAAAAAGGATGCGGCTACATCATGTTCGTCGGGTCCTACAGCGAAGGTAATCCTCCCAGGTGCAAGAAGCATCCCGGGACCCGCATGGAGCTGGTAAAATGAAGCTGGAAAGCCTGACCGGTACAAGTCTTGCCGCGATGGGACCCCGCTTCAATCTGGTGAATATGGTCCCAGCGGTCGTGCTCTTACTTGTAATCATGGCGCTTGTCTGGAGCGGCGCACCGGGAAAACGGCCCGACGTTGACCGGATCGTGCAGTCGATCCGGACCCTGGAACTCAGCGAGGGTGTTTTCCTCACCCTGGCGCTCATGTCCCTGTCTCTTGTAATTCATCCCCTGCAGCTTTCTATGGTCAGGCTTCTGGAAGGCTACTGGGGGTCCAGCCGGCTGGGCTCCCTGCTGTTCCGGTTCGGTGTCAAATTTCATGGACAGCGCCGCGACAATCTGGAGAAAGCCCAGTCTCAGGAAGGCCCGGATGACCCCTCTGCTTCCATTGCAGCGCAAATCAGCCGTGCGGCCCTGGAATTGCGCAGGTCCTACCCCGATCAGGACCTGTTGCCGACCGCCCTCGGCAATGTATTGAGGGCGGCGGAAGATCTGCCGGGCACGAGATACGGTCTGGATGCGACAGTGATATGGCCGCGGCTTTATCCTTTGCTTCCCAAAGAATTGACGGCCATCCTGGCCGACCAGCGCAACCAACTGGACCTGGCGGTGCGTTTCTGCTTCGTTTTTCTCCTGGCTGTTCCCATTTCTGCCTTCTTTTTGTGGCGCTACGACTGGTGGCTGCTCATTCCAGCCGCGTGCGCGGCCATGGCGTGGGTAAGCTACCGTTCCGCCATCTCCGCGGCGCTGGGCTATGGCGATGGGATCAACACCGCTTTTGACCTTTACCGTTTCAAACTCTACGAGGTGCTTCACTTACCCCTGCCCGACGACCGGGACACAGAAAAAGAAGCAAATCTGCAATTAGCGAAGTTTTGGCTCCAAGGCGTTCCCGCCAATTTCCAATATGTCCATCACAAGGGGAAAAAAGGGGGTAAGCAGGAAATTAACAGCCATGCTGTCCATGAACCACTAAGCAAGCCGCTCCGAAAAACAGGCCGGGGCGTTCAATGAGGAACCGGAGCAATCAACCCAATACATGCCAATTCAGCTTATAAGAACCACCTTCCCTGATCAAAAGGTCCAGGCCGGCAAGCCTTTTGAGATCGCGTTTGGCGGTATCCCTGCTGACTTTTCTGTATAGAATTCTGAACGGATGCGCAGATTGAAGCTCGCTGCCGGTAACTTCCGCCGGTCCATCCATGAAAATCCGCATAAGGTCGCTTTGCCGTTGAGTTATACGTTTGTCATCTCAACATTCTTGTAATAATAATGGGATAGCATTTTTGGAAGATATTTGTATCCTGAAGACGTCAAAACCGCAGCCGGTGCGCCGGCAAGACTTGCAAGACCCTGAGCGAGTGAGGCGGATCGGGAGCGGCGGTATGAAAAGGGGTCGAACCGGGTAAAAGCCTTCGCCTCTATCCCACTGTTGCGAGCAGGATGGAAGCTATGCGGCTTGCGGCATGGCGCTGCGAGCCCGCGAAGCTTTCGGCGGCTTCGGCCATCTTTGCGATGCGGGCGGGGTCCAGTAACGTTTTTTGTAGAAAGTCCTCGAGTTCCCGTTCGGAAAAAACCTTCATTGCGCATCCGGCTTCCAGGAGTTCCCTTTCAATTTCGCTGAAATTGAAAAAATGCGGCCCCCAGCATGCAGGCCTGCCCTGAGCAACGGCTTCAAGAGGATTGTGGCCTCCAATTTCAGCAAAACTTCCGCCAAGAAAGGCAATGTCGCAAATCGCGTAAGTCTTTGAAAGCTCACCCAGGGTATCGAGAACATAAACAGCCTTACCCGCCGCCTTTTCCCCCCTGGAGCGCACGGCACAGTCTAAACCCAGGCCATCGGCCAGGGCCGCGATCTCAAGGCCGCGCTGAATCTTTCTGGGAGCGATTACAAGCAAAAGCTCAGGGACCAGTGCGGCCAGGCGGCGGTGGATGCCCAGCACGATCCGCTCTTCCCCATCGTGGGTGCTGCCTGCCACCCACACGGGTCTGCCCGCTTCAAGCCCGATCCCGGCCCTGATCGAAACGCTTTCCGATTCCGAGACCCTGGGCATGGTGGATTCGAATTTGAGGTTCCCGGCCGCTATCACTCTATCAGCAAGACCACCCATGGAGATAAAACGCGACCTGTCGAGTTCGGTCTGGGCAAAGATCAGCTCGAAGCCTCCGAACATGACCTCCGTAAATCCCCCAAGCCGGGAATAGCCGCGGTATGAACCGGGCGACAGTCTGCCGTTGACCAGGGCCGCGGGTACGCCCCGCCTTTTGAGCCGCCAAATGAGATTGGGCCAGAAATCGGTTTCTATCAGGACGAAAAGCGAGGGATCGACTCGCTCCAGGAGCCTGTCGACGGTCCAGGGGAAATCGTGGGGCATGAAGAAAAAGCCGTCCGCCAAATCCCGGAGCCTTTCCGCCGCAATAGACATTCCGGTCTCCGTGGAGGTGGAAAAAACTATTTCGAAATCTGGACGCAACCGCTTGAGTTGAGCTATCAAAGGAATCGAGGAGAGCACCTCGCCAACCGACAGGGCATGGACCCACACCCGTTTAGTACCGGGCCGCTGAAGCCGGGGCAGCTTCAGCCCCATCCGGCTCAGGTAATTGGCCCCGTATTTGCCATCGGTCCTCGACCTGCAAAAATAGTAGAGGTAGAGGGCCGGCCAACTCGAGCACAAAACGGCTTCGTAGGCAGCCCAGGCGGCCCGCCCGCAAAACTTCATCGCGTTGCCTCCGCCGTATCCAGAACAAGCCGCGCGACACGGCCGGATATGCCGGGGTCTCCGAGTCGGCCGTGAATACGCCCCAACTCCCGGCGCTGCGCATCCAGAAGGCCGGGGTCGCTTAAAAGTCCGATGGCGCACTCGGCGACCCGTGGCGCGGTAGGCTCCTCCTCGACGAATTCGGGAACTATTTTTTTGCCGGCCACCACGTTGGGCAGCCCAACGAGTTTGACGCGGATGAGCAACTGGCCGATCCGCCTGGTCAGCCTGGCGACTTTGTAGAGCACTATCATGGGGGTTTCGAGAATCGCGGCTTCCAGGGTCACCGTGCCCGAGGCGGTCAGGATCAGGTCGCACGCCCTGATTACGCCATAGGTGTCGTTTGGCACGACCCGCAGGGGCAGGGACCATCGCGCCGCCCGGCTTTCCACTTCACCCGCATCCAGGGAAGGCGCAACCGGAATTATGAACCTGGCCGCCGGGAGCGATTGGGAAATGATTCGAGCGGAGTCCATCAGGATGTCAAAAAGGAGGTTGATCTCGCTTCTACGGCTCCCCGGCAGCAATCCGACAAGAGGTCCGCTAAAATCGCGATAGAGCCGGTCGCATTGAGCTTTATGCGGCGCATCGGCCATTATATCCACCAGCGGGTGGCCGACATAGTCGACCTCCATGCCGTGGGAGGCATAGAAGTCCTTTTCGAAAGGCAGGATAACGGCCATACGGTCGACGAGCCGTCTTATTGTTTTAACGCGCCCCTCCCGCCAGCCCCAGACCTGGGGGCTGATGTAGTAGAAGACTTTCGCGCCGATTCTTTTGGCAAACTTTCCAAGGAAGAGATTGAAATCGGGAAAATCGATCAATACGACCACTGAAGGGCGGGTCGCCAGAAGATGGGCCCTGATCTTTCGCCAGGCGCCATATATGGCCCTGATGTGACCGGCGAGTTCCGTGACCCCCACGACGGAAATGCTTCTATTGTCGACGACGACCGGAACGCCCTGGGCTTGCATGCGAGGCCCGCCCAGGCAGGACAGGCGCGCCCGTGGGGCAATGGACCATATAGCACGGGCCAGATGCGAGCCATGAAGGTCGCCTGAGGCTTCCCCGGCGCTTATGAAGATTTCATGCAAAGCAGCTTTCATGAGAATACAGTCTCTGTTAGAAAAGCCAAAAGAGCGGGGGGCCCGTAGATTAATGCGGCCGAACCCCTGGGGGATGCGGGGCCTGCTTTCGCGTGAAAAATCCCGAGGCGGCGCAGGAAAGCAGGATTGCGGCGCTGCGCAAGTGGTGAACGTTTAGGGTTTAGAATCCATGCTCTCCGGATAAACACGCTCGGCTCGCACCTGTTCCTCGATCCGGTGCGATATGCCAAGGGCCACTGCAAGCGCCTTGCGCCCCTCTTCGCCATTGACTTCAGGCGGGTTGCCGGTCCTTACGGAGTTCACAAATGCGCCGATCTCTTCTTCAAGCGAATCTTTTTCAGTTATTTCAAATTCTTCTATCGAAAGCTGCGGAAACCCATCCTCCCCCAACTCGGTCTCCCTGTACACGGCATAGGCGCGCTTTTGGGCGTAGTCGGCCGAAAAATAGCAATCTTTTTGGAAGATTCGCAATTTCCTCATATTCTTGATCGAGATGCGGCTGGCGGTAAGATTGGCAACGGCCCCGTTGGCGAACTCGATTCGAACGCTCGCAATGTCCGGGAGATGAGTGAGCGCGGCAACGCCTGAAGCTTGAATGTCCTTTATGGGCGAGTTGACCATATTGAGCACGATATCGATGTCATGAATCATCAGATCGAGTATGACGTCTACTTCGAGACCTCTTTCGTTAAAAAGAGCAAGCCGGGTGGTTTCTATGAACATCGGGTCGCGCAGGCGCGGGCGAATGGCCGTAAATGCGGAGTTGAACCGCTCCAGGTGTCCGACCTGGAGAATTGCGCCATGCTTTTTTGCCGTGGCGATAAGCTCGTCGGCTTCCTCCAGGTTTTTTGTCATGGGTTTTTCGAGAAGAACGTGAATGCCGGCCGAGAGGAATTCCTTTGCGATAGCAAAATGCTGAGGCGTCGGGGTAACGATGCTGACCGCATCGACTTTACCGATGAGCTGCCTGTAATCGGTCAGGGCCTGGCTCTTTACCTCGTCGGCCACCTCCCGGCCGCGCCGGCCGTCTATATCGACGACCGAGACCAGATCGGCCTCGGCCAGCCTGGCATATTTGTGAGCGTGAAAACGTCCGAGATAGCCCACTCCGATTACCGCCACCCGCGGGGCGTCCGGGCGGGGATTGCGAACCAGAAAGGCCCTTGGGACCTGTTCCTGTTTTTCAGGATGGGCCGGATGCCGCGTCCCGTTTTGATCCAAAAAGTTTGTCCCGAAGGCAGCCAGCACGTCCGAGGGCTGACTTTCCTGCGGCCAGAGCCCATTTTTATGAGCGATTATCGAAATCCCGGCGGCATCAGCCGTATCTATCATCTTTTCCCGGTCGAATATTACCGTCTTGCCCGCTTCGACCATCAATACCCTGGCATTGACCCTTTTCATCGTATCAATTGTGTCGGAGCCGGCCGCGGGGACATCGAAACGCAGGTCCTGGAAAGGCTTGCTGACCTTGACAACTACCGCGCCTTCCCGGCAAAGACGGCCCCCCCGCATAATAGTGGCGTCGGTGCCGTCTATTCCCTCAACGGCGAGCACAGCCTGGTGTTTCACCACGAGGCACTGCCCGATATCGAGCGTACCGATCGCCTTGGCAAGGTTCCAGCCGAAGGCCATGTCCGCCCGCTCGCGCCGGTTGGGCTTGCGGCGCGTAAGTATCCCCTCGGGCGCCAGGAGTTCGGGCAGGAAAATGGTGGAAGGCTGTACGAGTATGCCCTCGGATTCCAGTTCGTCGGCGAGCGCCCTCAAAAGAGAATCGTCTTTCTTATTGCGCAACCTGCTCAGAAACCGCACGGCCCTCCAGTCGGGACGGATTTTCGTGTATATGCGCGTCTTATTGATGGCCCCAGCCATTGCGGCGCAGGTTATACCGCCTTTTCTGAAAGTCTCCACCAGGCGGTTCAACTGCCCGAGTTTCAGCATGTGGAATTCATCGACATATTTGGCAAGGGTGGGATCGGTTTCGCCGTCGAAGCCGATCGCAAGGACCCGGACCGAGGCCTGGCGCGCGGCGTTGGCAAAAAGAAGCGGAAACTGCCCGCTGCCCGCAATAAGCCCCACATGCCTGATCCGGTTGTCCGTATTACCTATATTTGGAAGCGAAATCACCTGGTTATTCCTCTTTTGGAACTTAACACAAATTCGATCAGCTTTTCAATCTCAGGGAGGGGATCGACCTCCAGGCGTATTTTTTCAACCGCCTCTTTCACTGTCAGGCCCGAACGGAAAAATATCCTGTAAAATTTCTTGATGGCATGGATCGCTTCCGGGGAGAAGCCGTTGCGCTTCAGGCCGATCAGGTTGGGCCCGTGAAGTTCCGCCGGCGCGCGGGAAGCCAGCATGTATGGTGGGATGTCCTTTCCGGTCGCTGCAAATCCACCCATGCAGCTGAACTCCCCAATTCTCACAAACTGGTGGATGGCCACCAGACCGCCGATCACCGCACTGGTCCCTATCTCGACATGCCCCCCCAGGGTCGCCGCATTGGCCATTATGACCCCGTTTCCAATCCGGCAGTCATGAGCGACATGAGCATAGGCCATCAAAAACGTCCCATCGCCGATCCGGGTAATGCCGAGGCCTCCGGGAGACCCCCTGTGGACCGTCACGTTTTCACGAATGATATTGTCGTTTCCGATTATTACCTGCGTATCTTCACCGGCGTATGTAATGTCCTGCGGACCAAGTCCAATGGAAACGAAGGGATAAATCCGGTTATTGGCGCCAATCGTCGTTATGCCGTCTATAACTGTATGCGGTCCCACCACTGTCCCCGAGCCAATGGCGACATCAGGGCCGATAATGCTGAATGCCTCCACGGTTGCGTCGTCGGCGACCTTAGCCTTAGGGGACACTATTGCGGTCGGGTGTATCGGCATTTCTTCTCCATTTTTCTTTTCCGCCGGGCGAAAAATTCCTCAATCAGTTTCCAGCGGCCCTGCATTCTTCCGTCATGTCCACATTTGCCATAATTTCGGCTTCAGCCACCAGTTGATCATCCACGAAAGCTTCGCCCAGCATTTTAAAGAACACGCCGCGCTGTTTTTGAAGCTTCACCTTCATGACAAGCTGGTCTCCAGGGCGCACGGGTTTTCGGAAACGCACCTTATCCAGGCCGGCAAAATAAAAGGGCTTGTCCTTGTAAAAAGGGTTGGCGGAGATAACAAGGATCGCGCCGGTCTGGGCCATGGCTTCCAGTATGAGGACGCCGGGCATGATAGGATTGTTGGGAAAATGCCCTTCGAAAAAGCCTTCGTTGGCAGAAATGTTCTTGATTCCAACTATCTCGTCAGAGGTGGATTCCACGATTCTATCCACGAGGAGGAAGGGATAGCGGTGCGGGATTGTTTGCTTGATTTTAACTATGTCCATCATATCTTATTCCGTTCCTCCTCGATTTTGCGCACCCTTTCGCCCAGCCGGTTCAAGGCTTCCTTGAGCCTGGGCAGACGCTGTATGTTGGCATAATTTTTGATCCACTGATCGTATGGGAGTCCCGGGATTCCAATAACATTTTCTCCGGACTTAATAGAATTGTGAATGCCGGCCTTGGCGGCAATTCGTGCCATATCTCCAATCTTGAGGTGTCCGGCTATCCCGGCCTGACCGCCCATGGCAACGTGGTCTCCGACCTCGGTGCTGCCTGAAATGCCGACCTGGGCGACAAGCAGGCAGTCCTCGCCCACCACTACGTTGTGCGCGATCATGACCAGATTGTCGATCTTAGCGCCGCGCTTGATCCAGGTCCTGCCGAAAGTCGCCCGGTCCACCGTGGAGTTTGCGCCGATTTCGACATCATCGTCAATCTGCACTATGCCGGTCTGAGGGATTTTTATATGGCTGCCCCGCTCGTCCTGGGCGTAGCCGTAACCATCCGCTCCGATTACGGCCCCGGCATGGATAATTACTCTCTCCCCCAGAATGCACCTGTCGAGGATGCAGGCCCTGGGGTGTATCAGGCACCTGGCGCCCATCCGGACATCTTTGCCTATGTGTGCGCCGGGACCGATCCTGGTACCGGCGCCTATGCGCGAATTGTCTCCAACGTAGGCGCGGGGACCGACCGAAACCTCTTCCCCGAATAAAACACCCTCGCCGATGAAAGCGGACTCATGTATTTCGGCCTCACCCCCGGGATCGGCGAGGAACAACTGGGCAGCCTTCGCCGAGGCCAGGTAAGGGTCCTTTACGATGAGCAGGTTGCATTCGAGTTCCCGGAATTCGGCGGAAACAATCAAGGCGGCAGCTTTGCATCCGGCTACCAGATGAGTGTAGCGCGAACTTACCAGGAAGCTCAGCTGTTCCGGGGTTGCGCTGTCCAGAGCCCCTATGCCGCTCACATGCAAACCGGAATCTCCCTTGAGCTCGGCACCCAGCAACACGCTAAGCTCGCCCAGAGAAAAACGGCCTTTATCCTCTCGAATAATATTCACTTCGGTTTCCCTTCGGGGCCGACAAATCCCCCTTGCCCCCGTAAGTAACGATGACGCGGGGACACGGAGACGCGGAGACGGAACCGCCGACCAACCTATAAAATCCACCTTGCCCCCCTTTACAAAAGTGGGGTGAACAGGCGGTTTTTGGGCTGGAAGCAACCCGGCAGTAAAAGGGCGAGACAATCGCGTCCCGCCCTGCTCAGGAAATCGGCCCCAACTTGCACCTGCATCACTTAGGGGACGTTTTGTCCATTTCCTTTACGACCGCCTGCGTGATGTCGTCTTTGTCATTGCCGACAATCAGCGCGGACTTTTCGATAACGAAGTCATACTTTTCGTCTTTGGCGATTTTGGTGGCTATATCCATTATTTTCTTGAAAATGGGCTCCCGCGCGGCCTTTGCCTGATCGTTCCATTTGGTCGAAGATTCGCCGGCCAGCTTCTCCAGTTCCGAATACATCTCCTGAAGTTCTTTCTGCTTACGGGTCCTGGCTTTCTCGTCCATTACGTCTTTTTTCTTCTCGTAATCTTCCCTGGCGGTGACAAACGCCTGTTTCTTCTGCTCCACCACGCTGCCAAGCCTTTCCTGCTCTCTTTTTAAATCCTCGGTAACCTTCTTACCCCACTGCGATTGCGAAGCAGCGCCCGTGACGTCCACATAGCCGATCTTCAGCGAACCACCGGCCGCGATAGCATTCACACAGAAGGCCAAGCCAACGCCCACCACCAACAGAACAAACCCAAAAAGTCTCGTCATTTTTAAGCTCCTTAGAAGAATGCTCCAGCAGAGAATTGCCACTGATAGGGCGCCTCGCCCGTATGTTTATCAAGGACGTACCCTGCTTCGATCCGGAGCGGTCCAAACGGTGAATTCCATCGGACACCGGCGCCTACGTCTTCCCTGAAGTCCGAAATATTTATACCTTCTCCTTCAGCAAACGCATTACCGGTATCGAAGAAAAACACCCCCCGCACGCCATACTTTTCCACCAGAGGAAACAGAAGTTCCGCATTGGCAACAACGTACTTGTCGCCGCCGTATACCAGCCCGGCTGGGTCTACCGGACCAACCTCGCCGAATTTCCAGCCGCGAAGCGAATTGATGCCGCCCAGAAAAAAGCGTTCGAAGATAGGAAAGCTATCTACCCCTCCGCCCGCTTTCTCAAAGCCGATTTCACCCCGCAGATGCCCTATGAACTTCCAAAAAAGCGGCTCATAGATGCCGACATGGTATTCATGTTTGAAAAGGTCGTAATCACCGCCTAACATTTTAGAAGCATACTCGGCAGACGCGCCGATGTAGGACCCTTTGGTCGGCATAAAAGGGTGATCGGTAGTATTTCTTTCAAAAGAAAGGCCTACCGCGCTTTTGACCTGGAAGCCGGTCAGACTGTTTGTAAATGTGGGGTCCTTGGACGCCATCGTATCCAGGCCCGAGAGTTTTGCGTCTTCCCACGAGTAGTAGGCAGTCACATTGCTGTACTGGCCGAAAGGATAACCCGCACGCAGCTTGAACCCGTAGGAGTCCTTCGTAAAATCCTCATAGACCCTGACCCAGTTGTACAGGTCGATCCCGCCTGTCAACGGAATTCCGAAAAGCCACGGCTTCGTGTAGCTGACTATGTAACGCTGAGCCAGTTGGCCCACGTATGCCTTTACAGTAATGGAGTCGCCCTGGCCGAAAAGGTTTTTCTGCTGAATCTGGCCGGACGCAAAAAGGCCGTCCTCCGACGAGTAGCCCCCGCCGACGCTTATCGAGCCCGTCTGCTTCTCTTTGACTTTTACGTTGAGATTCATTATGTCCTTCTGGTCCGTATCGGTCGGAATGATCTCGACGGTTTCAAAGAAGTCCAGCTTCTTGATCCTGGTCAGGCTATCATCGACTTTCTTGCCACTATACACATCGCCTTCATATATCCTCATCTCGCGGCGAATGACATTGTCTCTGGTCTTGGTATTGCCCGTAACGAAAATCTGGCCTATATGCACAAGCCCCTTCTTAGTGACATTGAAAGTGATCGTAGACGTACGGTCCGCGGCCTCACGTGTGACTCGAGGCTCAACCTCGACCCGCGCGAACCCTTCGTTCATATATGCCTTCGTTATCATGTCAATATCGTGCCGGAGTTTTTCACGGCTGAAAAAAGCACCGATCTTGAGTTCGAACTTTTTGATTATCTTTTTATCGTAGTCGTCAAGCAAGTCCCCGGTGAGCTTGACATCGGTTATCTTATATCTTTCGCCCTCTTCCACGCCGATAGTGATGTGGAACCCGTCTTTTTGAAGGTCCACATTAGGCGAGCTGACCTTCGCATCCATATACCCTTCGTCGTGGTAATACGCAGTTACCCGGTCAGCATCGGTTTCAAGTATGTCTTTTTGCAGGATCCCCCTGTCGGTGACCAGCGAAAGAATGCTCTTGACCTTTGTCTGCATCACTCCGCGCAGCTTTCGGGCTGAGAAGTGCGTATTGCCGACAAATTGAATCGATTTTATGTAAACTTTATCATTTTCCAGGATAGTAAAAGTGACGATGGCCTTGCGCGGATCTTTGGGAAAGTCGATTTTCGACGTAATTTCCGCGTTATAATAACCTTTTTGCTGATACAGTTTCAGTATCTTCTGAACGTCGTCGCTAACCACGTTGCGCTGCAGAATCGAGTACGGTTTCGTAACGATTGCAGCCATTATGTCCTTTTCCTTGATTTTCTTATTGCCGTTCAATTTGACTTCCTGAACGGTCGGGTTTTCCTGTACGACAAACGTAAGGATTTTCCCGGCGGGAGTGTCCGCAACCTCGGCGTCCACTTTCTCGAAGTAGCCCATTTTGTAAATGGACCTGATATCTTCACTTACCTGTTCGGGTTTGAGTAATTCACCCTTCTTGCTCTTGACGTTGCTTTTTATCGCCTCGGATTCGATCCGGTCGTTTCCCTTGATTTTCACATCGGAGATCAATGCCTTCGAAAGCACATGGACGCTCATCTGCTGCACAATCTTTCCAACAGCCGAGGCCAGGTTTTCGGCCCCCTTTTCCTCGGCTAGAAGGACGACCGCCTTCTTGCGGCCGGACACATCCACCAGTGTGGCGTCCATACTGATCGCATTGCCGATCTGGTTGAAGCTGCCGAACACGGCGTAGGCGGCCCCGAGCTTGCTCCCGATCGACCGCGCCTGTTCTTCGGTGCCCACAGGAGCGCCTGCCGCCCTCTGGACCTCCTGCGGGTCGATCAGCTTTATGCCTTCTCGAGTACAGAGCCGGACGAAAACCTCATCGATTGATTTTTGTATTTTTGTGACATCCTGCTGGCCGTGCATCACGAAAGGCAATATAGCGACTTTGGGTTGCTGGTCCTCAGCCCACACGGACCCGGATGCCCAAAGGAAGAAACAAAGCCATACGAGCCCCCACCTCTTTTTCTTGCCCACCATGATCCCGTCCCCCCCCGTGTCCCGCTCAGGCTGCCTGCCTTCAATGCCCGTTTCCGCCGAATTGCGGCCCCGGACCCCCCAATCATTGCTTATCAGTCAGGCAAGCCTCGCCTCTCCCAGTACTCCCTCTAATAGCACCTTATCGCCACCCGCCCAACAGAAATTTTTGGAACCGTTCCCCTCGCCACCGGCCCCAAAAAGTCATAACCCGGCGCCGGGCCTCATATCGAGGCTGTCGAACACACATCCGAGCGGCCCCGCTCCTCTTTCAAATGCCCGTCCTTGAGGCGCAAAACCCTGTGCATCATTGACGCCAGTTCCTGGTTGTGGGTAACGATCACCATGGTCAAACCAAGCGTCTCATTGAGCGACACCAAAAGCTCATGAAGGGTGCGCCCCGTTCGGCTGTCGAGATTTCCGCTCGGCTCGTCGGCCAAAAAAAGCCTCGGGCGAAGCAGGAGTGCCCTGGCCACCGCAACTCTTTGCTGCTCTCCGCCGGAGAGTTCTCCAATCCTATGCTTGAGCCGTGCCGACAGTCCAAGTTTGTCCAGCAGTTCCTCGGCCCTGGACCTGGCTTCCGTCTTGGGAATACCCGAGATCAAACCGGGCATCATCACATTCTCAACCGCGTTGAACTCAGGGAGCAGGTAATGAAACTGAAACACAAACCCGATATTTCGGTTCCGGAAATTGGCCAGTTCCCGCTCACCCTTCAGAAAGATATCCTCTCCGCCGTAAAGCACCTTACCGGAGGTCGGTTTTTCCAGGGTGCCCAGTATGTTGAGCAGTGTTGATTTGCCGGCGCCCGAACTGCCTACGAAGGCGACCCTTTCCCCGCTTCGGATGACGATCTCGAGGTCCTTGAAAAGCTCTATCGCCGCGGTCCCGTTCCCGAATATCTTAGTGAGCCCAAGGGTCTGGACTTCTATGCTATGCCTGAGTTCATTCATATCTTAAGGCTTCCGCCGGATCGAGCCTGGCAGCCTTGCGCGACGGATAAAGCGTCGCCACCAGGCTTATGCACATTGCCGCAAGGGCAATGACAGCCAAATCAAGACCCTCCATTTTAACCGGCAGGGTCGAAATATGGTAAACGTCCGGAGGCAGCTCGATGAATTTGTACTTCTGGAGCATATCGCACAAAAAAAGGCCGCCCAGAACGCCCAGGGCCGTTCCGCATATCCCTATAAGGAACCCTTCCAGGACAAAAATCTTCCTTATGCTCGAAGTGGTTGCCCCCATTGCCTTGAGTATCGCTATGTCGCGGCCTTTTTCCATTACCAGCATTGTAAGGGAGCTGACGATGTTGAAGGACGCCACCAGTATTATCAGCGTAAGTATTACGAACATCACCACCTTTTCCAGCTTGAGGGCCGAAAAAAAGTTGCTGTTCATCTTGATCCAGTCGCTGACATAAAAAGGAGGTCCGAGGCGCTTTTTCAAGGCCTCCGCGATTTCGCCCGCCTTGTAGATATCATTTACCCTGGCCTCGATTCCGGTGACACTGTCGCCGACGCCGAGAAACTGCTGGGCGACCGGGAGGTCGACGTAGGCAAGCGTATTGTCGTATTCGTACATTCCGGACTCTATGGTCCCGACCACCTTGAAAAGCTTGCTCTTGGGCGTCTGTCCCATGGGGGTCAGCCGGCCGGCCGGCGAAATGATCGTCAGGTATTCACCGACCCTGACCCCGAGATTATTCGCCAGTTCCTTGCCGAGGATTATGCCGGGATAAGCCGTACCCGGGGCTTCCTGTGAAGGCTGGACCAGGTCGGCGAGGTTTCCCCGCACCATGTTTTCCTGGAGCTTCAAGACCTTGGATGCCGAAAGCGGGTCTATTCCGCGCAAAACCGCCCCGGCGCTTCTGCCCGATGTCATCATGACCGGAGCGTAGATAAACGGGGCAACCCCCACCACGCCCTTTTCTTTTTCGATCTCGGCGATCACTTCGCCGTAGTTCGAAATCATCCCCGCAAAGCTGGTGATGTTCACATGAGAGGTGATGCCGAGAATGCGGCCGCGAAGGTCTTCATGAAATCCGTTCATTACGGCCAGAACGACGATGAGCGCCGTCACCCCCACCCCTACCCCCGCAATCGAGATGAAGGTGATAAGGGAGACGAAAGTCTGCCTTCGTTTGGCCAGAAGGTACCGTATGCTTATGAAAAATTCAAAACTCATCGAGTCTAATTTAACTCTTTTTTTCCGGTCTCATATGAGGAAATAAAATGACGTCCCTGATCGACGGCGAATCGGAAAAGAGCATAACCAGCCGGTCAATTCCGATCCCCTCCCCAGCCGCCGGGGGCATACCGTATTCCAGCGCCCTGATATAGTCCTCGTCCATCTGGTGGGCTTCCTCGTCCCCGGCCCTGAACGCCTCGAGCTGGCGCATAAACCGCTCGCGCTGGTCCCTCGGATCATTTAGCTCCGAAAACGCGTTGGCCATCTCGCGGGAGGCGATAAAGAGTTCGAACCGGTCCACGAACTCGGGGTTGCCTTCCGTTTTTCTCGAAAGAGGCGACACTTCGAGCGGATACCGGTATATAAAGGTCGGCTGGACCAGCTTCGGTTCGACCACCAGATCGAATATCTTGGTGAGCAGCTTGCCATGGCCTTCGAAACGCTCGACGCCGATGCCCAGAGATCTTGCGAAAGCCACGGCCTCGCCGAAGTTTTCCACCGCCTCCTGTGGAACGTCTCCAATCAGGGTGAGCGATTCGACAAAGCTGTAACGCTTCCAGGGCGGCGTAAGGTCGATGACGTCGCCCTGGTACTCCAGGACCATCTTTCCGTCGTTCACCTGCCTGGCGACTTCGCAGAAAAGCTCTTCGCTCAGCCCCATCAGGTCTTCATACGTCGCGTAGGCCTGGTAAAATTCGAGCATGGTGAATTCGGGGTTGTGCTGGGTGGAAACCCCTTCATTGCGGAAATTGCGGTTCAGTTCGAAAACCCGCTCGAATCCGCCGACCAGGAGCCTTTTCAAGTAGAGCTCAGGAGCTATCCGAAGGTGGAGCTCCATGTTCAGCGCATTGTGATAAGTCTTGAAGGGCTTGGCCGTCGCGCCTCCCGGAACAGCCTGCATCATGGGCGTTTCTACTTCAAGGAACTCCCGGTCGGAAAAAAACCGCCTGATCGCCGCTATAATCCGCGCCCTTTTGCGAAAGGTCTCCCTCACCTGCCCGTTTACGATCAGGTCAACATATCTTTGGCGGTAACGCAGCTCTATGTCCTTCAGGCCATGATACTTTTCGGGCAGCGGCCGAAGGTTTTTCGCAAGCAGCACCAGCTCTTTGACCAACAGAGTCGATTCGTCTGTTTTCGTCCTGAAAAGCTGCCCTGAAACACGGATTATATCCCCGATGTCCAGCTTTTTGGCCAGCGCGTGGCCCTCTTTTCCGATCTGGTTTTGCTGAATGTATATTTGGATTTTTGCATCCACATCGGCGATATGCATGAAAATCGATTTGCCGAATGAGCGCACCGAGAGGATGCGGCCGGCAACCGTATAAGCCCCCTGATCCGATTCCAGCTCTTCATTCGTCCTGCCGGCCGCGCGCGCCAGCAGGTCTTTTATCTTATGAGCTACGGGATAGGAGTTGGGATACAGAGCTATATTCTGCCGTTCCAACTCGGCGGCCTTCTCCAGCCGCTCCCGCACCACAATGTTCGAATCTTCCATCAACCCAAAACCTTCCCAAAAGATGACTGGTGTTCATCGGCAACACCCCGGTGAAACACCGGCGATTTCCGATCCGCAATTCCTTGAGGCCCAAAAGCGACTACCCGCCCCGGCAGGCAAATCGAGGGCTTCGCGGAGGCGTGGACGCAATCGGCGCTCCGAGAGGTCCCGGGGTTGACACGCCCGCCATTGCGCAAAAAGGACCCTTTCCGGACGAAAATCGCCTGAACCAGCAGACCAGGGGAAAGGCGACGTTAGATGATTTGACCTGATACGTCAAGCGTGTTGTCTTTTTGCCTGTTCTTGCGCGCCCTTGACTAACCCGGCCCACAATGGCCGGCACTCGTTCCAGGCTTTCATGCCGGTCACGCAAACGGGATTCACCGTTTTTTGTCCGACCCTTCGCTTCCCACCCCGCTCTTAACGATCTTGGAAACGGAAAACGCCACTATCAGCAGGCCCAATATCATCAGGGTCCAGTCCAACTTGAATACCCCGTATCCGAGAATCAGGATACCCCCGATGAGGCTCAGCCATTGCATCGATCTACTCATGATTTGACCTCCCCAAAGGCGAAAAAAATGCATCCGCCGGGCACACCCGACTATCAGACTCGAAAGGACCGGACGGCGTCTACGATAGGTAACGATTTTTCACCGAAAACGCAAAATAAAAGCAACGCCGGATATATTCCCGGCAACCGCAGGAAAATCAAGCCTCAATCGATCTCAAAAGACGCAAGCGGCTTGGACTGCCGTACACGGCGTCAATAATGCCCGCGCAACCCCCTCACTCCCCCTCATCCCGGCGCAAGCCAGCGTTCATGAGAGTACGGTCTTTCTTAGAAGAGTCAAAAAAGCGGGGGGCACTGCCCCATAAGCGCGTAAGTGGTTGGATTTTCTGAAGCCTGGAAAATGATTCTCGTCGCCCCGGTGAAAGCCGGGGTCCAGTGTCTTAGCAAATTGATTTAACAATGAAAACCAAAGATGCTGGATTCCGGCTTGCGCCGGAATCATCCATGCAACGGGTTGCGCCCCGTCGAATGAAAGTATTACTTAATAGTCATTCGTTACTGTAATATGCGTTTCCGTAACCTACTGAGAGTATTCGCTAAACT
>JBEKMB010000040.1:0-44515 GCA_050008735.1 Syntrophobacteraceae bacterium
TTCACCGTTACGGCCTGAGTTGCGCTGGACCTTAGACCATTCTTATCCTTAACGGTCAAAACGAAGGTCAACGGATTGCCATACTTTCCCGCCTTTTTCGCTTTAAAGGTGGGGGTTGCCGACGTCGGGTCGGACAGGGTTACAGGCACACCGCTTATTTGGTGCCAGCGCAATGATTCGCCCGTATCGTCCTGAACCGCCGAACTTGATCCATCGAGTTTGACGGATTTGCCCGCATTCACGGTCTCGGAGGCGCCCGCGGAAGCCGTCGGCGGCGCTTCGGCTTGAGTTACATTGACAAGACACTTGGCTCTGGATTTAAGCCCGTCACTATTGGTTACCGTCAGCTTAAAGCTCAGTGACGCCGCGCCTGATGAAACCTCAGGGGCTGCAAAAGTGGGCTGAGGCGAATTCGCATCGGAAAGCGTTACCGCGGGCCCGTCAATTTGCTGCCAGAGGTAGGAAGTGATGGAGTTACCCGCACCCGCGGATTCAGTCCCGGTCGTGGAATTACCCGCACCCGCGGATTCAGTCCCGGTCGTGGAATTACCCGCACCCGCGGATTCAGTCCCGGTCGTGGAATTACCCGCACCTGTGGATTCAGTCCCGTTCAATGTGACGTTCGTCCACGCATTGACCGTTTGATTGCTGCCCGCCGAAGCCATGGGGGCAGAGGCGCCCGATGTAGTAATGTTGACGATGCAGGTGTCGGTCGCTGTGGCGCCGTACCGATCTGCAACGGTCAGCTGAAAAGTCAGTGCCTGGGGCGACGACGCGCGAGCTACAAAAGTCGCCCTGGCCGCGTGACGGTTTGTAATATAGGCCCGCGTTCCACCCGTCTGGGTCCAAAGATAGTACCTGATCCCCGGTCCGCCTATATCGGTGGAATTTGAGCCGTTCAGCGTCACTGTTTGCCCGGAGGCGACCGTCTGATCGGGTCCGGCGTCGGCGACGAGTTTCTGGGCGGCTGTAAAGGTTGCAGATATGGTGTGGCTGGTCACTACATTTGAAAACGTGTAGCTCGTGAGCGCGCCGACCGAGGCCCCGTCAACCAACACGGAGGATATCTGGCAGCCCGTGGACGGTGCGACAGCAAAGGTTTGGCTTGCCCCGGACTTGACCGCGACTGAACCCGACGGAGAGACGGACCCGTTTGAGCCGGCCGTCGCCGAAATGTTATAGGTAGCAGGCGTCTGGGCTGCGAAGGTGGCCGAGATGGTGTGCTTGGCCACCACATTTGAAAATGTGTAGCTTGCGACCGCGCCGACCGAGGTCCCGTCAACCAGCACGGTAGCTACGTAGCCCGTGACCGGGGTGATAGCAAAGGTCTGGCTTGCCCCGGATTTCACCGAAATGGTGTAGTTGACCGTTGCTGCCGTGAAGGTAGCCGAGATAGTGTGGCCGGCCGTTACATTTGAAAACGTGTAGGTCGTGACCGCGCCGACCGAGGTCCCGTCAACCAGCACGGTAGCTACGTAGCCCGTGACCGGGGTTATAGTAAAGGTTTGGCTTGCCCCGGAGTTCACAGTGACTGAACCCGACGGGGTGATGGTCCCGTTTGCCCCAGCCGTCGCCGAAATGGTGTAGGTAGCAGGCGTTTGGGCCGAGAAGGTGGCCGAGACCGTATGGCTCGCTGTGATATTGGACAACGTGTAGCTGGTGACCGCGCCCACGGAGACCCCGTCAACCAGCACAGAGGCTACCTTGTAGCCCGTGGAGGGAGTGATGGTAAAAGCCTGGCTTGCTCCCTGGGTCTTGAAAAAGGTCCCGGTCGGGGATATCGATCCGCCTGATCCGGCGGACACAGTGAGCTGGTCCAGGACCAATTCCGACGAATAGCCGCTAGCCACATTGCTGCTGCTATAGGCCTGGAGGGCAATATGGCTGGTCGCACCGGACAGGTTTTGAAATGTATATGTTGTTGTATTTCCAACGTCTACGTTGCTCGTGTAGCTCCCGGCCGAACTACCGTAAAAGACCTTGTAGCCGGCAACCTGACCTGTGTCCGCGTTCCATGCGATCGTGGGCTGGGCGGAATAGGCATGCTGCGTAAAAATCATCGAAACAAGAGTTAACATTGCAACAATAGTTACACTTAACCAAAAAGGTCGAAGTAGATTTCTTTTATTAAAGGTTAGATATCGAAACATTTTAAATCCTTGGCCCGAGGCAGTTTCGGAAAGCTCCGGAGTGCCCGCCTGGCAGCGGGCCCACACAGCAAGCTGACCCCTCCCAACCTGCGGCCGCACTTCACCGCGACCGGTTTTTGGGCCAGTTGCCCTGCGCTCCCTGTCTTTCCTATGTCTTCAGTTTATTGAGATGTGTGTCCTGCGCCGGGAGTTGTGCAAGATAGGTACCAATCAACGCCACATGAGTTCTCACGCTCGATTAACTTCCAGGGGGTATCGTAGAATGGCTCCCAGCCTCACAGCGCCGATTTCGAATTACGGAAGTGCGGGAAATTTCATGAAGTTTCGGGAGCAGTCCCCCCTGATCTGTAGGCTTTTACCTACAGAAGCGTAGGCGTAAAACGCCACCCCGGGTTTCCAAATACTCGTACAAAGATTACCTGCTTATGGATCGGCTTGCTCAAGGCTTTATTTTCATTAGATTTTTTGAAACCAGCCACGGCCCTTTTCATCGCCTGATACCAACATTCATAAACGTAGGCATCAATTCCCCCCCCAGTTACGAAAATGTACTCAATCTCCCCTAACCTATTGGCAAGACGTATTTTTGCATTTTAACGGTAAGTGGCGTTCATAAGAGTATGGGAGTGTTGGAATGAAATGTATTTGGACAATATCATGGAGGATTGAGTGACGGCCTGTTGCCCAAAGCAGATGAAGACATAAAGAGTCCGATTTTGCCTGGGAACGTCACGGAATGACGAACCTCCTTTTTGCTCTGCCTTGGTACTTCGTTTGGGCAACAGGCC
This sequence comes from Syntrophobacteraceae bacterium, assembly GCA_050008735.1. Taxonomy (GTDB): domain Bacteria; phylum Desulfobacterota; class Syntrophobacteria; order Syntrophobacterales; family Syntrophobacteraceae; genus SbD1. The sequence goes on from JBEKMB010000040.1 coordinate 2,939, forward strand.
GGTGATATCGGCCCCCGCACATACTATATCCGGCGGGACGCGCAGGTTTAGAGCGGCTTCGGATTTTCGCCGCCGGGTTCAGGCGGAGGGACGGGGCATTATTTTGCGCTGATTTGGCTCGGATTTATTTAATGAGGAGTTTAGGAAGGGGTAGCCCTTCCCCGCCGCCGAAGCGACACAGTGTCCTCTCAGCGGCAGGAAAAGGTATTGGCTTATGCTTTGCGCAAACCGGCCTAGTTGAGGCCGTTATGCACCTTGCAGGCGCGTACGGTGTTTTTCATGAGCATCGTTATCGTCATCGGTCCCACTCCACCGGGAACCGGCGTAATGGCGCTTGCCCTTTCCACGGCTTCATCGAAGGCAACGTCTCCCTTGAGTATTCGTTTGCCTTCGGCTGTTTTTCCCACTTCGTTTACTCCGACGTCGATTACAACGGCGCCCGGCTTGATCCAGTCACCTTTGACATATTCCGTGACTCCGGCGGCAACGATAAGGATGTCCGCACGCAGACAATGCTGTTTGACGTCCTTCGTCCGGGTGTGGCAGACGGTCACGGTGGCATTTGCGCCCTCCGCCTTCTGCATTAGCATCATCGCGATCGGCTTGCCGACGATATTGGACCTTCCGACGACCACGACTTCGGCGCCGGCTGTCGGGGTCCCGGAGCGGACAAGCAGTTCCTGAATCCCGGCAGGGGTGCAGGGAAGATAATCCGGCTCGCCTACCATGAGTTTTCCAACGTTTACCGGGTGAAAGGCGTCGACGTCCTTTCCAGGATCTATCGCCAGAAGCACCCGATTTTCGTTCACGTGCCTGGGCAGAGGCAATTGGACCAGAATTCCGTCGATCTTAGGGTCCTCGTTGTACTTTGCAATGAGCTTAAGCAGGTCAGCCTCGCTCAAATCGGCGGGCTGGTTATCCTGAATGGAGAAGAACCCGAGTTCGTGAGCCGTGGTCTGCTTCCCTCTTACATAGCTCATCGACGCGGGGTTCTCACCGACCAGGATGGTTACCAGTCCGGGCACGACCCCATGTTTTTCCTTCATCTGTTGGACTTCGGACTTGAGTTCTGCCCGAATCTCCCTGGCCACCTCGGCCCCTTTAAGCAGTTTTGCAGACATATGATACCTCCGTTCTGGAAGCCGGTCCCCGGATATTGGATACTTGACAGAAGCGCTCTTCGAATGAGGCTGTCCGGCATCAAGTTAGAAAAGGCCCATGACTTTTCCGGTCTTTACATCGACGTCCACTCTGCGGAACGCCGGGTCGGAAGAAGTCCCCGGCATGAGGCTGATTGTTCCAGCGCACGGGCAGAGGAACTTTGAGCCCGAGTAGATGAGAACGTCGCGGACCGGCAGCACCCAGCCCTTGGGCGTGCCCTTGACTGCCGGATCGTGGGTCAGGCTAAGGTGAGTCTTGACCATCATAGTGGCATAGTCGTCATACTTGGAGTCCGCCTCGAGCATCTTGGCCTTTGCCTCAGCTTCGGGCGTCCAGGAAACGCCGTCCGCACCGTACACTTCTTTGGCCACCATGGCAACGCGGTCTCTAAGCTTCATTTCCAGGGGATAGAGGAATTTGAATTCGCTTGGTTGTTCGCAGGCTTCGATAACCGCATCAGCAAATTCCAGAGCGCCCTCGCCGCCCTTGGCCCAGTGCTCCGACAAGGCACAACGGGCGCCGGCGGCTTCCGCGTGCCTCCGGACCAGGGCGATTTCATCCCTGGTATCCGTATGGAAAGCGTTGATGCAGACGACCGGGTTGATGCCCGACTTGCGGATGGTGTTGATATGGTGGACCATGTTGGGAATACCGCGCTCGAGCAGATCCAGGTTCTCCTTCGTGTAGTCCTCGGGAAGCGGCAGACCGGCCACAACTTTAGGACCGCCGCCGTGCATCTTGAGCGCGCGGATGGTCGTGGTAAGAACCGATACGTGAGGCTTGAGGCCACTGTAGCGGCATTTGACGTTCCAGAACTTCTCGAACCCGATGTCCGCGGCAAAACCGCTCTCCGTAACATGGTAGTCGAACAGCTTCAGGCCGACACGGTCGGCGATGATCGACGACTGGCCGACGGCTATGTTTGCGAAAGGACCGGCGTGAACCATGCACGGCTGGTACTCCGCCGTGCACATGAGGGTCGGGTTGATAGTATTTCTCATGAAGGCGGTCATGGCGTTTCCGACTTCGAGGTCGCCCGTAGTAACGGGTTTTCCGCGTTTGTCGAACGCCACGGTTATTTCATTGAGCCTTTTCTTCAGGTCGGCCAGATCCTTGACGATCGAAAGAATGGCCATCAGTTCCGAGCTGACCGCAATCCCGAATTTTGACTGCATCATGAAGCCGTCCATCCTGCCGCCGATGCCGATGATGATATTGCGGAGCGTCTGGGCGCAGAAATCAATGATCCAGCCCATCTCGACACGGGTGGGGTCGACGTCGAGACGCCTCATGCGGGTCAGGCGCTGAAGCTGCTCGTCGTTGTAGTTTCTTTCGTGCTGCATGCGGGCTGTCAGGGCCACCATCGCCAGGTTGTGGGCGTTCATGATGTCGTTGATATCGCCCGTGAGGCCCATCGAGAACTCGGTCATCGGGATGAGAAGCGAGTTGCCGCCGCCCGCCGCCGTTCCTTTTATGTTCATGGTCGGACCGCCTGAAGGCTGTCTGAGACACCCGCCCACATTTTTGCCTCTTTTACCAAGGCCTTCCATCAAGCCGCAGGAGGTCGTGCTTTTGCCTTCCCCGAGAGGGGTGGGGGTGATTGCCGTCACCTCGATATATTTCCCATCGGGGCGGCCTTTAAGCCTCTCGATGATTTTCATGAAATCAAGCTTGCAGAGTCTGCCCATTGGAAGAATTTCATCTTTTTTCAGCCCCAGTTTTTCCTGAAACTCCCATGGTGTGGGCATATTAGCTTCAGCAGCTTCCGATATTTGCCAATCCTTCATTTTAGTTGCGTCGTAGGGCATCTTAGATCTGGCCTCCATTTCGTGGTTTTTTTTACATCCATACTCGCCTGAACATGGTAAGGATTTCCTTAGCCCTCAGTCCGGTTCAGTCAGATAAACCGGCGCCTTATTGGCATTTCAGGATTCTCAAAACTAGAAAAGAAAGCTCGGAGTTGAGCAAGCGGCCGTGAAAGCTGCGGAATCTATACAGGAGCAGCGCGAGAGACCATAGAGCAATCAGGCTAAATTAGGGATATCGGTTTTGTCAAGGAAAAAGTCTGCATAGCCACTGTGATACAGGGTTGCGGATGTCCCGGCGCTTTTCGGCTCCTGGGACGGGCGCAGGCAGCAAACCTCCGGAGCGTCCAAAGGATGCCCTGATTTTGCATATTGCAAAATGATCATTTTTTTGTTAGAATAAAGTTTTTTGCGCAAGGCGTTTTTCGAAATCGAAGCGCATAGTTGGGAAACGTATTATTTTACCATAGCTGGTATTTATAGTTATAATTACACTTCGGTCAGGGAAATGCCGATCCCAATTCGTCGTTTGCGGACGTACACTTTATGAATCGTGAACCCGGCTTTTCGCACAACATTTGGGCGATGGTCTCTTTGACCGTGAAAATAGAAACGGGTAGCGGGAGGAGCCTTTATGTGGGACTACACGGATAAGGTTAAAGATCATTTTCTCAATCCTCGAAACGTTGGAGAAATCGAAGACGCCGACGGGGTTGCGGAGGTTGGATCGATTGCGTGCGGAGATGCGCTTAAATTCACTTTCAAGCTCGATGAAAGCGGCCGGATAAAAGACGCCAGGTTCAAGACATTCGGCTGCGCCAGCGCAATAGCTTCAGCTTCGGCTTTGACTGAAATGATAAGAGGCATGACGGTCGAGGAGGCTTCAAAGGTCACAAACCAGGACATAGCAAACTACCTCGGCGGTCTCCCTCAGGAAAAGATGCACTGCTCCGTTCTGGGCCGAGAGGCCCTGGAGGAGGCTATTTCATATTATAAGGGCTCGCCGGAAAAGGCGGAAGAGGAGAAGATAGTCTGCGAATGTTTCGGCGTGACTGAAAAGGAAATAGAGCGGGCCATTCGCGAAAATCGTCTCAGAACAGTCGAAGAAGTTACCAACTACACCAAAGCGGGAGGTGGTTGCGGAAACTGCCACCCGGTCATCCAGGAAATAATCGACAGGGTGCTTTCGGTGATGAGCGAAGCCCCGGCTGAAAGGCCAAGGCTATCCAATATCAAGAAAATCAAAATGATAGAAGAAACCCTGGAGCGGGAAATCAGGCCTGCCCTGAAGCACGACGGCGGAGACATCGAACTGGTGGACGTCGTGGGCAATCGCGTGATGGTTGCAACTCGGGGCGCATGCGCATCCTGTCAGGCATCCAACCAGACGCTGAAAAATTTTGTCGAGGTGAAATTGCGCGAGCTTGTCTGGCCGGAGCTTGTGGTTGAGGAGGTATCGGCGTGAAACCTGTATATCTGGACAACAATGCGACGACCCAGGTGGCCCCGGAAGTGCTTGAGACCATGCTCCCATATTTCCATGAACTCTATGGGAACCCTTCGAGCATGCACTCCTTCGGAGGCCAGGTAATGAAAGAGGTCAGGAAAGCGCGCGAACAGGTTGCCGCTCTTCTGGGCGCATCTCCTGACGAAATCATCTTTACGAGCTGCGGCTCGGAAAGCGATAACGCGGCCATCCGCTCAGCCCTTGCCAGCTACCCTGACAAAAGACACATCGTGACCAGCAGGGTCGAGCACCCGGCGGTGCGCGCTCTTTGCGCCCACCTGGCGACGCAGGGATATCGGGTGACCGAACTGCCCGTCGACGGCGAGGGGCGGCTGGATATGGAGCAGTATAGACGGGCGCTGGGTCCGGATACGGCAATCGTGAGCCTCATGTGGGCAAACAACGAAACGGGGGTGATTTTTCCCATTGAAAAGGCAGCCGAAATGGCCCGGGAGCGCGGCATCCTTTTCCATACCGACGCGGTTCAGTCGGTCGGGAAAATCCCCATAGACCTGTCCAAATCACGAATCGACATGCTTTCACTCTCAGGCCACAAGCTCCATGCGCCCAAAGGAATAGGGATTCTGTTTCTGCGCAAGGGCACCAAGTTTTCGCCCTACCTCATCGGGGGCCATCAGGAGCGTGGAAGGCGCGGCGGAACGGAAGCCACCCCGAGCATAATCGGGCTGGGGGTCGCCGCCGAGCTGGCGCACAAGAATATGGATCGCGAGAATACGTTCGTAAAGGGTTTGAGAGACAGGCTCGAAAACAGTATCCTCAAAATCGTTCCCAACACAAAGGTTAACGGTGACAGGGTAAATCGCCTTCCCAACACGACCAACATCAGTTTCGAATTCGTTGAAGGCGAAGGCATCCTGCTCATGATGGACGAGTTCGGCATATGCGCATCATCAGGATCGGCGTGCACCTCGGGATCCCTCCAGCCTTCTCACGTGCTGCGGGCAATGGGCGTTCCATTCACCATGGCGCACGGGTCGATCAGGTTCAGCCTCAGCGTGTACAACACCGCTGAGGAAATAGATTTCGTCATCGAAAAACTGCCACCCATAATCGATACGCTCAGGGGCATGTCGCCCTACTGGAAAACAGGCGCTCAGCTCTGTCAGGAGGCATGAGCCCGGCGAGAAGGATTTTCTCGGATGGCCGGTCCGATCTTTCAACGGACCGGCTTCTTTTTTTTGAGGCCGATGCGGACCGAAAACGTGATTTTCCGGTACGGGAATGTTAAATGGAATGTGGCTTTGCACCCCAGCGCGTCCGAAACTCGCAGTCAATGCCGGCCGACTGGACCGTAGACGCCCGCGGGGCAGCCACCTTATCTTACTTTGCCGTGAATCGCTCTGCCAGCCAAAGGAAGGACCATGGAGGACAAACTTATATTCGATCACTGCAAGACCGAAATTGAGACTGACCGGCATTTTCGGGAGGAGATTCCCGCAATTGTCGAAAAACTGGTCGTCTCGTGCTCGAACGGGGAGTGCTTTGACCACGTGGGACCCGAGCCGATTCCGTCCAAAGAGGCAGTTGTCGACATAGTGGACCGGGTCAGAAGGCTGCTTTATCCGGGATATTTCATCAGGAACCGGCTCGAGAAGTTCAATCTTGGCTACTACTTCGGCCAGGAGGCGACGGCGCTCTTCGAACTCATGTCCGAGCAGATAGCCCTGGCCCTGCGCCATGACTGCATACGCCACGACCTGCCCTGCGTGCAGTGTGAAGAGTTGGGCCAGAGGGCGACAATAAGTTTCATGCGGGACCTTTCCGCCCTGCGGCTAATGCTGGCCAGTGACGTACGCGCCGCGTACCAGGGCGACCCGGCCGCCAAGAGCTATGACGAAATAATCTTCAGCTATCCGGGCCTTTTTGCCGTAACGGTCTATAGAATGGCCCACCAGTTGTGGGAGCAAAGCATCCCCTTCATCCCCCGTATCATCAGCGAATACGCTCACAGCATCACCGGAATCGACATCCATCCCGGCGCCCATATTGGGGAGAGTTTCTTTATGGATCACGGCACGGGTGTCGTCGTAGGCGAAACCACTGAGATCGGCGACCGCGTGAGACTTTACCAGGGCGTGACGCTCGGGGCGCTTTCGCTCCCGCGTGATGCGGGCGAGCAGCTGAGAAACAAGAAGCGGCATCCGACCATCCAGGACGACGTTATCATATATTCAGGGGCTACTATCCTTGGTGGAAATACGGTTATCGGGGCAAGATCGATAATCGGCGGTAATGTCTGGCTTACCGAATCCGTTCCGCCGGACACTCGTATAATCCTGAAAAAGCCTGAGCTTCTCTATACCGAACATATAGGAGAAGAGCGGCAGCTGGAGGCATAGCGGATTTTTGAGGCGCCTCACCCGGAGGCTGCCTGCAGAAGCGGTTTAAATAGATCCAGGTATCCGTTCGCGCAGATGAGCGTGCCGATCGTGGCCAACAGGATGGAGAAAAACAGTGCGGGACGGCTTTCCGCGATTATTGACACCGATGCCATGACAATGGCTATTTGCAGGAGAACTTCGGCGTATTCGAAGTAAAGGTCCTTGGACCTGTTTTCATCCCGTTGCTTTTCAAGCTTAGTGGCTTCCTGCTGGATGTCTTTCTTTTCATTGGCGTACCGCGATTCCTCGGCGCCAAGTGTTTCGATAGAGGTCCTGACACTTTCCTTCGCATTGGGGCTCAAGGACTCAGAGAGCATAAGCTCGTTTTCGAGCATCATTTTTTGGCTCTTGTAGAGGTGCTCCCTGATCGATTTGGCCTGGTAGTAGGCCCATTGGTCGGACGCCTGTTGCTGAGAGAGCAGCATCTCCTTCATTGCGTGATTTCCGCCAAGGCTGGCGATAGCCAGCACCACTGCAAAAATTGCGGTGACCAGGGCTATATTCCTGGCAAATTTTTTCTCTTTGATTTCTTTGAGCTCATCGGGATTTGGCAATTCCACTTCAGCCATTTTTCCACCTCGCATCCGCTTTATGCCGGCTCGCGCTCATCCAAGGCTATGATGGCGCTGAAACGGCTGGTTTTGCATCTCGCACTTTTCGTCTCCATCTTCACCTGCACCCGCGCCCGTGGTACGTGATTATATTTTAAGATTGCTTTTGCTTCCTTCAACGCCGTGTTGTGTGCGATAAGGAAAACTGTCAGCGTCTAATCCATTCCTGCCGAATGTGGAAGCGGCTCGCCATGAAGCGAAAAACCCTTGACTACCTGATATGCCCGGCCTGCCTGCCCGAGCAGATGCCATTGCACCTTGGACATGCTCAAATTTCGGGCGAGGAAATAGACGAAGGCTTTCTGGAGTGTGATCGTTGCGGGCAGGCATACCGGATAGAAAAAGGGGTCGCCAGTATTGTAGCTCGACATGCCGGGCTGAGCGGGGAGGGTTTGCGCTACGAGGAGCCGGACCTTTTGTCCGCCTATCTTTGGAGTCATTATGCCGATCTTTTCGAAGACCCGGACTCAACCGGTGCTTACGCTCGATGGGCCGAACAGATCTCACCGGCTTCAGGGGCGTGTCTTGACACCGGATGCGCGACCGGCAGGTTTTCTTTCGAAATGTCGAGCAAGTGTGAGTTTGTCATAGGGGTGGACCTTTCCGGGAGTTTTGTGCGAACTGCAAGGCAGATTATGCAGGAGCGGGGGCTGAGCTTCCGGATCAGGGACGAAGGCCTCATTTATTCGGACAGGACCTTCGTTTTGCCTCCCGAGTGGGACTCCGCAAAAGTGGATTTCCTGGTGGCCGATGCTGGAGCGCTGCCGTTTCGCTCCGGGTGCTTCAGTTGCGTGGCTTCTCTTAATTTGTTAGACAAAATATCACACCCGCTCCAGCATATGGGCGAGGCAAGCCGCACGGCGCGCCGGATCGGGGCCCAGTTGCTGATATCCGACCCGTTTTCGTGGTCTGAGGCGGTGTGCGATTCCGAGATGTGGCTTGGAGGCGTTGCCCGCGGAAGATTTGCCGGGGCCGGGATAGATAACATTGCGCGCCTGCTCTCCGGTGAGGACCGTATGGCCGGCCCTGCCTGGAAAATCGCCCGAAAGGGAGAGATATGGTGGAAAATCCGCAATCACAGGAACCATTTTGAGCTTATTAGAAGCCTGTTCGTAAAGGCGCGGAGGTAATCCGCGGGTGAGCAGGCAAACGGGAGGCCGGCTGAGCGGGCAAAAGCCCCGTTTTTCCGCCGGACGTGCTTTTCACCGATTTACCGCGAAAGGGTTGGCCGATGCTCGATTTTGATTTTCTTGCCGAACTTGCCAGGGAGGCCGGAAGAGCCATCCTGGAAGTCTACGGCACCGATTTCGAGGTAAAGCGCAAGGACGACTGCTCCCCGCTTACGCTCGCGGACATGCGCTCGCACAGGATAATCGCCGATTCGTTGCGGTCCCGCTACCCTGAGATTCCCGTTCTTTCCGAAGAAGGCAAGGACGTATCTCACGATGTCAGGAGGAACTGGGACCGGTTCTGGCTTGTCGACCCTCTTGACGGGACAAAGGAGTTTGTCAAGCGAAACGGCGAATTCACCGTTAACATAGCCCTGGTTGAACATCGAATGCCCGTAGTGGGGATTATCCATATTCCGGTTGCAGATCGGCTGTTCATGGCGGATGTGCGCGAGGGGTGCTGGGAAATATCGCAGAGCGGGCGCAGAAGGCTCGAAGTCGCGAAGGTCCCCGCCGGCGGGCCCGTGCGGATTGTGAGAAGCCGCTCTCATCCGGCCCCCGGGCTCGAGGAGCTATTGTCTCTGATTCCAGCCCACGAGGTCATAAACCGGGGGAGCGCTCTCAAGTTCTGCGCCGTAGCCGCCGGCGAGGCCGACTTTTACCCGAGATTCGGACCTACATGGGAGTGGGACACGGCCGCGGGCCAGGCGATCGTTACGGCCGCAGGCGGGATTATGGTCGATTTGTCCGGAGAGCCTTTTGTCTATAACAAACCGGATTTGCTGAACGGTCCGTTTATCGTGTCTTCGAGCATGGATTGGCTGCGGAAAACCGGAATAATGGAAAGGGCCGCGAAGCTACCTCATTGAGCTTGGGGACCCGGGAACATGTACTGTGGGACTTATCGCACCGCGCTCAGCCGATCGTAATACTCGACCAAAGCCCGGGCTGTTGAAATGGATGAGGCGGCTTAACGCCGCCTTTTCTTTGCTCCACCTGTTTTTGACCCGATTTGCGCTATACGGCCTTTCGGGCAGGCAGAGACCGGACCTCGAAGTTCTTGATGTTGATCTCATCGTGTCGCAGGATTGCAGCCTGAAAGGTGTTTAATCTGTCGCAGTCTTTGGCGCATTCGTCCTTGTCGTGGTGAATGTATTCACAGCTTCTACAAGGGCTTTCCATGGTCTTGGCAAATGCAAGCATGGGCAGTTCCTCCGGGGGCGAAAGAGTAAGAGAACGGGGTAGTCTTAACGGTGAAATGATAAGACATATTTTCACAATACGTCAAGACAAAATTTTACCAAGTGTTAAAAATTCAAGTTTATTCGAAAATATAGGGTGCAAACGCCGGCGGCGGGTAATAAGACAGTTCGAAACCGGACCGTCATAAATGGGTTCTGTGCCAGGCCGTTTCCCGGCACTGGGCACGGCTGTTCGCCACTTCACTTGCGCCCTGAGACTCCCGGCTGTCTTGTTGAATCCAGCGCGGCAGCCATCCTCTTTTTTTCACGATCTCCATACCGATTGATATTGACCCACAGCGGAACTGCTGCTATAGGAAGACGTTGAAAGTATTTTCACTATTCACCTGCCCTTCTGTTGCGGCCAGGCAGGGCGGTGTTGTACATGTTCGTTTCCAACCCTTTCTCCCAAATTGTTCCGGCTCGGGTTCATTTTTCTCCATCCGGGAAAATGGCCAAGGGTGCCGAACTGTGTTGCGGTTCGTGCTTCTTTTTAACAGATCCCGCTGATGCAACTAGCGGGGTGTCGTGTGGAATTTCGCCGTTGAGGAGGGTACTTATGTTTGACGAGAAGGTACTTGAAAAAATTCAAGCTGGTAAAGAAAAGTGGGACCAGGGACCTGTTGCAAAGACACTCTCGAAGTCGCCCGAAGCTAAGCCTGTCTTTACCACGATTTCCGGGACCCCGGTCGAGAGGCTCTATACGCCTTTGGATGTAAAAGGGCTCGACTACGACCGCGACCTCGGCTACCCCGGGATGTTTCCCTATACCCGGGGCGTGCAGCCTACCATGTACCGCGGCCGTTACTGGACGATGCGTCAGTACGCGGGCTTTGGAGATGCCAAGGGCACCAATGAGCGCTACCGTTATCTGCTGAACCAGGGACAAACCGGCCTCAGCGTTGCCTTCCATCTGCCCACGCAGGCCGGCTACGACTCTGACCATCCGCTTTCCATGGGCGAAGTCGGCAAGGTTGGTGTGGCCATCGACCACATTGATGATATGAGGATCCTGTTTGACCAGATCAATTTGGGTAAGGTCAGCACTTCGATGACCATCAATGCAGCGGCCGGAGTACTGGTCGCAATGTATCTGACAATCGCCGACGAGCAGGGCGTGCCTTGGGACAAGGTCGCCGGAACGGTGCAAAACGACGTTTTAAAGGAGATCATCTGCCGCGGCCAGTATATTTATCCTCCCAAGCCGACCATCAGACTTGCGGTCGACCTGATTGATTTCTGCCAGAAAAAAGTCCCCAGGTGGAACTCGATCAGCATCAGCGGCTATCATATTCGTGAGTCCGGCTCCACCGCCGCCCAGGAAATGGCTTTCACCATCGCCGACGGTATCGCTTACACGCAAGCCTGTATCGAACGCGGGATGGACGTCGATTCTTTCGCCCCGCGGCTGAGTTTCTTCTTCAATGCTTTCACGAACGTGCTCGAGGAAGTCGCCAAGTTCCGCGCAGCCCGCAGGTATTGGGCAAAGGTCATGAGAGATCGCTTCAAAGCAAAAGACCCACGCTCGATGATGCTGCGCTACCATGTGCAAACCGGCGGCGTCACGCTTACGGCTCAGCAGCCGCTCAACAACATCGTTCGAGTGGGTCTGCAGACCTACGCCACAGCTCTTGGCGGTGGACAGTCGCTGCACACCAACTCCTATGACGAAGCTCTCTGTCTGCCCACACAGCAGGCGGTCACCGTTGCCCTGCGCACCCAGCAGATCGTTGCCGAGGAAAGCGGCGCAACCGATACCATCGACCCGCTTGCCGGCTGCTACTATGTCGAGAGCATGACTGAGAAGATCGAAGCCGAGATCGACGAATACATCAAGAAGATCGACGCGATGGGCGGAACGCTTGCCGCAATCGAGCAGGGTTACATCCAGAAAGAGATCCAGAACAGCTCCTACCGGTTCCAGAAAGAGATCGAGTCCGGTGAGCGCGTTTATGTAGGTATAAACAAGTACACTATGGAAGAGCCTCCTCCGACCGGTCTTCTCAAGGTGGACATGTCTGTTGGCGAAATTAAGACCGCCGAACTCAAAAAGTACCGCGCGCAAAGAGACCAGGCAAAGTGGAAAGCGGCCCTGGACAAACTGCGCGAGGTTTCTCAGACGGGTGAGAATGTCATGCCTTATGTTATCGAAGCCGTTAAAGCCAAGGCCACCGTAGGCGAAGTCTGCGACGTGTGGCGCGAAGTCTTTGGTGAGTACCGGCCGAAAGAATTCGTATAAGACTGGTGCCAAACTGTTAAGACACAGCTATATTGGAGGAAAATTCCATGGCCAGAAAAATTAAGATGATTATGGCAAAACCCGGTCTGGACGGACACGACCGCGGCGCCAAACTCTTGGCAAGGATATTTGCTGAGGCGGGTATGGAAGTGGTTTACACCGGACTGCGCCAGACCCCTGAAATGATCGTTGCGGCCGCCGAGCAGGAAGACGCGGACGTTGTCGGCATGAGCAGCCTCTCCGGCGTTCACAACTACTTTTTCCCCAGAGTCGTAGAACTCCTGAAGCAGAAGGGGCTCAAAGACGTGCTGCTGGTCGGCGGCGGCATTATCCCCGAGGAAGACTACGATTTCCTGAAAAAGTCAGGCATGTCCGCCATTTTTGGACCGGGCACGCCGACCGGCGATATCGTCAATTTCATTCAAACCAACGTGCGCAAACGCTAAAAAACGGCTCAGTTCGAGGGATTTTTTGTTCGACTGAATGCCGCTGTAAATGTGGGGACCCGTCCGCAAACGCGGGCGGGTTCCAAAAGTTTTCGCCCCGAAAGGAATAACCACTATGCCCTTTGATTTGGCGGCCCAAATCCTGGAAGGCGTTCCCCGGGCGGCCGCGCGCCTCATCTCCTGGCTCGAGGACGAGGACGTCAGGGGTTACGAATGCATGGCGAAACTCTACCCGGAGACGGGAAGAGCGTACGTAATCGGAATTACCGGGTCGCCGGGGGCCGGGAAAAGCACTCTTACGGACAAGCTGGCGCGCGTCATTCGCAGGAGCGGCCTAAAGATCGGAATCATTGCCGTGGACCCTTCAAGCCCCTTTACCGGGGGCGCATTGTTGGGAGACAGGGTCCGGATGAGCGAACTCAGCAATGATCCCGATGTCTATATCCGAAGCATGGCCACCCGGGGATTTCTCGGAGGCATGGCCAAAGCCACGGGAGACGTGGTAAAGGTCCTGGACGCCTTCGGCAAGGACGTAATCATAATAGAAACCGTTGGCGTCGGACAGGATGAGATCGACATAATCGGCATTGCCGATACGACATGTCTCGTTTTGGTTCCCGGCCTCGGGGACGCTATACAGAGCATGAAGGCCGGCATCATGGAAATAGCCGATGTATTCGTTGTGAACAAGGCCGACAAACAGGGCGCCGATCAACTCTGCAACGAAGTTTGCTCCAGGCTCGAAATCGATGCCCATATCAGGCATCGCAACTGGACAGCCCCGGTAAATAAGGCCATTGCCGTCGAAGATATTGGTGTAGAGGAGCTGTGGCTCTCCATAGAGTCGCACCGCAAATACCTGCTCGATTCCGGCATGTTTTTCGAGAAAAGACGCGACCGGGTCCGCACGGAAACACTACGAATGATCCATGCGGAACTTTTTCGGGTCATCCGGGAGCAGTTGGAGCAGGATGGACGGCTCGACACCGCTGTCGCGGAACTGATGGAGAGGAAGCGAGACCCATATACCCTGATGCGAGAAATCGTCAGCGAGTGGCTTTCCATTTCCAAATCCCAGAAGGAGGCGTCATGAAGATACTCAAAGTTGACCACATCGGTATTGCGGTAAGTAGTATCGCCGAAGTGAAAAAGTTGTACAGTGAGATACTCGGGATCGAGCACCTTGGAAGCGAAACTGTTGTTGAGCAAAAGGTGACGACGGCCTTCTTCCCGGTGGGAGATACCGAACTCGAGCTTCTCGAATCGACCGCTCCCGATGGCCCGATCGGGAAATTCATTGAAGCCAAGGGGCAGGGAGTTCAACACATTGCCTTCCGCGTTGACAACCTGGAGAAAGCCCTCGAAGAGCTTAAGGCCAAAGGGGTCAGGCTGATTGACGAAAAGCCGAGAAAAGGGGCCGGCGGGGCCAAGATCGCCTTTTTGCATCCCAAGTCGACCTTCGGAGTTCTCGTGGAGCTGTCGGAAAGATAGCGGACCGTAGAGAGTGCCGAGGTTTTGTTTAGCTGTTTGAGTAAAAGCCGGCAGGTTTTAGAGGAAATGGCGGGCCTCGATCTTCCGGGCCAAGGTTTAAAGTTGGGTTTTCTCGCCGCTTTTTCGCTTGCCTGCCCGACTATGAGCTATAAAAGGAGCGCTTTTGAGCGCTCCTTTTTCGTCGTCCCATCCCCCGAGACCCCATTGAGCCCTCATTATTAAGGCTGTAATCGCCTCAATTCCAGGGAGGATGTTTTTGCTCCCGTCAAGGCAATCGCGCATGGGCAGCGCCTCAGAAGCGAAACGCTTTGACATGATGCGATTTTTTCGCTATTAACTGAATGTTCTCCTCAGGCCATAGATCTGGAGGAGAACAGGCAAAACCGGCAAGTTCACCTAAACAAATTGCGGGTTCTCAATAGTGGACGTTTCCGCCCTACCCAACTTCATGCCACCCGGTCCGGGGAACCTCAAGGAGAAAATTTACGCCCAAGTCGGTCCTGATCTGGTGCGGATCGAAGAACAGATAAGGCGGCTTCTTGACTCGGATATCCCCCTCATTTCGCGGGTGGGACGCTATATAATGGATAGCGGGGGCAAGCGACTGCGGCCGCTTCTCATGATTTTGTCCTCCCGGCTTTGCGGATATAGCGAAGGCAACGACGTCCCGCTTGCCGCCGTATTCGAATTCCTGCACGCGGCAGCCCTGCTTCACGACGACGTTGTCGACCATGCCGAATTTCGGCGCAGCCATCCCGCGGCGAACATAATCTGGGGAAATGCCGCCGTAGTGCTTGTCGGAGACTTTCTGTATTCAAAATCCATACAGATGGCTGTCGCGTACCATGATGTCAGGATTCTCCAGGTTCTGCTCGAAGCCACCACCAAGATGTCCGAGGGAGAAGTACTTCAACTCATCAACTCTGATAATCTTGAAGTTACCGAAGACGAATATCTTGAAGTAATTACTAGAAAAACCGCCGTTCTCATAAGCGCGGCATGCCAGATAGGCGGCATTCTCGGAGGCGCCGGAGAAATCGAAGAAAAGGCTCTCAGGGCCTACGGGAACCACATCGGCATTGCCTTTCAGCTGATTGACGATACCCTGGACTTTACCGGCGAGGCCGAAGAACTCGGAAAACCGGTTGGAAACGACCTTCAGGAGGGCAAAGCGACCCTGCCGCTCATCTATGCCCTGCGAAACGCAAAAGCTTCCGAACGGCTTAGGCTCAGGCAGCTTTTTATCGCCGACCAGATTCCGGCAAAAGAGATAAGTGAAATCAGAAACCTCGTAGTACGCAACGGTGGGATCGAATACACCAACAACAAAGCCTGCACGTATTCCTTGAAGGCCAAGGAGGCGCTCCGGGTATTCCCCGAAGGTCCGGTCAAAGAAATCCTTGACGACATCGCCGATTATGTGACCTGCCGGAGAGCCTGAGAGGCCCTAAGTGCAGTTTTTAGTTTCCGGCTTTTGTTTTTTGAGTCTAAAAACTCAAACCTGATTGGCCTGTGCGCAAGCCCCTCCCTTCGGCAGGATCAGGGCAAACCTCGCGGAAAGTAGAGTTATTAAAATCCTTTTTCCCGGCGCCGAAAAATCCGAATCGGAAACCGCCAGTGCGTCTCATCCGGTGGAGACCGGGCCACAGGCTGTTTGTCCCGCGCAAAGTCCCTCGAAGTCCCCGGCTCTTTGCGCCTAATCCCTGCAATACTTGTTTAATCGGGCTAACGATGTTAAATTGAGCACGTTCAGGCGCAGGCAAAACCATACTCTTGAATCCGATACTGTTAATGGAAAATTCCACAACGACACCGGGCCGCTACTACCCTCTTTTTCTGGCCATCGAGGGACGGACCTGCCTTGTTGTGGGGGCCGGGGCCGTAGGTGAACGCAAGGTCAGGACCCTGCTCGAATATGGGGCAAAAATACGGCTTGTGGCCCGTGAGCTTTCGGCGTGGATCGAGGAGAAGCGTTCGGAGAATTTGGTTTCCTGGGTTGGCGCGCGATATGAGAGATCGCATCTGCTGGGAGTGAGCCTGGCATTTGCCGCCACGGACGACAAGGCTTTGAACCGGGCGGTTGCGGCGGATGCCCGCGAACTTGGCATCTGGTGCAACATGGCCACGGAACCCGATTCAGGGTCATTTATCGTTCCTTCTATTGTGGAGCGGGGGGCCTTGAGCATTGCCATATCAACCTCAGGGTTCAGTCCCGCGGTTGCAAAGCTGCTCAGGCAGAAGCTGGAAATGGAAATCGGCCCCGAATGGGATTTTTTCATCCGGTTGCTTGGGCGGTTGAGGGATTGTTTTAAATCCGGCGGGGTATCTGAAAAACAGGGTCGCGAGATATTCACCAGGCTTGCGGAGCTTCCCATCCCCGATTGGCTGAAACAGGGCCGGAGGGAGCAGGCATTTGCAACAATTCTCGAGAACTGCCGTCAGGTTATGTCTGCAGGCGAAATAGAGGCCGTCTGGGAAAATCTATGGAATCTCTATTCCTGGTAATTGCAACGCTTTGCTATTTGAGTGCGACGGCGGGATACCTGGTCTATCTTTTCAGGGACCGGGAGCAGCTTCACCGTATTTCGTGGACGGTAATGCTGGTCGGCGCATTATTTCATGGGGCCGCGGTGTTGATGCGCGCGGTGAGCGTCGGGCGCCTGCCCGTGACCACGATCCAGGAAGCGCTTTCCCTGTTTGCATTGGTGTTCGTGGTAACCTACCTTATCCTGCAGCTCCGGTTACAGCTTCGCATCCTGGGTTCATTCGTATCCCCGCTGGCCGTAATCTTTATGCTGTCATCTTCGTTTCTGCCGTCGAATGTAATGCCAAAGAGCGAGTTTTTCAAAAGCGGCTGGGTCATCATTCACGTCGGAAGTCTGTTCGTTGCTAACGCTCTGTTTGCGCTGGCTTTCAGTGTCGGCATAATGTACCTCCTTCAGGAAAGACATATAAAGAAAAAGAATTTCGGGTTCCTCTACGAGAGGCTGCCCTCGCTGGAACGGCTGGATTCCATCGCCCATTACTGCCTCATGTCGGGATTCCCTCTCATGACGGCAGGGCTTATCACCGGCTTTGCCTATGCGGCCATTGTCTGGCATTCACCCTGGAACTGGGACCCTAAAGAGATATTGTCTGTTGTTACGTGGATCATATACGCCGTGCTGGTCCATGAGCGGCTGGCCGTCGGCTGGAGGGGCCGCAGGGCTGCCTGGCTTTCGATCCTTGGTTTTTCGGCGGTCCTTTTGACCTTTTTCGGTGCCAGCCTCCTGCTCAGCGGCCATCACTCGGTTGTTTCAGGTAAGATGTAATGTCTAAGATCGTTCTTTTAGGCATGAATCACAAGACGGCCCCCGTGGAAATTCGGGAGCAGCTTGCCGTGGCCTGCCGCCAGGAGGCGAATCCTCTTCACATGCTTCCGCACCTGAGGCACGTGGAGGAACTGGTTTTCCTGTCTACCTGTAATCGCGTGGAATTTTTGTTTACCTGCAACTCCCTTGCTGAGGGCATACGGGAGATAAAAGCGGCGCTGAGGACCCACATAGGGCTGCCGGCATCCGTTCCACTCGATTCATACCTCTACGTCCATGAGGACATGGAAGCCGTCAAGCACCTGTTTTTGGTAGCCTCCAGTCTTGATTCGATGATTGTCGGGGAACCTCAGATTCTGGGCCAGTTGAAGAAGGCTTACCGGGACGCGATCGAGTACAGGGCCGTGAAAGTGATACTCAATCGCCTTCTCCATAAGTCTTTTTCCGTTGCCAAGCGGGTGCGGACAGAGACTTGTATCGGGTCCTGCGCTGTGTCGGTCAGCTATGCGGCAGTCGAACTTGCCAGGAAAATTTTCGGCGATCTGAGGGACAAGAGGGTGCTCCTCATCGGCGCCGGAGAAATGGCGGAACTTGCCGCGGAACACTTTATCCGGCAGGGCGTACATCGAATGGTGGTGGCCAACCGCACGCTTGAAAGAGCAATGGAGCTGGCCAACAGATTCAAGGCTGAGACGGTTTCATTCGACGGGTTTTTGGAGGAACTCAAGGTAACCGATATCGTGGTTTCCTCCACGGGGGCCCAAGAACCGATCATCCGATACAAGGACATCAAGTCCAGGATGCGAGAGCGTCGAAACAAGCCTCTTTTTTTCATTGATATCGCGGTGCCCAGAGATATCGATTCGAGGGTCAACGAGATTGATAATGTCTATCTTTATGACATAGACGATCTGCAGGGGGTAATCGATCTGAACAAGGAAGAGCGGCTTCACCAGGCACAGTCGGCCGAACATATAATCGATGAGGAAACCATCAAGTTCAGGATATGGATGAACAGTCTGAGTGCAGTCCCAACGATAGTCTCCGTACGGGAAAAGGCTGAGACGATAAGGCGAAACGAAATCAGAAAGACATTTGCCCAGCTTCCGAACTTGAGCGACAGGGAAAAGGAAGCTATTGAAATCCTTACTGGCTCGATTATAAAAAAGTTTCTCCACGACCCTATCGTCTTTCTGAAGAAAAAGGCGCAAAGAGATGCACAGGCAGTTTACATGGATTTCGCCCAACAGCTTTTCAATCTGAACAACGGAGCGAGTGGCGCCGATACGGCTCCCGTTGATTCGGAAAACGCGGACGCCAAAGATCAAACTTTTACGGCAAAGAAATGAGGGGCAAAATGGCCGACATCATTGAATTCGGCAAAAAAGCCGGGCACTTGAGGTCGGAGCGCGAGACCGCTGTCCGCCAGCGTAAGATCGAAGCCTTGCGTAAGATCTTTCAGTGCACGCGGTGCGTGGTGAAATGCGCGAAGTGCGGGGCACAAATAGACTCACAGGCAGAGGAATGCACCAGGTTTGCTGCTCCATACGGTTTTTGCAGGTCCTGCCAGCAGGAGTACGAAGAATACCGCGCCAGGGCTGACGGAAGCCGGGCGGATTCCGACTACTACTGGCAAAACTCTACGTGGATGCAGGTATGGGAGAGCTGGCTTCAGCATCAAAAAGCGCTCGACCAGTACAGGCAGTCAAAGGAATTCCTCCAGCTGCTGGACGAAGTCGAACACCTGTTGAGGAAGCAATGAACAGTGAACCTTGAACACACAGGCGTTTTTTGGGCGAACCGCGGCCGGCGGGGCGCAGGCGCCGTCCAATCGCCCTCCGGCAAAGGTGGACTTCAAACCCATTCGGCCGATACCGGCTAGAACGGGATATCGTCATCAGGGCCCCCCGCGGCCGGTGGCAGTTCTTCCACCGCGGATCGCCCGGCCGGGCCGGCTTTTCTCACCTGATTCTGACCGCCCGCAGCCCCTTGGCTCTGGCCTTGTCCCTGGCCTTGTCCCTGGCCATCGGCGCTCCCGAGCAACTGGATTTCCCGGGCAATAATGTCGGTAAAATAACGCTTCTGGCCTTGAGGGTCTTCCCACTGGTTGGTCCGAATACTGCCTTCAACATAGACCTGCCGCCCTTTGGCGAGGTAGTTCCCACAGAATTCAGCCGTTTTGCCGAAGGTTACGATGCGGTGCCACTCGGTTCGTTCCTCCCGGTTGCCTTCTCCAGCGGAAACATAATCATTGGTGGCGAGGTTGAATTTGGCGATTGCAACTCCATTGGGGCTGTAGCGAATATCCGGATCAGCCCCCAATCTGCCGACTAATATGACTTTATTGACAGTTCCTTTAGCCATTTTTCACCTTTCCCTTTTAACGAAATGAGCAGTGAACTCCCCCCGGTTTTTAAATACCATATATCATGAATCGAAAATCGAAGAAAATCATACGGGATTTTTTCCCGATACTCGACACCTCGCCGGAAGACCCGGCACAGGCCATCGGCCCTGTCATATCCTCCGGTTGACTACAATATGGAAAGAGTTTAGACTCACGCGTTGAAAATAACTTGAAAAATTGTTTCCCATTCCTTTGATCGCACTTGCCGCGAAGCTGGTGAGAAATGAGGCTGTTGAGGTCGGTTTTTTTTTACATCATGCTGTTTCTTTCTACCATGATCCTGGGGATTGCGGTCGTGATCGGCTCATTTGCAAGCCGGACATGGCCGGGCCTTATCGCCCGGACGTGGGGAAAGGTCAACCTTTGGGCGGCCGGAGTAAAGGTTGCCGTTTCGGGGGCTGAGAATATCGATAGCCGGCAGCCTTACATATTCGCCAGCAATCACCAGGGATGGTTCGATATTTTCACGGCGCTAGCGGCAATGCCAGTCCGCTTCAGCTGGCTCGCCAAAAAGGAGCTTTTCAAAATCCCGGTCATGGGACTCGCGATGCGCAAGGCAGGTTACATTCCGATCGACCGCAAGGACCGCAGGAAAGCGATCATGAGCATGAACATGGCCGCCGAAATGATTCGGCATGGGACCTCGGTGTTCATTTTTCCTGAAGGCACCAGGAGCGCCGACGGGGTGATCGGAGATTTCAAGAAAGGCGGGTTTGTCCTGGCCGTGAAATCTCACCAACCGATCGTGCCCGTGAGCATCAGCGGATCGTACCTCATTCTTCCCAAGAAGAGCTGGACGATCCATCCCGGGGAAATAAAGTTGATAATAAGCCAACCGGTCTGGACGGCGGGCAGCGATAACCGGAGCCGGGACATCCTCATGGAGCAGGTCCGGGAGGCGATCCGCGCCAATTTGACCGTTGAGGAGGCCGGGGGCGAGTCCAAAATCCAGCCGGATACCCGAAGGACCGATTTGCACGATGGGAGTAACGCCTGCAACAATGCCTGAAAATCAGAGTTGTCCCACTTTAAGGGTCATCCCCCTGGGCGGTCTGGGCGAAATAGGCCTCAACATGATGGTCCTCGAATATGAGGACACCATAGTAGTTATCGACTCCGGTCTGATGTTTCCCGAAGATGAGATGCTGGGAATCGACATAGTAATTCCCGATTTCAGCTACCTTCTCCAAAACAGGGACCGGGTGGCCGGACTTGTCGTAACCCACGGACATGAAGACCACATAGGGGCCATCCCCTTCCTCGTCAGGGAACTCTCCATCCCGATATACGGCACAGCACTGACCCTGGCCCTGATCCGTGAAAAACTCCGGGAACACAATCTGCTCGATCGGGTGGATCTTGTCCAGATCGTCCCTCGCCAGGTGATCGAGATCGGACCGTTCAGTTTCGAATTCATCCGGGTCTGCCACAGCATTCCGGATGGTGTGGGACTTGCCGTCCGCACTCCGGTCGGGGTACTCATCCATTCGGGCGACTTCAAGATTGACAACACGCCCGTGGATGGCAAGAGGTTCGATATCGCACGGCTTGGCTCGTATGGCGAAGAGGGGGTCCTCGCGCTTTTTTCCGATTCGACCAATGTGGAACGCGAGGGATACACGGTATCCGAGAGGCGAGTGGGCGCCACGCTTCGAGAAATCTTTCAGGAGAAGCGTGGCAGGATGATAGTCGCCGTATTTGCGAGCAATCTGCACCGAATACAGCAGCTTATCTATATTGCGCGCGAATTCGGGCGCAAGGTACTGCTCAACGGCAAATCGATGGTCACCAACGTCAGGATCGCGTGTGAACTCGGTTATCTCGATTTTACGGCAGAAGATGAGATATCGATTCAGGACCTCCAGCACACGCCCGACTCACAGGTGCTGATGCTGACGACCGGGACGCAGGGTGAGCCGATGAGCGCCCTCAGCCGGATGGCCTTTAACGATCACAAGAAACTCAAGGTCAAGGAAGGCGATACGATCATCCTCTCGTCGAGGTTCATTCCGGGAAACGAGCGCGCAATTCAAAACATCATAAACCACCTTTGCAGAAACGGGGCCGATGTAATTCACGAGCAGGTCAAAGACATCCATGTTTCCGGACACGCCTATCAGGAAGAACTCAAGACACTCATAAACATGGTCCAGCCCCGCTATTTCATCCCGATTCACGGCGAATATCGCCATCTCATGAAGCACAGGCAACTGGCCATGTCGCTCGGCACGCCTCCGGCGAACTGCCTTTTGATCGAAAACGGCACCGTCATATCGTTCGGCCGCGACTCGGTGTGCACAAAAGAAAAGATTGAGGCGGGCAGGGTCTTTGTAGACGGCAAAGGCGTCGGTGACGTGGGGGGCCTGGTCCTTCGGGACCGCAGGCACCTGTCTGAAGACGGGCTTGTGATAGCATCGCTCGTTGTGAACAAGGAAACCCACGAACTTGTGAGCGGGCCGGACATCTTCAGCAGAGGCTTCATACACGAGGAGGCAAAGCCGGAGATTTTCTTCAAGGCCAAATGCATAATATTCGAAAGCATCGACCGGCAACTCGACGACGACCACCAACTGGACTGTGTGCTTCTGCAGGACCAAATACGCCGTGAACTCAAACGCTTCTTCAGCCGGACCCTGGACAGAAGGCCGGTTATTTATCCGATTGTGGTGGAGATTTAGCAGTGAACAGCAAGAAGGGTCGAAATTGAAACGCTATTTCCGCTCACCGCTCACTATCTTATAGAGGCCCCGAATGGATCGAAAAAAGCACGAAATTTGGGCTTTATGCATTTTGACGATCTCGCTTCTGGTCCTCTTCAGTGTTTTGTCTTACCATGAAAAAGACCCCACTATTTTCTCTTCATCGAAAAATTTCACCCTTAACTGGGTAGGCGCCTTCGGGGCCAACATTGCCTGGCCGCTCGTCACCTTTTTTGGACTTGGCGCCTACGGGCTGGTGCTTGCAGGCCTGTGGGCAAGTTGGCGTCTTTTCAGGGAACCCGTAATCGAAAGGATATGGTTCCGGGTTTCAGGTATCGCTCTTCTCATTCTGAGCCTGATGACGCTTGGGGCCATGCATTGGAAAGCGGTGCCTTTCCTGGGGCAGGAATTCAAAGTCGACGCCGGCGGGGAAATCGGCAGAGTCATCTCTGAATTTCTTGAAGACAGGCTTGAGTGGCTGGGTTCGCATACGCTTTTGCTGGGCTTGTTTCTCATTGCGCTCGTGCTTTCCACCCCCTACACGCTGAAGGCCATGATTGAGGGGATTTCGGCATTCTGGAGCAACATCTCCGGATGGTTTTTGGGAGGACAGGAAGAAGGCGGCGGGGAAGCGGAGCCGGAATCGTCCGGTCCGCGGCCTGCTAAAGCGAAGAAAAAGGAGAAGACCACTTTACCCGCGGTTCAGGCGGAGCTGTTCCCCCAAAAGCAGGGCCGCACGGAACCCATCGAGCCGGTGCCCCTTTCCATGGCGCCGGGGCAATATGGACTCCCTGCACTCACGTTGCTCGACACATATGAGACGGAAACTTTCAAACCCGACTGGAAAAAGCTCGAACAAAACGGCGCGGTCCTCGAGGAGAAGCTGGCGGATTTCGGAGTCCAGGGCAAGGTAGTGGGCATCAATCCGGGGCCGGTGATTACGATGTACGAATACGCTCCCGCTCCCGGGATCAAGATCAGCCGGATCGTAAACCTCGCCGATGACCTTTCGATGGCCCTCAAAGCCATCAGCGTGCGCGTGGTTGCGCCCATTCCCGGCAAGGCGGCCGTGGGGATCGAAATACCCAATCCCAAGCGTGAAGTGGTCTCCATAAAGGCAGTGCTCGAATCGGAGATTTTCACCCTCGCCGTCGCTCCGCTCACAATCGCCCTGGGCAAAGACATAACCGGGCATCCGTTTGTGACCAATCTCGGCAGAATGCCTCACCTGCTGATAGCCGGGGCCACGGGTACGGGCAAGAGCGTCTGCATCAATACCGTTCTTAGCAGTCTGCTGTTCAGAAACACTCCCGAGGACCTGAGGCTGCTCCTGATAGACCCCAAAAGAATCGAGCTGAACAGCTTCGAAGGCATACCCCATTTGATCCACCCGGTGGTCACCGACGCAAAGATGGCTACCAGGGCCCTGCGGTGGGCCGTCGAGGAGATGGAGTTGCGCTACAAGCTGCTGGCCGACAAAAACGTGCGCAACATTGAGAGCTATAACAAGTTGCTCGCTCGCGAAAAAACCCAAAAGAGCAAAACCAGGGAAAAGGAATCGGAATCCGATGCGTTTTCCGATACAGGCCTTCAGCACTGCAGACTCCCTTACGTGGTTATAATAATCGACGAGCTTGCCGACCTCATGATGGTGGCTTCCCGCGAGGTTGAAGAGTCGATTACGCGTCTTGCCCAGATGGCGCGCGCAGGGGGGATACACCTCATACTTGCGACTCAAAGGCCCTCGGTGGACGTTCTGACCGGGATAATCAAGGCTAACATCTCCACACGGATATCGTTCCAGGTATCCTCGAAAATCGATTCGAGAACCATACTGGACGGCTCAGGCGCCGAAGCCCTCCTTGGGGCGGGCGACATGCTTTTCCTTCCGCCCGGAACGGCAAAGCTCCAGCGAATACATGGGGCCTTTATCTCGGATACCGAGATCGCGAGGCTCACAGAGCACTGGAAGGCACAAAAGCTTCTTGACGATCCGCTCAAGGGCAGAGTTGACCTGAGCGAGGAGGGGGCGGCGGCTGAGATCGCCGAAGACGAACTGGACGAAAAGTACGAGGAAGCGGTTCAGATCGTTCTGGAAACCAGGCAGGCTTCGATATCCATGCTACAAAGAAGACTCCGGGTGGGTTACAACCGCGCCGCCCGAATGATAGAAGCAATGGAACAGCAGAGGATCGTCTCCCCGTCGGACGGAATAAAGCCCAGGGAAGTCCTGGGCAGACGACTGACCTGATTGGGATCGCACAGAATACAGGCTTGCCGAATCGATAAAAGGAATCTTATGGCAAACAATGGGACAAATGATGCTGCTATAAAACAAGGCTTCCGCAGGACCGGATTTCCGTTCATTCTTGCCGCGATCGTATATTTGCTTTCCGCCGGCGGGGCTTCCGCCGCCGGTTCCCAGTCGCTTGGTGAAATCCTCAACAAAACGGAAGCAAATTATCAGAACATACAAGCTTTCACGGCAATCTTCCATCAGAAGACCACATCGGCCGCGGCAGGGGCCATGAGCGCCGGGGAGGCATCGGGAAGGCTCTACTATGCAAAGCCTCGGCAGATGCGATGGGAATATGAAAAGCCCGAAGAACAGGTCTTCGTGGCCAATAACCAGTCCGCATGGCTCTATGTGCGAGCTGAAAACCAGATTACCATGTTCGAAGCCGACAAGCTTTTCGCCTCGCCGCTGGCCCGGACTTTTTTCGATGGGGCGCTTGGACTCAAGAACTATTTTGACGTGACCCTCGAATCGAACCGGTCGACTTCAAGCGCGGCTGTTCTCAAACTTGTCCCGAAGCAGGAGGACCCGACCGTAAAGCTCCTTAATCTTTGGATCGACCTCGGGAGCTACAGGATTTCCCGCCTGGAGAGTCATGATATCCTTGGAAACACCAACACGATCACAATCGAGTCTTTTACGCAGCACTCGAGCCTCGATCCCCGGTTGTTCCAGCTGGAAGTCCCGCCGTCCGCGAAGGTTTTCGACGCCGATGGCCGCGGGCTCAGCCCGGCCGAGATCGAACAGTTGAAGGCCAGGATTTCCTCCGGAAGATAAACGGCTGTGAACATCAAGACCGTTCTTGAAAATCTCATAGGCTTTTTTGCCAAAGAAGAGATCGATTTTGCGCTGATCGGGGCATTTGCGCTGCAGGCATATGGCTATGTGCGCGCCACTCAGGACATCGATTTCGTGGTGAGGGGCGAAGGGCAGGAAAGGGTCGTCCGGTTCCTTGAATCACTCGGGTATGAAACCTCGTATCGCTCCAGGGGGTTTTCAAGTCATGTTCATCCAGTCAACTGGAGAAATTCTATGAGCTTACCGGGGGGAAGAAATAAACTTCTCGATCTCGAATCCGGTCTTGCTTTGACCCCGGAAGATTTTCAAGCGATGAAGATCTGCCGGGGCGGCCATGACCTGAACCTTACGGGCTATATAATGTGGCTGGAGGAGATCGGCGCTTTCAAAACGAGGAAAGCGGATGCGAAGATATACCCGGAACGGTTCGAATTATAGCTTACAGGGGTTCGACGTATCCGAAGCGCCGCCATGCCAAAGGATTGCCTCAGCCGGGAAGGGAAAAGCGCCATGCGGCTGGAGATTCGATGCCGGTGCTATTGAGTGATACCGCCTTTTTGAGGTTGACCATCAGCTTCGAATGGCCAGCAAGCCCGGATGGTCGTCCCTTCACCGGCAGTAGACTCGATTGAGAAACACCCTCCGGAAAGTTCGGCTCTTTCTCTCATGCTGGTAAGTCCAAGACTCCTGGCTGTGTTTGCCTGGAGGATTAACTCCAGGTCCATCCCCACACCATCATCTGAAATGACTAATTCAATCCCCTTCGCACCTCTTGAAAGAGATATGTCAATCCACTCCGCTTTGCTGTGCTTGGCAGCATTGTTCAATGCCTCTTGAACGATTCTGAATATGTTGATCTTCAGGGTTTCCGGGATTTCCTTTTCTGCAACTCCAGTCTCAAGCTCAATGTGGTGTTCGGGGTAGAGTCCCATGCATTCCCGGCGCAGCCACTCAAGTGTGGCCAAAAGCCCCATGCTGTCCAGCATCGAGGGCCGCAGACCCATGTAGATACATCTGGTTTCCTCAATTGAGCGCTGGAGGATCGGGATAAATTGCTCCAGGCGGTTCAAGACAGCCCTGACATCTCCTCCATCGCCGAGCTTCAGAACCACCTCCACCCAAAACTTGACAGCGGCAAGAGTCTGTCCAATGCTGTCGTGGAGTTCGGCAGCAAGCCTTTTTCTCTCTTCCTCTTGGACCGCTATGAGCTTTGAGGGGATCTGCCGCAGTTCCTCATTGGCCTTTTCCAGTTCCGCCGTTCGCTCCTGTACCCGCAATTCCAGTTTGTCGTGAGATTTTAGAAGCGCTTCCTCCATCTGTTTGTGATCGGTGATGTCTTCCGCCAGAGCCATGAAATGGATGGGGCTTCCCCCTGCATCACGCACCATCCGCACGGAAATAGATACCCAGATAATAGAGCCGTTTTTTCGAATATACCGCTTTTCTATCCTGAAATAGTCGATTTCACCCGTAGCCAACTTTTCCTGGAGCGCTATATTATTTTCAAGGTCATCGGGATGGGTAATATCAGTAAACCGAAGCGAGAGGAGTTCTTCTTCGGAATATCCCAACATTCGACAATAAGCCTTATTGACACGATTCAGGCGGTAATCCAGGCCTGTAAGCACAGCCCCGATAGGAGATTGATCGAAACTAAGCCGGAAATGTTCTTCGCTATGGCGCAGTTCCTTCTCCATCTGCTTGCGCTCGGTTATGTCCCTGGCGAAAAAAAGGGCCCCATCGTGTTTCACATAGCTAAAGGGTACAGCCGAGACCTCTACGTCAACACTGGTTCCATCGATTCTCAGGTATTTCTGTTCAAGTGTTGGCGCCGGGATTTTTTCCTCATCGAGCAATCGAATACGTTCCTGCATTACGGCGTGAAAATCCGGGTGGAATCGGTCCATAACAGGTTGGTTTAGCAGCTGCTCTTGCGATGTTGCCCCAAAGAGCCTGAGGGCTGCCTCATTTACATACGCAAAGCGTCCCCCTGTCTGCACGAAGATTGCGTCCGGCGCATTATTGACCAGCGTGCGGAATTTTTCCTCGCTCTCCCGAAGCTCTTCGGCTGCCCCCTTGAGCACGATAAGGTAACTTGCCAGGATAGCCGTGAGCAGCAGCCCTGCTGTCAGAACTCCCCAGGGTTGCAAGGTTTTTCTGGAGCTTGCGAAATTGGGTGCTGATTTCATAAGGATCAGCCATTGCCGGTTCGCGATGTCGAACGTTCTAACATTTTCTAAATGACCATCCGGGCCGGCTTCCCAGTTCGGCGTTGAAGGGGGCGAGCTTTTTCCGGTTCGTGACTGATGGAAATAGAGAAAAGATTCTTCCTGAGAGACAGCGGATTTGTCATAAAGACAGATGTCGATGCCTTCCCGCTTCAGGTGCGTTAAAGATTTTTCGACAATATCCCCAATTCTGAAGGCCCCGAGGGCAAAACCTTTGAGGTTTTCCCTGCGGGCTTTGATGGAATCCACTGTTACACCTTTACGAAAGACGGGAGCAAAGACCAGGAAGCCGTACTGCTCCTCCGTTTCTTGTACTAATGTTATTCTTGCGGTTGCGACCATCTCTCCTGCGTCTCGCGACTTTTCCAAAGCTTCCCTTCGCATGGAATTCGACGCAAGGTCAAAACCAAGGGCAATCTCATTACCCTTGTATGGTTCGACGAAATAGACAGGAAAATACTCTTCACGCTCAGCTGCTCGTATCATGTTCCCCTGAGTTGCTCGCTCAGTTATTTGAAAGCCGGATAAACCTTTTTGCCTTGCCGCTGCTTCGTGGGCAATGCGCTCGGAATGGGGAACATAAGGTATCCATTCAATTGCCTGAATAGAAGGATTACTCGATAAATGAGGTCCCACAAAATCCCTAAACTGTGGTCCGCCTACATCTTCGATGCTGTCAAAGAAAGCCTTTAACGACACCACTGCACACAAGTTAGATTCAATTTCTCTCTTTATGGTCTCAAAACGATTCTCCGCTTCTTTTTCAAATTCAGTCCGTATCATTTGCCGGTCAAGGCTCAATGCGAGTGCAAAACCAATAAAAGAAATCATAGTGCCGATCAGAATAGTCACTACCGGGGCTAAATAGCGCCGTGCTTTAATTCCCTGGCTGATAATTGTCTTCCAATTCATGTTTGTCTCCCCCGAGGGAATTCTGCTCAAGACTTACCTGGCGGACACATTGTTTGCCGACCAAATCCGCATGCCAGAGACAAGGCATCTTTTGAGAATCAACGACTTGCCCGGTAATCTAATCCTTAGGTCGCTCATCGTCATCGCGCGTGCCCAAAGCATACAGGAGGCCAATGAATTATTCAGATAATCAGCGACTGGGGACACTGCAAACGAGCTGAACGCCAACCGCGGTCCTTGATGTCCCTCCGAGACACCCAAAACCGAAAAGAACTCCTCGCTCCGCAAGGTAGGTGTTTCCGCGTCAAAAATGCCCGTGCTGAACTTTTTCGCAGCATAATCGTTGCGTGTTGGCTGCAAATAGCGGCTTTCCTTTGCGGCCTTATAATTTGATACAATATTTTGGCAAGGGTGGTAGAATTTAGACTTGAATTCCAATTCCAGAGTCTCACAAGGCATATGCCAAGGCAAACTTATAGAGTCCGGGAAGGGTTAACACGCGGCCAACCGTTGCTATAACAATGGGAGACCCTTGCGGGGTCGGCCCGGAAATCATCGTTAAAGCGTTCGATTCGCCAGGGTTTGCGCGTGAGTGTTCTCCCCTGGTCGTTGGAGACGGGCTCGCGCTCGAGCGCGCAATCAAGCTTCTCGGTTCCCGCGCGGTAGTCCGCTCAATTACCGATGAAATGCTGCAACCGTTTCGCTCAGGGACTTTCAGGGTTGATGCGGGCTCGATTCCGCTTCTGGCTCCGGCCGCTCGCGACGGCGGGGCGGCGGCAGGACTTACGGCCGAGGACATTGAATTTGGCAACCCGACACCCGCGGCATGCGAGGCGGCGGTGTCCAGCATACGAACGGCGGTCAGGCTCGCTTGCACCGGGTTGGCCGATGCCGTCTGCACCTGTCCCATAAACAAGGAGCAGCTTCACAGGCAGGGCTTTCCATTTCCCGGGCATACGGAATTCCTGCGAGAACTCACCGGCTCCGAAGACGTGGTCATGATGCTTGCCGGCCCCAAGCTCAGGGTGGCGCTCGCGACGATTCACGTGCCTGTCTCCGAGGTGCCCGGTCTGCTCACAAAAGAACTGCTCCGCAAAGTCCTCCGCATCACGGCGGAGTCCATGGCGCGCGACTTCGCTTTCAGATCGCCCCGAATTGCGGTTGCCGGCCTGAATCCGCATGCCGGAGAAGCCGGGAAATTCGGCCGTGAGGAGATTGACGTCATCAGGCCGGCAGTCGAGGAATTCGAAGCCGCCCTCTTGCGAGCGGGCGGGCATAAGAGCGGCTTTTTCGCCCGGATCAGCGGTCCATGGCCCCCTGATACCATTTTCTATCGCGCTCTTTCGAATGAGTTCGACGCGGTTGTCGCCATGTACCACGACCAGGGGCTTATTCCCGTAAAGCTCGCTCATTTCAACGAAGCCGTGAACGTAAGCCTCGGGCTTCAGATCGTGCGCACCTCGGTCGATCACGGTACCGCCTACGATATTGCAGGTCTTGGAACAGCCGACCCGGGGAGCCTGGTGGAAGCCGTGAGCCTTGCCGCTTTCATCGCCCGAAACAGGCGGCAAGGCCGCAGCTGAAGCGGCCGCTCAACTTCCATTTTTAATCCGGCATCGATAATGGCAAACGAGTCGATTTACATACGGGGAGCGCGCCAGCACAACCTCAAGAATATCGACCTGCTGGTGCCTCGAAACAGGTTCGTCGTAATTACCGGGGTAAGCGGCTCGGGCAAGTCTTCTCTCGCCTTCGATACCCTTTTCGCCGAAGGGCAAAGGCGTTACCTGGAGGCCCTTTCAACCTACGCTCGCCAGATGGTCGGAAGGCTCAACGCACCCCTTGTCGATGAAATCCGTGGTCTGAGCCCATCGATTGCAATCGAACAAAAGGGCTTGCCGCACAATCCCAGGTCCACGGTGGGAACGCTTACCGAGACCTACGATTACCTGCGGCTTCTTTTCGCCCGGTTGGGCACGATTTTCTGCCCGAACTGCGATTTGCCCGTGCGGGGCTGGACACTCCCCGAGATCCTGCGCGACATTTCGGGGTCCATGCCGCCGAAGAGCCGCATACTGGTCCTTGCTCCCCTTGGCGAGATCGGGGAAAAGGATCTGCCCGATCTTCTCGGAAAGCTGAGGCGGGATGGTTTCGGCAGGGTACGGGTCAATGGATCGGTCTATGAGTTGGACCCGCCTCCTTCGCTATCCCGGAGGCCTGCCCACAGGATTGAAATTGTCGTCGACCGGCTCGTGCTGGATGAAGAAAAGAGCAGGCGGCTCGTCGATTCACTCGAACTCGCCTTGAGGGTTGGAAAAGGGGCTGCTGGAATCGCTGTTCCGGAAGGCGAGGAGAAATTCTACTCCGAATCGGCCCGGTGCGGGTCCTGCGGATATACGGGCCCCGAGCTTACGCCCGGGCTTTTTTCTTTCCAGGGCGCCTCCGGGATGTGCCCTTTGTGCCGGGGATTGGGATATACCGGGACGAACGAAGAAAGGGCCGCCTCCGAGGACCCGGTTTCCATCGGGGCGGGCGCCGAAGGGGCCGAAATTCCCATCTTCAGCTCAGAGCCTGCCCCCTGCCCCGCCTGCCTTGGAACGAGACTCAACGAAGCCGCCCGCTCGGTTCGGCTTGGCGGGCTTTCGATAGACCGGGTCAGCCGAATGAACCCCTCGGCCATAGCCGGGTGGATCGAGGGACTCGATTTGGACGAGTCCCGGCGGGAGATTCTGGATCGGCCCAAAAAAGAGATCCTCAGCCGGCTCGGCAACCTGATCGAACTGGGGCTTCCATATCTTACCCTGGACCGGACCTCCGGCACCCTTTCGGGAGGCGAGGCCCAGCGCGTGCGCCTCGGGCGTCAGATCAGTTCGACGCTTTCCGGCGTGCTCTATGTTCTGGATGAGCCGAGCGTGGGTCTGCACCCGCGGGATCACGGAAGGCTCCTGGACATCCTGATGCGGCTCCGGGACGCCGGGAACAGCCTGATAGTGGTGGAACATGACAGGGAGACGATCCTTCGCGCCGATCACCTCATCGATATGGGACCTGGGGCGGGGACCAGGGGTGGGGAGGTAGTCTTTTCAGGGCCGCCCGACGAGATCGGCAATTGCCCGGACTCGCTTACCGGACTCTATATCTCGGGCAAAAGACAAATCCCCGTCCCGAAGCGGCGGAGAAAAAAGGGGGATTTTTTTCGGCTCACCGGGGCAACCGGACATAACCTCAAGGATGTTTCCGCCAATTTCCCCTACGGGTGCATGACGTGTGTTACAGGCGTTTCAGGCTCGGGGAAGAGCACGCTCGTCCTGGATACCCTCTACCGCGCCCTGGCCAAGAGAATCTATAACATCGAGACCCACCCCGCCCCGTTCTCCGGTTTGGAGAACACGGAGCGGCTGAAAAAGGCGATCCTGGTCGATCAATCGCCGATCGGCAGGACTCCGCGCTCAATTCCGGCAACCTATACGGGAGTTTTCGGCCTCATAAGGCAGCTTTTTGCCCGAGTGCCCGAAGCCCGCGCCAGGGGATATTCGCCCGCCCGCTTCTCGTTCAATGCAAAAGGAGGCCGTTGCGAGCACTGCCGCGGGGAAGGCCTGCAACGGATCGAGATGTATTTTCTGCCTGATGTATACGTTACCTGCCCGGTTTGCGAGGGGAGCAGATACAACCGGGAGACCCTGGACATAGTCTACCGGGGCTACACGATAGCTTCAGTCCTGGAGATGACGGTTTA
The DNA here is from genome assembly GCA_050008735.1 of Syntrophobacteraceae bacterium. GTDB lineage: Bacteria > Desulfobacterota > Syntrophobacteria > Syntrophobacterales > Syntrophobacteraceae > SbD1. The sequence continues at coordinate 35,398 of JBEKMB010000040.1, forward strand.
CGAGGCAGCGGCTTTTTTCGAGAATTTCCGAGCGGTCCGCCACAAGCTCGATACTCTCATCGAAGTCGGGATGGGATACATACGGCTGGGTCAGCCGGCCACCACTTTTTCGGGAGGCGAGGCCCAGAGGATCAAACTTGCCGCGGAATTGAGCCGCCATGGCCAGGGACGGGCCCTCTACATCCTCGATGAACCCACCACGGGCCTGCACTTTGAAGACATCAGCAAGCTCATGCACGTTCTCAACAGACTTGTGGACCAGCATAACACGATTATAATAATCGAACATAATCCGGACGTTATCAAATCGTCGGATTACGTGATCGATCTCGGCCCCGAGGGTGGAGAAGGCGGTGGTCGAATCGTCGCCGCGGGAACGCCCGAAGAGGTGGCCCGTTCAAAGGATTCCCATACGGCGAGGTATCTGCGGGAAGCATTGGGGATGAACTGATGCCTGACGGGACTCCAATTCAGAGTTTACTTCCTATATTTTAGCATGTTAAGACTCCTTGCAGTTTGAATTTTCGACTTTGCTCCTCACTAAGACGGTCTTTCCGGGGAACTTTGTATAGTCCGGATTATTTCATGGTGAATCGAGCGCTCCCCGGGCTTGGCCCGGGAGGATCTTTCTTCGCGAAACCGCCTGCCGCAACAGGGTCTGAAATGGACCAAGGATGAGCTATGAGACACGTTGTCATCGGCAATGGAATTTCAGGAATATCAGCGGTCGAGACAATCCGTAACATCGATCCTCAAGCCCGCATAACTCTAATTGCCGGGGAATCCTTTCCTCCGTATAGCCGGCCCATGATCAGCATGGTGCTCGAAGGAGCAGTGCGGGCCGACCGGCTCCCTTTGCGTCCGGAAAAGTTTTATGAATCCCTGCAAATAGAACCGGTTATAGGGGAATGGGTCGGAAAAATAGATACTGAGAATCGCCAGGTGGAAACAGACCGGGGAAACAGGTTTGCCTATGATCGGCTGCTCATAGCGACCGGCGCCGATCCCCGCCCGCTGAAGGTGCCCGGGGCCAATCTTGCGAACGTGTTTTTCATGCGGACCCAGGCCCACGTGCAGGCAATGCTCGATGCGATAAGCGCAGGCGCACGCAACGCAGTGGTGCTGGGCGGCGGGCTTGTCGGGCTCAAGGCCGCCTACGGTCTTTTGCACAGGGGACTCAATGTAAAACTGCTGATCCGCTCCGGCTATCCTCTTTCCATGCAAGTCGATGAATTCGCCGGAAAAATACTTCTCCAAAAGCTCGTGGACAGAGGACTTGAGGTCCGGGTCGGGGCGGAGCCGGCTGCCTTCGAAGGAAATGGGAAAGTGAAGGAGGCCGTCCTGACGGATGGCACGAGGCTCCAGTGTGACATGGCGGTGATCGGGAAAGGGGTGAACCCCGCCGTCTCTTTTTTGCCGCGGGACAAAATCAAGGTCGATCTCGGGGTAGTTGTGGACGAACACCTGGAGACGAGCCTGCCTGGTGTTTTCGCGGCTGGTGATGTGGCCGAGCATTTCGATATTGTCAGGAAAACCCGCTGGGTCAATGCCCTCTGGCCGGTTGCCGTCGAGCAGGGGCGCCTTGCCGGGATGAACATGGCCGGCAGGAAAGTCTGCTATCCTGGAAGCCTGAGTCGAAACGTGATCCGGATTTTCGGTACGGATGTGCTTACGGCCGGGCTGGTCAATCCTCCCGCGAGCGGGGACTTTGATAGCGTTTTTTCCTACGACGGGCATGCAAATACTTACCGGAAACTCGTTTTTCGAGGCGACAACCTTGTTGGCCTCGTGATGGTGAATTGTGTGGAACAGGGTGGTGTACTTATGTCCCTTATTCACAACGAAATACCTATCAGGATCAGGGCGCCCCGCGAACGGTTGGTTGCCCCGTCCTTCAATTACTCTCAGCTGATGTTGAAGTGAGGTTCTCAGACTGATTCAGAGAAGCAAAGGAGGCCTTCCATGAAGGAAGTCGTTGTTCATCCGGAAAGGTGCGTGGGCTGCAAGCAATGTATGCTGGCCTGCACGACGGCCCATTCGAAAACGAAGAGCCTTTTGTCGGCGGTTTTGGAAGAGCCGAAACCCCACCCCAGGGTTCACGTTGGAGCGGGAATTTATGGGGAAGGCTTCCCGAACAGATGCCGCCATTGCGATCCAGCCCCCTGTTTGCAGGGGTGCCTGCCCGGCGCCATCTATAGGTACGAACGCACGCAGTCGGTGCTGATCGATCCGGACCGGTGCATAAATTGCCTGTCGTGTGCGATGGCCTGCCCCTTCGGGGTCATCCGGTATCACCAGGACGCCCTGTCGCTGCCTGGGAAAACCATTGCCATAAAGTGCGACAACTGCATGGAAAGACAGGCCAAGGGAATCATTCCGGCCTGCGTCGAATCTTGCATGACCGGGGCGCTGACCTTTGAGGAATGCAATGAATCGCTGCGCAGGAAGACAAAAGAGGTGGCAAGACGGATGTCTTTGGGGGCCGAGGAGCGAACGTCCTCCGGGCGAGCCCCGGGATTTGCACTGCTGACCAGCCTTAAGCAGGCCCAAACGGCCATTAACGAGCGTTTGCCACGGAGGGAGGCTCGACATGAGTAATATGGACAAATACGACATTCTGACAACCGCCGAAGATGCTAAACTGCTTCTCGCCAAGGCTGAGAAGGAAGGAATAGAGACTGCCTGGGACAGGCATGAAGCGCAGCTGCCTCAATGCGGCTTCTGTGAAATGGGCCTGAGCTGCCAGATCTGCTCCATGGGGCCCTGCCGGGTGGACCCCTTCGGAGAAGGGCCGCAACGGGGGGTTTGCGGCGCCGATGCCGATATCATCGTATCCCGCAATCTCGTCAGGATGATAGCCGCGGGATCGGCTTCACATTCCGACCACGGCCGGGACCTCATAGAGGTGCTGTTAAAGGTTGCCGAAGGCAATGCCCCCGGGTATTCCATCCGGGATACGGGCAAGCTCAAACACCTTGCCGCGGAATATGGGGTCGCCGTTGACGGCAGGGATATTCCGCAGATCGCGAAAGATCTAGCTTATTCCATGCAGGAAGATTTTGGCACCCGCCGGGCAGGTCTGACTCTGACGGAACGCGCTCCCGCCAAACGCCGGGAGATATGGAAAAAACTCGGAATCACTCCACGGGGCATAGACCGTGAGACTTCAGAGGCCATGCACCGAACCCACATGGGGGTAGATAACGATTGGGTGAACCTGCTGCTGCACGGAATGCGCAATGCCCTTTCCGACGGATGGGGTGGTTCGCTTATAGCCTCCGAGCTTTCGGACGTGCTTTTCGGGACCCCGCAACCGGCCATGAGCATGGTAAATCTGGGAGTAATGAAGGACGATCAGGTAAATATCCTGGTCCATGGGCACAATCCAATTGTTTCCGAGAGCATTCTCTGCGCATGTGCCGAACCGGAACTCATCGAGTTGGCAAAAACCAGGGGCGCAAACGGGATCAACCTGGCCGGACTATGCTGTACCGGAAACGAACTTCTGGCGCGCCATGGTGTTCCCATGGCCGGAAATCATTTGATGACGGAACTGGCCCTTGCCACCGGGGCCGTTGAAATGATGATTGTGGATTACCAGTGCATTATGCCTTCCGTGAGTACGGTCGCCAAAAACTACCATACACACATGGTCTCCACGAGCAACAAGGCTAAATTCCCTGGAATGGTCCACCGGGAGTTCAGTCCGGAAAACGCGTTCGAGACTTCCAGGGCGCTCGTCATGGAAGCCGTGGATAACTTCTCGAACCGCATTCCGGAGAAGGTCTACCTGCCGGTGAAGCCCGTTGAGTTCATGACCGGATTTTCTGTGGAATCTGTCCTGGGGGCGCTCGGAGGCAAACTCGACCCACTCATTGAAGCCATTAAGGCCGGAAAGATTCGGGGGGCCGCGGGCATCGTCGGCTGCAACAACCCCAAAATCCGGCAGGACCATGGGCACGTGACAATGGCGCGCAAGCTGATTGAAAACGACATCCTGGTGATTGACACCGGATGCGCGGCTGTGGCAAACGCAAAGGCCGGCCTGGAAAGCTCGGACGCAATCCGCTTCGCAGGCCCGGGCTTGAGGGAAATCTGCGGGGCGCTTGGCATTCCGCCGGTCCTTCACTTCGGAAGCTGCGTCGATAATGCGCGTATTTTGGTGCTCGCCGCAGCCCTCGCAAATGCTCTTGGAGTTGACATCAGCGATTTGCCGTTGGCAGGGGCGGCCCCTGAGTGGTATTCGGAAAAGGCCGTTGCAATCGGCGTCTATTTTGTTGCATCCGGTGTCTTTACGGTGCTCGGTCCCACGCCTCCCGTGACGGGAAGCATGAATGTGGTGAAGCTCCTCACCCAGGACCTTACCGATCTCGTCGGCGCTGCTTTTGCCGTGGAACCCGATCCCGAAAAGGCGGCCCTGTTGATGCACCGGCACATCGAGACAAAACGAAAGGCCCTCGGGTTGTCCCATCTCTCTGTGTAGCAAACCTGCCCAGGGAACGAAGCCGAGGTTCCAGGTTTCGCCGGATGGATAAAGAGCGTGGAGGGCTTGCCCCCCACGCCGCCTCCGTCCGGCGGAGCCTGAGACCTGGTGCGGGGGAATCCTTGCCCCACCTCGCGGAACCCGCGTGTTTGTTGCTCGATGAGCAGTTTTGTGCTTTTTTGCAAGACCCTTTCGATAATTGTGCTTAACGGCTTTTCAATTTCTTCTTTTTGCCTATAATGCCCATCAGCTTCGAATTGCCTCAGGGGCGAAAGAGGCAGTAAACCATTCCACCGGAGTTGCATCTCTGTTTTTTTTGGTGGAGGTCTAGTACGTGGCCAAATCTCGCACCCAAAATTCGCAGGAAGGCAGTTGTCTTCCCGGGATTTTCGCGAAGGGTCTTCCAGACATAAACACCCTTGAGGCGGGCCTGCGCCAGCTTATGGGCGTTATCGATTTCCTTCCCGACGCAACTTTTGTCATAGACAGCCGCCAAAAAGTGATCGCCTGGAACAAAGCCATGGAAAAAATGACCGGAATACCAAAAGGGGAGATTATCGGAAAAGGAGACCATGCTTACGCCATCCCATTTTATGGCAAACCCAGGCCGATGCTGATCGATCTTGCCTTACCCCCCGGAATGGCGGGCCTCGACGAGCATGATTTCGAGCGTGATTCCATCGTAAGAGATGGCGAGGTCCTGTTCATCGAAGCATTTGTTCCGATTGTCAATGGTGGAGAAGGGGCCTACCTGTCGGGCACCGCCTCGCCTCTGCATGACAGCGACAAAAACCTGATCGGTGCAATTGAATCCATCCGGGACATCACGAGCCACAAAAAGCTGGAACAAAGTCTGTATCAGAGGGAAAAAGATCTCGAGGACAAAGCCGGGCAACTCGAAGAAATCAACACGGCCCTGAGAGTTCTTATTAAGAACAGGGACGAGGACCGAAGAATGCTTGAAATTGACATTCAGGCAAATTTAAAGAAATTGGTCCTGCCATACCTGGATAAAGTGAAAAAAGGCAGATTGGATCAGGATCAACAAACTTACCTGGAACTCATCGAGTCTTCTTTACGGAAGATTTTTTCTCCATTCATCGCGAATATGAACTCTGCTTTCAATTTCCTTACTCCAATGGAAATTGAGGTAGCCAATCTCATAAAGGAAGGAAAAACAGGCAAGGAAATAGCATCCCTGCTTGGCGTAGCCTACAAAACCGTTGAGACTCACCGCTATAACCTCCGCATGAAACTCGGCATCCAAAACGAGAAGGTAAATCTCCGATCGTTCCTCCTTTCAATTACATAGAACCCTTAGTTTGGCCTAAGTGATTACTAGGTGTTTTTTCAGTGTCAACCATTGTCTCAATCCTGCCGATATTATTGCCAAACCAAGAGTTTTGACATCAATTTGTCGTGGGAGGCACATTTGGGTGCAATGGCAGCATCACCGGATCAATCGGCAGCAGATTCACGGGAAGGCAAATACCTGACTTTTTCAGTTGGGGATGAGAGCTACGGAATAGGCATTCTTAAGGTCAAGGAAATCATCGGAGTTATGCGAATAACCCCTATTCCTCAGACTCCCGCACATGTAAGAGGCGTCATAAACCTGCGCGGAAAGGTGATTCCGATTATTGATTTTCGCGTTCGGTTCGGAATGGATGAAACAGACTACACGGAACGGACGTGCATCATTGTTGTGGAAATCGATTCCTGTTCGGGCAGGGTCCATATCGGCATCATCGTCGATTCGGTCTCTGAGGTGATAAATATCAAAGGTTATGACATAGAAGACACCCCGGGCTTCGGTAATACCGCTGATACGGGCTACATTCTTGGAGTGGCCAAGACTGCTGGAAAGGTAATAATCCTGCTGGACATTGATAAATCCATGTGCACGGATCAATTCCTTATTGCCAGCGCTGCGTGACGCCGGGCCGGGGGCGATGCATTTTTACTCAAAAAGGGGCCTTTTTTACTTTTCGGGATTTCCAGTTGACTCAGTTCGGGAGCGGATATGAAAAAACTCAATCTGGGGGTAGGAAGCAAGATTTTTATTGGCTCTATCGCTCTGATACTCATAGGAGCTGTCATAGGGGCTGCCGGGTTCTTGAGCCTGGGCAGGGTAACGACTGCCGGGCATGTCAATGTCTCGTCCGAGGAGGTTCGAAGTAAAATCCTGGAAGTAAGGGTCCTGGAGAAAGAATATATCAACAAAAAGGATGTGGACAGCTACTCTAAGATGACGCGTTGTCTGGACGAACTCGCCACTCTCACCTCAGCGCTGCAGTCCAGGATAGGGCAGAGCGGCGTGGTGACCGAAATCGCGGTGGCCCAGCAGGACTATAAGCAGGCAATGGCTGAAATAAAAAGGCTGGAAGAAGATGATGCGAAAGCGCTGAAAGACCTCCAGAGCGCGGGTAATGACATTACCGCTATCGCAGAAGATGAAGCCACAAAGGCAGCTTCGGCCACAAAGAGTCAAGTTATCGATAACAACGAGAAAGTCCTCAAAGATTACTCGCAAAAAGAGATCATGAACATAGTTACGATTGGACTCAATGTTCTCCAATTCTATCATGACCAGGGGATGTCGAAAGAGGCCGCGCTAGATGTCATCCGCAATCTTCATTTCGATGGGACTAATTACTATTTCGTTGTGCAGGAGGATTTGACCCTCGTAGCTCATGGAAGCGACCGGTCTCTGGAGGGCAAAGACTTTGGCCTCATCAAGGACAAGAAAACCGGCAAGACATTCATGAAAGAGGTAGTGGAAAACGCGATCAAAAACGGCGAATCTTCTACCGAATACTTTTGGAACAAGCCGGGTTTTGGGGATTCCCTTTTCCCAAAAGTCACCTGCGGAAAGTACTTTAAGTCCTGGGGTCTGATTATTTGCGCCGGCGTATACGTCGACGATGTCGAGAAACAGGTTGCAAAAACCGGGGAAACCATCGTGGCGGGTCTGAATAAGCTGCAACAGGCAAACGATATGAAGGCCACGATGTTGCAGGCCAGGCTGAATGAAATCTATTTCATCGCCTTTGGACAAAACGCGGCAAAGGTGCCCGAAAACATTTCGCAATTGAAGGGACTCGCCTTATCGAATGATGGACTCAAACGAAAGGCCGATGTTTATCTGGATGCCTTTAACCGCCGGGTACACAACAATGAAGCCCGGCAAAAAGACACCAATCAGATCGATGTGCTTGCCGGGAAAACCTTAAAAATCGCCAGTGAGATAGGGGGCAACGCAATAAGCGCGTTCACAGACAGTGTGGCAACCGGGCGGCAGTTCATCATTGGCTTCGTGCTGGCCGGCGCGCTTATAGGACTGCTTTTCGCCACTTTGCTGACAAGGGGAATCACCGCTCCAATCAAGCGGATTGTCAACGGGTTGACCGAGTCTTCCGAACAGGTTTCGTCAGCCTCGAGCCAGGTATCAGGCGCCAGTCAAGAACTGGCGGAAGGCTCATCCGAGCAGGCCGCCGCTATCCAGGAGACATCCTCGTCTCTTGAAGAGATGTCCTCCATGACCAGACAAAATGCCGATAACGCCCGCCAGGCTGAAACCCTGATGACTGAAACCGGCCAGGTGGTCTCAAACGCAAACAATTCCATGGCTCAGCTTACGGCCTCGATGACGGAAATCTCGAAAGCGAGCGAGGAGACCTCCAAGATAATCAAAACGATCGACGAAATCGCCTTTCAGACAAACTTGCTGGCGCTCAACGCGGCAGTGGAAGCTGCAAGGGCGGGCGAAGCCGGGTCCGGATTTGCCGTGGTGGCCGACGAGGTAAGAAACCTTGCAATGCGGGCGGCTGAGGCGGCCAAGAATACGGCCGATCTTATCGAGGGTACCGTTAAAAAGATACAGGAAGGGTCCGAAATAGTTGAAAAGACGAGCACCGAGTTCTCGCGTGTGGCAACCGGTTCGATAAAAATGAGCGAACTGGTAGGTGAGATAGCCGCGGCATCCAGTGAACAGTCCCTGGGAATAGAGCAACTTAACAGGGCTGTGAACGAGATGGACCAGGTTGTCCAGCGCAATGCATCCAATGCTGAAGAGTCTGCATCGGCCTCTCAGGAGATGAACTCCCAGGCCGCCCAGATGAATGGATTCGTTAAAGACCTTGTGGCCATAGTGGGCGGCTCAGACGGCGGCACGCATGGAAAAGGCAAATCGATTGTGGGAAAAACGGGAACCAGGCAAACCATCCGAAACCCGTTCAACGCTCTTGCGACCAATAAGAAAAAAATGGAAGCCCATGTACAGAAAGGCAACGCAAAGGCCGCGAACCCTTTCAGAGACGTAGAAGAAGCTGAACCGGAGCCGTTGGACCCCGGTATCTTCTAATTGCCGAAATCAGATATTCTTTCACCGGACCTCCCAAGGTTTCGCTTTCCACTTTGGGAGGTCTTTCCATCTCCAGCGCCCTCCTGCAAAACCCGTGGTCAACATTTGTCCGTTACCCAAACCAGGCGCGGCCGTATCAGCAGGCATTTAGACCAATTTGCGTTCAAGATATTTCTAAGAACGCGGGGGAATGATTTCTCAGTATAAAGATCCCCGCACCCCCCAAGATGCGGATCAACTGCAACCCCACATGCACATCCCAGGATTGTGCG
>JBEKMB010000041.1:0-39791 GCA_050008735.1 Syntrophobacteraceae bacterium
TGCCGATTTCCAAAATACAGACGTCAGTGTGCCATGGCTCGAGGACAGACGCCTCCGCATCAGGTTCGGGTGATAACGAGCGTGGTGTTAACTCAAAAAACTAACGTGGGAATCCAGGCTAGCTAAGATTAGCACTAAAATCGGCAGAAATGTGAAGTCACTATTTAGAATGTGACATCATATTCTATAATCGATCAGCCCAAAACCTCAAGACTTTTCTGCAAAGTAATTGGGGAATCTGAGCTCCCCTTCGACTCACGCCGATACTCGAATTGGCTAAAAACGCTCGGGGGGTTGTGCTTGCCGGTTGATGGCTTCAGGGTCACGAAGGATAGGAGGGGGTAGTAGATAAAAACTCTCTTAAGGAATAACCCTCCCTTGAGGGATTCATTCTGTGCTGGCGGCGGGAAGCCCGCCCCTGCGAGAACTCCGTCCACCTCAGGATAAGTACTTGATCCGGAGTCGGTCTATGAAAAATTCCAGATCGTTCCGATCTCCTTCCCTGTAATCTTCCGGGTACAGAAGGGCAGACATGTAGAAGATACTCGAAAGCTCCCATGCCTGCGCCGCTCTCATTGCAAAAGAGTTCAGTCCCGTCTCGAACTCGGCCCTGACATCTTTCGCCATCCCTTCGCAAAACGGACCGGCCAACTCAGGCAGTTCCATTAGAAGCATCGTTTTTTCCTCAAGTTTTTGCCGGTGTGTCTCAGGATCATCTCTTATAAACAGGGCTTCTCGAGCTTCGTCCTCAATACGCCTGATCCTTTCCGCCGCGCTTTGAAGTGCCGAAACAGCATTGGATATATTTTCCCTTGGGGTCATAGAGGCCCTCCAAAGATTAAGCCATCGAGATCGTTTGCGATCATGGATTTTCAAAGCCCGCGAAACTGAAGTTTCCATCTACCATGCTAAATCTCCCTTTTTTGCCTCATGCTCGACAATTGCCCATCATATATCCAAAACCTGAACCCCGATCGAGGATTCTATTTCGGGTCGGTTTCAGGGTTCAATTCGAGGCCCCGTGCGAACTCAAAAATCGGCTCTTGCCGCTGCAATAGCCGGGTAATCCGGATGATGCGCCTCCCGCGAAATGAGCCGGGAGGGGGAACGAGCTGATTGAGCTTTCAGAAAATGTCCTCCGATTGCTATTATAAAACACGGTATTGACTGGCACACAGGCATACGTTAAGGAAGCGGCTGTCAATCTTGTCTTTTTGGAAGCTGAACCCGACCGGAAGGTCGTAATTGGCCCGGTCGGTGGGGTCCCCAAATATTAGAGTGCACGCACACCCCAATTGTCTGTAATTTTGATATGACGGGAGGAATTCAAATGAAAGTGATGGCCTTCAACGGAAGCGCGCGTAAGGACGGCAATACCGCAATTCTCATCAATTATGTGCTCTCTGAACTCAGAAACGAGGGCATCGAAACGGAACTCATGCAGCTTGCGGGAAAGAAGATCCACGGCTGCATCGCATGCTACAAGTGTATGGAAAACAAGGATAAGCAATGCGCCGTAAAGGATGATATCGCCAACGAATGTATTCAAAAGATGCTCGAGGCTGACGGAATCATTCTCGGCTCCCCAACCTATTTCAGCGATGTCACCCCGGAAACGAAGGCCCTCATCGATCGTGCCGGCTTTGTGTCAAGAATGAACGATTTCATGTTTAAACGAAAGGTGGGCGCTGCAATCGTAGCCGTTCGAAGAGCGGGGGCCACCCACGTTTTTGACACGATCAATCACCTTTTCCTGGGTTCTCAGATGATCGTGCCGGGTTCGATCTATTGGAACATAGGCGTTGGGAGAGACAAGGGAGAAGTGGAAAAAGACGAAGAAGGCATCCAGACCATGAAAGTTCTTGGTCAGAATATGGCATGGCTGTTGAAAAATATGCCGAGATAACAGCTCGGGCAGGTATCCTGCCGGGATGCCGGATGATATATGCAATGCGCACGGGTGCATCCCGGCAATCCTCGCAAGGCGTGAAGGCTGCGCAACCATGAGCAGAATCGGCAGGAAAAAATAGAGCTAAGACATCATTGTACTAGACCTGCCCCCCTCCGAACCCTCCTCCCGCAACATTGGCCCGAAATATGCTGTGAAAGGACAATACTATTCGGGAGGTTCTCAAAATGGCGAAAAAAGGAACAGCGGTCGACCCCGGCATTTTGTATTACGCCAACCTGGCAGTTGTGGCGGAACAGGCCGGCAATTATGAAGATGCGGCAAAGCAATGGCGTAGAGCTTCCGGGGCATCCCTCAAACCTGACAGTATCGTTCTATATGAAGAAGCTGCGAAGAGGTGCGAAAGGAGATCGAAGGAAGAATTTGGGCGAAGCAAATAATAAAGGAGTGTAGGCATTTCGAAACAATGGCGTAGGATTTTCTGTTCAGTCTGAACTCGCTCGCCCCATTTCGTTTCCTGCCATTGGATTGAGATCTGCCGGCACATAATTCTGGAAGCCGTTCTATTCCAGTTCCCTTCAACCACTATCATAAATGAGTCTCCAGGGAATTGCACAATGGAATTACGTAAATGTAGCCGCTTCTTTCCGCAATCTGAGGTTATCGTCGCTCTTGTTTCCGATGAAGGGAACGTCTTGACGGGTTCCTTGGTCGATCTGAGCTGTTCGGGGTTGGCTTTCAATTACATGTCCTGGTTTAAGTGTAGAATTCCAAAGCATGCTTTTTGTGGAGTAATTCTCAAAAACGGTCGAGAACCTTTCTCGGACCCCATTGTCTGCGAGCTCGTACATGAGACTCCCGTCTTGGCAGGCTCCTGCTCGGCTGCTTCCATGGAACGTTGTGGAATCAGATTCAAAAGAGACCTTACTGTCTCCGCCATGGAATCTCTCATCTTCGCGCAGCCTCCGCCCAATCGTGTCGATCGACTGCTTCATGCTGCGTTACCCGGCAGCAATACTTGAACATCTCTACTCATACTTGAAGTCGAAGCACGGTCTTCGCCGTTCAGTTGATCGAACGGCTTTTCCACTTTCGAATGAAACCGAGGTAGAAAAAAGTCAAGAAGAGAACGGCATGGATAATGGAGCGCACACCGCTGACCTCAGGGGTCTCGGTAAGGCTCGTGCCCAAGATCGGCACCGAAACGCGGACCAGGTAGAGGTAGAAAAGAACCCCCGCGCTCACGAAGAAGCCGCCTGCAAGGAATTTGCACACCTCTTGCCATGGGACCCTCCTGAACATGTTCGACTCCTCTCTTGAGCCCCGCCGCGGAGCGGACGGTTGTCATGCGGCTCTTCGGGCAATAGACGCCCATCTAAGACTTGTGACGCCTGGCTTTCGGCACATCCACTCCGCAAGACCCCGTAACCCGCCTCGGTGCCCGCCCAGCCTGACATCCTCTTTCCGTTCACCTCAACTCGAATAGAGCTAAGCAGCTTCAGCAGCTCGTCCGCTCCGGGTCTCTCGAAGAGGCGGGATCCCGACCTGCCGCCAGCTTGCCATCCACCAGGACGTTTCCGGTTTACGCCGCTTCCATCTCCTGCGTTGTACCCGACGGGTACCACTTCACGTTCTTGCGGAGGAAATTCCGCATCAGGTCGGCTATCTTATCGCCGTCCTCCTCAAGAGCAAAGTGTCCGGTTATTTTCCATAACCGGCATGCAAGCCATGGTCCCTTGGCGAACTGCCCATACGGAGGCCTAAGGGAATTTTTTGCAGAATACTCATTAGGTTAGATGCCATAGGCTTTATGTCAAGGGGGCGCGCCGGATGGCGGGAAAGAAGGCAGGCAAGCCCTTTGCGCAGGGTGTTCGGAAAGTACGTTCAAGATCGGATTGGAGCTGCTGTTCCCTCTTTTCCCTTCGAACCCTCTGAAAATCCTGTTCGACCTTGCGGGCGGAAACTCGTTTTGTAACCTGACGAATGTCCCCTAAATCCTTATCATTATCATGTATCGTACAAACATCCGAAACAAGGAAGGATAAAGTTATGGCACACGCAGAACACAAGAATCTATCTTCCCCTGATGAAACACGGACCTTTGGGCACGGGAAGGCCGAGCTGATCAATATTGGTGGTGGGACGATTGGACGCCTGACCCTGGAGCCTGGCTGGCGCTGGTCCCAGGATGTCAAACCTATCGCGGGCACGGCGTGGTGTGAGGCCCCGCATTTTCAGTATCAAGTCTCCGGACGGCTCCATGTCGTCATGGAGGACGGCGCCGAGTTTGATCTGGGACCGGGCGACGTGTCGGTGCTGCCCTCCGGGCATGATGCCTGGGTGATTGGTGATGACCCTGTGGTACTCGTGGACTGGTTTGGCGCCGGTAACTACGCCAAAGCCTAGTCTGCGTCAGCGGCATGCGGTGGCACACTGGGACCGGGCGCGCCTTCATATGTAGGTGCCCTCTGTACTAGGTTTCCCTCATTCTGTCTGGAGGTGGTAAAGCGATGAATTGAATTACCGCTCGGGAGTCCAGGTGGCTGCGAGAGCACGACGGCCCATCCCTTCACTGGAGCATCAGGCCGTATACGCAGGGTCCTTTTGCAAACCTGGCCGCGCTATTTTGGGCTTCTCAGTTGTTAATGCTTTTTCGCTCGGCCGCGATTTTCCGTATCTCTTCCCGCACTCTTTCGTAGAAGTCATCCTCGGCGATTTCGCCGTGCACGAACTTTTGCCAGGTGGCGAAGTTTTTAAAAAAGCAAGGGCTCATGCCCGAATCCACGCAAGCCTTCCTGTAGATCTTATTGGCGGTCCTGGCTTTTTCCCCCAGCGGATCTTCCTTCGACGGCCCGGGCAAGCTTTTGTCGTTTTCCTCGTCGGACCTTAAATATTTGCCGAAGGCCTCGTTGAGTTCGGCCAGTTCCTCTTTGGCCTGGGCGGAAAGCTCGGCTTCGTTTATTTCGCCATTGAGAAATTTCTGCCAGCCCTGCATGTTTTCCCAGGAACAAACCTGGATTCCTTCCTGATCATGCCCCTCACAGTAGGTTTTGTTTGCTTTCTTTATGCGCTCCGCCTTGTTTTCCATCGCCAGGACCACTCCTTCGCACAAAAGTGCCTCAGTTAAGTTCTCTCTGTACCCTATTATCTAACAAAAATAATTTCTTTCCTCAAGACCAACGAACTATGTCGCCAAACTACAGCTCTAAGAAGGCCGGCCTGAAAATCAATACGGGGCAAAATCTTTAAACGGTCATGCAATGCTGTATTCCGGGTCATGAATGTGCTCTGCCTTGCACCGGGGGCATTTCCCCGGTGAAGTGAACCGGTCCCTGTTATCGAAGACAAAGCCGCATTCCAGGCAGCGGGCCGGAATTATCTTAAGCTTTCTGTTCTTCGACTTCACCGAACGGCCGATATGCTCGAGGTGTTTGTACACCTCCTTTTCGCTTATGCGCAGGATTTTGGAAATTGATTTTGCCCCATGCTCTCCTTCCGACAAAAGGGCCATGATCTCCTGCCTGATGGTGCTCATATATGCTCCGTTTTCAGATCGTCGTTGCACGTCTGTGAAATATTGCTATTGTATAGGTGATTTGGATTTTTCGACTTCCTTTTTGGGGCGCCCAAACAAGAAAAAAAGGAGCGACGATGCTTGAGTTATTGAAAAGAGGCATGCTTGCCGGACTTGGAATGGCGGTGCTGACCGGCGAAAAAATCCGCGAAGCGACCCGGATGCTCGTGGAAGAGGGGAAAATAACGACTGATGAAGCTGACAAACTGGCCGACGACCTCGTCAAGAGCGGCGAACGGGAATGGGACGACATAAACTCCAAATTTCAGTCATCTTTCAAAAAGATTTCCGAAAACCTCGAAGTGGTCCGCAAAAAGGAGTTCGCCGACCTCAAAACCAGGGTGGAACTCCTCGAGGAACGGCTGAGCCGGCTGGAGGACCGCGGCAGGGAGGGTTGAGCAACCGGATGTTCCTGACTCGCAAACCATTCGTTGCCTCGGGACGCGCCCCAGGATTAAATGGCAGTTCCCGCCAACCCCAGAAACGGCCGGCAAAGCGCTAGATGTAGTTGAACCAGAATTCTTCAACCCTTTTGAAATTCGATCTCACCATGGCTTCTCCCGAGACGATATCTCCGTGCCCCGGCAGGAGATAGTCCGAATCGAGGGCCTCCAGTTCCTTGATGCTCCGTTTGAGAATGGCCCCGTTTCCACCCGGCAGATCGGTGCGCCCGAGACCGTCGCGGAAAAGCACGTCACCGCTAAAGAGCGCCTTTCGTGTGGGCCAGTACAACGCAACTGAGCCTGGCGAATGCCCGGGCGAGGCAATTACCTGCAGTTCTACACCTTTCACTTCCAGGTTCCCCGGTCCCAGGAAAAAATCGGGAGTGTATGCATCCAGGTCGAAAGCGGGCCCCGCGTGATTCCCTATCTCCTTGATCATGCCCCAGTCCTCGAGGCTCATGGCCAGAAGGGCGGGTTGATTCTTGAAATACTTTGCCGCCTCGAAATGGTCCGGATGAGCATGTGTCACAAGCACCAGATCTATATCGGAGAGCTCGATCCCGAGGGCCCTCAACTGGATGCCGACGTGTTCGAAGAGATGAAAATGCCCGGGATCGATCAGAATCCTTGCCGGACCGTCGATAAGGTATGCGTTGCAGTTGTTCGCGGACATCGAAGTCCAGAGAAAAGCGTGCAGACCCTCAGTTACTTTCATTTATAATCCTCTTGGTTGATCCTGGTCAAAGAGGCTCAAACGGATCGGAGGTCCCCCCTCCTCGGAACAGTTTCCGAGTCCCGCAGCTTAAAACCCTATTGCCATGCCGTCAAATTTAAATAATATGCGAAATCGGAAGCAACGGCATCAGAATATAAAAAAAGGGGCAGAACAAATTGCAGCAAGCAGAGCAACCACAAGAAAACCGGTTTCGGAAAAAAAGAGCCGACATCCTGTTGCTGAACGGACTCGTAGTGACCCTTGACCCGGAATCCACAATTTTCGATCCCGGAGGGATCGCCATTCGGGACGGTAAGATCGAGGCAGCCGGGCCTTCCAATGAAATCGAATCGGCTTTTGAATCATCGGAAACTCTGGACGTTTCAGGATGCGTGGTCCTCCCTGGATTGATAAACGCTCACACGCACGCGGCCATGACGCTTTTCCGGGGCCTTGCTGACGACCTTCCATTGATGGACTGGCTAAGGGATCATATCTTCCCGGCGGAAAAAAAACTCAACGAGCAATGGGTCCACTGGGGGTCGATGCTCGCCTGCGCCGAGATGATCCTGTCGGGGACGACCGCTTTTTGCGATATGTACCTTTTCGAGCACAAGGTGGCCGAAGCCGCAAAAAAAGCGGGCATTCGCGCGCTCGTTGGCGAGGTCCTCTACGATTTCCCTTCTCCCGCATACGGGGAGATCGAAAACGGCCTGAGGCATACCGAATCGCTTATTGAGAAATGGCGCGGCGATCCTCTTGTCCGCATAGCCGTCGAACCGCATGCCCTGTATACCTGTTCACCGCCCCTTCTCGAACGGTGCGGCGAGATATCTGACCGGCACGATGTGCCCCTCGTAATCCATCTTTCGGAAAATGAAGCCGAGGTCAAACAGATAATGGGCCAATACGGGAGACGCCCGGTCGCGCACCTCGACGCCCTCGGACTGCTCGGCCCGAGGCTGGTGGCCGATCACTGTGTTGCCCTTGACGACAGCGAAATCAGCCTGCTGGCCCAAAACGACGTGAAAGTCGTCCATAATCCGGAGAGCAATATGAAGCTTGCCTCCGGCATCGCGCCCATCCCGCGTCTTTTGGAAACGGGCATAACGGTGGCCCTTGGCACCGACGGCTGTGCAAGCAACAACAACCTGGATATGTTCGGCGAAATGGATATGTGCGCCAAGCTCCACAAGGCCGCGACACTCGACCCGACAGTCCTCCCGGCCGCAACGACGCTCCGGATGGCCACCGTGTGCGGCGCCAGGGCCCTGGGGTGGGAGGGCCTTACCGGACAGATCGTCCCTTCGATGCTCGCCGACCTTATAGTGGTGGATTTCAGGAAACCTCACCTGACACCACTCTACAACCCGGTAAGCCACCTGGTTTATGCAGCCGGGGCCGCGGACGTTCGCCACAGCGTTATTGGCGGGCGCCTTGTTATGAAGGACCGTATGCTGCTCACTCTGGACCTCGAGGAAATCTTTGGCCACGTCCGGGAATTCGTCAAAACAACTGGAGCAATAAGCAGCCGGCATGGAGCAAAAAACCATGCCTGCATCTAAGTCCCCGGTTCCCGCTTCTCGCTCGCGGGTCCCGGCCGGCCGGGAAGTCGATTGGCTTCTTTTCAATATCGACTGGCTGGTTACCTGCGACGCCGAGATGACCCGGTTTGCCTCCGGCGCCGTGGCAATAGAGGGAGACAGCCTGGCCGCGGTCGGCCCTTCCTGCGAACTTCTAAACCTTTTCCGGGGACGCGTGGAAGCCGACCTTCGCGGCTATCTGCTTATGCCCGGTCTGGTAAATACCCATACACACGCGGCGATGAGCATCTTTCGTGGGGTTGCTGACGACATGCCCCTGAAAACTTGGCTGGAGGAAATTATCTTCCCCCTGGAAAACGCTTTTATAAATCCGGACAGCGTATATCTGGGGACCCTGCTTTCCGCCGTTGAAATGCTGAAAAGCGGTACGACAAGCTTCTGCGACGGCTATTTTTTCGAGGAATCAGCCGCCCGCGCCGCACTTAACGCAGGGATTCGCGGCATAATGGGTCAGGGGGTCCTCGATTTTCCCGCACCCGACCTGCCTGATTCGTCAAAATTTCAATCCAGGGCCGAAGCTTTTCTCTCCAACTTCCCCGGCGATTGCGGCCGCGTTCGCCCTTCCCTCTTTTGCCATGCCCCTTACACGTGCGCGCCGCGGACGCTGACTCGCATAAAAGAGCTTTGCCGCAGCCATAAAATCCTCTTCCAGACCCACCTGTCCGAAACGGCGGGCGAGGTCGAAGAAATAATGAACAGATATGGCCGGAGGCCGGCAATGCTGCTCGATTCCCTGGGGGTCCTCGATGAGTTGACGCTGTGCGCTCACGGAATTTGGCTCTCGCACGATGAAATCCACTCTATTGCAAGGAGCGGGGCCTCGATTTCCCATTGTCCAGAGAGCGCGATGAAGCTGGGCTCCGGGGTCGCCCCGGTCCCTGAGATGATCTCGCTCGGCGTCAAAGTCGGCCTCGGCACTGACGGATGCGCGAGCAACAACGACCTGGACCTTTTTTCCGAGATCGACTTCGCGGCCAAAGTCCATAAGGTTTTCAAAAACGACCCACTCGCCTGCCCGGCCGAGCAGGCCCTGAGGATGGCTACTCTCGGTGGCGCCTCAGTCCTCGGGCTTGAAAATGAAATCGGGAGCATAGAGCCCGGCAAAAAGGCCGACCTGATCGCACTCAGCCTTAATCAACCGCATCTGACGCCTATCTACGACCCGGTCAGCCATATCGTTTATGCGGCCAGGGGAAGTGACGTAAGATTCGTATGGGTGGACGGTCAACAGATCGTAAAGGATGGACGGGTGCTCTCGGTCGATGAGACCGAGGTCATTTCCGAGGCAACCCGAATGGGACTTGAAATAAGGCGAAAAATCCGTTGACTGCAAAATCATGCCCTCAGTCCCGATCGCAAATCCACCGTCCGAAAGCGATTTTGCCTGATGCGCCCGAGGTGCTCCGTAATCGTCAGAATTTTATACCGCAAAGGATCGATTCAATGCTTCTAAGAATTAGCAAAGCGATTTTGAAGGTCTTCGCGTGCGCCCTCGGCGCCTTTATGCTCGCCGGATGCGGCATCGAATTGCCGCATGCGCCGGAACTCGGTTATAATTGGGTATCCAGGGAAGGCAAGTCCCAGGACCAACTCTATCATGACCAGACCGAGTGCAGGCGGGATATGACGCTGCTTTATCCGGTGGATTCCTCGGGTCCGGGCGACCACGGTTGGGGGATGGGCGATGCGAGGGCATTCGATGCGTGCATGCGTTCGAAGGGTTGGACCAAGGAGTGAGAACGATCGACATTTGATTTAGATGGCCCTGCCTCGCAGGATTATGTCCGTGAACCCCTCGATCTCGGTCTCCAACTCCCCGGTTCGCGACCGGCCCCTGGATGAGGTGCTCGGGGACTTTGGCCGCCGCCGCCGCCCCGACTATGAGCCCCGGAATCTGAACTCAGTGGCCGGTGTTTAAAATAACCAACCCGTATTTTCAATGCTACTCGGCATCCGCGGATTCCAAACGGTTTTCCAGTGTGCAAACCGCCCTCCGGCAGCCATACTTCACTGGAAAGCCAAAAATAGATAATGGTTCAAAGATTCAACGGAAAACACAACTTATCGCTTGACAACAAAAATCGATTCAGTATGGTTTCCTCACTCGAGATTCCAAAATCCAAGGGTAGGACCTGATCGAATGTGTGGTGCTCACCGCCCCGGACGCAAAATCCGGGGCAAATGATCGAAGAGTGTCTTTTTACGCGGTTTTGCTCAAATCCAACAAATCTCAGGGCTCATGGAGATTAAAAAGAAAATTGTTTGTAAACTAATTTCGTGTCCGGTTCGTTATCTCAGACAAAAACAAGGTTAACGTCGATTTGGCTTTTCAGTGACCAAGGGAAGTGGACACACACTACAAAAGGAGGAGTTTCATGAAGAGAAATGTTTTTTTTAAACGGGTCCTGATCGGGGTCATCGTTTTGATGATGGTCCCTTACGGGGCCTTCGCGCAGGGTGACGCACCGGCTGCGGCATTCACCGCGCAGGAACTGGATCAGATGCTTGCCCCTGTTGCGCTTTATCCGGATTCGCTTCTCGCACAGATCCTGATTGCTGCAACCTACCCGGATCAGGTTTTGGATGCGGACCGCTGGTTGAAGGCAAATGCGGCCCTTCAGGGAGAGGCGCTCAATGCCGCCCTGGATGGAATGGCCTGGGACCTGAGCGTAAAAGCGCTGGCGCCTTTTCCACAGGTACTCGCAATGATGGCTGAGCAGTCGGATTGGACTCAAAGGCTCGGTGAAGCTTTCGTAGCTCAGCAGGCCGATGTCATGGACGCCGTTCAGAAACTGCGGTCGAAAGCTTACGTCGCGGGCAATCTGAAGACGAGCGCGGAGCAGAGGGTAGTTGTCAAAGGCGACATCTACGAAATCGAACCAGTAAATCCTGAAGTTGTTTATGTACCCCGCTACGATCCGCTTGTTATCTACGGACCCTGGTGGTGGCCTGCGTATCCTCCCCTCGTGTATGCCCCCATTTGGCCCGGTGTGGCCGTTGGGATCGGAGTGGTTGGGTTCTGGGGAGCTGTAAGCGTTGGACCGGTCTGGGGTTGGGGCTGGGGATCATGGGGATGGGGCGGCCATGATGTAAATATCAATGTCAACCGCAACATCAATATCAATAGAAATGTCAACATCAATAGAAATAGCGTACGTACTACCAGCTTCCGTGGTGCCGCTGGTCGTACAACCGCGGGCCGGCGCATAGCCGCGGGCGGCGGTCGAGGCGCAGGTGGGCACGCAGGCGTCGGTGGTGGGCGCGGAGGCGCCGGTGGTGGGCGCGCAGGTTCCGTCGAACGTGGACTTAAGGGCGGCGGATCTCGTGGCGGCGCCGGTGGGTCTCGTGGCGGCGCAACTGGAAATGTTTCGCGCGGCGGAGCCGGCGGATCTCGCGGTGGAGCAGCAGGCGGGTCTCGTGGCGGAGCCACTGGTAATGTTTCGCGCGGCGGAGCCGGCGGATCTCATGGCGCAGTCGGCGGATCTCGTGGCGGCGCAGCAGGCGGATCTCGTGGCGGAGCCACTGGTAATGTTTCGCGCGGTGGAGCCGGCGGGTCTCGCGGTGGAGCTGGCGGATCTCGTGGCGGAGCCGGCGGAAATGTTTCGCGCGGTGGAGCCGGCGGATCTCGCGGCGGAGCCGGCGGGCATAGCATGGGCGGCGGCCGTGGCGGCGGCGCTCCACGTGGCGGCGGCGCTCCCCGTGGCGGTGGCGGCGGCGGCAAGGGCGGCGGCGGCGGCAAGGGCGGCGGCGGTAACAAGCACAAGTAGTTTGCATTTCATTGATCGGACATCATTGATAGCTTGAGGCATCCGTTTGAAAAGCCTCGAGTTTTCAGTCCGATTCATGGAGATTTTAAAGGGTTACGGTCAGACGGCCGTAACCCTTTTTTTTCGGAAAAAGGGCGGATTTCCCTTCGATCCGGCTGTTTCTGCATCTGCACCGATTAAAAATAATACCGCGTCCTTAACCCTGGGCATTGAAGGGTTGTATAAACTATAAAATCAGCATTGAAAAAAGATAACGCTTACTTAGCTGGAAACCCCTGGAGATTGATTTTCAGTCAAGCCTGCTTGTAACCGATCTGTAACCCCCCCTCTTTTATATACCGAACCAAGCTGTTTAGATTCGGACCGGTTGGGCATATTAATGAATACCAGGACAAATGGATATCGATGGCACGTTTAAATGGCAAAACTGTCGTGAAGAAACTTTTGATCAAACCTGAATCACATGCTCCATTGCCTGGCCGATGATTAAAAGCCTCCAAGGCAGGAAGGTCGTTAGAAGCTGGATAACGTTGTTTGCATCGCTATTATTAAAAAAATTCATGAGTCAACCGGAAGGGTTATTTTCCGCTTGACAGCGGGACTTCAATCGCTAATGGTTTGCAGTGGCCATATTTTATATGAAACTTCAAGAGCAGATCATTTTGTACAGGGCGGCAAATCCGCTTTATTGTCACTTACTCATCCGGTTTGCCGTGGAACGGCTCGGCTAAGCCCTGGGATATAGCCGAGAACCAGCAATTGTCTGACGAGTGTAGAGAAAGATTTGCGAAATGGCCTCCCGACCACGCCCACCTCATTTTATGGTTATCCAGTATCCGGAGGCTGTAACCTTCAACCCATGGGCGCCATGGACAGACGAGTCGGATAATATCCCGAGTCTTCCCTGAAAGCCCTGGCCGTCTCTAAAGATTTAGGGTTAATGGAAATTCGTAGCTTATCCGAATTTGTATCTGGATGACTGGAGGCCGGGTTTTAACAAGGGTATTTGTTGTGCAACTGAAAGGAGAAAACATTATGAAAAGAGGTTGGTTTCTTAAGCGGTCTCTGATCGGGTTACTCGTCGTTATGATGGTCCCGTTTGGAGCGCTTTCTCAGGAAACAGTAACATCTGCCAAGGTTTTCAGCGAGGCGGAACTTGACCAGATGCTTGCGCCGATAGCACTCTATCCGGATTCGCTGCTCGCACAAATTCTTATTGGAGCGACGTTCCCTGTTGAGATCACGGAGGCGGACCGATGGCTGAAGCGAAATGCGAGCATTAAGGGCGACGCGCTCAACAATGCCGTGGATACAATGGACTGGGACCTGAGCGTGAAGGCGCTGACGCCTTTTCCACAGGTTGTCACCATGATGGCCGAGGAGGCGACCTGGACGGAAAGCTTGGGTTCGGCTTTTCTGAATCAACAAGCCGATGTCATGGCCTCGATTCAGAGACTGCGGGCTAAGGCCAGTGAGGCGGGCAACCTCAAGACGACCAAAGAGCAGACTGTGGTTGTCAAGGGCGAAGCTATTGAGATTGTGCCAACCGAACCTACCGTAGTCTATGTGCCTCGTTACAACCCGGTAGTGGTTTACGGATCATGGTGGTGGCCTACCTATCCTCCCTTGGTCTATGCCCCTGTTTACCCGGTTTTACCTGTGGCGGAGGTGATTGGCGATGTGGCTGTCGGCGCTCTTTTCGGGGTTGGAGCTGTTGGAGTTGGCGCCTTCGGCTTTTGGGCTGGCGTAGGTGTGGGCGTCGGCTTCGAAGGAGGCTGGGGGTCCTGGGGCTGGGGCGGCGGCAATGTCAATGTCAATGTCAATAGGAATGTCAATATAAACAGCAACTCCAATTTCAATAGAAATACAAGCAATAACTTCCGGCAAGCCCGCGGCGATGGAGGCCGAGGCGGCGGGAGAGGTAATGTTGGGCGGGGAGGCCAGGGCGGCGGCCGAGGCGCAGGCAATGTTGGCGGTGGCGGACGTGGTGGAAGACCGTCGGCAAACTCCGTGCAGCAGGGACTTAGGGGCGGCGGAGCCCGGGGCGGCGCCAGCGGCGCCGGTAACGCCAGTCGCGGCGGAGCGCGCGGCTCAAGCGGTCGGGGAACCGGCAACGTGGGTAGTGGCGGCGGCGGTCGTGGCAGTGGCGGCGGTCGTGGCTCAGGTAACGTCAGTGGCGGCGGCGGCCGTGGCAGTGGCGGCGGTCGTGGCAGCAGTGCACGAAGTGGCGGCGGCGGCCGTGGCAGTGGCGGCGGTCGTGGCTCAGGTAACGTCAGTGGCGGCGGCTCGCGTGGCAGTGGCGGCGGTCGTGGTGGCAGCAGCGCACGAAGTGGCGGCGGCTCGCGCGGTGGCAGCAGCGCACGAAGTGGCGGCGGATCTCGCGGCGGCAGCAGTGCACGAAGTGGCGGCGGCTCGCGTGGTGGTGGCGCTCGTAGTGGTGGCGGCTCGCGTGGCGGCGGCGGTATGCGCGGCGGCGGCGGCGGTCGTGGCGGTGGTGGCGGTCGTGGCGGCGGCGGCGGTCGTGGCGGCGGCGGACGTCGAAGATAAATATGTAATGAAATGAAAGGTTGGCGACCGGATCGATCTTGCGGTCGACTGGACGATTGTGCCCCCCTATCCTCCAAAATCTGGGTAGGGGGGATTTTTTTGCTATCAGCATTCGCAATTGCGAGTTCTTGAACCGATTTTAGAACACTGATACCAGGCGGCGTTCATGAGAGTATAGTCTCTCTTCGCATACAAACCCCTCCGCACCTCCCGGGGTTTTCGGCACACTATCCGCCAAAAGAGGTGTAACCACTAAAAATCACGAACATTTCCGGTTAGTACCATCAACTTCGCCATATCAACCTTTTTTGCCGCCTATTCCACCCGGTTTGTCGTGGATTCAGATCCGTTGAAAGCCGCCAAAACTTTTTGAACCGAATACATCCGGAATATGCAGTCGCCTGACCGGTATGGAGGACCTGGAGGCGCCTTGCCCGCCACCGCACTTTTTTATACTGACCGGCATGATCAGGCGGCGGATACGACGGACAGAGCCGTTGCCTGTCTGTGAAACCGGGCGCTCATCCAAAACGTTGAGACGGATGTAGATATCTCGTTTGTACTGATTGTTTGTGGACCACTGTGGACTTATTTTACTAGCAAATTCATCGTACAACCCAAAGGAGGAACATCATGAAGATAGGTGCATTTGTTAAACGATCGCTTGTGGGGCTGCTCGTTGTGATGATGGTACCGTTCGGAGTTTTGTCACAGCAAACAGCTAGCTCAGCCAATGGATTAAGCGAGGCAGAACTTGACCAGATGCTTGCCCCGATTGCGCTGTACACGGATGCACTGCTTGCGCAAGTTTTGGTGGCAGCGACCTTCCCTGATCAGGTCGTGGATGCGGACCGCTGGTTGAAGCAAAATCCGGACCTCAAGGGGGATGCGCTCAATGACGCCATCGACAAAATGAACTGGGACCTGAGCGTGAAGGCCCTGGCGCCCTTCCCACAGGTACTCGCAATGATGGCTGAGCAGTCGGCCTGGACACAAAAGCTGGGTGAAGCATTCATTGCCCAGCAACCCGAAGTTATGGCATCCGTTCAGAGACTGCGCTCGAAAGCGTATGCCGCCGGTAATCTCAAGTCGAGCGCCGAGCAGAGGGTGGTTGTCAAAGGCGAAGTCTACGAAATCGAACCTGCAAATCCTGAAGTTGTTTATGTGCCCCGCTACGACCCGGCGGTTGTCTATGGGTCCTGGTGGTGGCCTGCGTATCCTCCCTTCGCATATTACCCCGTTTGGCCGGGAGTGGCCCTTGGCGTTGGAATTGGATTTGGATTTTGGGGAGCTGTGGGCGTAGGAGCGGCCTGGGGCTGGGGCTGGGGGTCCTGGAACTGGGGCCGCGGATCTATGAATGTCAATGTGAATCGAAATATTAATATCAATAGGAGGAATGCCAACTTCAATAGAAACTTCAGGACTACAAGCGCCCGTAATGTCGCAGGCCGAGGGGCTGCTGGTCGTAACGTCGGACGTGGCGGAACGCGTGCCGGCGGCGGTGGTCGCGGGACCGGTAGTGTCGGACGTGGCGGAACGCGCGGTGGCGGTGGTCGAGGGACCGGTGGCGTCGGACGCGGCGGAACGCGCGGTGGCGGTGGTCGCGGGACCGGTAGCGTCGGGCGCGGTGGAACGCGTGGCGGCGGTAGTCGCGGCGGCGTGCGTGGCGGTGGCAGTCGTGGTGGCGGTGGTCGCGGCGGCGTGCGTGGCGGTGGCGGTCGTGGCGGCGGTGGTGGTCGCGGCGGCGTGCGTGGCGGCGGCGGTCGTGGCGGTGGTGGTGGTCGCGGCGGCGGTCGTGGCGGTGGCGGTCGTGGCGGCGGAGGTGGACGCCGAAGATAAACACTCATGTAATGAAACATTGAAGATTGGATCTTGCGGCCAACGGGAAGATTGGGATCTTTTAATCAGCTTATTTATGCCCCCCGTCCTTTTTTGTTTGTGCGGGGGGCTCTTTTTTGCGTGAGCGACGGCCCAGCGAGAAAAACTCTCAATCTCGTGGAATCGCCGCGCAGCATAGTGCCGGTCCTTTGCAATCAGGCAGGATTATCAATAACCATCTCGATTTCCTGCGGAGATTAGAGATGATCTGTATCGTGACTCCGGTTCGGTCGAAAAACCGCCCGGGATTTGCTCGAGAAAAGTCTGCGGGCTGATGCACGCCCAGGTTTCTTTGTTACCTATTTGTAACTTCCGCCGTTGTAATATCTCACACAAATCTGTCGTGATTCGGATGCACGCTGAATAATCCGTAAAGGTCAAATCCCTGAAAGGGGGGCACTGAATGACAAGCAGAAATGGAAAAGTGTGGGAGGAAAGGCAAACCAGGGATTGGTTCTGGATAGAAAAAAGGGCCAAAGGGTACTTTTCTTCGAGCGTTATCACATGCGGCGATGCAGTGCGGATAACCAGGGGCCGGAAACACCCGCCGCTAACGTGTTACCAGGTAAGAGATATTGGATGTTTTGAGCCTGTTTCACTGGGAATAATCAAACTGCTTGCAAAAGCCTTGGACGGCCCGAAGGAAAACCGGCTTGACTGAGTTCGATTGCCTCCGCCGAACGGATCGGCCTGAGACTTCTTATGCATGCGCCGGGAATCGCCGCGCGGTCCATATTGACCTGTTTGCGGCCGCGCTTGCACCTCGCAGGTGAGATTATCGGCATTACTGCGGTTCTTTTCTGGATTAGCGTCCGTCCGGCGAGACCGGACGGACGACGGCACATCCCGATTCGGAATTTTCGACTTCAAAAAAGGGATTTTATCCCTGATCAGCAAATCGACATGCAGCGTGGGGGAGCGAAAAATCCACGCTGTGGGGCCTGTCAATCTTCTTCCGGCGTTTGGACTTTCGCCGGGTAGGGACGCGGTCCCCAAGGCCCGCCGGAGTCTCCACGCCCTCAAAATGTCTCGCCGAAACTAGCCTTTGTTAAGAAAAGTAAAACAGATTGACAGATTGAGAACTCTTTAGAACAATTCCGAATTTGGCCGTCAACCGGGCAAGATCGCGGGGTCCGTTTACTGTGCTTGCGGCCTGGTGGCTGGAAGTGGTAAAAGGCCTCCAGATCGTGACGTTCGATACTCGGATGTTATTTGAGCAGTTTAAGCAAGTGGAGCATTGTGGTTTGCTCCGCACTGGTTTTTTCAGGGTCAAAACCCACATTCGTAAGATATCTAGGGCGAGGCAATGACAATGTCGTTCCCATTAAATACCGGAGATAAACAGAAGTGCCCGGCGACAAAAGCTCCTGCCGGACGAAGATCATTGCGGATTGGGGTAATTGCGGCACTTCTATTGGCTCTGGGCGTCTACGCCGGGTACATGTTTATCGGCAATGGTACTCGCGCAGGCGCGCAGGGGCCTGCCTTTCAACCGAAATTTCCGGTTGTTGCAATCGCCGCAAAACAGGGAGATGTCCATGCCTATATTACGGGGCTGGGGACAGTCACAGCTCTATATACGGCCACCGTACATTCGCAGGTCGACGGGCAGGTCATGCAGGTCCCTTTCAAGGAGGGTGATGTTGTAAAAAAAGGGACTCTGCTGGTGGAGATAGACCCACGGCCGTTCGAAGCGACGCTGCTCCAGGCGGAGGGCCAATTGGCAAGGGACAAGGCGCTGCTCGAAAACGCCAGAATAGACTTGAAGCGCTACGAGGCCCTTGCCGCTCAGGATTCGATAGCACTGCAGCAGCGGGACACCCAGGTATATCTGGTGCATCAGTACGAAGGAGCGGTCAAGCTGGACGAGGGATTGGTCCAAAGCGCCAAAATTAATCTGGGCTTTACGCATATCACTTCCCCATTCACCGGGCGAATCGGACTGCGGTTCGTGGACCCCGGAAACATCGTTCACACAACCGACACCACCGGGATAGCCGTGATTACCCAGGAGCAGCCAATTACGGTCATTTTTCCCATTCCGCAAGACAGCTTGCTGTCTGTTTTGAAGAAACTCAAGTCCGGAGAAAGCCTGCAGGTCGAAGCTTTCGATCGTGGGCAAAAGCAAAAAATTGCCGCGGGTAAATTACTTACAGCAGATAATCAGGTCGATACCACCACCGGTACGATCCGACTCAAAGCCGTGTTCACAAATGAAGATGGTGCTTTGTTTCCAAATCAGTTCGTAAACGCAAGCCTGCTTATGGAAACCATGCGCGGCGTGACGGTGGTTCCCTCTGCCGCGATACAGCGAAGCTCAAGGGGGACATATGTCTACCTCGTAAAGGAGGACCAGACCGTAACGGTGCGATGGGTCAAGATCGGGATCTATGAAGGAGACATCGTATCCATTGAAGAAGGGGTTTCACCTATTGATCTCGTCGTGGTGGAGGGCGCCGAGAGGCTGAAAGAAGGCAGCAAGGTCGAAGTGCAGACGCAAGGACCGGATTCCTCCGGTAAGGGTAATTGATGAATCCTTCACGAATCTTCATCCTGCGGCCGGTTGCGACCACGCTGCTGATGGCTGCCATTCTCCTTGCCGGCGCGGTAGCATACCATCAACTGCCGGTTTCCGCCCTGCCTCAGGTGGATTATCCCATTATCCAGGTACTGACCTTTTTCCCCGGCGGCAGCCCTGACGTTATGGCATCAACGGTTACCGCGCCGCTCGAACGTCAGTTTGGGCAAATGCCGGGTCTAAAACAAATGATCTCCAACAGCTCGAGCGGCAGCTCCGTTATTATACTCCAGTTCAGCCTGGACCTGAGCCTTGACGTCGCCGAGCAGGAGGTGCAGGCGGCCATCAACGCCGCGGCCACCTTTCTGCCTCCGAACCTTCCAACCCCGCCGGTCTACAGCAAGGTCAACCCGGCTGACGCACCGATCCTGACGCTGGCGCTCACCTCGGACACTCTTTCTCTGCCCAAAGTCGAAGATTTGGCCGACACGAGGCTTGCGCAGAAGATCTCCCAATTGCCAGGCGTCGGGCTGGTAAGTATAAGCGGCGGTCAGAGGCCCGCCGTGCGGATTCAGGCTAACCCCACCGCGCTGTCTGCCTACGGCCTGAGCCTGGAAGACCTTCGAATAGCTATTGCCGCCGCAAACGTCGATCAGGCCAAAGGCGCATTCGACGGCCCGCGGCAGTCTTCAATCATAGGGGCAAACGATCAGCTTCTGACCAGCAAGGAATACCTTCCTCTGATCATCGCCTACCGCAACAACGCGCCGGTATTTTTGTCCGACGTCGCCGACGCGATCGATGGCGCCGAGAACGTGAACCAGGCCGCCTGGATGAATGATACCCCCGCGGTGATAGTCAATATTCAGAGACAGCCGGGAGCTAACGTAATAGACGTCGTCAACAGGGTAAAGAGGCTGATGCCCCAGTTGCAGAGCACTTTGCCTTCGGCCGTGCACGTTCAGGTCCTGACTGACCGCACTACCACAATTCGGGGCTCAGTCGACGACGTTCAGTTCGAACTGATGCTGGCCGTAGTGCTGGTTGTCATGGTGATATTCCTGTTTTTGCGAAATCTTAAGGCAACCATCATCCCCAGCGTCGCCGTCCCATTGTCCCTGGTCGGCACCTTTGGGGTAATGTATCTGCTCGGATTCAGCCTCAATAACCTTTCCCTGATGGCCCTCACCATTTCCACGGGTTTTGTCGTCGATGACGCCATTGTCATGATCGAAAATGTGGCTCGCTACATCGAACAGGGGGATTCACCCCTTCAGGCCGCCATGAAGGGTTCAGAGCAGATCGCCTTCACGATCATGTCACTGACGATTTCACTTATTGCCGTTCTCATTCCCCTGCTTTTCATGGGTGACGTCGTTGGAAGGCTTTTTCGTGAGTTCGCCGTCACTCTTGGCGTTACAATCCTGATCTCGGCCGTCGTCTCCCTGACACTGACGCCCATGATGTGCGCCCGGCTTTTGCGCCACACTCCCGAGGAAGAACAGGGAAGGCTCTACCGCCGATCCCAGAAGGCATACGACAGGATTGTCGGGTTCTATGGAAAGACGCTGCGTTGGGTGCTCGACAGGCAGACTGCCACCCTGCTGGTGGCGGCGGCGACCCTGGTATTCACCGTATTTCTGTATATTATTGTCCCCAAAGGCTTTTTCCCTGTCCAGGACACCGGCATTATTCTGGGCATCTCGGAGGCCCCGCAATGGATCTCTTTTGCAGCCATGGCGGAAAGACAACAGACCCTTGCAAAAATAATTCTTGAAGACCCCGCGGTCCGAAGCCTGTCCACATTCATCGGAATAGACGGAACCAATATTACTCTGAACTCCGGCAGGGTCCTGATAAACCTGAAACCGCTCGAAGAGCGGCACATAAGCGCAAGCGAGGTAATTCGCCGCCTCCAGCCGGCACTGGCAAAACTAAAAGACATCAACCTGTACATGCAGCCGGTACAGGACCTTACGGTGGAAGACCGGGTAAGCCGGACGCAATTTCAGTACAGCCTCGAGGACCCCAATATTACCGAATTGAACACCTGGACCCCCAAGTTCGTCGATGCGCTCAGAGAATCGCCGGAGCTTCGAGATGTCAGCAGCGATCAACAGGACCAGGGACGTGAGGCACGGCTGGAAATCGACCGCAGCACTGCTTCCCGGTTCGGGATCTCCACTCAGCTTATAGACGATACTCTCTACGATGCTTTCGGCCAGCGGCAGATATCGACCATTTTCACCCAGTTGAACCAGTATCGTGTCGTCCTCGAGGTCAAACCCGAATTTCAGCAAAGCCCCGATAAGCTCCAGGATATCTACATCCCGACAGGGACCGTAGTTGCAACCGGGACGACTGGGGCAGGCACGGGTGCAACGGGGACGACCGCGGCTGTGACGTCTGCAACGGGCAGGACTGCAAACGTGACGACTGCAACGGGGACGACCGCGGCCGGGACGAATGCGACCGGGACCGCGGTCACCACCGGCCCGCAGGGGCAGGTCCCCTTGAGCGCGGTCACGCGTTTTTCAAGAACGACCGGACCGCTTGTTATCAGCCACCAGGGGCAATTCCCGGCCACGACCGTCTCGTTCAATCTGGCCCCGGGGACCTCGCTGGGAGAAGCGGTTAACGCTATCCAGGCAACCTCGGCTAAACTGGGCATGCCTACCAGCATTCAACAAAGCTTTCAGGGAACTGCCCTGGCTTTTCAGGCTGCCCTGGCCAACGAACCCATCCTCATACTGGCCGCGCTTATAACGGTCTACATCGTGCTCGGGGTATTGTACGAAAGCTATATACACCCGATTACAATACTTTCGACGCTGCCTTCCGCGGGTGTAGGGGCCTTGCTGGCGCTGCTGCTCTTTCGCTCCGAGTTCAGCGTGATCGCGCTGATCGGCCTTATCCTGTTGATAGGAATCGTTAAGAAAAACGGCATCATGATGGTGGACTTCGCCCTTGAGGCCGAGCGAAAAGAGGGGAAGGAACCGATCGAGGCCATTTATCAGGCCAGTTTGCTCAGGTTCCGGCCAATCTTGATGACCACGATGGCTGCCATTCTTGGCGCGCTTCCCCTGGCCATGGGAACCGGGCTGGGCTCCGAGCTGCGCAGGCCCATGGGCATCTCCATAGTGGGTGGCCTTATTATCAGCCAGATACTCACTCTTTACACTACTCCCGTCATTTACCTGTGGTTCGACAGGCTGGCCAGACGCCTGAGCAGGGTTCGTTCCAAAAATTCCGGTGATGACGGCGGGGCGGGCTCGGCATGAACTTCTCCGAGATTTTCATACGACGCCCTGTCGCCACTACCCTTCTGACTTTGGGAATGACTCTGGCCGGAATTGTCGCGTTTCGTTTCCTGCCCGTATCACCACTGCCACAGGTCGATTTTCCCACGATCAGCGTATCGGCGGGCCTGCCTGGAGCGGACCCCGAGACTATGGCTACATCCGTGGCTGCTCCGCTTGAACGGCAGCTCGGACATATTGCCGGGGTTGCCGAGATGACCTCGTCCAGCTCTCTGGGCTCGACGTCCATCACTCTCCAGTTCGACCTGGACCGAAACATCGACGGCGCAGCTCGCGACGTGCAGGCCGCGATCAATGCGGCGCGCAGTTACCTGCCCACCAACCTGCCGAGCAATCCGAACTACCGCAAGGTCAATCCTGCGGATGCGCCGATCCTCATCCTCGCGCTCACTTCCCAAATTGTGAGTAAGGCGCAAATGTACGATGCAGCCTCGACGATACTTCAACAAAAGCTCGCGCAGGTTGAAGGCATTGGCCAGGTATTTGTGGGAGGAGGGTCTTTGCCCGCCGTACGGGTGGAATTGGACCCCGGACCATTGAACAACTACGGGATCGGCCTGGATGAAACTGCCAACGTATTGCGAACCACCAGCGTAACACGGCCCAAGGGACGGTTTGCCAATGGGTCCGAAACCCTGGAAATCCAATGCAACGATCAACTGCATAAAGCCGAGGAATACCGCCCCATCATCGTACGTTATCAAAACGGCTCCCCAGTCCGCCTCTCGGACCTCGGGACCGTGGAGGATTCGGTTGAAGACCTGCGGACGGCAGGCTCGGTAAGCGGCAAGCCAGCCGTAATGCTTGTCCTGTTCCGATCGCCCGGGGCAAACATTATCGCGACCGTGGACCGGGTCCGCGCAATGCTGCCGCAGCTTTCGGCCATGATACCCCAGAGCGCCGATCTGTCGGTGGTCCTGGATCGGAGCCCACCCATCCGCGGTTCTCTTCGCCATGTCGAGTATACGCTCATAATATCGGGCATACTCGTCATTCTCGTGGTGTTCGCCTTCTTGAGAAACCTGCGCGCCACAATCATTCCGGGCATCGCCGTTCCAGTCTCGCTAATAAGCACCTTCGGGGTCATGTATCTTTGCGGCTACAGCCTGGATAACCTCTCTCTCATGGCCCTTACCGTCGCCACCGGGTTTGTGGTGGACGATGCTATCGTTGTGCTCGAAAATATCACCCGGTACATGGAACAAGGGCTGTCTCCCATGCAGGCCTCCCTGCGGGGCGCACGCGAGATCGCCTTCACCGTGCTGTCGATGAGCATTTCCCTGGTCGCCGTATTCATTCCCATTTTATTGATGGGGGGAATGGTGGGCCGTTTGTTCCGTGAGTTCGCGGTCACTCTTTCCGTGGCCATACTGATCTCTCTTGTCGTCTCCCTTACAACAACTCCGATGATGTGCGCAACCTTCCTCAGGAAGGAAACAACCCACTCTCATGGTCTTCTCTACAGGGCTACGGAGTGGATATTCGACCATATGCGGAGCACTTACGACAAAAGCCTGCGCTGGGCCCTCCGGCATTCTCTCACTATGCTCTTCATTACCGTGTTCACGCTCGGCACCAATGTTCTGTTGTTCTGGTACATCCCCAAGGGCTTTTTCCCGGAGCAGGACACCGGACGCATCAGCGGCCGTATGCAGGCGTCCCAGGATATTTCATTTCAGGCCATGAGTAAGAAATTGACGGAAGTGGTAGACATCATCAGATCCGATCCCGATGTCGCCGATGTGACCGGCTTTACCGGCGGGGGAGGACCCGGCGGTTCCACTACAAACACCGCGCGAATGTTCATTGCGCTCAAGCCTTTCGAAGAGCGGCAGGCAACCGCGACGGAGATTATCGGGCGGTTGCGCAAAAGCCTCGCCCAGGTAGCCGGCGCCCCCACCTATCTTCAAGCGGTCCAGGAACTGCGGATCGGCGGCATGTCGAGCAACGCCGCATATCAATACACCCTTCGGGGCGATAACCTGGCGGACCTCACTACATGGGCGCCCCGCGTACTGGAGCAGGCGCTTAGACTTCCCCAGTTGGTGGATGCCAGCAGCGATCAGCAAAACATGGGGAACCAATCCCGGCTGGAGATCGACCGCACCACCGCCTCGCGTCTTGGAATCTCCGCGCAGCTCATCGATAGCACCCTCTATGGCGCTTTCGGACAGAGTCAGGTCGCTATCAACTACACCCCGTTAAACCAGTATCATGTCATAATGGAGTTCGCTCCACGTTTTTGGCAACGGCCGGAAACTCTGCGTGATGTTTATGTTCACTCCTCCACCGGGTCCGAAGTCCCGTTGAGCTTATTCACCAAATACAAACAGTCCAGCACATCTCTATCCGTCAACCATGCGGGACAGTTCCCGGCGGTTACGGTCTCCTTCAACCTGGCCGCCGGTGTGGCCCTCGGGGACGCAGTTCAGGCCATTGAGTCGGCAGCTTCGAAATTGGGAATACCGGCCACCATTCGTGGTACTTTTCTGGGTACGGCCCAGGCCTTCCAGGCCTCTCTCGCCAACGAACCAATCCTGATCCTGGCGGCGCTGATTTCGGTCTACATAGTGCTCGGAGTGCTCTACGAAAGCTACATCCACCCGGTCACCATCCTTTCCACGCTTCCATCCGCAGGCGTAGGCGCCCTTGTCGCCCTGCTCATCTGCCAAACCGATCTCAGCCTGATTGCAGTAATCGGAATTATCCTTTTGATCGGCCTTGTGAAAAAAAATGGCATCATGATAGTCGATTTTGCCCTGGAAGCTGAACGAAAGGATGGCAAGACCCCTGCCGAGGCGATTTATCAGGCATGTTTGCTGCGCTTCCGGCCTATCATGATGACCACGATGGCCGCGCTCCTGGGAGCCCTGCCCCTGGCGCTCGGCAAAGGCGTCGGGTTCGAGCTGCGGCGGCCGCTCGGTATATCCATCGTGGGCGGCCTGATTTTCAGCCAGATGTTAACGCTTTTTACTACCCCGGTCATCTACCTCTATATGGACCGAATGCGGCTCTGGCTTTTAGAGCGAAGGTCAAAAGACCGCGGAAGGCGGACAACGGATGCCGGTGAATAGGTGAACGCATGGCGCGAATAAAACTAATTGAGCCGGCAGCGGCTTTGCTGCTTATTACCCTCTCCGCGTGTATGGTGGGCCCGGATTACGTCAAGCCAAAGGTCGACACCCCGGCCTCTTACAAGGAACTTGAGGGCTGGAAAAAAGCACAGCCCCAGGACCATGTTCCTCGCGGGACATGGTGGACCATATATAATGATCCTCAATTGAATGCGCTTGAGGAACAGGTCAATATCTCGAACCAGAACCTTGCAGTGGCTGAAGCTCAGTACAGGCAGGCCCTCGCCCTGGTTCAGGCCGCCCGCGCGGCTTATTTTCCCACGGTCACCGCGGGCCCCACTGTCTCTCGGTCCCGCCAATCCGCGCGTGCCCCGGGTGGCGTGGGGTCAGCTCTTACCAGCAATACCCCCGGAACCGTCGCGGCATCTTTTGCCAACTCTGATTTCTCCCTTGATGGCGCGGTGACCTGGCAACTCGACCTCTGGGGCAAGGTTCGCCGGCAGGTCGAGTCAAGTAAGGCAAGCGCCCGGGCCAGCGCCGCCGACCTGGAAGGAGTTCGCCTCAGCGCGCAGGCTCTGCTCGCCCAGGACTATTTCCAGCTCCGCACATTGGATGCCCAGAACAAATTGTTGACTGAGACGGTGGACGCCTACCGGAAATTTCTCGATCTGACGAAAAACCGGTATGCAACAGGCGTGGCAGCCCGCTCCGATGTGCTGACCGCACAAACTCAGCTCGATACGGCCGAGGCCCAGCTGATCGATACGGGCGTTTTGCGGGCGCAGATGGAGCACGCAATCGCAATCCTCATGGGTAAGGCCCCGTCGGAATTGACCATCCCTCCAAGTCCGCTCGATACGGTGCCCCCGGCCATACCTTCGGGCATACCTTCGGAACTTCTCGAACGCAGGCCTGATATTGCCGCCGCGGAAAGACAGGCCTCGGCCGCAAATGCCCAGATAGGAGTGGCCGAAGCCGCTTATTATCCCACCGTTACTCTCAGTGCAACCGGCGGGTTCCAGGCCTCCACTGTTGCCCAGTGGTTTACGTGGCCCAGCCGATTCTGGACGCTCGGACCGGGCGTGCTTCAGCAAACTTTGTTCGACGGGGGGCTCAGGCGTGCTCAGACCGAACAGGCTCGCCAGGCTTATGATGCGAGTGTGGCCACTTACCGTGAAGCCGTACTCACCGCGTTCCAGCAGGTCGAAGATAACCTGGCCGCACTGCGTATTCTGGAGCAGGAAGCGCAGGCTTCGGATGCCGCGGTCGATTCGGCAAAAAAAAACCTGGATATAACCATTAATCACTACAAGGCTGGAACAGCAAGCGCTCTGGATGTCATAGTTACTCAAACCATAGCGCTCACCAACGAGTTGACCGCCATTAACATCCTGGGCCGCCGCTTGAACGCTGACGTGCTCCTGGTCGAAGCCCTGGGCGGAGGCTGGAGCACGGCTGATTTGCCCTCCGATAAGTTTGTCGGCCGGAAGCATTATGAGGAGTGTGGTGAAAAGTGATCCGCGGCGAACCGATACAGGCGCCGAGGCCGCCTCGTCGTCCGGCCCCGTCAGGGGCGGCGCCCTGTGTCATCCGAATCCGGGGACGGCTGGATTTTGATTTGCTGATTTGATCTCTGTTGCTAAAGTCCCCCTCCGAAAAGGGGGACTTTCAATACGATGTTCCATCCTCCGAGCGGTTGTTTTTTCTGCTTGCCGCTCAGTGTTGGCTATCTCACTCTAAGGCCGGCAATTTTCACCGCTCCCCTGTGATACCCGTCCGGAAAGAGGGATTCCAGGTCTTCGAGTTCAATCTGGTTCATTTCGCAGGTTTCATATACGGTTGGGACAGTCCCGGTTTCCTCGAACTTTTTTCGAATAGAATTCAATATCTTCCAGTGATCGTCATTTAAGCGGGCCATCTTCATCTCGAGCGCCTTGAAAACCGCGTAATCCTCGTCCCATTCGGACGGGTCGATGAGAAACCCGTGTATGTCCACACGGTAAATTCTCTCCCTGGGGGTCTTCAAAACCCTCGCCGGTCGTTGGCGGGGCAGCCACGAGGAATGAGCGGGTTCCTCCGAGTATGTCAGGCCTGAAAGCCTGCACGCACCCCTCAGATAACC
Organism: Syntrophobacteraceae bacterium; assembly: GCA_050008735.1. Lineage (GTDB taxonomy): Bacteria > Desulfobacterota > Syntrophobacteria > Syntrophobacterales > Syntrophobacteraceae > SbD1. Next base: position 27,472 of record JBEKMB010000041.1, read on the forward strand.
GGTCGGGAAAAGTCTCTTGAGGTCGGCCAAACGCAGGCCGTGGGCCCTGCAGATTTCATAGATCGTCGGGCATGTGTCGTTTACCGCAAAGCTTTCCCGGATGAAGTTGATTACATACCAGTGCTGTGACGTCAATCCGGCTGGAATACCGACGGATGGGGCAAGGCCCTCCGCGAACTTGGCATCCCATTCCCCGGGGTCCAGCAGAAAACCGTCTGCATCGACCCTGTAACCCTTGTGGGACAGATCGGGAACTTCCATTTTTCACCCCCTGCTAAGGCAATACGACCAGGTATGATATGTGAGCCCGCCAGCTTACAACGAATATCGTAAAGGCGCGCACACTCAAGACAAATCAATCGGTGCGCATCCGTCCGCTGCCATGGAGCATCCGGATTAGTGCCTGAACGCCCTTTGTCCTGTTAACACCATTGTGACTCCGGCTTCATTGCAGGCTTCGATCGCCTCCCAGTCCCTTATCGAGCCGCCCGGCTGAACGATCGATTTTATGCCCTGGCGGATTCCGACGTCGACGCCGTCCCTGAATGGGAAAAAGGCGTCGGAAATCATTGCCGCGCCTGCAAGGCCCGCCCTGGCCTCGCAGGTAAGGGTGTCGATTTCCTCTTTTTGCTCCCTGGGGCGCTCACCCTTATCGATGGCGAGTTCCAGGTCTTTGTACGGGATCTTGTGCCTGTCGAAACAGAGCGCGTCGGCATATTTCTGGTAGGCCTTATAGACGGCGATTTCAGCCACCCCGACGCGGTCCTGTTCCCCCGTTCCAATTCCTACCGTACATTCGTCTTTTATGTATAGAACCGAGTTCGATGTCACTCCCTGTTCGACAAACCACCCGAAAAGCAGGTCCGCCATTTCCTGTTCGGTCGGCTCTCTGCTGATTTTATAAGTTTTGCCCTGCCAGGTGGTTTCAGCCAATTTGAAATCCCCGCCGCTCCTGATCTTGTTGAGCGGCGACTGCTGCACGATCAGGCCGCCGTCGATAAGCGGCTTGAAATCGACGAAGCGCATTTCGATGTAATCCCTGAGGCGCTCTATCCTGGATATCTGGATGATGCGCAGGTTGGGCCTCTTTTTGAGAACGGCCAAAGATCCTTCCTCAAAATCGGGAGCGGCGACCACTTCGAGGTAGTTTTCAGAAATAAGTTGCGCGGTAGCCTTGTCGACCGGGCGGTTGAGCACCAGACATCCACCGAAAGCGGCAATCCGGTCGGCCCGGTTTGCGCGGTGGTATGCCTCGGTCAGGCTGGCGCCAAGGGCGGCGCCGCAGGGATTGTTATGCTTCAGAATTACCGCGGCTGGCTTATCCATTAAATATTTCAGTATATTTAGCCCGTTGTCCAGGTCCGTCAGATTGATCTTTCCGGGATGCTTTCCCTCCTGGAGCATGTCAGCCTCGTCAATGGCACTGACCAGGCCGTTTCCGGGATCGATAAACCGGCAGGCGCCCAGCATCAGATTTCCGCCGACCAGTTCATAGAGGGCCGCTTCCTGGCCGGGGTTTTCCCCGTAGCGGAGGCCCTTTTCAATCAACTCACCGGATTTTTCGTCCTCAAACTTCCATGAGCGCTTTCTGTATACGAGCGCCTGGTCTCCGAAGCTTATGCGCAAAGAATTCGGGAAATGGTCCTCCATCACCGTGCGATACATTTTCTTTAGATCCTCGGCCATAATTCCTCCCCTGGGTTATAAAGTTGCCCTATTTGTAAAACAGTGAAAGAGCGAAAAGCAAATAAAACTTGATACCCATAGGAGATGGGATTATTTCCGAATTGCCGGGTTAATGGCTTTGTCCTGATTTGAAAGCGCACTGACGCGCCTATTAATTTAAACCATAAGTTCACGATTGAAAGGAGCCGCCCGTTGAAAACCTTCCAGGGACTCGGGTCCGCCACCCTCATAGGCAGCATGCCTCAAACCGACCGTGAAACGGCAATCGACCTTGCACTGCAGGCTGCGCCCGAAATTCCCGCATGGCCCCAGTTGCCGATATATCCCGCCGAGCAGATGATGGCGCAGTATATCGAGGGGCTGCCCGGGCTTGTCACCGAAGAGGGCAAACAGTTTGTGAGGTCCGATACGGTCAAATTCGACGAGGAGTCCCTGCTTTTCTACGGACAATACCTCGCGATCGAAGATGGTTCTCTCAAAGTGGATGATTCGCTCTTCCGAATGGGGGAACAAACCAGCACAACCTTCCGCCGTTTTCTGGATACCGTAAGGAGCGCCGGTCTGCCCTTTCGAGCCCTGAAAGGACAGATAACCGGGCCGTTTACCTTTCTGTGCGGCATAAAGGACCAGAGCGGACGCGCCCTCATATACGATGAACGCTTTCTCGACATTGTCCCGAAGCTCCTCGGCTTCAGGGCCAGGTGGCAGATCGAGATCATGAGGACCTTCGGGGTACCTGTGATAATTTTCCTTGACGAACCTGGACTCGCGGGGTTCGGCTCTTCTGCCTTCATAACCGTGTCCGCCGAACTCGTCGTGAAGCTTTTAGCCGAAGTGGCCGATGCAATCCATGCGGCTGGAGGAATCGCCGGGATTCACATCTGCGCCAACACCGACTGGCTGCTGGCGTTCCAGTCGAATCTGGACATCATCAATTTCGATTCCTACGGCTATTTTGACAAGTTCGTCCTTTACAGGAAAGAATATGTCGATTTCATTGCCAGGGGCGGCAACATGGCTTGGGGCGTAGTCCCTACCTCAGACGCCGAAACGATTTGGGCCGAGACCCCGGAAAGTCTGGCCGGGCGGTGGATCGCACAGGCCCGGGAGCTCGTTCAGGGCGGTATGGGGCTCGAAAAAATACTCGCCCATTCGCTTTTTACCCCTGCTTGCGGCTGCGGCAGCCTGACGGAGGACTGCGCGGCAAGGGTGCTGGATCTTCTTAAAGGATTTTGCGGGATAATGCGATCAGGGCAACTCAGAGCATAATGCCGGCGAGCAGAAAGGTTGAAGAGAAGACCTTTTCTCCGCTTGGGCAGGTGCCGCTTGCGATTTGCTCCAACCCGTTCAGCCATACTTCCAATTCCGAACTTGCCGGTTTCCAATGGTTTATCGCGGTCTCTGAGGGTGCCGAACCGACTCCAGCTCTGTTCGGCCCGGCACGGGTCGCCTCGGATTGCCGCAAACCGTGGGTGAGACTCATTATAAAAGCCCAGCCTTTTGTAAACGCCGGGAGCACTCCATGCCTGGTTAAAAGCGCAAAGGACCCACTTGCCGACTGGAGGGTGGACGGCACTATCTCGCAGGTGTTATTAAGGAAATTGCTTAAGTTTTCTTATGTTGCGTCTTGACAAAAGAGTGAAACAGCACTAGTTTTTTTTAGCACTCTTTTGGAGTGAGTGCTACCAATACGAGGAGTTTACGTTTGATCAAGCTTACGCAACGTGATCAGTCTGTCCTGGAAGCCGTTATCACCGACTATATCGAAACCGGCGAGCCGGTCGGGTCCAGGACCATTTCCAAAAGAGGCGCCATGAATGTCAGCCCGGCCACTATCCGCAACGTTATGGCCGATCTCGAGGAAATGGGGCTGCTTCACCAGCCGCACACGTCTGCCGGCCGGATTCCGACAGTCAAGGGCCTGCGCCTATACCTGGATTCGATAATGCAGTCAAGGCAGCTGGCCGGGTTGGAGAAAGATCGGATTCGCGATGCATTGCAAAATAAGCCCCGAGACATGAGGGATCTGCTGCGCAGGACGTCCAGACTGCTTTCCGTATTTTGCAGGCAGGCTGGAGTCGTACTCTGGCCCAAGCTTTCGCTCACGTCGTTTAAACATATCGAATTCCTTCGGCTGGGCCCGTACAATATCAAGGTAATTCTTATTTCCCGGGCAGGCATGGTCAATCAGACAAATATCGAATCAGACGAAGAAATCAGCCAGCCGGAGCTGGACAAATACAGCCTGTACGTCAACGAGCTGCTCCAGAATGTGCCGATATCCAGGATAAAGGAACGCATCCTGGAGGAAATGGCGACCGAGAAAGTGCTCTTCGACCAGCTTTTTACGCGTGCCCTGAAGATGGCTCAGCGGGCAATCCAGGATACGATCGATGAAAGCGATATCTACATAGAGGGCCGGACCAATCTCCTTGACAACCCGGAGTTCGCCGACGTGGAGGCAATGAGGCGGATGCTTCAGGCCTTCGAGGATAAATCCAGGATGGTGCGGCTTCTCGACGAGACATTGAAGGCTTCCACGGGAATCCAGATAATTCTCGGAACGGAGGGCGAACTGGAGGGATGGGAGGAGATGAGCCTTGTATCGTCTCCTTACTGGCGGGGAGAAACTCCTTTCGGCGTGCTCGGAGTGCTTGGTCCCCTGCGTATGGATTACTCCAGGATTATCCCGATTGTCGAGTTTACGGCCAAATTTTTAAGCCAGCTAATTGAAGTTCCCGATGATAACTTTTCGCGGTGAGCACGTCACATTTGCCCAAAAATCAGCTTATATTGTTTGGAATTCTGAGTGGCGTGAAATGGAGGGACCAGATTGATATCTGTTGGAAAAAAGTCGACGAGCGAAAGTTGCTGCTGCCAGGGGGATGAAAAACAACCACAGGTTGGGGCTTCGGAAAACTCTGAAGATAGCCCGCAGCTTCTCTCAAAGTGCCAGGAGGAGCTCAAACAGGCGCAGGACCGTACCCTGAGGCTTGCCGCGGAGTTGGACAACACCAGAAAACGGCTCGAGAGGGAGAAGTCCGAGGGAATAGCCTACGCCAATGAAAGCCTCATGAGGCAGCTCATCGAGGTCATAGACAACCTTGAGCGGGCAATCGATCACGGCCAAAAGGACGAAAACTGCAAAGGTCTCCTCGATGGCGTGAGGATGACGTTCAAGAGCTTCATGGACGTTTTTGCCAAGTTCGGCGCTGCCCCTTTCGAATCGGTGGGCCAGATTTTCGACCCTAATCGGCATGAGGCGGTCGTCCAGGAGGAAAGTTCGGAATATCCCGATATGACCGTAACAAGGGAATTTCAAAAAGGCTTCACTTTGAGAGACAGGCTCCTCAGACCTGCGAGGGTGGGGGTGTCAAGGAATGCGAAGGACGATGCTTGATAAACTGGCAACACACCCCCAGGAGCGGCCATAAACGAGTCAACGCTCTGCTAAGGTGTACTAAACTGGTTACCTAAGGAGGCAATTATAATGAGTAAAGTTATTGGAATCGACCTCGGGACTACCAATTCAGTGGTAGCAATCATGGAGGGAAAGGAGCCGAAGGTTTTGACCAATGCGGAAGGCAGCCGGATAACTCCTTCCATGGTGGCAATGACCGAGAGCGGTGAGCGGCTGGTCGGGCAGGTTGCCAAGCGGCAGGCGATAACCAATCCCGAAAATACGGTGTCCGCCGTAAAGAGGCTTATCGGCCGCAAGTTCGAAACAAAGGAAGTCCAGGAAGATACAAAAGTTCTTCCTTACAAGATCGTTCGTGCTTCCAACGGAGACGCCCACCTCCGGATCAGGGGACGTGATTACAGCCCGACGGAGATCTCGGCTTTTATCCTGATGAAGATGAAGCAGACGGCGGAGGATTACCTGGGGGAAAAAGTCACCGATGCCGTCGTTACGGTGCCCGCCTATTTCAATGACAGCCAGAGGCAGGCCACCAAGGACGCCGGCAAAATCGCGGGCTTGAACGTCTTGCGCATCATCAACGAACCGACCGCGGCCTCACTGGCCTACGGCCTGGATAAGAAAAAAGACGAAAAGATCGCCGTGTTCGACCTCGGGGGCGGCACTTACGACATCTCCATCCTGGAAATCGGCGAAGGGGTATTCGAGGTTAAATCTACCAACGGCAATACCCACCTGGGCGGGGAGGACTTCGATCAGCGGGTTATCGACTGGCTGGCTACCGAGTTCAAAAAAGACTACGGCATTGACCTCAGGACTGACAAGATGGCCCTTCAGAGACTGAAGGAGGCCGCGGAGCGGGCGAAAATCGAACTTTCGACTACAATGGAGACCGAAATAAACCTGCCCTTCATAACCGCGGACGCTTCCGGGCCCAAGCACATGAACATCAAGCTGAGCAGGGCCAAGCTCGAAGCAATGGTGGAGGACCTCATAGACAGGCTGCTCCCCCCCATGCAGCAGGCACTCAAGGACGCCGGCCTTTCCCGCAACGAAATCGACGAGGTTATACTTGTCGGCGGAATGATCCGCATGCCTCGAGTTCAGCAAAAGGTCCAGGAATTTTTTGGCAAGGAGCCTCACAGGGGTGTCAACCCTGACGAGGTTGTCGCAATCGGCGCTGCAATTCAGGGCGGGGTTTTGATGGGCGAGGTCAAAGACGTGCTGCTGCTCGATGTGACCCCGCTCTCCCTGGGAATCGAAACACTTGGCGGCGTCATGACCAAGCTCATTGAGCGCAACACCACGATTCCGACACGCAAGAGCCAGATATTTTCGACTGCTACCGACAACCAGACAGCCGTCTCAATCCATGTCCTCCAGGGCGAACGCGAGATGGCGGGCGACAATAAGACGCTTGGCAGGTTCGAACTGGTGGGAATTCCAACTGCGCCCAGAGGCATTCCTCAGATCGAGGTCACGTTCGATATAGACGCCAACGGCATAGTGCATGTATCCGCAAAAGACCTGGCGACCCAGAAGGAACAGTCGATCCAGATCACGGCCTCGAGCGGCCTCAGCGACGAGGAGATTAAGAACCTGGTGCGCGAGGGCGAGCAGCATGCCGAGGATGACAAGAAGAAACGCGAACTCGTTGAGACCAGGAACCAGGCGGATTCCCTCATCTACAGTACGGAGAAAACGTTGCGCGAGATGGGGGACAAAGTTGACCAGAATACAAAATCGGGCATCGAGGCTCAAATAACAAAGCTTAGGGCCATAATCGATGGCGATGACAAAAATGCCATCCAGCAGGAGATGGACGCCCTGATGCAACTGTCCCACAAGCTCGCTGAAGAAGCCTACAAACGGAGTGCGGGAGGGCAGGCAGAAACAGGCGGGGAGGGCGGAGAGTCTCAACAGCAGAAAAAATCCGATGATGATGTGGTTGACGCCGATTTCGAGGAAGTTAAGAAATAGAGGGCAAGTCAAAATTTCCCATTTGGTCTTTTCTTGACGGACCATCCGGTGTATTAAGGGCACGCTATTTGCGTGCCCTGTTCATTTGGATATTGGAAATAGGATCTAAATGCTTGATGCTGGATGCTGGATGACCGATACTTGATGCCCGTGGAGTTCCACGTCACCGCTGGACACCCTGAACCACGCGGGAGCGTTCGATGCGGCGGCGCGGACAAACGATCTTGCAGGGGCAACGAGAGTATTGCTGTTCCAGCTTGACATAAACATTTGTGCCAGAGGTTGATATGAAAAGGAACAATATAGGTGCACTGGTTCTCTTGATGGTCTGCACGCTGCTCCTCACCGGCTGCCCCACCCCCCCTCCTGCGCCCGACCTGTCGGCCAGCTTCTCCACTGTCACTCCTCGAGAAGCCGAAGACCTGTATAACCAGGCCGAGACTGCATACCGGGCCGGAAAGATACCCAACGCCATCAGCCTGTGGGAACGCATTGTTCAAAAGTTCCCGAGCACTGCAGTGGCTGCGCAATCGCTGAACAGAATCGGTGAGATTTACCTGGCGCAGGGCCAGACCGATCGCGCGGCCCAGTATTTTGACTATCTCATTTACGCCTATCCCGCCTGGACTGGGCTACCCTCCGCCAAACTCAACCGTTTACGGCTGATGGCCCAGACCGGTAAGAAAAAGCTGGTGATGAAAGAAGCGGTTGGACTGTGGGAATCGTCCGCGGATCAACCGGAGGTGCGTTTTGGCCTGGCCGAACTGATGATCCAGATCTACGGCTCCGAAAACGACATTGAAACCGCTTTCGACTGGTGCTCATCCGGCTTTTCAGTTGCGGATTCCGTGGAACAGAAAAAAAACCTGACCGGCAAGACAAAGCAGCTCCTGGACAACGCGGATGAAGGAACTGTCAAAAAACTTTATAAGAGAAATCCTTCCGATTTCATGAGAGTCTTTCTGGATTTCCGTTCCGCAAGGATCGAAATTCAAAAGGGACACGGCGAACAGGGCCGGGAGCAATTGAAGGCGCTCATTGCGCAAAACCCCAGCCACCCTCTTGCCGGAGAGATTCAGGCGGCCATCAGGGGTACTAAAGTTGCCGAAGCCGGAGGCATACCCCTCAATCCCGATAAGATCGGGGTCATGGTCCCACTGAACGGCCCTAACGCAAAATACGGGGAGATGGTGGTTCGCGGGCTGAATATGGCGATTTCGGACTGGAGCGCGGCACACCCCAACCAGAAAGTCACCCTGGTAATAAAGGACGCAGGCTCCGAGGCAGACAGCGTTGCCCGCTCCTTTAACGAGTTGAGCGGAAAAGAGGGTGTTCTGGCCATAGTGGGGCCGCTTGGCGCCCAGGCGAACAAGATGGTGGCCCCGATGGCAAACCGTGATGGAATCCCCCTGCTTTCCCTGACCGAAAAAGAAGATGAAGCCCAGGACAGCTCCTTTGTCCTGCACGTGTTCATTGACAGCCGGGACCTTGTCAGGGCCCTTGTCCACTACTGCAGGGAGAAACTCAAATACGAACGCTTCGCCTGCCTGTTCCCTGACGACCGATATGGGCAAAAGCTTTCCAAAATCTTTGCCGAAACGGTGCAGGAACAGGGCGGAAACATGATGGCAAGCGCTTCCTACAAGGAGAAGAGTACCGACTTCAGCGAATCTCTACAAAAACTCATGACTATAGCCAAGAAAAACGTGCCCCTGTCAATGTCGCAAGGCACGCCCTTCGACGCCCTCTTCATCCCGGACCTGGTGAGCGAGGTTGCGCTGATAGGCCCGCAACTACCCTATAATAACGTAGTCGGGGCCACCCTGCTCGGCACCAATCTCTGGAGCGAGGTGCCCCTGGCGCAGGCGGGCGGTGTCTATGTCGACCAGGCGCTGTTTGCCACCGCTTTTTTCCCGGAAAGCCCAAACCCCAAGGTCAAGGCGTTCTGTGAAAAATTTGCATCCCTCTACAACTCCCTGCCCTCTTATCTCGAAGCGCAGGCTTACGATGCTCTCACTATGCTGCTGCAGGCCAGAGAATCTTCCCGGGGCGCAACCGACCGCAACTCGTTGTTCCAGGGCCTCATTGAGACAAAGCGTTTCAACGGCGTCACAGGCACATACAGCATCAGCCAGAAGGGAGACCTTGAGAGGCAATATACTATCCTGCAGGTCGTAAACGGGTCTCTCAGTCAGGTTTATCCATAGCAGTCGGTATTAAGAGCTTGACAGGAAATGCTCGAGCTTTATAATTACATAGGACAAAAATAGCAGAAACACTAAGTACTCAGGAGATCAGCAGATATGCCAATTTACGAATACGAATGTTCGAAATGCGGGAAAACGTCCGAAACCATGCAGCGGTTCTCCGATCCGCCTCTTACTGAGTGTGCCCACTGTCACGGGCAGCTCCGCAAGCTCATTTCGATGAGCACTTTCCATCTCAAGGGTTCAGGTTGGTATACAACCGACTATGCGGGTAAGAACCAGAGCACGGCCAAGCCGGCGGAGCACAAAACGGAAACGGTTGAGAAGAAAACGGACAGCGCACCTTCAGCAAAGGATTCGTGAGAAACAGGCAGCGAATGTTGATTTCGGCAATTTTGAAAAAATAAGGCGGGCGCGAGCCCGCTTTTTTATTCACGGTCTCGGTATGACCATCCTGAAATTCCCGGGGCACGACTATAAAGACTACCCTGGAGATGAGTTTGTCACCGTGTCGCGGAGAGGGTTTTGTCACCGTGTCGCGCATGGGGAAAGAGGGATTACGGCCTGTTGCCCAAACCAGATTAAGACGTAAAGAGTCCGATTTTGCCTGGAACGTCACCCCGGCGGAAGAGGCTGTGTCGTAGAGGGACTATTTTCCATATTCCCCCCTTTTTCAAAGGGGGGCAGGGGGGATTTTGAGTCTCCAATGCTATGTAAGCCTTTAAAATCACCCTCGATCACCCTTTATGAAAGACGGATCGAGGGGGGCCGGGGGGAATTTTTCAATCTCCAGGCCCCACCGGGGGTTCCCAATGGATTGAATAGACTCGGTGAGAACACACACGGGAGAAAAGGGTGAGCAGCGAAAAGGGCTACCTGATTATCTTTACGGGGAATGGAAAAGGAAAGACCACAGCGGCCCTCGGTATGGCCATGCGCGCGGCTGGACATGGCATGAGGACGCTCATTTTGCAGTTCATAAAGGGTACATGGGCTTACGGGGAGCTTCAGTCATTCGAGAAGATTGAAGAGATTGAAATCAAACCCCTCGGGAGCGGCTTTACCTGGAAAAAGAAGGATCTCGACGAAGACCGGCGCCTGGCCGAAGCGGGCTGGGAGGAGGCCGTCTCCGAGATTGAGCGCGGCTATTACGATATGATCGTTCTCGATGAGCTGAACGTGGTTCTGTCCTACGGGCTTCTGTCAAGGGAGGCCGTGTTGCAGGCGTTTCAAAACAGACCCCCCGGTCCCCACATCGTGGTGACCGGCAGAAACGCCCCCGATGAACTCATTGAAATTGCCGACCTGGTAACCGAGATGAAGGAGATAAAACATCCCTTCGGCGACCAGGAGTTGAAGGCCCGCAAAGGGATAGAATTTTAGTTTATGATCGGCCCCTCACCCGGAGAGATAAGGACAAGGAACTATGAAACGTGCTCTATTGGTCATAGATGTACAGAACGAATATTTTACCGGGAAGCTCCCGGTAACCCATCCGAATGGAAGTCTGGAAAAGATCACCAGGGCGATGGATGCCGCAACCGAAGACGGCATTCCGGTCATCGCGATCCAACATGTGGTAACGGCTCCCGACCGTCCTTTATTTCAAAGGGGGAGCCCCGAATGGGAACTGCACCCGGAGGTTGCCGGGCGTCCCCACGATCTCCTGATTGAAAAAAGCCTGCCGGGGAGCTTTACCGGCACCATTCTGGAGACATGGCTCAGGGAGAAAGAGATAGACACCGTGGTGATCGGCGGCTACATGACTCAGATGTGCTGCGACACCACGGCCCGCCAGGCATTTCATCTCGGCTTCGGCGTGGAGTTCCTCTCAGACGCCACCGGCACACTTGCCCTTGCCAACGAAGCGGGGAGCGTCACAGCCGAGGAACTTCACCGGGCGATCCTGGTGACCCAGGGGATGCTCTTCAGCAAAGTGATGAGCACCGTGGAGTGGCTGGAAGGTCTCAAGAAAAAATAAGGCCATGGGACGTCAGGTTCGAGGCGCCGCCGCCCGCGTCCAAATACCCTTTCGCCGTCGATTGGTTCGATGAACGCGTGCCGTATCCTTTTTCCAACGAGCACGCCCAGAGCATCAGAACGTTTATGCCCCTGTACCGCTCGCCATTGTGCCGCAAAGGCTTTGCGGTCGGACCTGCAGCATGGCCGGCTTTCCATGGCTGCCGCCAGGTCAGCTCGCCTTTTTCTAGATCGGCAATGATTTTGTTCGTAACGCGGGTGTAAACGTCCTGTTGTTCGCCAATGCCGACGTTTCCCGTCCAAAGCTGCGCTCATGCGAGAAGGCTTGACTTTTGCTCCCGGCAGTGCAATAGTTGCACTATGATGTTTGACGGGTTTGTATGCCGATATTGCAACGCTTTGGTTCCGTCAGCGTGCGTATGTACGCCGACGATCACCGCCCGCCGCACTTCCATATTGTCGGGCCAGACTTCCATGTGCTGGTGCGAATTTCGGACTTGACGGTGATTGCTGGAGAAGCCCGCCAAACTCAGATTGCCGAGGCTCTGGCATGGGCGCAAGCCCATCAAGAGACGTTGGCGCTTAAATGGGCAGAACTCAACGAAAGGGGTTGATCATACCGAAGAAAACTTTACCGCGTATCCTTACCGTGACAACGGACAAGAAGCCTTTGACCTTGCGCATTCGTTGGGACAAGGGCGACGAAAGCCTCGTGGATGTTTCTGGTTTGGTGGAGACGTTCCGCGTCTATAAGCCGTTGCGCCATTCGCCGGAATTGTTCGGGCGCGTACGGGTTGGCGAGCATGGTACGGACATTGTTTGGTCTGATGAAATAGACATGTCCGCCGACACGCTTTGGCGGCTCGCGCAAGAACAAGCGGGCATTACCATGTCGCCGGATGCTTTCAAACATTGGCGCGAACGCAAAGCCTACACGCTCGACACGGCGGCGCGCGCGCTTGGGTTAAGCCGCCGCATGGTGGCCTATTATGAACAGGGAGCGAAGCCTATTCCGCGCGTCGTTGCGCTTGCTACACGGGCGCTCGACT
>JBEKMB010000042.1:0-38685 GCA_050008735.1 Syntrophobacteraceae bacterium
ACTGTTAGCGCCGCCTTTTCGCTTAGCGCCACGACCTTTGCAACCATCACCTCCGACGGCGTCCTGAGTGCCGGCCTTATCCCTTCGAACCAAACGGTTACGATCAATGCATACTATACGGAAGGCGGCATTACCCAAACGGCGTCAATGGATGTTCAGATCGTCGGCCGCCTTATCCCTATAAGCCTGACCATCCAGGGGGCGGCTTCGGTGAACTCGAGCGCGACCTCAACCTACACGGCAACAGCCTCGTACGATGATGGATCATCGAAGGCTGTAAACGCTGCCTTCTCGCTAAGTGCCACCACCGCTGCAACCATCAGCTCGGACGGAACGCTGACCGCAGGCGTGGCGGCCAACGGTGCAACGGTTACGGTGAACGCATCCTATACGGAAAGCGGCGTTACCGTGAATGCGTCAATGCAGGTCACCATCAACCCTCAGGGCGTGCTCGGCTTAAATCGCAGTTTCAACAGCTTTGGCGAACTCGATTCCGAACAGACGGAAATATCAGGGCAGAACATCTACTCGTATGCGCTGACCAGGGATAAAAGCGGCAGCATCGCAACCAGGACGGAAACCCTTAGCGGCATTTCATCCCAATATACCTACAGCTATGATTCCCTTGGAAGACTCACCTCGGTCACGCAGAACGGGCTGGTGGTCGAGGAATACCAGTACGGGCCAAACGGCACGAGGACCTACGAGCAAAACGCCTTGAGAGGCATCCCGGGCCGCACGCTTTCCTACTCCGAAGAGGATCATCTTTTGTCCGCCGGGGACACTACGTATCAATATGATGTTGACGGCTTCCTCACAACCAGGACCTCGGGTTCCCAGGTAACAAGTTACACCTACTCCTCCCGAGGGGAGCTGCTGAGTGTCAACCTTCCGGACGGCAGGCTCATCGAATACGTCTGCGATCCGCTTGGCAGGAGAATTGCTAAAAAGATCAATGGGACCATCGTCGAAAAATATCTCTGGCAGGGCAGGACAAGGCTTCTGGCCGTCTATGATGGCAATGACAACCTTCTCATGCGATTCATGTATGCTGATGCCCGGACACCGCTTGCCATGACAAAGGAGGGACTCAACTACTACCTTTGCTACGACCAGGCGGGATCGCTCAGGACCGTTGCCGATACCCTTGGCAATATCGTCAAGGAGCTCGATTACGATTCCTTCGGAAATGTGCTTCTGGATTCCGACCCCACCTTCACGGTTCCCTTCGCCTTCGCCGGAGGCCTCTTTGATCCTGATACCGGCCTTGTGCGTTTCGGCGCCAGGGATTATGATCCGGATACGGGAAGGTGGACAGCAAAAGATCCGATTGGGTTTGCGGGTGGAGATTCCAATCTATACGGATATGTGCAAAACAACCCTGTCAACTGGATCGACCCCCTTGGGCTCTACATAGGACAATATCCACCGCCGCCCCCTGGTTACGACCCCAATACGTGGTCATCCGGACAATGGGACAACGGAAACTGGTTTGTCAAATCTCCTGATAATTCTTATTACACGGCTCATCCTGAGGATGCAGGCCACTGGCGCCATTGGGACGTCCAGAAACCCGGCGGCAAAGGCGGGGGGCAATGTCCTCCTGACTCCGGAAAGCCTTGGCCGACTCAAGGTGACAAATTGAAGGATAACCAATCCCCAACGGATCCAAACGGTAATGCTCCTGAGTGGGTACCCCCCTTTATTCCTTTCTGGCCAATTGATCCCATAATGCCGATGGTGCCTATTTTTGAGGGGGTTCCGATTCTTGAGCCTATTGTGATTTTCTAGGGGTAAAGATGGGGATGCGTGCTCGTGGGAAAAAGCAAGATCGGCGTCATAGATTACACTGCGCTACGATGATAGAGGGTAAGCATGCGGATTTACTATTCAGTAGGGTCAGACCCAGTAATTTTGGACTCGATTCTGGGCTTGAATAACATACATGATAGCCTAAAAGGGTTTATGTCATCTGCCGAGAGGATTTTATGCTTGGCAGCTGATGCATCAGGAAGCCCAAGGCCATACAATGAATTGCTTCGCGGGCTTGAGATAGAGAAGTCTGAAGGTGCGATTTTTGTCTGTGTGACTGCACAAAGATACCTAAGAATCGCTGGTTCGGTGGAAAACCTTAGAATATATATTGACTTCTTTCAGTTCGCGGAGGGTGAGGAATCTCATCATCACCACCCAGAATACGTAGATATTCCCGGATACATAAGGCCAGGCACGTTGTCTCTTATCATCGAAGCAGATGCGGAGGAGTAGAGAACAAGAGGGTCACACCTACACTCTTGACACAATTGGAACGGTAGGTAGCCCAAATGAAAGAAGTGCCGCCCAGACGGGTCGGGCCAAGGCAAGTAGTCAAATTTAAGTGCCGCCCAGACGGGTCGGGCCTAATGCCGCTAACTTAAGAGAAACATCTGTCCTTTCGCACTCTTACGAGTTTCGGGTTGGGGCAGTGCGGATGCTTCTTTGTACTTACGGTTGTGATTTGCGCGACGTTTGTTCAGACCGCGGCTCTTTCTTCGATACTCCTGCCGATCTCTGGGAAACTGGCGATCTGGTTTGGACTGCACACGGTACTGTGCGCAACATTGTACGAATGTTTCCCATATGGAAGGCCAGAGGTCCACGTCAGCACTGGACATTAAGTGTTTCAAGAACAAGCGTGTCTCGGTTAGGCTCAACTTTAACAGTACCTAAAAACTTATTGCGTAATTTCAACAACATAGACTAGCACGTGACTTTCTTGGCACTACATTTCAGCTCTTTGAAAACGGTCTTAAATATGTCTCTTTCCCTATGATAGAAGAAACATTGTTTCGGGAGGGAGAGGCCGTCTTCTGATTGGAGTTTTGTGCCCGTTTGAAAACCTGGTCCAAGAATGATGATGAACTTGCGATTGGCGCGGTGCCGCCCAGACGGGTCGGGCCAAGGCAAGTAGTTAAATTGACGACATAATGACTCAATTAACAGGCGAATTTGGGTCTTAGAAGGTCGATTTTGGTTGTGAAATGGGCACTCTAAGCGCCCATTTGGTCATCGGCAATAGCGTATGAACATGTATGGGGGGGGTGGCCCAGGCATCTTACTTGCCTGCGTCCTACGTGCAAGAGGACATGTGCAATAAGGTTGCAGTTAAAACTTAGAGACTTTGCCCTCTTGCGCTACGCGCACGAGCAACAAGTTACTTGTCACCCAAACGGCGTCGATGGATGTCAGCATCATCGCTCCGGGCTGGATATTGAGAAGCCTGACGATCCAGGGGGCAGCTTCGGTGAACGCCGACGCCACCTCAACCTACACCGCAACGGCCACATACAATGATGGTTCGTCAAGAACTGTTAGCGCCGCCTTTTCGCTGAGCCCCACGACCTTTGCAACCATCAGCTCCGACGGAGTCCTGAGTGCCGGGCTTATCCCTTCGAAACTGACTGTTACGGTCAATGCATCCTTTACTGAAGGCGGCTTTACCCAAAATGCCTCAATGGATGTTCTGATCGTCGGCCGAATTGTCCCGATTGGCCTGACCATCCAGGGGGCGGCCTCCGTGAACGCGGATGCCACTTCGAACTACTCCGCAACAGCCTCGTACGATGATGGATCATCGAAGGCTATAAACGCTGCCTTCTCGCTCAGCCCCACCACCGCTGCGACCATCAGCTCGGACGGAACGCTGACCGCCGATGTTGTGGTTAGCGGCGCGACGGTTACGGTGAACGCATCCTATACGGAAAGCGGCGTTACCCTAAATGCTTCAATGAATGTCGCCATCACCGCCCAACGAGTGCTGGGGTTGAGCCGAAGCTTCAACGGTTTTGGCGAACTCGACTCCGAACGGATGGAGATATCCGGGCAGATCATCTACTCATACGCCCTCACCAGGGATGCCGGCGGCAGTATCGCAACCAGGACGGAAACCGTCAGCGGATTCTCGTCCCAATACGCCTACGGCTATGATTCCGTTGGAAGACTCACTTCGGTCACACAGAACGGGCTGGTGGTCGAGGAGTACCAGTACGGGCCAAACGGCATGAGGACCTACGAGCAAAACGCCTTGAGAGGCATCCCGGGCCGTACGCTTTCCTACTCCGAAGAAGACCATCTTTTGTCCGCCGGAGACACTTCGTATCAATATGATGTTGACGGCTTCCTCACCGCAAGGACCCAGGGCGGACAGACAACCCTTTTCAATTACTCCTCCCGAGGGGAGCTGCTGAGTGTCGCCTTTCCGGACGGCAGGCTCATCGAATATCTTTACGATCCGCTTGGCAGAAGAATTGCAAAGAAGATCAACGGAAATATCGTAGAGAAATATCTCTGGAAAGGCAGGACCATTCTTCTTGCGGTATACGATGGAAATGACAACCTCCGCATGCTCTTTCAGTACGCGGATGCCCGGATGCCCCTGGCCATGACCAAAGACGGAATCAACTATTATCTTTCCTGCGACCAGGTGGGATCGCTCAGGACCGTTGCCGATACATCTGGCAATATAGTCAAAGAGCTCGACTACGATTCTTTCGGAAATGTGCTCTCGGATTCCGACCCATCGTTCGCCGTTCCCTTTGCCTTCGCCGGAGGACTCCTTGATCCTGATACCGGCCTTGTGCGCTTCGGCGCCAGGGATTACGATCCGGACACGGGAAGGTGGGCGACAAAAGATCCGATTGGGTTTGCCGGTGGGGATACGAACCTGTACGGGCATTGTCTCGCGGACCCGGTCAATTTGGTTGATCCGGAAGGTTTGTGGGTCGCTCAAGTCGTTGGCATAGTGCTTGGTGCTGGCGTTAATGCATATAAAAATTGGGATTCACTGCAGAGCGGCAGAATTACCGCAGGCCAGTTTTGGGAATCGGTGGCTGTTGGGGCAGCTACAGGGCTTTTAAGCTCTCTGGGTGGTGGAATAGTATCTGGTGCTTTTCTGGGGGGAACCGCGTCGTTTCTCAATAGCATAGGAGATCAATTCGTTACTGGCTCTCCTTGCGACAATGTTAACTTGAAAAAGGCATTCGTGGCAGGAGGGCTGGGGGTAGGTGCAGGTATTCTATCTGGGTCAGGCGCACTTCTGGGCCGAGATATTGTTCAGTTACCAGAGCCGATTTACATTCCAGGGGGTGAGCTTTTTAATTATGGGGAGATTGGAGGAATTGTGGGTAATATCGCTGGAACAGCGCTTACCAAATGACACTCTGTGTAGTGGGATTATGATATGCTCAAAATTATTGGTTTGTCGTTACTGATACTAGCTGGCGTACTTATTGGCATATCGCTTATATCCAAAGGTATTAACAAGAATGCTGCTGAGAGAACTGCGTTTGATCTTGCTGTTTTCATCAAGAAGGGACTTAGCCAAACGCCGTTCCAAGATTTTACAGGTTTGGAACTGGTGGCATTGGGAGTTCTGTGTCTCCTATCGGTCATTTTGATATGTTGGCTCTATTTCATGGTATTGTGAAAATGCACAGGGTGGCACCGGCAACTTGCTGCCAGTATGCGAAGCACAAGAGGAATTCCCCTCGCCCCGGGGCTTTCTGGCGGACTCCCGGCAGCTTAGGGATTTGCGGTCGCTCGCCTTTGGCGCGAAGGTAACATAACACCCCTGTTATGTTTAGGGGAGCGAGTGGAGTCGAGCATTAGGCTTGGCCATGTCCGGTAATGCGCGTTGTTATCGGATGTAGCGAAGCGAGGCAACTTCCGGCCAAGCATAGCGATCCACGTCATTTTAGTAGCATCCAGTGTGCTGCTTTTTGTCACTGCTGTAACATTACCGAGTAGCGCATCATGCTTGGATGCGGGATGGCTGGGGGGATTTCATTTCACGAGGGATGCGGATTCCAGGAAAAGCCTGACGCGGGAAAGGGCGGAAGAAATCAGTTCGTGGCAATTAACTGTCTAAAGAAACCGCCCGGATCTCTCCGGGCGGCCATGGTTAGTTCTGGATGTTCTTCTGAATCCATTCCCAGGCGTCTTTAGGCAGCCATCCCTGGCTATTACCCCGGACCTCGATCACCAGCGCATAGTCATTTTTGTCTATGTGGATAGTGTCGGAAAACCCACTTTTGAGACAAATCTTTACTCTTACACTGAAAACAATCCAGTAAATCGAATTGACCCTCTCGGACTCTGGTACATTGACATAAACGTGATCGGTGGTAATGGTCGATGTGAACGGCCGCCTTGGGAACATAAGCTATCCGGACGGTAACCATTCCGCATTCGACCACTGAAGGATGCTTGCTGGAAAAGCTCTGCTTAAATCAGGAACATGGAGCGGCCCGTTATCGTCATCTCGACAAACGCCGGACCCAGGTCCGGGGGGCTTCGCCGGAATGGAGTATTGCACGAATCCGGTGAATCACGGCAGACGTTGCGGGGTGGGGACCGTCAACCAGGGAGCCTGGTTTCGAGGGCCATGGCTATTTTTTTCTTTAATTCGGTCAAATCAAAGCTCTTTACAACATAGAAGTCGGCTGCAATCGATTTCATATCTTCTTTGAAGGTATCGTAGGCGGTCGACAGGATAACCGGCAGATCATAAAAACAGTTCCGGATGTCCTGCAGGAGGTCCAGACCGTTGTAGTCAACCATCTTTATGTCAAGAATGACCAAATCCGGTTTTTCCTCCTCAATTGTCTCGAGAAGCTTGAAGCCGCTCTCCGCCGTGATGACTTCATATCCGGCCTCCTTCAGTTCTTCCGAATACAGCAGCCTGATGTGTTCTTCGTCATCGACAACAAGGATCTTCGGCATAGCTCATTCCCCTTCCCTGGTCCACACCTTAGTAATATAAGGTTTGTTTTCCTCGAATATCATGCACTCGTTTTCAATGTACTCTTCGGCCTGCTGCAGTGACATCCTCTCGGTTTTCCTCACGTACGAAAGCACTTTGCCGAGGTAGAGCGGGAGCAGCGCATCAAGCAGATTCAGCCTTTCCTGGGGTGGCATCCTCCGGTAAGCGACCGCTGAATCGAACAGAATAGTCAACCATGTCTGCGTCGGAAACGAAAAATGCTGCAGTCCAATCGACCTTATCTCCTGGAGCTTGGGGGCCACCATTGGACCGTAAATCTGCTCCCACAACCCGTAATATTTGTCAAAGCCTTCGACAAACATCTCGTGCAGACGCGCCGCATTGATGTCAATCGGAAGCGGAGTTTCAACTTCCTGAAGGTCGGTACCGGACAATGCAGTCGGTTTGCTCCATTTCACCTGCTCCCAAAAACTCTGATAGACCTGCATTAGCTCGAAAATCGTGCTGAGCGCCTCGCGGAAAAGCACTGTCAGGTTCGCGTACTGGTCCTTGAGCCGATGCACCTTCGGCGCGCCCATAAACGCCTGAACCATCGGGAGCCTGGAGGCGAGCGCTATGTTGGTCATCCATATGTCCACTCCGAAACTCTCGACCGTCTCGCACCAAAGAGACGGATCGAGAAAGGTGTCGAGCAGTTTCGGGCTGAAGCCATAGTCCCCCACATTGGCCTGCCGCACCCGCCGGCCATAGAGACAGCGAAGCAGCGGATAAATTATCGAACTTGTCAGGGTCGCTTCATATTTATGACGCATGTACAGCGGGCAAACAAACCCGGCCCCTTTGAGTATCGGGGCCCCCAGGTTGCGAATCCACACGGGGGATATATTCTTTATGTCCGCTTCTATTACTATCAGGGCCTTAGGCTGAAGCGAACGGGCTTTTTCGAAAAAATTACGGATGTTTCTTCCCTTGCCGCCTACTCCGGGATCGGTGGAAATATACAGCTTCGGAGTCTTTGCGGGCGCTGAGAAAAAAGCTTCCCGCGTGCCGTCGGACGAGTGGCTATCGCAGTTGACAATGGCACACTGCATGCCGGGGAAATACTCGCTAAGACCTCTGTCGACCTGCTCCGTCGTCCTGGCAATACTCTCGACTTCATTTGCCGAGGGGATTCCTACCACCACGTCCGCCCGGGTAATGCCCCCGGGGTTTTCCTCATAGAACGCCATCGCTATTCTCCGACTACTCTATTTCCGAGGGGGAGCGCCGCCCCCCTTCAAGTACTTGAACACATCAGCGTCCGTGCTGAGCACAAAGGAGCTGTTGTTGTTAAAGTTGCGATACAATTCCAAGGTTCGGTACAAAGAGAAAAATTCAGGGTTCTTGTTGAAAGCATCCGCATATATCCTGGTTGCCTCCGCGTCAGCTTTGCCTCTTATTTCCTGCGATTTCCTGTAGGCTTCCGAGGTGAGCTTCGCCAACTCCCGGTCCATCTGGCCCAGGACCGCAGCCCGCTCGCCTTCGCCCTCCGAGCGGTACTGAGCGGCAATGCGCTTGCGCTCCGAGATCATCCGGTCGAAGACTTTCTGCTGGACAGACTCAACATAATTGATGCGTTTTATGCGAATGTCGAGCAACTCCATCCCGAATTCAGGAATGAGCCGCGATGCGTCGGCCACCATTTCCCGGGTGATTTTTTCGCGGCCCTTTTGGAGGTGATCGGTCTGCTCCGTGGTCTCAAACCCGGACTCGAGCTGCTGAATTTCCGGAATGCCCGCCTCGCTCAGCTTCTGCTTTGCCTCAGCCCAACCTTCGCTTCGGACCAGTTCGACAAGATCGTTGCTGGAAACATGATCGCGGACCACGGAGTCTATTATTCCATCGAGGCGGCTGTTCGCGGTCGGTATCGATCCGACCCGCTTAAGGAATAGCAGCGGGTCCTTTATCCGCCAGCGCGCCGTGGTATCCACCCAGATATATTTCTTGTCCTTGGTCGGAAACTGATCGGGGCGCCCGTCCCATTTCATTATGCGCTTTTCGAAAAAGTTCGCGGTCTGGATGAACGGGACCTTGAAATGAAGACCCGCCTCGCTGATCGGCTGCCCAACCGGGCGGCCAAGCTGCGTGATTACGACCTGCTGGGTCTCGCTCACCACGAAGAAGGAAGCTCCCGCCAGTATCACCAAAACTACTACCGCCACTAAAGCTAATTTGGCCCCTTTTGGAACCATACTGTTTCCTCTCTATCCGGCAGCCGGTGCTCACTGACCCTTAGGCTGCGCCTGAGGGCTTTGAGCTTTTTCACCCACTTTGAGTTTGTTCAGGTCGAACAGCGGCAGGATATTTTTCTGCGCCTCGTCAATTACGAACAAATGGTCGATCCGCCCCACCAGGGCTTCAAATCCGTCGAGATACATCCTACGGCGAGTCACATCCGGAGCCTTTTCATACTCGGCAAGGATGTCGAGAAAGCGCTTAGCTTCGCCTTCACTCCGGTTCACGCGCTCCAGGGCATAGCCTTCGGCCTGAGTCACCGTTTGCCGGGCCTCGCCAACGGCCCTGGGGATTTTCTGGTTATATGCCTGCTGCGCATCGTTTATCATGCGCTCCTTTTCCTGCCTGGCTTCGTTTACTTCATTGAATGCGGGCTTTACAGGGTTTGGAGGATTTGCGTTCTGGAGCTGTACCGCCACGATCTGGAGACCGGTCTTGTAGAGGTCCATGATTTCCTGGATTTCAGTCCTTGACTGATTGGCGATCGATGCCCTGCCGACTGTCAATACCTCGTCCGAATACCTGTTTCCGACGATCCGGCGCATTACGGACTCCGAGATATCATCCAGGGTCAACTCCACACCGCTGACCTTGAAGAGGTACTGAACAGGATCTTGTATCTTGTACTGAACCGTCCACTGGAGGTTGACAACATTCAGATCGCCGCTGAGCATAAGGGACTCTTCCTCGTATCCCTTCTCCACAAACTGGGACCGCACGTTCGGTTGCACGGTGCGGTAGCCGTATTCCCGCTGGAGCACTCGTCCCGTGACCACCTTGTTCACCGAATCTATGCCGAAGGGGATTTTGAAATGAAGCCCGGCGTCGGCCGTGCCAACATATTGGCCAAACCTTTGAATGACTGCCGTCTCCTGGGGCTCGACCGTATAATACGAGCTAAACCCTATGACAATCAGAACCACGATAACGGCTATCATAACAATCAGGCGATACGAAGATGAAGGAGCAGACCTGAATCGATCCGCTAACCACCTTAAGACCTCTTCGAGGTCCTGAGGCGGACCGCCTCTTTCGGGCACCCGTTTTCCGGGCGGCCTTTCCCAAGCCATGAGAGTTCTCCAGGCGAAAGCCCCAAGCTCCCGCAAATAAAGATTAAGCTACAGGTCCCTTTTGTGCAGGACTTCGAAAATGTACGCGAAGGCAACCAAAAGGCCGGCGATAAGAAAAATCAACCAAGTGCTCGAATCCGGGAAAAAAACCCGTGAAAGAAGGACACCAAAGACCAGTCCAAGAACGATCCTCACTATCAGTACAGACGAGCGCATGCTTTCCTTCACCAAAAGTGTGCGATTGGGTTTCATTCCTGTGCCGTAAAGAAAAATTTATCCGTCAAATTAACCGGGATTGCAGGGTAATGTCAAGCATCACACACGGCGCAAGGGTCTCGCCTCCTCCGGGGTACAGGACCAAGGCTCTCGATACATTCCCCGCGCCTCTCAACAGGCCGGGCCTCCGCCTCCAGCAGGCGAGCGGGGCTCAAGTGCCGGCGGCGTCCGGGAGCACCTACGCTTGGAAACCCTTGCTGCCGGCGGTTCAAAAGGCCCGACAATCAATCGTTTTTTCTGTGCGTGAAGTATGCTATTAAGGGGCAAAGTTCAGGATGTTTCTTTTTCGTTCGCTTGTGGTGCCGGGGGGCAAGGGTTTTGGTTGCCACAAGACCGCTGAATGGGAGCTGAGGGGGCAGGTGTTCGGTTACAAGCGATCTCTTGATTATCTGTACGGACTTCAGAGGCACGGAATCAAATTCGGCCTGAACTGCACGCAAAACCTTCTTGCGCGGGCCGGAAACCCTCACCACAGGCTCCGTTTCATTCATATAGCCGGGACCAACGGCAAAGGGTCCACGGCGGCTATTCTTTCCCGCATTCTCAGCAACCACGGGGTCAAAACCGGTCTCTATACTTCTCCGCATCTCGTGCGCTTTACGGAACGCTTCCGTCTCAACGACGAGGAAGTCTCAGCAGACAGGATGCTCCAGGTTTTCGAAAAAATCCGAGCAACCCTGGACGGCAGCCAGCCGCCAACTTTCTTTGAAATGGTGACCGCTATGGCTTTCCTTTTTTTCTCCGAGGAGCAGGCCGATTTAGTCATTGCGGAAACCGGAATGGGAGGCCGTCTCGACGCGACAAACGTCATCAGCCCCGAGGTTTGCGTGATAACCAATATTGGTTTCGACCACCAGGAGTTCCTCGGGTCCACTCTTTCCTCGATTGCTCACGAAAAAGCAGGTATTATCAAAAAAGGGGTCCCTGTTGTGACAGGTGCGCTTCAGCCCGTCGTGCAGGGGGTGCTGAAAACCACCTGTATGAATAAGGCTGCACCCCTTTACCGGTTCAAGTCCGATTTCCGCGTGAGGCGCAACTCCGATGGGTCTTTTCAATACCAGGGCATCGAAAGGCGGCTGCCCTCTCTCAGCCTCAACCTGATGGGGACTCACCAGGTGGGCAACGCCGCCCTGGCGCTGGCAGCCCTTGAGCTCCTCGAGCAAAAACATCTCCTTTCTCTCTGGCCGGGGATAGTGGAGCAGTCAATGCGCGAAGTGAGATGGCCGGCAAGGCTGGAGGTCCTCGAAACCAATCCCACAATCGTGTTGGATGGGGCGCACAATCCACAGGGGGCCGAATCCCTTCGTTCTGCGCTTAAAGAAAATTTCACGTACAAAAAGCTTCACCTGGTAATGGGCATAATGGCCGACAAAGACATCATGGGAATCCTCAGGCGGTTGCTCCCTATCGCTGAGACCGCCATCTTCACCAGACCCCGGTACGCCAGGGGCGCCAATCCCGATGACATTAGAAAAATGGCCAGGCCCTATATACAGAAGTATTACGTGATCCCGGAAGCGGCCAGCGCCATTCAGGAAGCCAGGCATCTGGCCGGCCCGGATGATCTGATCTGTATTACCGGCTCGCTCTATTTTGCCGGAGAAGTGAAGCAAATTTTCGGGGAGCCAGCCCTGTGATGCAAATCTCTTTAGCACAACTGATCTCAAGATCTGCTTTGATCCTTTGCGTACTGGCCTTCCTGGCGCTCAGGGCCTCCCCCGCCACAGCGGACGCCCCGAAGCCTGTTGGGAAATCCATAAAAATACCCGCTTCTCACAAGGCCGTGTGGACGATCGAGGCCGACAAGTTGTTGTATGACCAGGAAAAACAGCTCTATGAAGCCGATGGAAACGTAAAGATAAGTTCCACCGACAGGATAATAGAGGCCGATTATGCGTCCGTGAACGACCAGACCCGGCAGGCCGACCTCACCGGCAAGGTTACCGTTAAGTATGGGAGAAACTGGCTCAAAGGCGAACACATAATTTGGAACCTGGACTCCGAAACCGGCTGGCTTGACTCCGGAGTCTTATTTTTCGCCGAGACTAATTTTTTCGTTCAAGGCAAATCTATATCCAAACTCAGCGCCACGGAATTTGATCTAAAAGAGGGATTCGTCACCAGTTGTAATCCGGGTGATCCTGACTGGAAAATCCAGTTTAACCAGATGAAGGTTACAGTGGGCGGCACAGCGTGGACTCATGATGCTTCCCTTTGGGCACGCGGCTGGCCCGTCGCCTACTCGCCGATACTTGGCATGCCGGTCGAAGAGGAACGCCACTCCGGATTTCTGCTCCCCTGGGCTGGGAGTTCATCCCTCAACGGCTTCGAGATCGAATTCCCTTATTACTTGGTTATAAGGCAAGATATGGACGCAACCTTCTATGCCCACTACCTTGAAAACCGTGGGGTCATGGGAGGCGTCGAGTACCGCATAAACAATCCCCAATTTGGCAAGGGCATCTGGATGCTCAATTATCTGGTCGACCAAGCCGACAAATCGTTTTTGCTCAATGAGGGATACCCCTTCCAGACCCAAGACCGCTACTGGCTGCGTGGCCGCCAGGACATCACCCTGCCCTGGAAAATTGATGCGAAAATAGATGTGGATTACGTAAGCGACCGGACTTTTCTCCAGGAATTCTCGAAGGGATCGTCAAACATTCTCAATTCCGACGTGCTATTCCGCCAGTATTTCAGCCGCGGCATTTTGTACGACCGGACTTCACTTGTGCGCGAATCCACCGTCGATCTCGAAAAGCGGGGCGAATCGGACCTGCTCAGCATGGACAGCAGGTACTGGGAAAACCTCGAGCCATCGGCGGCGGCATCAACGATCCAAAGGCTGCCGGCATTCTCATATTCCATAATACCCAAGCAGATTGACGACACCCCGTTGTATTACACTCTTCAGAGTTCGACTGTAAATTACTGGAGACAACAGGGTGATACCGATCAGAGGCTGGACCTGTACCCTCGAGTGTATTACCCGGTGCATTGGGGCAATTATCTGGACGTGGAACCCTCGGCAGGTCTTCGAGCCAGTTCCTATTCGGTCCAATGGCAAGACGGTCCGGATAACTTCACCGAGCGCATCGTTCCGGACGCCAGGGTGGACATGAGCACGCGCCTCAACAAGGAATTCCAGGCGAATTTCATGGACTATACGGCGTTCCAGAATGCCATTCGCCCGGAGATTTCATACGAATATGCGAGCCAGTCCATGTACGGCCCCAACAACGGCCAGATTCCCCAAATCGACCGGCTCGACGAGAACCAGGCCAGAAACGGCGTTCGCTACGGCTTCTCGACCTTCCTCACCGGCAAGGAAGTGATTACCGATGGCGCCGGAAACGCCGCGACGACTTACAGAGAACTGGTTCGGTTTCGCGTGTTCCAGTTTTTCAATGTACAACAGCCCGCGGTGGAGGACCCAATGTTCGACACCACCAATATCATGCCTCAGGGACTTTCACCCGTGGCTTTCAGGCTGGATTTTACGCCTAAACGATACCTTACCCTTTCCTATGATGTGGACGCAGACATGAATGGCCTCAGCCAGGGAGAAGCCCAGGACCTCTTCCTCACCTTGGACAGCGGCTCGGGAGATATTCTCAGGCTGGACTACGAGCAGATTCCGAACCTCCAGGTAAACGAAGTTACGGTCTCCACGTATTTTAAAGCATATGAGAATATTTATCTTAACACCTACCACGATTACTCACTGTCTCAGGGGTTGGTCTTCACGCAGGGATACGGGATAAGGTATGTGCGAGGGTGCTGGGGAGTGGGCGGCGGATTTGAACGGGAGGGCAATGACAACCGGTTTATTTTCTCGCTCGACCTGCTGGGATTGGGCGGTATTGGCGAGCCGCACTTCTTCGGCAGAGCGCTCTATGGTGAGTCCCGCGCTGGATATCAGTATCCCGAGAGCTGGATGCTTTCAAGGTAGTGGACATTTTTTCCCGGGATTGAGCAAATACCATCTTGACAATGCTGCCATGTAGCTTGTATCATTTACAGCTTTGAGGTTAATTCTCGTAGATTTTGGAGTGCCCGTAAATGAAGACGCAGAGCGCAAAGTTCGAACCGCAAAGGCGCAAATGGATAGTCGTTGACGCTGAAAACCAGGTGCTGGGCCGTCTCGCAAGTCAGATCGCCATGCGAATCCGAGGCAAACATCTGCCCGCTTTTACCCCACACGTGGACATCGGTGACTTCGTCGTCGTCGTAAACGCCGATAAGGTCAGGCTGACCGGCGATAAGTGGAATCAGAAAACATATTATCGCTATAGCGGTTATATGGGCGGAGTTAAAGCGACCGTCGCCCGCAAGCTCAATGACGAAAAACCCGACCGAATGATCCGGCTTGCGGTCTGGGGAATGCTCCCCAAAAACCGGCTCGGCCGCAAACTGATAAAAAAGCTCAAGGTCTACAAAGGCCCGACTCATCCACATGAGGCGCAACGGCCCGAGAACTTTAAACTTATCGAGAAATACAGCTAGGAGACGCTCTTAGATGCCCGAACAACGCTTTTACGCAACTGGCAAAAGAAAGACCTCCATCGCACGGGTTTGGCTTCAGCCCGGCACGGGTCTGATCCTTATAAACAAAAAGCCGTCCGACAAGTATCTGGACAGGGAAACAAGCAAAATGGTGATCGCCCAGCCTCTGGTCCTCACGGGTACGCTCGGCAAGCTGGACGTCTCCATAAACGTGCTGGGTGGAGGAATTTCCGGGCAGGCCGGAGCGATCCGGCACGGCATTTCCAAAGCACTCCTCGAACTCAATCCCGAATATAGGGAGGTCTTGAAACGGGCCGGTTTCCTCACGCGCGACTCGCGCGTCAAGGAACGCAAAAAGTACGGCCGCAAGAGCGCCAGAGCACGATTCCAGTATTCGAAGCGTTAATCCCGCTCCCAGGATAAAGTGGTTTTTTTTATCTGCTTTTGTCCATGGGGCCGATTTTTCCATCCGGGCAACCAAGATCGATTTCTCGGATTGAATATGGGGCGCTGCACCTAGGTGCACGCGCCCTTCATTTTTATGAAGGGACGGTTTTATGCTCAAAGTCGCGATCGCCGGGGCATCCGGCTACACGGGAATCGAGCTGGTGCGCATACTCAGTGCACATCCATCTGCCCGGATCTCCATGATTTCCTCCAGACAGCAGAAAGGGCTGCGCTTCGACGATTTCTGCCCGGCTCTCATGCGGCACTGCGATCTGGTGTTTGAAGACACGGACCCGGAAAAGCTCGCCTCGTCGTCCGATCTCGTCTTTACGGCCCTGCCCCACGAGGCCTCCATGGGCATGATACCGGGTCTGCTCGATCGAGGCGTAAAGGTTGTCGATCTCAGCGCGGATTATCGGCTCAAGGACCCGGAGATTTATGGAAAGTGGTACTCGGCGCACAAAACGCCGGGGCTTCTGAAGGAAGCTGTCTACGGGCTGCCTGAGCTGTACGCCGAAAAAATCCGCACCGCCCGGCTCGTAGCCAATCCGGGCTGTTATCCGACGAGCGTCATTCTGGCCGTGGCGCCCGCGCTTCGGCACGCGCTGATCGATCCTGAAACGATAATTGCTGATTCTAAATCGGGGGTGTCGGGGGCCGGGCGCGGTTTGTCTCTTGGCGCGCACTTCTGCGAGGTAAACGAGGGCTTCAAAGCCTACAAGGTAGCCGAGCACCGTCACACGCCCGAAATCGAACAGGAACTCGGCATTCTTGCCGGCAGACCGGTCACGATCAGTTTCACCCCACATCTTGTCCCGATGAGCCGCGGCATTTTGAGCACGGTCTATTCCAATTTGAACAAAGGCGTGGGAGCAGGAGACGTCGAGGAGGCCTTCCGAGGCTTTTACAAAGACGCGCGTTTCGTTCGTCTCAGCAATCCCGGCAATCTGCCCGTATCGCTTCAGGTCAGGGGCAGCAATTATTGCGACCTGGGTTGGCGGGTCGATGAGCGCACCGGACGGCTGATTGTAATCTCGGTTATTGACAATCTCACCAGGGGCGCAGCCGGCCAGGCCGTCTGCAATATGAACATCATGTGCGGATTGCCCGAGGACGCAGGGCTCCAGGAAGCGCCCTGGCAACCGTGAGGCAGCAAAAAGCAGACAGCGGGAGCTCTGGGGAAAAACCGGTTGTACCGTTGGCTCCCGGCCCCCCTTTATTCCATGGCTCTAAAATGAATACGCATGATCCTCTAAGCCGGCGCAACATAAAATTGGTGCTCGAATACGATGGCTCGGCCTACCATGGATGGCAACGGCAGGCGGGCTCACTCTCCATTCAGGAAGTTATGGAAACACGCCTCGGGGTCATGCTCGGACACAAAGTGGGTGTTTACGCATCCGGCCGCACTGACGCCGGGGTACATGCGAAGGGACAGGCAGTTAATTTTCATACAAGGACAAATCTCACGCCCGATGAGATCCTGAGAGGGCTCAACAGCCTTCTTCCTGACGATATCGTCGTATTGAATGCCGGGGAGATGGACCAATCCTTTCACGCGCGCTTTTCAGCCGTGAGCAAGGTGTACGAATATCACATACTTAACCGTGCGGTCCCATCGGCGCTCCTGCGCAATTATGCCTGGCACGTCCGCAGGCCCCTTGCCCTTGCGCCGATGGAGCAATGTCTGAGAAGGATTCACGGCCGAAACGACTTTTCCGCCTTCATGGCATCGGGTTCCCGGGCCTCCTCGACCGAGCGTGACATGCTCAGGGCCGTGCTCGATCAACCATGGCCCGACCGGCTGCGGTTCACGCTCGAGGCGAACGGTTTCCTTAGACGCATGGTCAGGAACCTGATAGGTACAATAGTTGAGGTCGGAAAAGGAAAGCGCACAGCCGACGATTTCGAGTGCATCATCAGGAGCGGAGATCGCAAGCGCGCTGGAATGACTGCCCCGGGCCATGGTCTGTATCTCGTTTCTGTAAATTACCTGGACTGCTCAAGATAATCTCACCAGAGGTAATAAAATGAAAATATCCGGAAGAATCCGCGGCATCAAACCCTCAGCGACCCTGTCAATCAATGCCAAAGCCAAGGCGCTCAAACGAAACGGCGTCAGCATTATCAATTTCTGTGTCGGGGAGCCCGATTGCGATACTCCTCAAAATATCCGCAACGCCGCGATAGAAAGCATTTGCAGCGGTCAGACCAGGTATACCGCTGTAGGGGGCGTAGATGAATTGAAAGACGCTGTCTGCCACACCATTAAGACCGAATACGGTATGCCTTGCGGGCGGGAAAACGTTCTCATCTCCTGCGGCGGCAAACATGCCCTGTACAACCTGCTCATGACGCTTCTCGATCCCGGAGACGAAGTCATCATACCTTCGCCTTACTGGGTGAGTTATCCGGACATGGTCTACCTCGCGGGCGCCAAAGCGGCTACGGTGGCCTGCCCGGAAGAAGCCGGTTTCATTTTGCGGCCTGAAGCCCTGGAGAGGGCCATCACGCCGAATACGCGGCTTTTGATTCTGAACAGCCCTTCAAATCCAACCGGCAAGTATTATGGCCCCGCCGATCTCAGGGCCCTGGCCGACGTGCTCGTGCGTCATGAAAATGTGATGATCGCAAGCGATGATATCTATTACCGCATCCTTTTCGGAGGCCGGCAATGGGTCAACCTGGGCATGGTCGAAGAAAAGCTGCGTCCCCGTTTTTTCATCATAAACGGCGTCAGCAAAAGCTATAGCATGACCGGGTGGAGATTGGGCTTTCTCATAGGCGACCCGGCCGTAATAAAGGCCGCGACGGATTTCCAGAGCCAGGTCACCAGCAATGCGTGCTCTATATCACAGTGGGCAAGCGTCGAGGCAATCACTGGCGATCAGGACTCGGTCCGGGAAATGGTGCAAATCTTCGAAAAACGGTGCAACCGCGTGCTGGAGCGTATTTCCGACCTTCCTGGCGTAACGTGCCCCGAACCGGGTGGCGCATTCTATGTATTCCCCAATTTCAGCGCCTACTTCGGGAAAAGATGTGGGGGCCGTATAATAAGAGGATCTTTCGATTTCGCCGACTATTTGATGGAGGAGGCGCACGTGGCGGTAGTCCCCGGAATCGCATTCGGCGAAGACAACTGTACCAGGTTCTCCTATGCGCTATCGATGGAAGAAATTGACCAGGGATTCGACGCTGTCAAAATGGCACTGAAAAAGCTAATTTGAAAAGAGCGCACAATGAACGGTGAGCGGTGAGCAGAAAATGACCCGACGCCCCGTGAGGTGGGCCTTGTCCCAGATAGCCGGCCGCTTGAGGCCGGGGCTCTATCTCCTTCTTGTACTCATTTGCCTGGCTTTCTTCATTCCCGGGATTTTCACACTTCCACCCGTTGACCGGGACGAAGCAAGGTTCGCCCAGGCAACGAGCCAGATGATCGAGACCGGAGATTTCGTTCGCATATACTTTCAGGATGAAGCCCGCAACAAAAAGCCCATCGCCATCTACTGGCTCCAGGCCGCAAGTGCCGCTCTTTGCGGGCCCGCCCAATATCGAAAGATCTGGCCCTATCGCATCCCATCACTTCTTGGGGCCATTTTCTCCGTACTGCTAACGTTTGCAATGGGAAAACGGCTCTTCGGTGAGAGGGCCGGCCTGCTTGGGGCCGCTCTTGCCGCCAGCTCGCTTCTGCTGGTAATGGAGGCTCATCTTGCGACGACGGACGCCGTGCTGCTCGCAACGGTCATGGCCGCCCAGGCTGCCTTGAGCAAGTTTTATGTACGGGAGAAAGGACCGCCGGGAACCGGGGCTTTTCTGACCTTCTGGACGGCACAGGCCATCGGCATTCTCGTGAAAGGACCGGTTACCCCCCTGGTCAGCCTGCTGACAATCGGTTGCCTCACGGCTGCGGACAGGGACTTTGCATGGCTGAAGGGAATAAAGCCGTTTCGCGGCCTGGCCATAGTGGCCGTTCTTGCAAGCCCATGGGCCATAGCGATCGGCCTCGCCACAGGAGGGGCCTTCTTTCAGCAGGCGCTTGGGGGCGACTTGCTTTCTAAAGTGGCCTCCGGCATGGAATCGCACGGATTTCCGCCCGGCTACTACCTTTTGCTCATGCCGCTTACCCTGTGGCCGGCATCAGCGCTTGCCGGAGTGTCTGTTTTCAGAGCGTGGAAAGCGCGCTCTACTCCCGCCGTAAGGTTTTGCCTTGCGTGGGCGGTACCCGCCTGGATTTTGTTCGAACTGGTCCCAACAAAGCTCCCACACTATGTGCTTCCACTCTACCCCGCATTGTGCCTTCTTGTCGCGCATGCCATAATTTCCAGTGAGGAGGGCAAAACCGCCGAACTTGGCTCCAAGCTCGTGAAAACCGGATATATTGCCTGCCAACTGGTTATCATCCTGCTTGGCCTCGCAGCCCTCGCCATCCCATGGTTTGCAGACCATCGCTTTCGACCGGCCGCCCTGGTCCCGGCGGTTGCAGCAGCGGCGGCAGCGGCGTTTTCCACCTGGAAATTTTTCAAACGCCGCTACGTGCAGGCAACTGCTGTCACAATAGTTACAGCGGCCCTTCTCCTTGCCCCCTCACTTCAATGGGTGCTGCCCAATGCAGATTGGCTGTGGCTCAGCAGCAACGTTGCCAATGCGGCGAAGCAAAGCGCCGGCGCAAATGTCATGCTTTGTTCCTCGGGCTACTACGAGCCCAGCCTGGTTTTCCTGCTCGGGACCCGAACCCGGTTTACCAATCCGGGCGGGGCCGCCATCTTTCTCAGAAATAACCCCGAAGCCCTGGCCCTTATCGCTGCAGGCCAAGATGACGCTTTCAAACGGGAGGCAATACAACAAGGTCTGCAACTGCGACAGGCGGGCGCATTTCGCGGGTTTAACTATTCAAAAGGGCAAAAGATGCTCTTGCGGTTGTACGCTGTCCGGTAAGGCGGACAGAACAGGCGCCCGGGCTCGATTTCCGATCTCGGAAAGGATTTGGCTTTAAATTGGGCGGCTTTCAGAGTATTTAATCTCATCTTTGCAGTAAGGGTAATGACTTCACGGGAACTCGCGTCCTTTGGAAGACAAACGAATGAAAAACACCATAGTCATCATAGTGATCATATTGTTTTGGGCACTGGCCGGTTCCGCCCCTGCCCAGCAGTCAAGGCCTCTTCCGATATATCCTCAAGCCCAGACCTCGCGTGCCGATTCCTTTGACACGGACAGGGCCCACCAACTCTATGAACTGTTAAGGAGGGAAAACCTGAGGCTGGGCTGGGACGGATGCCTTGCCACAAAGGCCATGCTGCGCGCCAGGCGAATGGTAAAGCGGGGCTATTTCGACCATGAAGACCCGCAAACCGGCACGAATCCGGTTTGGGCCTCGGTCAGCCAATGTGTTCCCGCCAACCGGAGAAGGACCAGGGTGCCGGCTGGTGAAAACCTGGCAAAAGGCAAGGACACCCCGGCGAATATTCACAGGGCGCTCATGCAAAGTCCAACGCACCGGAAAAACATCGTGGACCCGCGCTTTAACCGTGTTGGCGTCGGCTGTTATGATTATATATGCGTCGAATTGTTCGTCGGCCTTTAGGTCTGCCGTTTCTTGCATTTGACAGTCCAGGACCTTTCCGATAGCATTCCACCTGAGATCAGACACAGGCTAATTAGTTAGTTTCCGTCCGGCAAGCGTCCTTTTCCGCCTTGGCGGTGTCAACCTTCGGACCTTGAAAAATCGGCAATTTTTTTGCAGGACCTGTTATGGATGGGCGCATTTGGCCTATACGATATGGCCCAATCGTGTCAGGGACGCCTACAGGAAGGACCGTTCCATCGGCATCGCCCACGGTCTGGAAGATCTTTAAAAGCCAAAGCCTCTCAGGTCCGAAGAAGGAGTGGCCTCGGCAGAAAATGATGAAGAGGAGCTTGCTAAAAATGTATAAAATCAACCACCTCCGCATCAAAGGTTTCAGGCGCTTGTATGACATTGATCTGGAAATGCGCCCACTCATGGTAGTGATCGGTGCAAATAGCGTAGGTAAAACTTCTTTTTTGGACACTATCTCCCTCTTGTCGGCTTCTGCCGAAGGCAAGCTGAACAGCAGGTTAAATGAAATGGGCGGAATAGCTTCTGTACTGACCTGGGATAAAACCGATGAATTATCCTTTTTGGTAGATATGGAGGTTCCAGGTTATAACCCGTTGAAATATGAGCTTCATCTTGCTGCGAAGGGACAATCGTATGCTGTTTCAAGGGAAATGCTTTCTCAAGAGAGGAAAAGAGCACTCGGGCCATTTAAGCATATAGAATCACATTATGGCGACGTCCGGTACTATGAAATTAAAGGGAACAAACTCGTAAGGCCCACATGGGAACACAACCCGTTTGAAACTTCATTATCTCAAGTCCCAAAAATGTTTCATGAACCTGAGGAATTACGGCGTATTCTTAGTTCGGCTACCCTCTATCACGTTCTCAATGTAGGGTCGAGAGCTCCCGTAAAGCTTCCTCAGGCGATGAAGCCAGCCGAACTTCCGGGTGAACATGGCGAGGACATAGTCCCCTTTCTTTATTATCTCCGAGAAAGTAGTAGAGACTGCTACGATACTATTGAAGATGCACTTCGATCGGCGTTTCCCGGATTCGAAAACCTGGGATTTCCGCCTGTTGCGGCGGGCATGTTGGCAATGACTTGGAAGGATAAGAATTTCAAGAAACCGATGTACATGAACCAGCTTTCAGAAGGTATATTGCGATTTCTGTGGCTGGTTTCACTTCTGCAAAGTCCGGGGTTATCTACCATCACAATGATC
This sequence comes from Syntrophobacteraceae bacterium, assembly GCA_050008735.1. Lineage (GTDB taxonomy): Bacteria > Desulfobacterota > Syntrophobacteria > Syntrophobacterales > Syntrophobacteraceae > SbD1. The sequence goes on from JBEKMB010000042.1 coordinate 22,138, forward strand.
GATGAACCTGAGGTGAGCCTCCACCCGGAACTGCTACTGCTATTATCGGACTTGCTCCGTGAGGCTTCCCGGCGAACCCAAATCATAGTAGCCACCCATTCCGACAGTCTCATCAGGTTTCTTAGACCTGAAGAAGTCATTGTGATGGATATAGACGAGGACGGTCATGCAAGTGCTGAATGGGCCGATAAGCTGGATCTGGAAAAATGGCTTTCGGACTATACACTTGATGAAGTGTGGCGGATGGGACGGATGGGGGGACGGTCATGAAAATTTCTTTGCTGATCGAGGGCCGCACGGAGAAAGCTTTTCTGCCTCATCTGCGCCAATTTCTGGAAACACGCTTGCATGGCAAGATGCCTAATGTTGACCCTCTTCCGTATCATGGTCGCATACCTAAGGGCGAAAAGCTCAAACGAGTTGTTGAAAACCTCTTAAGCAATGGTGTTCGAGCCGCTGATGCGGTAGTCGCTTTGACTGATGTATACACCGGGACAAGAGAATTCAACGATGCTGCAGATGCTAAAGCGAAGATGCGCGCGTGGGTCGGCCCAGAAACGCGCTTCCACCCTCATGCAGCACAGCACGATTTCGAAGCTTGGCTCTTGGTGTACTGGGCAGACATTGTGAAGCTTGCAGGTCACAACAAGAGATCCCCAGGGAAAAACCCCGAGGATGTAAATCACGATAAACCTCCCGCATATCACATCCAGGAGTTGTTCGAAGTCGGCAGTTGTCGGAGTTCTTATGTCAAGCCGCGGGATGCCAACCGGATACTGCAGGGAAAAGACCTGCTCGTCTCGGCCAACGCTTGTCCGGAGCTAAAAGCTCTTCTAAACACAATACTTCAACTCTGCGATGGAAACATCATTCCCTAGGATTGTTGTCTCCAGGCAGAATGCACTTCTCGCAGTTCACCGGCTGCAGTTTTTTTTGCCTAGGCGGCCGACAGGCGCCGGCTTGATTGTCGATGGTTTCGCTAACCTTTCGATGGAAGCGCGTTGAGGGGGCACAATGATAATCGGTCTCGACGTGGGGGGTACTCACACAGACGCCGTGCTGATCGGAGAGGGCCGTATTTTGCGTCAGGCCAAGGTCCCCACGGACCAATCCAATCTCTTCGATTGCGTATGGACGGGACTTGACAAAGTAACTGCGGATGTGCCGACGGGGGCAATCCGCCGCGCGGTCCTGAGCACAACTCTTACCACCAATGCGATTGCTGAAGGAAAGCTTGCAAAAACCGGCGTGGTCGTATCGGCTGGGCCCGGCATAGACCCGGCCAATTTCCGAATCGGCAGCCACTATTATTGTATATCCGGGTCGATAGACCATCGCGGGCGGGAAATCCAGCCTTTGCGAGAGCGGGAAATTGAAGAGATAGCGGGTAAACTTCTTGCCGAAAATATCCGCCAGGTTGCCGTAATATCAAAGTTCTCAGTGCGAAACCCGGAGCACGAACTCAAGATGGCCAAGATTTTACGCCGTTCGTGCGACCATGTAGTTTTGGGGCACCGCATTTCCGCAAACCTCAGTTTTCCCCGCCGAATCGCCACGGCGTGGCTCAACGCGGCTGTTCACCCTGTTCACAAACTGTTTTTCGAGGCTGTCGGGGACTCTTTGAAGAAAAGAGGGCTCGAAATTCCCATCTTTGTTCTCAAGGCCGACGCGGGAACTATGAGGTTCGAAGCCTCCATCGATGTGCCGGGGCAGACGATCCTCTCCGGCCCCGCGGCAAGCGTAATGGGGGCCCTCCCCTTTGCTTCCGAAACGGCAGATACTCTGGTCCTGGATATCGGGGGCACAACGACGGATATGGCCGTACTCGTGGGCCGTGTGCCGCTGCTCGAGCCGCTTGGGGGCGAAATAGGAGAGCATAGGACACTCATACGTTCCCTAAAAACCAGGTCGATAGCTCTCGGAGGTGACAGCGCGGTAAGGGTGGTTAACGGCGAGCTTCTGATCGGCCCTGAACGCCACGGCCCTGCGATGGCCTACGGAGGTTCGTCTCCAACGCCGACCGATGCTTTTTTTGTCCTTGGAAGAGTGCTGAACGGGGACGTCGATGCATCCCGGCGCGGTTTGCTCCCTGTTGCAAACCAACTGGGCATTACGCTTGAAGAGGTCGCCGGTCGAGTTCTGGATTTGTCCTGTGAAAAGATAATCTTCGCCGCCCGCAAAATGGTCGAAGGCATCAACAGCAAGCCGGTCTATACGGTAAAAGAGCTGCTGTCCGGCTACAAGGTCAAGCCTGTCGAAATCCTGGCGCTCGGGGGGCCCGCACCTTTGTTTGCTACCCGCATTGAAAAGCTGACCGGAATTCAGACCGTCGCGGTGCCGCAATGGCACGTGGCAAACGCCATTGGGGCCGCCATGGCCAGGAACACAAGCGAAGTAACTATTTTCGCCGATACTGAAAGAGGTATTGCCCTGGCCCCCGAAGAAGACTTCAGCCGGCGCATCGGCAACGACTTCGCCCGAGAAGACGCAATGTCGCTTGCCTTCGAGCTGCTTCGGAAAAAGTGCCTACAAGCCGGCGCATCGGAAAACGAACTCGATTTGGAAGTGGTCGAGGACAATCAGTTTAATATGGTCAGAGGTTTTTATACCGCGGGGCGAAACATTCGCGTAAAAGTCCAGACCAGGCCGGGATTGATCCCGGAGTACCAGGAACTGGCGCGCTCAATGTTCAACTACTGCCTTCTCCCGGGGGCTATTTAGGGCTAAGAACATGCTCTCATCACCGACCAGAACCGGCCTCGTATTCTTCCCCGCCTTCGATTGGGCGATCAGTCCGACGCATCCCGAGCGTGAGGAGCGCCTCCTCTACACGCAGGACCAGGTTTTCGAGGAGGGTATTCTCGACATCGAGGGACTCGTGGAATTCAAGCCCGAGATTGCCACGATAGAAGACATTCAACGCGTCCACTTCTGTGTTCCGGATGAGCTGAGCGTAATTACCAAATCTCACCTTATAAGTGCCGGGGGCGCCAAGACAATCGGCACGCAGGTGCTCGAAAAAAATATCGCGCGGGGCTTTGCCCTGGTCCGTCCGCCGGGTCATCACGCGATGAGGGTGGTACACGGGGCTCGGGGCTTTTGCAATATCAACATAGAAGCCATGATGATCGAATACCTGCGTCAGGCCTACGGTGTTGACCGCGTAGCGATAGTTGATACCGACTGCCACCACGGTGACGGCACTCAGGACATTTACTGGCACGACCCCGATACGCTTTTCATATCCGTGCACCAGGACGGACGCACCCTGTATCCCGGTTCCGGATTTCCATTAGAGTTTGGCGGCCCAAATGCCGCCGGCACAACGATCAATTTGCCGCTGCCCCCCAGGAGTTCCGAAGAAGGTTTTCTCTATGTGCTCGAAAACGCAATCCTGCCCATCCTCGACGAATTCAAACCCGATCTGATCGTGAACTCAGCCGGCCAGGACAACCACTATTCCGACCCGATCACCGACATGAATTTCTCCGCTCACGGCTATGCGGAACTAACGAGCCGCCTCAAACCTCACATCGCCGTTCTCGAAGGCGGATATTCGATAGAGAGCGCCCTGCCATACGTCAACGTCGGGATCATCCTGGCGCTGGCCGGCCTGGACTACAGCGGAATTCGCGAACCCGACTACGACCCGGAAAGACTTCGGCAGGGACCGGAGATCACCCGGCACATCCAGAAAGTCGTAAAGGATGCGCTCCAGATCTGGAAGCAGGGTCCCGGTATTCGGCAAGGCAACTGCAAAAAGGGCAAACTGTTCCAGCGGGACCGCCGCATCTTCTACGATACGGACCAGATTGTCGAAAGCCAGCACGAAACGATCCGCGCCTGCCCGGACTGCAGCGGTCTTCTCACCATAGACTCGGAATCCGACAACGGCCGCAGAATCTTTGCCATACACATCCCGCGCAAGGCCTGCGAGGAATGCAGGCAAGCCGGTTACAAAACATATGACTCCACAGATATAAGAAGATATAATCAAGCGTTTCTACAAGATCGGAGTTCTGACCAATATTTTTTTAAAAAATAATCAATTGCTGCATGAGACCTTTCTTTATAAAGAATTTCACTTTGGAGGAGCTTGAGGCGTGGGTGCACACTCTTGGTGAGAAAGCCTTTCGCGCCCGTCAACTCTTCCGGCACCTTTATGCACGAAATATCTCATCATGGGGTCAATGCACGGACCTGAGCCGGGCGTTTCGCGCACAGCTTGAGTTCGGTTCGACCATTGACGCTCTCACCGTTTCCCGGATCGATCAAGCACCTGATGGAACTCGCAAATACCTGTTCAGGCTCCATGACGGCAATTTCATAGAGTCCGTGCTCATTCCCGACCCACCAAGGTGTACGCTCTGTGTGTCCAGCCAGGTCGGGTGCGCGCTCGGCTGCAAGTTTTGCCTCACAGGAAGCCTGGGATTCAAACGCAATCTCGATACCGCTGAGATAGTCGACCAGATATGCCAGGCGCTTCGCGACCCCGCACTCGGACCACAAATAAACAGCCTGGTGTTCATGGGAATGGGAGAGCCGCTGGCTAACTATGAGCAAGTCGTGCGGGCCATCAGGATTATTACGGACCCGAATGGCCTCATGTTTTCACATCGCCGTGTGACCCTGTCGACCGTGGGGCTCGTGCCGCAAATGAGGCGCCTGGGGATGGAAACGTCCGTGAACCTTGCGGTAAGCCTTCACGCGGCAAACGATGAGCTAAGGGATGAACTCATGCCCGTTAACAGGTCATATCCGCTTGCCGAGCTTATGCGGGCCTGTCGCGAGTATCCGCTTCCGCCCAGAAAAAGGATAACATTTGAACACATCCTGCTGGCCGGCGTAAACGATAGTCCAAAGCAGGCACGGGAACTGGTGAGAATTCTCGATGGCGTGCGCGCCAAGGTGAACCTCATTGCTTTTAATCCTTATCCGGCGTCTTCCTACCGGCCCCCCAGCGAAGAAAAAATTCTTGGTTTTCAGGATGTGTTGCGAAAAGCGAATCTGACTGCGATAATCCGCAAAAGCCGAGGCAATGAAATAAGCGCCGCTTGCGGCCAGCTTTCATACCTGAGGCGGCAAACGGACAGCGAAAAACAGCAATGAAGCATGAAAAACGGGAATGATTTTTCGCTTCCTTCTCCATGGATCTGCTTTCTGATAGAGGGACATTGATTTTGGGACCTGATTTTAGTAAACAAGATGGCTTGTGTCCGGTAATTGTGCAAAGTTCTGAGAGCGGCCAGGTTCTCATGTTGGCGTATATGAACGAGCTGGCTTGGGAAAAAACCCTGGAGACCGGAAAAGCTCACTATTGGAGCCGGTCCAGGCAGAAGCTCTGGATGAAGGGCGAAGAATCCGGAAACATTCAGCTCGTGCGCGAAATTTCGATCGACTGCGACTCCGACACCATTCTTCTCAAGGTTGACCAGGTAGGGGGAGCGGCTTGTCACACCGGGTTTGAAAGCTGCTTTTACCGATTTTTCAAGGACGGCCGGTTTGAAGTGCGGGGAGTTCGCCTATTTGATCCCCGGGAGGTCTATAAGAAGTGAAACAGCTCAAACTCGGGATTCCGAAGGGGAGCCTTCAGGAATCCACCCTCAGGCTCTTTCAGCAATCAGGCTGGAAAATATCGCTTTCCGAGAGGAATTATTTCCCGGAAATCAACGACCCGTGCATCAACTGCTCGATCTGCCGCGCCCAGGAAATGTCCCGCTACGTCGAAAACGGTACGTTCGACGTCGGACTGACAGGCCGCGACTGGATCATGGAAAATGATTCCAAAGTCCATGTAGTGGCCGATCTCATTTACTCGAAGGCGAGCCAGCGGCCCGCGAAGTGGGTCCTTGCGGTACCGATGGACTCCGGTATACAAAGCGAAAAGGACCTCGAGGGGAAAAAAATCGCGACCGAACTGGTGAATTTTACCAGGCGTTACTTCGAGTCGAAGGGCATCAGTGTAGACGTGGAGTTTTCCTGGGGCGCCACGGAGGCCAAAGTCATCTCCAACCTCTGCGACGCGATTGTTGAGGTTACCGAAACCGGCAGGACAATGCGCGCAAACGGCCTCAGGATTGTTCAGGAACTGATGCAGTCCAATACGCAGCTCATCGCCAACCCCGATGCATGGCAGGACCAGTGGAAGCGCGACAGGATAGAGCACATCTCGCTGTTGCTCCAGGGTGCGCTCCGCGCCGAAGGTTTGGTCGCACTCAAGATGAATGTGCCCAAGAGCAAAATCGAGGACGTCATAGAGATCCTGCCAAGCTTGAACGCTCCGACAATTGCCAACCTGTACCAGTCTGACTGGCTTTCGGTCGAGACTGTCGTATCGAAGGGCCGGGTCCGCGAACTTATACCCAACTTGATCAAAAAAGGCGCCGAAGGGATTATCGAATACTCCCTGAATAAGGTGATCTAAATGACAAAAAGTCTTGCGCTATTGTCCGTTGCTCTTTTGCTGGTGCTCTCAGGCTGCGCCACCGCGCAGCATGAGCAAAACGCACGCCAGCTTCAGGATTCAGGCGAAAAGTACCTGGCGGCCGGAGAAACGGCCGATGCCCTTAGATTCCTTACCGAGGCAGAGCAGAAAAGCCCGGACGACCCGACAATACAGTATGATCTCGCGCTTGCCTATGATCGGCGAGGCTTGCAGGACAAGGCATTTACGTGCCTCAAGAATGCATTGAAGATTAAGCCCGCCTACTCCGAAGCTCAAAATGCAATCGGCGCTTTGTATGCCAGGCGCGGGCAGTACCAACTTGCCCAGGAGGCATTCCAGAAGGCGCTCGACGATCCGTTCTACAAAACCCCGCAGTTGGCCGCTTACAACCTTGGGAGTCTCCATGAGAAAAAAGGCGAAATCGAAAAAGCGCTGACCGATTACCAGCAGGCCGTCAAGTTCGAACCGAGCTATGGGACGGCCTGGTTTCGGATTGGACAAATTAACGAACAGTTGCACAGAGACGATGAGGCGCGGCACGCATACGGTAAGGCGGTCGTAACATCGCCGGACCTGGCTGAAGCCAACCTGCGCTACGGCATTTTGAGTTATCTGGCGGGGGACATGGATTCAGCACTCCTATCGCTCAACCGGGTGGGAAAAATTGCTCCCAATACCAGTATGGCCGATGAGGCCAGGATGTACCTGCAAAAGATGAGCACCAGCGGCGCCCGGACGACCCGTGAGCGCCCCCCTGCCTCGTCTTACACACCCCCCGGCGAAATCGAAATCATCTCGAACGAGGGAGGCAAAAGCCAGCGGACAATGGGCTCGCTCCCATCGCAACTTCCTCCGCAATCGGCGCCCCCCGTGGTAACCGATGACCTGGAGAAATCTCAGTCCATTCAGGCCCAGCCGGAACTTCCAAAAGAAACAAAGGCATCCGCGGCAAGAGATCTTTCGGCGCCCACCGACGATGCCGCCCCTGCGCCTGCACGCACCTCTGAGGGTTCTCAGTCGCAAGCCTGCAAATATATAGTCCAGCTCGGCTCGTTTGTGGACAGGGACAAAGCCGAAGAGATACAGAAAAGCCTTGTGGCAAAAGGCTACAGCGCTATTGTCAAACCAGTCAAAGACCGTGCGCTCGGAAAGGTTTTCGTTATTCAGCTGCGGCCGGTGAACAACATTTCCACAGCCACCACCTTGACGGCCCAGCTCGGCGGGGAACTCGAAGGTGAACCGGTGATCATTAAAGTACCATCGAAATAACTCGTTTCCGTCCGGATTTTTTGAAGTCGGAAAATCCGAATCGGAACCTGCAGTGTCCAATCCCGTGCCGCCGGATGGACATCTGTTTGTCTCGGAAAGGCGAAATACGCGGAAGCGTGAAGAAAAGCGGTAGCCGGGAGATTGTAGCTTTTTGCTCCATGCCGCTTGTTGCCCTCCTTTTGCTTCATGCTTCCTGTTACTACAGGAGACGCGACGTGATTTGCACAAGACTTAAGGAAATGACCTCATTCATTGTTATGGACGTCCTGGAGCGAGCCCAGGAAATAGAGCGGGCCGGAGAGTCCGTGATTCACCTGGAGGTTGGCGAGCCTGATTTCAACACCCCCGAGGCCGTGAAAAACGCGGCGATAGAAGCCCTGCGCAGGGGCGATACCCACTACACGCACAGCCTCGGGACCCCTGAGCTGCGCGAGGCTGTTTGTAACTATTACGCGTCTACGTACGGGGTTAAAAACATCGATCCCGACCAGGTGATAGTGACCTCCGGGACTTCCCCTGCCTTTCTGGTCGCGATGGGCGCCATTCTGGAATGCGGGGAAGAGGTGATCTTATCCAACCCGCATTATGCCTGCCATCCGAATTTCGTACGTTTTCTCGAAGCGGTCCCCAAAATGATCCCGGTCTACGAGGAAGACGGTTTCCAGTACAGGCCCGAATCCATCAGGGCCGCGCTTACACCGAAAACAAAGGCGATCCTTATAAATTCGCCTGCAAACCCGACCGGAAACCTGCTTGGGGCCGACCGGATGGCCGAAATAGCCGATATGGGAAGGCTGATCCTCAGCGATGAAATTTACCATGGCCTGGTCTATGAGGGCCGCGCACTCTCAGTGCTCGAGTTTACCGATAACTGCATCGTCTTCAACGGTTTTTCCAAGCTTTTCGCGATGACGGGATGGCGGCTCGGCTATATGATAGTGCCCAAATACCTGATCCGGCCTATACAGAAAATGGTGCAGAATTTCTTCATCTCGGCAAATTCAGTGGCCCAGGCAGCCGGCCTCGTAGCGCTCACGGATCCGAGCGTTCGGCAAGACGTCGCAAGAATGCTCGACACATACAATAAGCGCAGGCAGTATATCATTCCCAGGCTCAGAGAGATCGGGTTTGGCATAACGGTGGAGCCGACCGGGGCCTTCTACGTTCTTGCCAACGCGCGCCGCTTTACTAACGATTCTTACTCCTTCGCCTTCGAAGTCCTCGAAAATGCAAAAGTCGGCATAACGCCCGGAGTGGACTTCGGATCCAACGCCGAAGGCTACGTGCGCTTAAGCTACGCCAATTCGCTGGAAAATATCAGTGAAGGGTTAAATCGCCTGGAAAGATATCTGGCGAGCAGGGAACAGGGAACAAAGGGCAGGTTGCAACAGACCTCCGCGGCTTCCCGATGATGTCGGACGTCCCGGTTATGCATGAAGGTGAAAATGCTTTAGTAATAACGGCTGCCGAATTCATTACTTCCGCGGTGCGTCCCGACCAGTACCCTGCGATTGACCTGCCCGAGGTGGCTTTTGCGGGCCGATCCAACGTCGGTAAGTCCGCGCTCATAAATTGCCTGGTCCAGCGGAAAAAACTGGTCCGGACAAGCTGCACGCCCGGCCGCACTCAACTCATCAACTTTTTCAAAATAAATGATTCCTTCCGGTTCGTCGACCTGCCGGGGTACGGATATGCGAAAGTATCCCAAAGCCTGCGCGCAACGTGGGGCCGGATGATCGAGACCTATCTCGTGTCACGCGAAAACCTGCGGGGCATTGTCCATATAATGGATCTTCGCCATCCGCCCAGCCCGGAGGATATAAATTTCTGGTCCTGGCTGAAGAGCGAAAATATCCGGGCGATCCCCGTCCTGACCAAGGCCGATAAGCTTCCTCGATCGAAATGGGACCCTTTGGCCCGGGCCGCCGGGCAGAGTCTGGGAATATCCGAGGCCGATTTCATCATCTTTTCAGCCCAGACAAAGCAGGGCAGAAACGAACTGCTCCAAATACTCAGGGAGTTGCTCAAGTGATCGTCACCCCGGCGAAGCCAGGGTCCAGTGATCTTAACTGACCGAAAAGACACTAGATTATGGCTTGCGCCCGAATGACGGACTGTGCGTCTGCACCCCTCGCAACTTTGTTTACGCTGCAATAGTTGCGGGAGGTGAGCCATCGATTAAATTTCATGATGCTGAATTATAATTCTCCGTTAGATAAAGCCGAATCGCCGCACCCGCCCAGTACGGAATAGAACCTCACCTGATTGGAGAGCTTTGCCAGGCGAATGGAGATGAGGCCCTGCTGAGCGGAATATAGAGAGCGTTGTGCATCCAGCACGTTCAGGTAGATGTCGGTCCCTTTCTCATAGCGCGCGTTGGACAGGCGGTATGCTGCTGCGGAGGCATCAACCAGGGATTGCTGCGCCTCCATTTGATCTCCCAGTGTCCCCCTTTGGGCAAGCGCGTCGGCAACTTCCCTGAATGCCCCCTGGATTGCCTTCTCATATTGAGCCAGGGTGATCTCCCGATCCACCTTGGTTGCTTTCAGCGCCGGCCAAAGTCGGGCATCAAAAATCGGCATTACTATCTGCGGAGCGTAATTCCAGGCCAGAGAGCCGGGTTGGAAAAGACCTGTTAAATCGCTGCTCGCCGTCCCTATCGCGGTAGAAAGCGAGATTCGGGGGAAAAAAGCTGCCCTGGCTGCGCCTATATTTGCGTTAGCGGCCTTGAGCAGGCTTTCCGCCTGAAGAATATCAGGGCGGCGCAGGAGTACCTCCGAGGACATGCCGGGCGAAACATCCGGCAGCGGAGCGACCACGCTCAACCCCTCCGGCAGGAGATCGACCTGCACGGACGAGCCCAAAAGCAGGTTCAGGGCGTTTTCATCTTGGGCGGCAAATTGAGTATATTTGGCTACGTCCACCCGTGCGGCATCCACTCTGGTTTGAGCCTGGCGAAGGTCAAGCTCGGGTGCAAGTCCGACCTCGAAGCGCCGTCTGATCAAGTTGTAGGCGGCTTGCTGGGCCTCGAGAGTAGATTGGGCCAGCTTCACGTTCTCCCGATCCGCGGCAAATACCAGGTAAGCATTGGCGACTTCGGACACAAGCAAAATCTGCGCGCTGCGGCGTGCATGTTCCGTAGCGAAGTATTCCTCCAGCGCTTTTTCCCCAAGGCTTCGGATTCTGCCGAAAAAATCGATCTCCCAGGAGCTGATTCCCACATTGGCGCTGAACAGGTTTGAGGTCGTAACGTACCCGGTTGTCGATACGTCGGCGGGAACCCGCTGCCTGATGCCGCTGCCGGTTGCTTCAGCCGTTGGCAAAAGCTCAGCGCGCTGAATTCGGTACAATGCCCGCGCCTTCTCGACATTCAAGGCGGCCACGCGCAGATCACGATTGTTTTTCAAGGCCGTTTCGATAATGGTTTGAAGTCGTTCATCGGCAAAAAATTCATGCCATTTCAAGTCGGCCACGACCAGTGCGCCCTGCGGGGTCTCTTTGTAAGCCGGGCCGCTCGGCCAGCCTGAAGGAACCGGGGCCTCGGGCCGCGTGTATTTCGGGATCATTGTGCAGCCGGTGAGAAATACGCCTGCAACAACCAAAAGTAAAATCGTCTTCCCCGTCATATCAGAGCGCCTCCGAAGGGTTTGCGGCGGCCGAAGCGGCTTTTTCCGTCAGGGCGCCTTTTTTCTTCCCGAAAAGCTGAACTACGACCACATAGAACAGGGGAATAAACGGAGTAGCCAGGAAGGTTGCCGCAATCATCCCGCCCAGAACGCCCGTGCCGATTGCCGTTTGCGCTCCCGCGCCGGCCCCGTTGGCCATTGCCAGGGGAAGAACCCCGAAGCCGAAAGCCATTGAGGTCATGACGATCGGGCGAACCCTTAGTTTGGCTCCCTCGAGCGTGGCCTCGATTAAAGGCATCCCCTCCTGAACCTTGGCCATGGCAAACTGAACGATCAAAATGGCGTTCTTGGTCGTCAGTCCCAAAACCGTGAGAAGCCCGATTTGAAAGTAGACGTCATTTGGAAATCCCCGAAGCGATGAGGCGGCCACACCACCTATTACCCCAAGCGGCAATATCAGCATAATCGAAATGGGAACCGTCCAGCTCTCGTAGAGGGCCGCAAGACAGAGGAAAATCACGATCATCGAAAAGGCGTAGAGGAGCGATGCCTGGGACTTTGCCATTCGCTCCTGGTAGGAGAGCCCGGTCCAGTCGAAACCGATGCCCTTGGGCAGCTTCGAGGTGATATCTTCCATAGCCTGCATGGCCTCCCCCGAACTTTTCCCCGCGGGCGCTTCACCCCATATATTCAACGAAGGGAAGCTGTTGAAACGCTCCAACCGCGGCGATCCATAGAACCAGTGGCCGGAGGCAAAGGAGGAAAACGGAGTCATAGTCTCTAAAGCATTTCGCACGTAAAGATGCTCCAGGTCCTTCGGAAGCATACGGTACGGGGCGTCGGCCTGGATGTAAACCCGCTTGACGCGCCCGCCCTGGATGAAGTTGTTCACATAGGCGCTGCCGAAAGCCGCCGAGATGGTAGTGTGGATCGAATCGATGGGAACCCCCAGGGCGCCGGCCTTTCCCCAATCCACATCGACCCGGTATTGGGGCACGTCTTCCAGGCCGTTCGGGCGGACACGGACCAGCCTGGGGTCCTTAGCGGCCATGCCGAGCAACTGGTTGCGGGCCGTCATAAGCGCTTCGTGCCCCAGCCCGCCCCTGTCCTGCAATTGAAAATCGAACCCGCCCGCCTGTCCGAGCTCCCGGACTGCCGGCGGCGGAAATGCAATCACCTGTGCATTGCGAATGGTCGAGAACCTTCGCATGGCACGCTTCAATATGGCGTTCACTTTCAGGTCCGCCGACTGGCGCAGGTCCCAATCCTTGAGCGTTACGAACCCCAGACCCACGTTCTGCCCTGTTCCGGAGAAACCTCTGCCGGCGAGAGTGAAGCAATTTTCCACTGCGTCCTTTTCATCCACGAGAAAATAGTCTCGGACCGGGTTTATGATCTCCTCGGTCTGTTCCAGGGTCGAACCGGCGGGGAGCGTCACCTGGAAATACATGTTGCCCTGGTCCTCATTGGGAAGATAGGAGGTCGGCATTCTATGGAAAAGAACGACCAGGGCCGCCACAAGCAGAAGATATATGAACAGGTATCTGAGCTTCTTCCCAATAATGTGGCCCACCATTTCCTGGTAACCGTCTCTGGCCCTGCGAAACGTGCGGTCGAACCACCGGAAAAAGGGTCGGAACAGGAAAAAGCCGGTTTCCGAGGCCTCATGCCCCTTTGGGAGCTGTTTGAGAAGCGATGCGCAAAGAACCGGGGTGAGAATCAGGGCCACTAGTACCGAGAGCAGCATCGCCGCGATCAGGGTCACCGAAAACTGGCGGTAAATGACACCGGTTGATCCGGTGAAAAACGCCATGGGGCCGAACACAGCCGCGAGCACCAGTCCGATCCCTATCAAAGCGCTCGTGATTTCGCCCATCGACTTCCTGGTTGCTTCCTTGGGCGGGAGTCCCTCATCCGCCATTACCCGTTCCACGTTTTCCACCACCACTATGGCGTCGTCCACCAGCAGACCGATAGCCAGCACCATCGCGAACATCGTCAGCATGTTGATGGAAAATCCGAAAAGTCCCAGAACGGCAAAGGTCCCAAGGATCACCACCGGCACCGCCAGGGTTGGAATCAGCGTGGCCCGTATGTTTCCCATGAAAAGGTACATCACCAAAAAGACCAGCAGGATTGCTTCGAAAAGCGTCTTGACCACTTCACTTATGGCCACCTTCACAAAAGGAGTTGTGTCATAGGGGTAGACGACCTTCATGCCGGGCGGAAAATACCTGGAAAGCTCATCCATTTTCGCCTTGATGGCGTTGGAAGTAGCCAGCGCATTGGCGTCGGGGGCCTGCCGGACGGCCAGGCCGGTAGAAGGTTTGCCGTTAAAAAGCTGCTGGGTCCCGTATTTCTCGGTGCCCAACTCAGTTCGGCCTATATCGCGCACGCGCACGATGGAGCCGTCGGGATTTGTGCGCACCGGGATGGCGGCGAACTCCTCCGGGGTTTTGAGCAGGTTTTGCACGACAACGGATGCATTCAATCGCTGGCCTCCCACCGCCGGTGCGCCGCCAAACTGCCCGGCGGAAACTTCCACGTTGTAGGCCTTGAGCCCCTGGATGACATCATCCACAGTTAGATGGTAATCGGTCAGTTTGTCCGGATTCAGCCACACCCGCATGGAATACTGGGAACTGAAGGTCTCCACTTCACCCACCCCAGGCACCCGCGCCAAAACCTCCTGGATGCTGGTCTGAGCGTAGTCCGACAGGTCATAATCATCCATGCTGCCGTCTTCCGAGGTAAGCCCTACAATGATGAGCCAGTTCCTGGTCGACTTGCTGACCTTTACCCCCTGGTTCTGGACCACATCGGGCAAACTCGCCATGGCGAGCTGGAGCTTATTTTGCACCTGGGCCCAGGCGAGGTCCGGATCGGTCCCCGGAGCAAAGGTAAGTTCGATCCTCCCGCTACCGGACGCATCGCTGGTCGCCGTCATGTACAACAACTTGTCGAACCCGGTCATCCTCTGCTCGATTATCTGAACTACGCTGTTTTCAACCGTTTCGGCAGAGGCGCCGGGATAAAAGGCGTCAATCGCAATGGAAGGAGGTGCGATAGGCGGATACTGTGATATCGGCAAAATGTGAATCGCCAGTCCGCCGCCCAGCATCATGATAATGGCTATTACCCAGGCAAAGACCGGGCGGTCAAGAAAGAAATTCGACAGCATCGCGGTCCTCCATCAATTCGATTCTCCAGGCGGGCATTTCGGATTCTGGTCATTGGGGCTATTGAAGGACACGGCTTTTACGGCTGCGCCTTGCCGGATATTCAGCATGCCCTCGACAATCACGCGGTCTCCGGCCGAGATGCCGGAAGATACGAGCCACTGGTCGCCTATTGCGCGATTTAGCCCAAGCACCCGCTGCTGGACCTTGCCGACGTCATCCACGATCAGCGCAATAGGCTGCCCTTTAGGATTGCGGCTGACTCCCTGTTGAGGAACCATGAGGGCCTGTTCTGCGACACCCTCCCGTACCACAGCCCGCACGAACATGCCGGGCAGCAGCAGATGATTGGGATTTGGAACCACGATCCGCAGAGTGAAAGACCCGGTCGCCGGGTCTACCGTGACTTCCCGGAATTGCAGCAGGCCTTCCTGTGGATATGGTGTTCCGTCTTCCAGGAGTATAGGCACATTTCTCGCTTTTTCTCTGTCGGTGGTGAGCCTGCCGGCTTCCAGGTTGCGTTTCAAACGCAGAAGATCGGCGGATGATTGAGTCACGTCCACGTAGATGGGGTCCAACTGCTGAATGGTTGCAAGGGGCATCTGCTGATAGGCCGTTACAAGGGCGCCGTCGGTTACGCTCGACCTGCCGATGCGCCCGGCAATGGGCGCGGCAACGCGGGTGTAGCTCAGATTGATGCGGGCTCCTTCAACAGCCGTTTTCCAATATTCGATCTCGGCTTGCGACTGCCCAACGGCGGCTTCCGCGTCATCGTAGTCCTGCCGGCTGACCGCTTTGTCGACGAGCAATTCCTTGTATCGCTCCGCTCTTGACCGGACCGCCGGCAGGTTGGCCTGCGCCTTTCCAAGCGACGCCTTCGCGGAATCGTAGGCTACCTGAAAAGGGGCAGGATCGATCTGGTAGAGGAGTTCGCCGGCTTTGACATCGGAGCCTTCATTGAACAAACGCTTCTGTATGATTCCGTTTACCTGCGGCCGGATTTCGGCCACGAGGTGAGCACAGGTGCGGCCCGACAACTCGGTGGTAAGCTCGATCTGCCTTGCCTCGATGGTCACAGTGGCCACTTCAGGAACAGGGGCCTGCGCGGCTTGCTGACCGTGCCCGCTGTCGCAGCCCCCCAGCAATAAAAAGCTCGAAAAAGCCATCAACGCCATAGTCCATCTTATCTTTCCATAGGGATTTCTGTGGAACTGCATAATGTACCTCTCTAAAAAGATTTGGTGATGAAGGTATCGATGTGGAACCATGGCATCATGATTCGACTAGCCCTTTGAAGAAAATATCCAAAATGGCTTGCGGATCTTCCGGATAGCGATGTCGCTCCGGCGCGTCGAGCCAGAGAAGGAGAAAAGCATCGATGGTGCTGTCGAGAGCAACAGCCAAATGGAAGGGGTCGGCAATTCTCCTGAAGCGTTGGCTTCTGATTCCGCTCTCAAATACCGAGGCGAGTCTTTCCAGGAATGCGTAGTGTCTTGTTCGCAGGTCTTCGTCAAGGCCGGCTTTGATGTTGAAGCTCGCCCCTCTGCGCTCGGCAAGAAAGAGGCGCACGAAAGCGAGATTATCGCGAAACCGTTCGACCCTGGTCCGAATGTAATTTCGTAATTTCTCTATATCGTCATCCGGTTCCTCAATGGCTCGCGTGATTGCTTCCTCAAATTTGTCGGATTGCTCCAGAACAAGGGCTTTATAGAGTTCCTCCTTGTTCTGGAAGAACTTGTAAAGTGTTCCGATGGCAAACTCGGCCTTTTCGGCGACCTCGTGCATTGATACTTTGTGGTATCCCTTCTGCGAAAAAAGATCGCGGGCAGACAACAGAATTTCCTGGCGTTGTCGCAATTTCTCTCGTTCACGCCTTGGGATTTTTCCGTATTCCATTTACGTGACCTCTAGCCTGGATTCCCACGCAACCCGGCTCTCCTAACGCATGCCCTTCTTAATCCCCTCGGGGCCTGCCTTGCCTCCCTGAGACATTAGTCCAACTTGAAACTTAAACCTAAGTTGCCACCAA
>JBEKMB010000043.1:0-38641 GCA_050008735.1 Syntrophobacteraceae bacterium
GGTTGTCGATTGGATCAACTGCAACCCCACATGCACATCCCAGGATTGTGCGGGTTGTCGATTGGCCACGCGCGAAAGCGCGCGAGGCCGAGCGCTCGGCGCCGGCCAAAGGCCGCCGCCAAAGCGCCATACCAGGGGGGGCTTAGCTCCCCACGTTTTTAAAAAGCGTCCTTTGATACATTCTTGAACGCAACTTCGTATGAGACGAGAAAGTTTTGGCCCTTTGAGAAATTTTGGCTTGACAAGACATCTAGAGGACTAGATAATTAGATCAATCCATGATTTCCGTGTTCCGGTAACCGGCAAGGGAGGTGACATCCATGATTATCATCGGAGAAAAGATCAACGGTACGAGAAAGCAGGTGGGCAGCGCAATTCAGAATCGTAACGCTGATTTCATACGCGACCTGGCGTTGCGCCAGTTTCACAACGGCGCTTCCTATATAGACATCAACGCGGGCAGTTTGCCCGCGCGTGAACCGGAAGACATGGCGTGGCTGGTGGAAACCGTGCAGGAAGCGGTCCCCGATGCAGCGCTGTGTCTGGACAGCCCCAATCATATGGCCCTGCGAACCGGTATCGAAAAGGCTGCAAAGACCCCCATGCTTAACTCTTTGAGCGCAGAACAATTCCGTGTCGACGGTGTTTTGCCGCTTGCCTGTGAGTTCGGAACAGATCTGATAATTTTGCCCCTGGATGACAATGGAATTCCTCGAACCAGCGATGGACGGCTGACCATTGTCAGACGGCTCGTGGAAATGACCCGCAACGGAAGACTACCCGACGAAAAGCTCTATGTAGACCCTCTTGTAATGGCAATTTCTACTGGCGCCGAGAACGGGAACATCACTCTTGAGACCTGCCGGAAGATCAAAGAAGAATTCCCCAAGGTTCATCTCACCTGCGGGTTGTCCAACATTTCCTTTGGTATGCCCCTGCGGTCGATACTCAACCAGGCTTTCCTGGTCCTCGCAATACAGGCAGGCATGGACAGCGCGATTGTCAACCCGGACGAACGGGAACTGCGGGGGATGATGATGGCTGCAGAGACGGTTTTGGGAAAAGACCGTCACTGTCTCAACTTCAATCGAGCCTTTCGGGCCGGAAAAATCGGGCCCAAGAAGGATATACAGTGAGCAGAGGGTGAATAATGAGCAGGCAGTTTTTTCTGTTCACTTATTCTATGGTGTGTTGGGGACCGAGAACCATTCCACAAAGGAGGAACAACTATGCAGGATCTTGTGAATGCGGTAGCAGAGATGATGGAAGATGAAGCCATGAGTCTCACGAAGAAGTACGTGGCACAGGGGGTGCCCGCCGTTCAGATCATCGACGCTTACAAGGAGGCCCTGAGCATCATCGGGAAGCGTTTCGAGCAGTGTACTTACTTCGTGCCCGAGCTGATTCTGGCAGGTGAGATGATGAAGGCAGCTTCTGAGGTCATCAAACCGTTGATGGCAGACGGCAAATCGAATGTGGAAACACAAAGAATCGGCAAGCTCCTTCTGGGCACGGTTGAAGGTGATATCCACGATATCGGCAAGGACATGGTCCACATGCTCATGGATATCAACGGGTTTGAAGTGAAAGATCTCGGCGTCGATGTGCCGCTTCAGAGGTTTGGGGACGCATACAAAGAATTCCAGCCGGCTATTATAGGAATGAGCGGGTTGCTCACCCTGGCGTACGAGTCCATGAAGCGGGTGGTGGATATGCTCAAAGAGATGGGTGTGCGCGACAAAGTAAAGGTGATCATAGGCGGCGGGCAAATGGACGAACAGGCTTGTAAGTATATAGGCGCCGACGCCTTTGTTACCGATGCGGTGGCTGGAATCAATATCTGCAAAGGATGGGTGAGCTAAGGAAGCGTGTTGCGAACCACGCGATTGAGAAGGAGAGGAAGCCATGATTGAAGGTTGGGAGAATATGTCCTCAAGCCAAAAGCAGGAAGCGTTTCTGGCGAAATGGGCCTCCGGAGAAGGAATCCCCTTCATTAGCGATGAAGCAAAGGCTGGTTACCAGTATCGTGCCGGGCTTATTAAGGATGCGATAAAGCTCAAGAAAACTCCGGACAGAGTGCCCGTTGTCCCGGTGGCCGTTTTCGCGCCCGTCATGCTCTACGGTTACACGGCAAAACAGGCTATGTATGACCCTCACATCCTTGGAAAGGTCTGTCTTGATTACTCCAGGGACTACGATGTTGACGCGACGTTTATTGCGCCCATGGTTATGCATGGTCCGGCGCTGGAGGCGTTGGGCTACGAACTCTACAAATGGCCAGGTCACGGTATCAAGGATGAGCAGGGCTATCAGTTCGTCGAAAAGGCATATATGCAACCCGAGGATTATGACCACTTCATTGCGGACCCCACCGATTACTGGTTGCGCGTCTGGTTTCCCCGGACTCACGCCTCGCTGAAACCCCTGGCCCAAATGCCTCCGTTATACGGCACCATGGAATTGCCCATGGCCGGACCGTGGCTTTGCACTTTGGGCGCGCCGCCGATCCAGGAAGCGTTCAAAGCTCTTCTGGAAGCCGGCAGAATCAGCTTCGAATGGATCCAGGCATTGGGACCATATCTCGGGCAGACACTGAGCTCAGGTTATCCGATGTATGCCGGCAGCGCCACCAAAGCCCCCTTCGATGCTCTGGGCGACTCATTCCGGGGCACCGCGGGATTGATGATGGACCTTTACCGAAGACCGGGCAAAGTGCTTGAAGCCGTAGACAGGCTCGTGCCCCTCATGGTCAGCATGGGTGTGGGCGGAGCCCTGGCTAATAACAACCCCCTGGTTTTCATTCCGTTGCACAAAGGCGCCGACGGCTTCATGTCCAACGAGCAGTTCAAGAAGTTCTATTGGCCAAGTCTCAAAAAGGTGATCATTGGTTTGGCTGAAAATGGGTGCGTACCCATCTGCTTTGTGGAGGGGGGCTATAACCAGCGGCTCGAATTTCTGGCGGAAACACCCGAAGGGGAATGCGTTTATATCTTTGATAGAACAGACATGGCCCGGGCCAGAGAAGTATTAGGGGGCAAATCATGCATCGGCGGAGGCTTCCCGGTTTCCCTGATCATCACCGGCACTGCGAAGGAGGTAGAAGACGAAACCAGGAAGCTATTGGACGTGGCCGCAGGTGACGGAGGATATATCCTCAGCATCGGGTGCGCCATGGACGAGGCCAGGGAACACACGCTCAAAGCGTTTATTCAGGCGGGCAAGAAGTACGGCAAGTACTAGGGTGCAAGAACGGGGAATGCTTTGTAGCCGCCGCCGGTTCGTTAGACCCTGGACGCGCAACACGTTGCAAGCGTTGAATTCGCTGGACCATAATAAAACTTATCACGGTGACCAAACTGTGTTAGCAATTTTTTGTTGACAAGGCATCCGGAGAACGCCAAACAGGGTGGCGCCAGTGATCATCATTGGGTGAACGATCAACGGTACGAGGTTCAGAATAGAGATTAGTCGCCATGCTTGATAGGATCAACAAAGATCGTTTTGAACCCGCCTACGCTCAACTGGCTGCCATTCTTCGCCGCCAGATAGCTGGAGGTGTTTATCCGCCCGGCGAGAAAATCCCTTCGGAGTCCTCGATCAGCAGGCAATATGGACTTTCCGTCATGACCGTACGGCAAGCCATCGGGGTGCTCACGGAGCAGGGATTGATCGAGCGTGTTCAAGGTTCAGGAACGTTCGTCAAACCTGTCTCGTTGACCGGATCACGATTCGACCTGGACAGTATCAAGAAGATTTTCCAGGACCCGGAGCGAACCAGGGTGAAGGTCCTACAGATCAGTCTGGCAAGGGCGGACGCGAAAACCGCTGAAATGCTTCACCTGCCCATAGGCGGCAGAATAATTCTCATCCGCCGTCTTTTGCTTCATGACAACCAGCCCGCCATGTCTCACGAAGGGCGTATCCGTTGTGACCCCACTCGCCCGGTTGTGGAAGCCGAGTTGAGCGTAGGGCCTCTTTCCGATCTGTTCAACGGGCACGGCGGCGGCACAGCGAAGAAGGGCGACCTGACGGTTATCCCGACCGTCCTCAATGACGAGGAGGCCGGTCTTTTGAACCTGCTGGCGGGTACGCCCGTTTTTCGCCTGGAGTATGTGGTCTATGACTTCCATGACACTCCCTTCGGTTGGGGGTGGTTCACGGTTGCACCCGAAACCCTGACCCTGAAGGCAAAACTGGGGTTGTGGGATGAATCTTAGAGCGCGTGGAGATAGTCGTGCCGAAGAAAACTATCAGACCGATGGCCCAGGAAATGGGAGAACTGGCAACCCTGGTGGCCGACCTCAGAGAAGAAGAAGCTTTGCTGGCCATAAAACGGCACCTCGCGGCCGGAGTTTCGCCCGCTGAACTCCTGCACGCCTGTCAGAAGGGGATGCGTCTGGTTGGCTCAATGCATGAGAAGGGCCATTATTACATCGCAGGGCTCATCATGGCGGGCGAGATAATGCGCCAGGCCGTGGATCTGTTAAGGCCCCTCATGGTGAAAGAGGAAGGTGGCAAGACCTTCGGGCGGGTGCTGCTGGGGACCATTGCGGGCGACATCCACGATATTGGAAAGAACCTTTTCAAGGACCTTTTGGAATGCCACGGTTTTACTGTTTTAGACCTGGGGGTTGACGTGCCTCCGGCTGACTTCGTCGCGGCGGAAGCCGAATTCAAGCCTCACCTGATTGCTGCCTCAGCTCTCATCACCGACAGCTTTCCTCATCTTCGTGAGCTTGTTCAATTGTTCGAGGACAGCACCCGGCGCCGGCCGGAGCGCCGGCCCTTTATCCTCATTGGAGGAGGCCAGGTGGACGAACGGGTCTTTCGGATGTGCGGCGCGGATCAGTGGGGGGAGGACGCTTTTTCAGGGGTTCATATTTGCCGCAGACTCATGAGAGAGAGCAAGAAACAGACCTTCCGAAGCGCACCATCATGACTGGGAACTGACTTCAGCCAACCGGTGGATTGCCGATCCACGGGCAAATGCAAAATCCAGTTGGGAAATGAACTTCTTGCTGAAATCGGGATGGGAGCCTAGATCCAGCACCCGGATGACAGACGCCAGATGCTCCATATCCGTTAATATGTCCTTGTTGAGCATGGCAAGGGAAGCTCCGGAAAGTGACGAATTCCCCACGAAGGTGATCTGCCCTGTGTACTCTGCCGGCAGCAGTCCGATGCATTTCAGGTTTTCAGCATTCAAGTGGTAACCGAAAGAGCCGGCCACGATTATCTGCTCCAGGTCTTCGACAGAACGGCCCGCTTCGCTCAACAGGGTTAGAATCCCGGTTATGGCCGCGCTCTTAGCCAACTGCACCTGTCGGATATCCCTCTGGCTCATAAAAACATTGTCCGTTAGATGATAACGGTCCCCTTGCAACCGATGGGTCAGGCTCTTGCCGGCTTTAGGATTGAATGCTCCGCCGGAGGTGATGACTCCGGAGGCGAGCAGTGCAGCGACAAGATCGACGAGGCCGCTCCCACAAATGCCGATAGGCGGCAAACCGCCTATGGTGGTGAATTGAGGCAACATATCATTGCCCAGGACCACTGTATTTACGGCGCCGGGTACAGCTCGACAGCCGCAGGCAATATTCATGCCTTCCAGTGCCGGTCCCATTGCGCAGGATGTGCCGAGCAGTCGATCAGGGCTTTCGATCAGCACTATTTCCCCGTTCGTGCCAATGTCAACGAACAGAGTGCACCCGGAGCAGGACCGGTAGCCGATTGCCGTGAGACCGCTGACAATATCGGCGCCAACATAGGCAGCCGCTCCCGGCAAAAGGATAAGCCGTCCTTGCGGGGCAATGGGGAGGCCGGAACGTTCTCCTTCCAGGACAAGAGGTTTCAAGAAGGCAGGACGAAAAGGAGTCAGTGCCAGGGACAACGGGTTAACTCCTGCCAGGATGTGGAGCATCGTGGTGTTGCCTGCCGCTGTCATCAGAAAGACTTGACCCGGGGTTCGGCCTCTTCCCAAAGCTTCTTCCAGCATCGATTCCAATTGTCCGATTAACGCAGACCGTAGAACGGATACGCCTTCCGGATTTCCCCGGCAGTAATCAATACGGGTTATCACGTCTCCGCCATAGGCCGTCTGGGGATTCAGCGCCGAACTGCCGCCCAGGAATTCTCCGCTGTCCAGGTCGAATACATAAAGCGAAAGGCTTGTTGTGCCGATGTCCACTGCGGCGCCGAGCATTGGTTTTTGGTCGAAGCTAATGTCCAGCAGTTCGTTCTCAAACACGATGCCGAATGCCTGGTTCTTATCTCCATCCCAGGTAGCGATTTTGTCAAGAACGCGAGGATCGGCGATTCGAAAGGGAAGAGTTTCAGCGTACGGACTGGAGCCTCGGCCCTTATCGGGCAGAGTGATGCGTTTGACGGGACTGTCGAGAGCAACCTCTCGACATTTGGGACCGTACACGGACTGGAGTTGAGTCCAAGTGTCGCTGATAGTCGCGGAGACATCCCCGAGCACTTTTGCTCTGCATGCCAGACGAACGTCTGCAGATTGACCTGCCAGGTGCTCGCGTTCTGCCTCCTCAGGCGGGCTCAGTTTTCCATGGGCGACGACTCGGCATTTGCCACAGACTCCTCGCCCGTCGCAAGTGGACTCCGCTCTCAGTCCACTGCGTCGAATGCACGACAGCAGGGTTTCTCCCTGCGCTGCTTCTATCGTCAATTTGCGACCACTGAAGAATACTGTAGGCAAGAAGCTTTTCCTTTTACATCACAGCCTGGATGGAGGAAGGACTAACTGTCGAATCAAGACCCAGATGCTTCAATTCAATGGTGGTGAATGGTGGAATGATTACGAAAGAATCATCATTCCAGGGACCAGAGAGGAAGTGCCTGAGATAACGGTCAGTCCCTTGGAGAATGAGAAGTTCCAACTTGAGCGTGGCGGAGATTTCGCGTACATGGGGGATAAGGCCGTGCAGGTCGTAAGCGCCGGTATCTATGAGGCCCAGGAATTTATAATGCGCCAGCATCCTTCGATATATCCGTTCCGTTCGTGCCAGACCGAAACGGGCTAAAACTGCCTGGTACTCCTTCCAGATGTTGACCTCTCCCTCCAGCCAGCCTTTGGTAAGAAAATAAACGCCACCCTGCCGATTGCAGCGCTCCCTGCTTTCCCTCGACCCCAGAAGCAGGGTAATGCAGTCATCGACTCTGGGAATGACCAGCTGATAGTCTCCGGACTTCAGTCCGGCCACGGCGTTGCCGCAGAAGCCAAATCCCACAAGCACTCTGCACGGACCGCTGATCCGGTCTAATTCCTCCTGCAATCGCCGGCGCAGGGAATCCGTTACCAGGTGCAGCCCGGATTCGACCCATACGAAACCATGCGGACAGTTCATCTCTATGGCGGCCTTTTCGAGCTCATCGCGAATCGTGTTGCAGGCTAGAACAACTGTTTCCACTTCCAGAGCCTTTCCAGTCGTTGGTTGGCTGACATTATAACCTATCGGCCCGGGGTGTCGAAGTCTATCTTGCCGGAAGTGAGGGGGTCAGGCTTATGGGCCTTAAGTGAATTTCTCTATATGAAGCTGTTTACCTGTTTCGAGATCACTGATGTATATTGCCCGCTCAGGGCCAGTAAAAACTAATTTTCATTTGACCGCAGTACCAGGGGGAATCGAACCGGATCTTATAACAGCCAAATTATGAGCTCAATGGTCATAACGTCATTTCTTTCAAGGTGGGTGGACGGTGACACAAAGGAGGCGGCCGGGTGACGGATCTGATGCCGCTTTTCTTGTATAATTATAACATACCGAAAGATTTAAATAAATCCATTAGCGATTAGATCATAATAGTTGGGAAGCGTTTCGCGCGCCTAAATTGACTTAAGACCTTGAATTTGCGAGAAAAGTACTGTGCACATCGAACCTGCCGCACCGGAAATGCCTGCGCCATTTTGGTAGCCCGGAAACGGAAATTTCCCGAGCTGAAATTCTCAGGTGGGATTCTAAAAGCAAATCATATCTTGAAAAATCGGAAAGTTACGAAGTTGGCAAGTTGTTCTAATTTTGCCGAAGGTCCATATCTGAGGGTGGTGAGTCCAATATTTCTAAATAGCCCTGCACCACGCCGGCCACAATCGCTGAAGGGCATCATTGAGACCGGAAGTCCGTTATCCCGGGGTCTTCCGTCTGCAGGAGCTGGATAGGGGGCACAAGTCTTGTATTTGCCGCCGGTCTACCCACTCTGCGGTCACAGTACCGGCGCATCGGGCCTCATGTAAGGTTTGAGATCCTCGTAAGGAATCTCCACATCGGTTTCGCCCACTGAAAAGCTCGCGAGCGCGTGGAACGTGAAGTGTACGATCGCTTCGTCCTTGTCGAACAGCCAGTTGCCGCCCTCGCCGACCACCTGTGCGACCTCGGAGCGATCCGGGCTGCCCTGGTTTCCGCTTGACTGGCTCTCCAGGTCCTCCATGCAATAGTCAACGACGAACCGCTCCCATTTCTTACCTTTAGCGAAAATATCGTCAAGGCCGATCGGCTTTCTGCGCTGAACGTCCCAATTGAAAGAGATTTCGTTTAGCTCCACCTGCTGACCGCCAATGAAGTCGTAGGTCGAGAACAGCAAGCTGGCGATCCTGGAATCGAAGCGCCGGACGCTGTAGGTCCGCCGTGCAAACAGTCTCAGTTGCGAATCGATATCGTACTCGCTGACTGAGAGGTCCTCTTTGTCTATCCTGCTTTTACCGGGTGCAAGCTTCTTGGCAATGCAGGTGTTGAACGCCGACGCCTCCGGCCCCCCCGTCATCCATGGATAGAAGTCGCTCTCTTCCATACTTGGTTTCGCACGGGAATGGAAGAACATGCGCGGCTCGAGCGTGAGCGTACCGGCCTTTAAGACTTCCAAGCCCTCGAGGCTTGTTGCACGATTGTTGTACTCCTCGTAAAGACAGTCTTTGATATCGTTCTTCGCCCACGGAACGTCCGGCATCGGTCTACCCGAACCGCAGGATTTCGTCGTGTAAGCAAGCCAGGCTCGCTGCGCGGCCTGAACGGTCGCGAAGCTGTCGGGCGTCTGGGTCTTGCTGAGCCTCGTGTACGCAGCCGCCATCTGCCTGTCGAATTTCGAGAGTTCCTCGTCGAGACAGACGGTCTTTTCAACGGCCGTATTAGCCTTCAAACAGTCGAAACTCGGTCCGCTGTAGCCGGGCGCCGCATCGGTCTGCTCCGCCCGCTGCAGGGTGTAGACGACGTTGTTCAGTAGGAGCACGAGGTGCATTTTGGTGTCCCTGTAGTAGTCGAACGTGCCCCCGTCGCAGTCGACATGCAGTGTCGAGATGGAGCCAGATTCGAGTCCGAGGGCATCCGCGGTTTCCTTCTCCTTTCCCTTCGGCACCCCAGCCTGGTTTAGGTCTGAGATTGGCACCTGCATGAATCTGTACCCGGCATGCCCGCAGGCGATCGGTGAAGGCCCCAGTACTTCGCCGTCCCGGAACACCAATACGAACTCCAGAAGCGGGGCCTCGTCTTTACTCAGCGCATGCGGTTTGATCCATGGGGCAGGCCTGGCATCGACGATACGCCACGCGCCCGCGTAGCCAGTCTCGGGCGATTGCTTGATCGTCTGGGCATGCGCACTCAGTGCGGCAAGGAGCATGACAGACGTCAGTAAAGCTTTCTTCATCCAATGACCTCCGGATAATGATTTACTGCCAGCCTTTCGTTCGCCTCCGCGGCAAAAGCGCCGGTCACCCGCGGGCCTCCACAATTCCGATCATGCGATGGTCATTTTGAGTTCGTCTGTTGCCTGAAAAACCCCCGGGGCGACTTGTAGACCCATTGAACCTTCCCACATAAGGATCAAAAACTCAAGGAAAAGGGATCAACTGGACAGTTGCGGAACACAACTCGATCCCCACAGTCGATGGCCGGCGTGTTAAAAAAAACTCATGCGAAAATTATGCTATAGTAACGAATCAGAGGAAAAGCTGAAACAGCATGGACCTACCATCTTCCGGCATCTCGGACAACCTTGGCCCAAATCTTTACAAATCGCTTGATGGTCGAGTCATTGGATGTTCTGATGCCCGACAATGAGCTGAGCTGTATGGTCTGCATGGCTACCATTTGTCAGGTGGTTAAGAGTTCCGAATGAAAGTAACCGGAATGGCTCTGTGTTCGCAAATTCGCAATACCTGCCCCTTGCTGACGATACCAGTGCGTAGAGTGACTGGCATGACCCCGAGAAAACTCAAGACATCTCTCCTGACCCATGAGAAATGAGGCTCAGAAATACTCAGCGTTTCCGTATCATATGTTCTGTGAATGTCTGACCTGGTCTGGCTCAAGGAGTTGGTCTCCCGGCCGTGGTTCAAATGTCCATCGCGGTTCAGTAGGGCATTTGGACTCCGATTTCAATGACTTGAGACGGCGGAATGTTCAAGTAGGACGACCCGCTTAGCGAATTTCGAAACATGAACGTAAACAGAAACCTTCGCCATCTGGGCATAGTCCTCTTTCGGTCGCGCACCAGGCTTATACGCCCCATGAAATAGGTGACCTTATCCAGGTTGATGTTCAGGCCCCTGGCCTTGACTTGGGACATAATCTGCGGAATGTCCGGCGCCTCCATGAACCCGTAGTGTGCGGTGACCTTATAGACACCGTAACCCAACCCGGCGATCTCGATCCGCTTGGACTCGTCCATTTCAGGAACATCGGCGGTGAGGACGGAAAGGATCACCAGTGTCTCATACAGGGCGCCCGTCTGGTTGACGTAGTGAAGAAGCATAGGAGGCACTTCCCTGTGGAAAGTGGAGAGAAACACACCTGTGCCGGCCAGGCGTATCAATTTTTCGCTCGCCACCTTTTCCATGAACTTTTCTTTTGGAACAGTCATGGTCATCACCTTTAAACCCAGTCTCTTCCAGCCATCCCACCAGGCGACCATTACGACCATGATGAGCAGAGCCATGCCCAGAGGGAACCAGCCCCCATTGGCAAATTTTTGCAGGCAGGCGCTGAAGTAGGTAAGGTCCATAACCCAGAACAGAAAGCAGAGTGGCAGGGCCTTCATGACGCTCCATTCCCATATCCACCTGGAAATGAAATAAAAAACCACCGAAGTGATCAACATGGTCCCGGTGACCGCTATGCCGTAGGCGTCGGCCAGACTGTCGGAATTCTTGAAGTATAGAGTAAGAGCTATGGCTGCAACCATCATGAGGGCGTTCACATCGGGAAGGTACACTTGCCCTTCGGCCATTCCCGATGTATGCACGACCCGCATTCGAGGCAAAAACCCCAATTGAATGGCCTGCCGGGTCAGGGAAAAGACTCCGGATATAATAGCCTGGGAGGCGATGATCGTGGCTATTGTGGCGAGCAGGACCATGGGGTAGAGAAAAGCGCGAGGCACCAGGCCATAGAACGGCTCTTCGGCATTGCCCGAGTTGAGCAGGATCAATGCCCCCTGCCCGAAGTAGTTCAAAAGAAGCGCCGGAAGGGCGATGAAGTACCAGGAAATACGGATAGCCTTGGCCCCGAAGTGCCCCATGTCGGCGTAGAGGGCTTCGCACCCGGTCACACAGAGCACAACTACACCGAGCACGAAGAAGCCATGCAACCCGTTGTTAAAAAAGAACCTGACACCATGCTCCGGGTTTACCGCGTCCAGTATAGCGGGCATTCGGGAGATGGCCGCAGCTCCGTATGAGGCGATGACCACAAACCATAAGATCATTATAGGACCAAAGAACTTGCCGAGTCTGCCGGTACCCCGGCTTTGCACCCAGAAAAGCAGACACAGTATGCAGCATGTCAAGGGAACCACCACCGGCTTGGCGCTGGTGGTTGCAACCTCGAGCCCCTCCAGGGCGGAAAGGACGGAAATGACCGGGGTGATGAGGCCGTCTCCGTAAAGCAGGGCGGAGCCGAACAAACCGGCCAGAATCAGCCCTCTGCCCAGGCCGGCCCCCATTTTCTTGTGAAGCAGAGCCAGCATGGCGAAGACGCCTCCTTCGCCGTCGTCATCGGCCTGGAGGATGAAAAGCGCATATTTGATGCTCACCACAAGCACGACGGACCAGAAAATTAATGAGATTAGCCCCAGGACGTTTTCTGGGGTGGGTAAAATCGCTGAATGCCCGATAAAGCAAACTTTGACGGCATAAAGAGGGCTGGTGCCGATATCACCGAATACGACTCCCAGTGCGGCGACAACCAGGATCCAGGTTTTCTCTCTAGCGTGGCTCACGCGCTAATACTCCTCCCCTGGAAAGTTAGGCTGGTCATTCCCGCGGTGGTGAGGCTTCCCACCACACCGGGGAGATCTCCAGGCGCATTGCCTCCACAAGATTATCGACAACCTCCTGGGACTCGGGCGTGGTTTGAAAGCGGGGAAACTGGAGGGCATGCATAATCAGACTTACAGCTTCATCAACGGTGATTGACTTGAGATGGAGAACCATGTCATAGAAGGTTGCATCCCAGGTGTCGGCCCCGTATAGGTGAAGAGCCCATTTTCGCCGCTCCTCATCGTCCCTCAGTAATATCTCTCTGGCTTTGGCTGCCGAAATACCCGCCCGTTCGACCTCGTCTGCGACACGAGTTTCCAGATCACCCACGATTCGCACCTTGAGCAGATGTGGTACGTCCTGCAGGAAAAAGTTCCCGAACAGGCCGTGATAAACCAAGTTATCCTTTTGGGCATGCTTGAGCAGGGCGGCGCGGATGTAAGTTACGTACTTTTCCTTCTCTCGCGTAAAACGCTCCAGGATTTTGGGAGTATCCTCAATCGCCCGGACCAGTTTAATTTCAGGGATATTGAATTCCTGAGAAGCCTCCAGGAGAATCTCGCGGGAAACGCACTCATAGCCGAGCTTTGCAGCCAGCTTTTCCGCCACTTCCCGGCCGCGATGGTACGAACCTCTTGAAATGGTGATTATCGCCATTCTTTCTCCTTTCCAGGGTTCTTGCCCAATGCTCCCATCCCTAAAGGTTCAACGCAGAGACTTAGACCTGAATAATGCGTCAACTTGAACACCGACAGATCCCGAAGAACCTTTTGAAATCAAATTCCACCGGAAAAAGCTCTTGGAACGCCCAAAGTCTATAAATCATACGATATCCCAATCGAAAACTTAAATGGAAACGCCCATCAGAGCACTATCGGCAGTTTGAGGACATACAACCCGCCACGCGGGCATATCACTTGCGTATTTGACTGGGATAAAACGTTTTGCGAGAAAATAATAATTTCACTGCACGAAAACGTCTGGTTTCCATGCACCTACCAGTTTCGCGAGTGGTGCCATCATCAGTCAGCGCCTATCTGTGCTGATTTCCTGAGACAAATGGTACAATGAAACAGTCAATGGAAAGAAAGATTTTGTGGAATCTAGGAGCTCCGGAACTCCTTGCAGGTGCATGCTGAAATGTCTTCGAGATTTGACATATCTCCTTTCCTTGAAAAAAACCAAGTTCTGAAATGCGCAAGTTCTTCAAATCATATCTGGACTGGGATGTCTCGTTTCGGGAGGTCATACACGTAGGTCGGGGGCAGAAATCCGTGATCGGGGAAAAGTTTGCGGTGCACCGGGTTGACGCTTTCCCTATAGTTAGATAACAATTTGGAATTATAGAATAAATGCGTTAGCGATTAGATCATAATAGTTGAGAAGCGTTTCGCGCGCCCAAATTGACTTAAGACCGTGAATTTGCAAGAAAAGTACTGTGCACAGCGAACCTGCGGCACCGGAAATGCCTCCGCCATTTTGGTAGCCCGGAAACGGAAATTTCCCGAGCTGAAATTCTCAGGTGGGGTTCTAAAAGCAAATCATATCTTGAAAAATCGGAAAGTTACGAAGTTGGCAAACTGTGCTGAATTTTGGAGAGTGTAAGATCTTCCAGAAGCGCAAGGGCGCGATGCACTCCTACCGGAAGAGCAGATATCGTGCCGTATCCCGCGGCTGCCGATGCTTCCTTAAGCGCCCTTCGCCCGAGAAGCGCAATTTCAGTCAGTTTTGCGTGCCGCACTACTCCGACTTCACCGTTCGAATCGAGCCCGCAGCCTTCGGACGTGTCGACTACGAAGTAAGCGCGGCACACAACAGGCCGGAGGGTGTAGATATCGCAGCTACCGTCGTCGGCATTGAAGGGACACATGAGCTTTCGCCGATGATAGGTTCGGACTGCTTCAGCAAACAGTTGCGATTCCGATCCCGAATCCAGACGTATGTGATACCCTGTGGCAAGCGCCTCCAACATTTCAACCTCAGGTCCCGCGGCCGTGTGCCACTTGGCCATTTTCTCTCGTAAACGGTTGAGCCTGTCTGTATTGGACCAGTCGAAGAGCCACTGAGCAATCGCGGCGGCTTCCGCGAACGTCGCTCTGATGAAAACCGTGCAGCATGTATTGCATCCGCGCCGGCAGGCGATCCGATGCTCACCGCTTCCGTTGACAAGTTGAACCACCCCTTTGGCGACGCGATCTACCATCTCGTAAACGGCCATCGCCTCTAAAGACATCGTGAAGAAGTTTTCCCGACACTGTTCGATGGTCATAACGCCTTCACTGCCGATCCAGGGTTCGCTGAGTGAATCATCCCTTTTTTAACGGCAAGACGCGCCGATTTGGGC
Organism: Syntrophobacteraceae bacterium; assembly: GCA_050008735.1. Lineage (GTDB taxonomy): Bacteria > Desulfobacterota > Syntrophobacteria > Syntrophobacterales > Syntrophobacteraceae > SbD1. The sequence continues at coordinate 14,610 of JBEKMB010000043.1, forward strand.
ACCATGTTTCCGAACAACATCTTTTTGATCAGACACGCGCAGGCGCCTGCTGAATGCCGGACGAAATTTTTCCATTACCTGAGCACGGTCACCGAGCAAGGTGCATGTGCCAAACCGCTTTTCAGCGGAGGAGCTTATTGTATCAGCTGATCGAAAGGGAGAGTGTTTTCCCGCATAAGGTAAGAGAAGAAGCTAAAGGAAATCGAGCACGAGAATGAGGCGCGAGGGTGCAACAGGCGGAGTAACGACCTGTCTCAAAATGCGTATAAATAAATCTCTTTGGTAATCTATTTTACATGCTTATTGCTGTCAATAAAAAACTTCATGAAAAACTTCATAAAAAACTTCAAATTCTGCCTTATGAAGTTCGGGTGAAGAAACCAGACCCGAAAACCACTGCCAGCTGTAGTTTTTCAGGAATGGACAGAGAATCCTATAATGAAGCCGTGGAGGGTTGATGCGTGAATTACCAGGTTGTGATCATCGGAGCAGGACCGGCCGGGCTTTTTGCTGCCATGCACCTGGCCGAAGAAGGTGTGCTTCCGTTGCTTTTAATCGAACAGGGCCGGGCCTGAGCGAGCGTTATCGAGACCAGCCCTGCGGTATCCTGTGCGGCTGGGGCGGAGCTGGAGCTTACAGTGACGGGAAGCTCATCTTATCGCCTGAGGTGGGGGGCTTTCCAGGCGATCTGGTATCGCTAAATGAGTTGAAATCTATTTGCGTGAGGCAGTAAACGCCGCCGTGAAAGGCGGCGCTGCCACCGCGGGCCATTATGACATTGAAGCCATTGCCCTGATGGCGTGGTCAATATCTTCGGGCGTGTTGAAAATCCCGGGGCTGAAGCGGATCGCTCCGCAATTGATGGTCCCGATATCCTCGTGAACCAATGGGGCGCAGTGAAGGCCGACGCGCACCGCTATATTGAAATCGCCATCCAGAATGGCCCCGGCGTCTTCCGGATTGACGTCGTCGACATTGGCCGTGAGCACGGCAACATGGCCGGACAGGTCCCCGGCGCAATACGTTTCGACATGTTCGAGGCCCCAAAGACCGTCGCGCAATCGTTTCAGCAGGGCCATTTCCTCACCGTGGATCGACTCCATCCCTTTTTGCATGATGTAGTCTATACCCGCCGAAAGTCCCATAATGCCGATCAGGTTTATGGTGCCGGCCTCAAGACGGTGGGGAAAAGTCTCCGTGTGGACCGGGCTCCTGGAGTCGACTCCTGTTCCGCCAAAACGACTGGGCTTTATATCCAGATCGGGGCCAACCGCCAGGCCGCCTATTCCCATCGGTCCAAGCAGTGCTTTGTGGCCCGTAAATGCTACCGCCGATACCTTCCATGCCGTCATATCTATGGGGATTTTTCCGGCGCTTTGCGAGGCGTCGATGATGAGCGGGATGCCCCGTTGCGCGCACACCCGGCCGATTTCCTCCACCGGCTGAACCGTGCCCAGGACATTGGAGGCGTGCGAAACTATCACCATGCGGGTATTTTGTTTTATGTTTCGGCCTATTTCGTCGGGATCTACGAAACCCTTACCGTCAAAGTGAACGAGGTCATAGGAAATCCAGCCCCGTTCCCGAAAGTGGTAAAGAGGCCTCAGGACGGAATTGTGCTCCAGGCGCGTGGAAATCACATGATCTCCGGGTTGAAGCAATCCGTTGAAAGCGATGTTCAATGCATCTGTTGCATTGGCCGCAAAGATGATCCGATCCGCATCGGGTGCGCCAAAAAAGAGGGCCAGTTTTTTTCTCGCACGCCCGACGATATCTTCGGCTTCCAGGGCAAGATCGTAGCTTCCTCTGCCGGGAGATACTCCCATCTCTATGTAATCGCGGAGCATCCTGTCCAAAACCTCACGGGGTTTTGGGAAGCTCGTCGCGGCATTGTCGAGGTATATCAATCGGTCGCTCATAGCCATAGCGTCATTTCAAAAACACGACTTGGGATTGGGCAGTCCGGCCAGCCTTCGGGCGCCCAGCCGGATGCCGCCGGGAAAAAGAGACTCGATTGCACCCAGACTCAAGCGGGTGCCTTCTTTCAAATGGCGATTCATAGGCGCGCGTCCATGATAGAAATAGTATTCCCTGAAAAAGCGGAGCACATTCCAGTGGGCCTCGGTCAAATCCTCGAGGCCGCTTTCCAGGGCCAGAATTCTTGCAACTTCTTCGGTCCAATCATTGGGGTCCCAGAAAAAACCCTCCCAGTCGAAGTAGATTTCCCGGCCGGCCACAACTCGAGCCCGCCGGCCGAGATCGGCTAAAAGCTTTTCGCGTTCCTGTTCGGTAGTCATCACCGATTAATCCAAAAAGCTATTTCGCATCGGCCAAAGCCGCCTTGATCTTCTCGGGGGTGGCCGGTAGTTCGCGGATCCATATTCCGCATGCATCCCTGATGGCGTTGATTACAGCGGGCGCAGTCGAGGTCATGGCCATTTCGCCCACGCCGGTTGCGCCCAGAGTTCCCCGTGATCTTGGAGTTTCACGGATTATGGTATCCATATCGAATGCGGTTTTCATGGTAGGGAACTTGAAGGTGACCCAATCCTTTGTTTTGCCGGCAATATATTCTTCCCGGAGCGCATATCCCACGCCCATGTCCGCGCCGCCTTCAATCTGGCCGGTCAGGTTCTGCGGGTTGATGACCGGACCGGCATCCGCGGCGGTGGTCATTTTGAGCACTTTGACTTCGCCGGTCTGCGTATTGACTTCCACTTCAGCCACCTGGATGGCGTGGACCTGCGACTCAAAAGAGGGGCCCTGGCCCGTTTCGGGATCCAAAGGCGCCACCTCTACGGCCCTTTTTTCACCCAGAAAGCGCGTTGGCGTTCCAGCTTTTTTCAGCGCTTCGTATGTTTTCGAACCCGCCTGGTCCATTGCTTTTTTCAACTTTTGCAGGGCATCGACAGTGGCCCCTCCAACCATATAGGTGATGCGGCTCCCGGAGGCTGGACCGGCAGCCGTGGTCCTGTCCGTATCCCTGGTAACGACGCGAACTTTGGTCAGCGGCAACTCCAGCACATGGGCGGCAAGCTGGCTGAGCATGGAATCGTTTCCTTCACCCGGATCGGCCGCTGCCGCGTAAACAGTGACACAGTCATCGGGACCCAGCTCTACGGCGGAGATGGCCTTATCACCCGGCATGGCTATCCCGAATGCGGTAGCGCCCAGTCCGACGCCCCGCCTGACGATACCGTTCTTATGCGCGGCAGCCTCACTTCTGGCGCGTTCGTAAGCGGGTCTTACAGCCTCGCACAGTTCCGGGAACGGCCATTCCTGGACTACATGCCCCGTCGCCTTTGTCTGGCCGGGCTTGAGCGAATTGCGCAATCGGAATTCAAGCGGATCGATGTTGAGTTTTTCCGCCAGCATATTCATCGCGCACTCCAGGGCGTAGTGCATTTGCGGCGGTCCGGCGCCGCGGGCGGCCGAACCCCATGGATTATTGGTATAATACAGTTTCGCCATCGCCTTGATATTGGGAATGTAATAGGAACTGGAAAGCATATGCAATCCACGGTTGATAATCACGTTCCCAATGGAATGATATGCCCCGTTGTCAACAACGGCATCTATTGCAAGAGCAGTCAGCTTCCCGCTGCTGTCGGCCCCGAGCTTGATGTTCATGTCAAATGGATGACGTTTGCTGGTAATCAGCATCGATTCTTCCAGACTTGGTATATACCGCACGGCCTGTTTGAAGTGAAGCGCGGCGGCGGCGGCAATTCCTTCCGTTATGATTTCAAGCTTGATGCCGAACTGTCCGCCGGAATAAGCCTCTTCATAGCGAATATTTTCCCAGTCCAAAGCCTCCTGAAGGGTAGCCATATGGAGATGGATATTAATGCTCCGTCCCATGACCACCAGAACGGTATCCTCACCTTCGCCCTCGAGAAACGCCACACTGGCTTCGGGCTCCAGGGGGGCCTGGTGATTGATCTGAGTCTTGAATCCGCTTTCAACCACTGCCGCGGACTCCGCGAACGCTTTGTCCGCATCGCCTTTGATTATGGGTTGCTTGTAGCAAAAATTGGGTCGGTCAGGATGAATCTGAGGTGCGCCTGGAGCCATGGCATCCATGGGGGATGCCAAAACGGGGAGCGGTTCATAATCCACTTCGACGGCTTTAACCGCGGCCAGGGCCTGTTCGCGGGTTTTGGCGGCAACCACCGCTACTGCATCACCCAAGAGCTGCACTTTTTCGCGGCAGATGATCGGCCGGTCGGCGATTATGTATTTGAGCCGATTTGTTCCCCTGATGTCCCCGGCTGTCATGACGCCGGCGACACCCGGCATATTTTCCGCCCTTGAAGCGTCGATGCCCTTAATGATTGCATGTGCGTACGGGCTCCGAACCACCGCCAGTTCGAGCGCCCCGGGCATTTTGATATCCGCTGCGAATTCGGCCGTGCCGCAGGCCTTGATCATTGCCGAAGGACGAGGATGGGAGACCCCCATTTTAGGGTCATCCTGTTTGGGTCTAATTTGGTCCGGGGTGATCTCCAGGCGTAGAAACCGGCCCGCCAGTTTGACCGCATCTATGATTTTGACATACCCGGTGCAGCGGCACAAATTTCGACGGAAAGCCTTCTTGATTTCTTCGGTGCCGGGATTTGGATTGGTTTCCAATAGTGCTTTTGCCGCCATGATCATGCCTGGAGTGCAAAATCCGCACTGAACGGCTCCCGACAGCACGAACGCTTCCTGTATAAGGTGCGGGTTGTCCGGCGTTCCCAAACCTTCCACGGTGATTATGTCGGCCCCTTCCATCTCACCCATTTTGACTAAACACGAGCGTACAGCCTTCCCATTGACGATGACCGTACATGCCCCGCACTGTCCTTTGCGATCGCAGGATTGCTTCACGCTCGTAAGACTATATACGCCCCGGAGTATATCGATCAGCGCCAGGTTCGGATCGACAACCACCTGTCCCGGACGGCCGTTCACCTTAAGGTTGATTTTCTTCATAGTCTTCCTTCTCCAATTCACTGTCAGCTTTTCGCGCGGATACTCGACGACTGGATCGTAACTGAGTACACCCCGGATATCCCCCCGTTTCCAAAACATCCTTTCCCGCTTTTCACAGGGAAAGGGAAAATGCCGCTTGCGGGCGATAAATTTACATGCGTTGTGTAAAAAAAGACATAGCAAAGAACAAAAAAGTCCCTCCCGGCCGGAGATGGTATGGGCCGGGTCACCGCAGTTGTACCGCTCACGGGACGTCCAGCATACGCCTCGCGGAGGATCGAGAACTTTTTGACAGGATTAACAGGATTAACAGGAGAGGATGAGAAGAATTCCCAATGATATGGCTGTTAATCAGCGGCTGCTTCAGGGGAGGCCGATCGGCCGAGAAGCTCAGAGGCGAGACGACAGATTTTTTGTTCTATGAAAACCCCATCCTCGAATATACGAATTTGATTTTGGTCTTCGAGCAAAGGCAGGAGAAGTGGCGCCAGCCGCTCAGTCTCGATCATGTCCCGGGACGGCGTCTGACTGGATTCCGGCTTTTGCCGGAAAGACGCTGCACTTAAGTTGGCGTTTACGGAAATCCCCTCGACCAGTAAAAGAAGCGTCCGCAACGCCAGCCCTCTTTTCACCGGGTCGGGGGAGTTCAATTGCGCGAGGACCGGGCGGGTCCAATCCCGTAAAAGCTCCGGCCTCTTCCGGGCAAGCCGTCCGATTGCCCACATGACGCCTCGCTCAAGTTCAGCGTTCCCCAGTGGATTTCCATTTTCATCTATGTATGAGATAAGGATTCTGTGATATTCGCCGGCAAGGGTCCCGTTTTCAGCCATTATCTCCCCCATGGCTTCGGGGGCGCCCCAGCCGATCCCTCCGGATTCGTCGTTGAGGCTCCAAATAAACCGCCGCATGATAATGCGGGCCGATTCAAGATCCTTTTCGGCCAATGCCGACACGGTGATCCCTACCGCCCGGACAGCCCTCCACCTGATCAGCTCGTCGGTTTCATAGAGAAAGCAGAGCAGGGGGCTTATAATTTTTTCAGGAGGAATATCAAGCCCTTTGAGCGTCTCTTCAAAGTCAGGCGAGGCAAGAACCGAGCGCAGGATCCTCTTCAGCTCAAATCCCCCCGGCCCTGTGCGGTTCAAGCAAACGTTACCGCTCTTGTCCGATGCGTTATTCGCTTTGCTCATGCCGGATTGCCCCCAAAACTAAAGGGTCCCGCCGGACGGAGGAACTGCTTGCCTGCCCCCGCTGTTCTTGTGCTCGGCGAGTATTTGCTGAAGCCATTTTTTCAGAGGGACCTTACCTTGCGTGGTTACCACCAGATAAGGTTCACCCGAGAGGATGCTTCCAGTTGCGCATCGATCGATAAACGTTTCCGGGGTCTTTATTTCCGGCCGAAAATAGTCGTATTTATTCCTGATATGCGTGGCAGCCTCTTCGCAGGTATAGCATTGCCCGTTCCTGATGAAGGCAAGATGCGATTTGCCAACCGCGGAGATAAGGAACTCTATGGTTTGCGCCGTGTCCTCGCTCTCCCCTCCCGCCTTCTCCCTGCAATCAACCGCGAGGACAAGTGCAAAGGCGAGCAGGCAGCAAACAAAGATCTTGTAATTCCATGACATCGCGAATTTCTTTCTTTGACTCAGGTTGCGAGACAAACATGTAGTCCAGCAGGTAATTATATACCCCGGACAATAATTCGGCAATGACACGAAAAATGCCGGCAGGTGATTCCGGCTCACTGTCTTTCCCGGAAGCATTACTTAGGGGAGTGAAAGAAGGCGCCTGATCTTGCGGCTGTTTCTAAAAAAGGTGTCTCTCAGCCCTGAGCAATTTTCTCCTTTAACTGCCTCAACAGGTCATCAAACGAGTTTTTCAACAATATTGACTCGAACTGGCTGCGGTAGTTGGTCACCAAACCAATCCCATCGATAATGACATCGTATACCTTCCATTTCCCGTCCCTGACGTGAAGGTAATAATCGATAGGGACAGCACCAGACTGGCCCCCGGCAACAAGGGCCTCGATAACGACATAATTTCCTTCCGTCTGTTTCTGGTTGTAGGTGATCTTCTCGTTCGTATACTTTTCGATCCTTCTAATGTACGTGTTAAAGAGCAGTCCACTGAAGTCCCGCGTAAATTCCTGCTGCTTTGCGGGGGGCTGCTCGTTCCATCGCGGTCCCAAGGCGTGCTTCGATATCTCGTCGAAGTCAAAGTATTCATCCACGACGGCTCGGATTTTGTCCCTGCGCGCCCTTGTGTCTTCTTTGTATTGCTTGAGGAGGTTTAGCACCTGGTCCGTACCGGTTTTGACTACTACCCGCGGATTCTCGGCCGCTATCACCTGTGAGGCCCACAAACACAGACAGAGTGCTGAGATGAGCGTTTTGAAAATAGTGCCTCTGCTCACCCATCCAATTTGTAAACGAGCTGCAATCATTGCTTATCCTTTACTCCCCATCTTTAGGGGCAGCCTGTAATTTCGGAAGGTCCCGGATGTCCGTCTGAATCTGCTCATGCTGTTGAAGGGCAATAGATCCGTTCGTACAGGTCGCAAATGAGACTCTGCACCAGAGGTGTCCGGCGCCCGAGTATATTTACGGACAGGGCTCAACTTTGCCCCTGACGGACTTAGGCTCTGAAATCAGTACTGTCTTAACGCTAGTAATCTCTTTTATTGGTGTCAACAAAGGAGGGTCTTATACCAGGTCCATGGCAAGCTGGGGCCCCGGATTCGGGCCGTTATCACAGCCAATAGCCCAGGGACCGTGAGAACAGTTCCTTCATACGCTCAGCCAGGGACCTTCGTTCCCATTTTTCCAGGGATATCGCCTCGGAGCCCTCAAGGTCCCTTTCAAACATACCTTCCATCTGCGTTGCGAAATGCGGCCCGAAAATCACCGCATTCACCTCATCGTTCCTCAAAAAACTCCATAAGTCCATGTTGGTGGACCCTACCGAGGACCAGACCCCGTCGATGACGGCGGTCTTGGCGTGCAATATGGTGCTGCGGCGCTCGTACAACTTCACCCCTGACCTCAAGAGTCTGGAGTAGTGGGCGCGTCCGGCATAAAAAGTGAGTTTCCAGTCACTTTGGGATGGAAGAACGATCTTGACGTCCACCCCTCTTGCCGCGGCGTCGGCAAGCGCCCGTATGGTCTGTCCATCCGGAACGAAATAGGCGCTGGTCAGATGAATCGAATCCATTGCAAAACTAATGGCAGCAAGATAAGCCAGATAAGTGGACCGGTTCTTCTCTCCCCTTGTACTGCCTATCACCCTTACCAGTTCGTTGCCTCCGCTCTCCAGTTCGGGGAAGTAGTTGCCTTTGGAGAGTTCGGGCCCTTTTTCCCTCTTCCATGTGTCCATGAAAAGTTTTTGAAATTCCGCAACAGCAGGCCCCTCGATTCGAACGTCGGTGTCTCGCCATGCCAAGTGTCCGTCATTTCTTCGAACAGGCTCGGACGGGCTTTTGGAGTAGACGCTGGAGATGTTGACCCCGCCGGTGAAAGCGACAGTGCCGTCCACGATCAATATCTTCCGATGATCACGATGTGTGAGCGGCCATTTTCCCAAAACAAGCAGCCGATTGATTGGATTGAACTGCAGTACTTGAATGCCTCTACAACGCAAATATTCGAAAAAGGCGGCTGGAGTGGCGAATGAGCCGACGCCGTCGTAGATCAGGTTCACCCGGACCCCTTCGGCGGCCTTTCGCGCGAGCAGGTCTGCAAAACCGCGCCCGATGTTGTCAGCCGCAAGAATGAAGGTTTCGACATTTACATGGTCCCTGGCGTTTTGAATCGCTTCGGACATAGCGGCGTAAGTAGCAGGTCCATCGATGAGCAGGGTCACCCTGTTTCCAGCAACCAGGGGATTGCCGCTGATCGCCTCTTCAATCGCCAAATGACGCTCCAGGATGTCCGTTGGGAGGCTCTGGCGTTTCAGCTTCTCTATGGCGGCCCTGCTTTGCCTGGCTGTTAGCCGCCTGTGAGCGCCGACTATGGTCGGCGGGGTCCCCTCAGTTGTCGTTGGTCCGCGCAGGACCTCTCTTATGTTCGGCAGCGAGGCGCAGCCGGCCAAAAGGAAAACGTATGAAAGGGCGATAAACAAGGCCGGACGCTTAAACGCCGAAAATTTGTGAAACGATCCCATGTATGAGCCCGGATGCGGTTTTTGGGCCGCTGTCAAGGCGACAGCGGACATGTCTTCGGGGAGCGGATTTTGCCGGCCTTAACTATAAGTCGCACGCAGGGACTATCAAGGCCGAATCACCGTTAAAACGGATCGTGGTATCGCTGCAGGCTTGATGCTTGCCGCTATGGACAGCCGGAAGATTCCGGAAGACCCCCCGGTGTCCTTTGCATGGGACATTAACCCGCCAAAGCTTTTGAGCCTCGGTGAATTGACCCGCTTGCGGGAAGGGATTGATGCATCTGAAAACATTCGGATAAATTCGTGCATGACATATTAGATTTAGGGCATTGGCATTGTTAGATTACCAACAACAAACGGTCCCCGGATCGCTCATCGTTCGCGCATTATCTATGAACGAGACAGCCGATCGTGTGCGAGAGTCTTTCAACCCGCGGTTCCGGTATGAACAGGGGGTCATCTCAACGACGTGGTGGACGCAGAAAACGGCGGCAGTGACGACGCGTGCCGTCCGAGCCGGATTTTCGCGATCCAGCTCGATCACCAAGTGCTCGACGAAGCTTGATGGAAACCGGTAGTGGACGTGATGACGGATCGCCTGCTCACGCCCGTTGGTTGCGTTGTCTCGCGCCGGGGCGGCTTTGTGGCGGAGGTGTTGTGCTGCTGGGTGAGTACGGAATGATATTGCGGAAAGGAGTCCTAAATGGTGGACCGGTTTATTTGCATTCATGGGCATTTTTATCAACCTCCCAGGGAAAGTCCCTGGCTGGAGGCCATTGAGATCCAAGATTCGGCATTCCCTTACCACGACTGGAACGAACGGATTTCAGCCGAATGCTACGCGGCAAACGCCGTGTCGAGAATCTGGGATACTGAAGGCCGAATCGCCCAACTGGTGAACAATTATGCCAGCATAAGCTTCAACTTCGGTCCAACTGTCTTGCTCTGGATGCAGAAGTATGCCACCGATGCGTATGAGGCAATTCTAGAGGCTGACAGGCAGAGCCTGGAGAAATTCTCCGGCCATGGAAATGCTTTGGCCCAAGCCTACAACCACATGATCCTGCCGCTGGCCAACAGCCGCGACAAGATTACCCAGATTATCTGGGGAATAAAAGATTTTGAATATCGTTTTGGACGCAAGCCCGAAGGGTTGTGGCTCCCGGAGACGGCGGTGGATCTTGAATCCGTGGACATCATGGCGCAACACGGCATCGGCTTTGCCATACTTGCCCCCAGTCAGGCAAGCCGGGTTCGGCCCATTGACGGTACTGAATGGCAGGACGTGAGTGGTGGAAAAATCGACCCCGGCATGGCCTATCGGGTGTCGCTGCCGTCCGGCCGCGTCATGAATCTGTTCTTTTACGACGGTCCCATTTCGCAGGCCCTGGCATTTGAAGGATTACTCAACAACGGAAGGTCCTTCGCCAACAGGCTGCTGGCCGCGTTCCCCGACGACTCTCCTCGCCTCGTCCACATCGCAACGGATGGCGAAAGCTATGGGCATCATCATCGCAACGGCGACATGGCCCTGGCGCATGCGCTCAATCACATCGAGTCCAACGGACTGGCACAGGTGACGAATTATGGCCGATACCTGGAGAACCATCCACCGACGCACGAAGTGGAGATCTTTGAGAACAGCTCGTGGAGTTGCGTTCACGGCGTAGAACGTTGGCGGTCGGATTGCGGATGTAACAGCGGCGGCAACCCGGGTTGGAACCAGGCCTGGCGAGCCCCCCTGCGCGCTGCCCTGGACTGGCTCCGCGATGCCGTGAATCCGGCTTTTGAACAAATGGCCGGACAGTTTCTGACCGATCCCTGGGCGGCTCGAGACGACTACATCGATATCATCGTGGATCGATCACCTGAGCGAATCAGTGCGTTTTTGAACCGCCACGCAACCCGCCCCTTAAACTCCGGGGACGAGATCACGGTCCTCAAGCTTATGGAACTCCAACGCCACGCCATGCTCATGTACACAAGTTGCGGCTGGTTTTTTGACGAGCTTTCCGGGATCGAGACGGTTCAGGTCATACAATACGCCGGCAGGGTCCTGCAATTGGCCGACCAGCTTTTCAGCGACTCCTTCGAACCTGGCTTTCTCGAACATCTCGAACGTGCCGGGAGCAACATACCTGAACACCGTGACGGCCGCGCCGTTTATGAGAAATGGGTCAGGCCTGCCATGCTCGATATGAAAGATGTGGGGGCCCACTATGCCTTAAGCTCGCTGTTTCAGGATATCGGTGAACGCAGCTCGATCTATGCGTATTCCGCCACCCGGGAGGACTACCGCAGCTTTCAGGTAGGAGGCTCGAGGCTGGTAATCGGGCGGGCCACGGTCACTTCAGAGGTTACGCGCGAATCCTCCAGCTTGTGCTTTGGCGTTCTACATCTTGGTGACCATAGTATCGCCTGCGGCACCGGTGAATATCAGGGCGCCCAAAAATATGAAGCGCTGGCCAAAGAGATTTCAGCGGCTTTCGCCGGAGCCGACTTCCCCAAGACCATACTTCTGCTGGGTAAATATTTCGGGACGTCCACGTACTCTCTGACCTCGCTTTTTGCCGATGAGCGGCGAAAAGTGCTGAACATCATCATGGGGCCTACCCTGAGAGAGGCTGAAGCCGCATATAGCTCGATTTATGAGCATCATGCTCCCTTGATTCGCTTTCTGAGCGGGTCCGGTACGCCACAGCCCCAAGTCCTGTCGGTCGCCGCGGACTTGTGCTTGAATGCCAAGCTTCGCAGGGTGCTTCAAGGCGATGGGCTTGACCCCGAAGTAGTTAGACCGCTTCTGGAAGAAGCTCGTCTGGCAGGTGCGACTCTGGATGCGACTGCTCTGGGATTGTTACTGGCAGCCAACATTGAGAGCCAGGCCGAACACCTTCTCGAACAACCTGACGACCTTGCCGGCCTGGAGAGGTTGAATAAGGCCGCACAACTGGTCCGGACACTGCCGTTCGAGGTTGATCTCTGGAAAATCCAAAACATCTGCTACAAGATCCTTCACGCCCATTGTCCGAACTTCTATGAGAAGGCCGCCCTGAGCGACCAAAACGCGAAAGAATGTCTGCGCCATTACACGGTGTTGGCCAAGAATTTTTTGCTGCGGATGCCCGTTTGCCCTGTAAACAGCAAACCTGCAAATGGATAGACGACCGGGAAGTCTCTCATGAATATGCCAACCGCGACCTATCGGATTCAATTAAATCCTGCGTTCGGCTTTCAGGCCGCGCGGACAGTCATTTCATATCTGGCGGAGCTGGGTATATCCGACCTGTACGCTTCTCCCATATTCAAAGCCGTCAAGGGCAGCCTCCACGGCTATGACGTGGTTGACCCAAATCAACTGAATCCTGAGTTGGGAGGGATCTCTGATTTGGAGGGGCTGGCCGCGGAGCTAAAAACGTACAATATGGGGTGGATTCAGGACATTGTCCCGAATCATATGGCGATAGATTCGGAAAATCGGCTGCTGATGGATATTTTTGAGAATGGTTCCAGCTCCCGGTACTTTCAGTTTTTCGACGTGGATTGGGATTATCCGGCCGCCAGCCTCAACAAGAGAATTCTGGCGCCATTTCTTGGCAGGTTCTATGGGGAGTGTCTCGAAGCCAGAGAGATCGCCGTCCAATACGGTCCCGATGGCTTCAAGGCCGCTTACTACAACCTCGCCTTCCCGTTGCGAATCAAATCTTATCTGAATCTTTTCAAAGATTTGTCCCAGTTAAAAAAGAAACTTGCCGAAGACGATCCCGACTTTATCAAACTTCTGGGCATCCTCTATGTCTTGAAGTCGCTCTCCTCGACAGATGAGCCGGAAGGGCGCAATAACCAGATAAGATTCATCCAGCACACTATGTGGGAAGCCTACAACAGCAACGCCGTAATAAAGACATTTGTTGATGAAACCTTGAGGACATTCAACGGCAGGAAGGGCAAAGCCGAGAGTTTCAATTTGCTCGATGACCTTCTTTCCCAACAAGTCTTCAGGCTTTCATTTTGGAAAGTAGCCGCGGAAGAAATAAACTATCGTCGCTTTTTTTGCGTTAATGGGCTGATTTCACTCAAAGTGGAAGACGAGCACGTTTTAGACTACACGCATGGCCTGATTTTCGATCTGATTGAAAAACGAATTGTAACCGGTTTAAGAATCGATCATGTTGATGGGCTGTACGATCCGGCAAGCTATCTTCAAAAAGTGAGAGGCAGGGCGCCGACAACCTATATCGTCGTTGAAAAAATACTCAATCTTAACGAAGACCTCCCAGCTTCCTGGCCGGTCCAGGGAACCACCGGCTATGATTTTACAAATTACGTCAATGAGTTGTTTTGCCAAAAGGAAAATGAGCGAGCATTTGGCAGAATCTATGCCGGCGTAACCGGCCTGAAGAGTTCTTATGAAGATGTCGTTCGCGACAATAAAAAGCTGATAATTCAGGAAGATTTGGCCAGCGACGTCCACAACCTCGCCCAGCTGCTGAAGAATATCTCCAGCAGGGACCGCCATGGAAGCGACATAACTCTCACCGCGCTGCAAAGAGCCTTGACCGAAGTCCTGGCGGTTTTTCCCGTATACAGGACCTACATCAGCCAGGTTGTGGTCTCGGACGACGACAGGAAATACATTTTGGCAGCGGTGCACCGGGCCAGAGCCAATTTCCCGGCCCTGTTGCATGGATTTACGTTCGTACGAAGATTCCTTCTCCTGGACTTTCCCGATTATGTTTCTGAGGAAGAAAAGCAGGACTGGCTCCACTTTGCCATGCGGTTTCAGCAGTTTAGCGGACCGGTAATGGCTAAGGGAGTCGAAGATACCACACATTATGTGTACAACCGGCTCCTCTCACTCAATGAGGTAGGTGGGCGGCCGGGTCACTTCGGCTGCTCGCTCGAAGAATTCCACCACTTCAACACCAGGAAAAAAGACTTGTGGCCGGATTCCTTAAATGCAACCTCGACTCACGATACCAAAAGAGGCGAAGACGCGCGCGCCAGAATAAATGTATTGTCCGAGATGCCGGACGAGTGGCAAAAAAAACTCCGGACCTGGATCAAGATAAACAGGGGTAAAAAAAAGCGCCTCCAAGGCTCAGCCGTTCCGGATAGAAACGACGAGTATTTTTTATACCAGACGCTGATTGGCGCCTGGCCGTTTTCAGATGCGGAGTATCCCGAGTTCATTGAAAGAATCAGGGGATATATTGTCAAAGCTGTCCGGGAAGCAAAAGTCCATACCGCGTGGTTGAAACCCGACACTGAGTATGAAAACGCTTACATCTCATTTGCCGAGAAAATCCTGGCCCGCTCAAAAGCCAACACATTTCTGAAAGAACTTATCCCGTTTTGCCGGAGAGTTTCTCACTACGGGATACTCAACTCCCTGTCGCAGACACTGATCAAGATTACCTCGCCCGGTGTGCCTGATTTCTATCAGGGATCGGAACTATGGGACCTGAGCCTGGTGGATCCCGACAATCGCCGGCCGGTAGATTTTGAAAAAAGGCGCGCCATGCTGGCCGGCATCCGTGAACAGGATGCTGATATTGGCCGACTGGTCCAGGATCTCCTTTCCACGAGAGAGGATGGAAGGATTAAACTCTTTCTCATTTATCGGGCGCTCAAAGCCAGGAAAGCAAATCGAGAGATCTTCCGTTCCGGCGCTTATCTCCCCATTGAATCGGCGGGAAGATTCAGGGGCCATGTCATTGCCTTTACCTGGAGGTATCGGCGGCAATGGGCCCTGGTCATTGCTCCGAGGTTTCTCAGCCACCTGGTTCAAGAGGGAGATTTGCCTCTTGGAAGACAGGTATGGCAGGATACAGAAGTGATAATGCCCAACGGGGCGCCTGCGGCCTGGCGTAATGTGATCACGAATGAGGTGCTTTCCGCGGGCAAGGCACTGTTTGTTGGAGACATATTACTTAGTTTTCCAGTGGCGTTTCTCCTGGGCGAAGGAAAGGAGGAGTACGTGCAAACCGCCTGAGTGGCGGCACCGCCCCTACGACGTTCCCCTGAGTGCCGGCCACCCAGGTGCGGTGTGAATATTCCCTTCATAAATCCCGGAAGGAAGCCAGTGCTTGAACCTGGAGATTCCTGCAGCTCTTTTCTCCCGATGGGATTTCTGTAGAATGAGGAATCGTTTTCCTTTCGGGGCTATCCTTTTCCCTTGGCGCCTTGTGTTCCTTTTACTCTTAATTATCTTATAATGGAGTTAGTCATTTCCTGAAGCAGGTTTGGCTAACCTGCAGGAACCAATCATTCGTGGCAGCGAAAAACGTTGAGGCCACGAATGCCGTATTAAAGGTGGAGAATCAAGATGGTCAGTCCTTATCAGCCGGCCGCGAATCCATTTGTGTTTGCGGAATGTTTTATCCTGCCGATGCCCATAGGCAGGACGGCGCAAAACCTGCGGGAATTACTGGAGGCGCTGCGGGATGTCGACGATAGTGTGCTTCATTACCATCTGTGGCAATCCCGCATGGCCATCTCCCACCCCACGGTTGAGTATCCCAATGATTTTGCCGTCTGGGCCGCCACGGCCTTACAGGATACCCGGCTGGCGGAAAAGCTGAGCGCCATCGATCCTTTCGGTTATGAAAATACGGAGCAGATTCGTGATGCTTTAACCGACGTGCTGGAGGAATATCTCTCGGATTTGCCTTATGTAACCTGGGTTCGGCCCGAGTTCGAGTTCCATTTCTGTGAGGCCTCCACGGTAGTGCTCCACTCAAAGGTTTCTGCCCGTACGCTTCCGGAGTTCCTCTCGAGTCTCGAAAAAGTTGGGCTGGATTCAATCTATTATCACATGGTGGATGCGCGTTGGCGGTTAAGAGCGATCAAAACGGATGATTTTTCCAGTTGGATCGGTGACAGCTATGACTCGCCGGACATGGCCTCAGCTATCCACGGCATCGACGTTTCTCTTTATAAACTCGACGAAATTCGCAGGGCCGTCATAGAACTTTGCAGCCGGTTTTTAGAGAAAGATCATGAGCAGATTGAGTGAATACGAACCGATCGTAGGCTCGCAGACCGTCGATCAGTTGCACAGGCTTGCCGAACGCCTGGGCAGACGGAGCCTGGTGCATGTGAACTCGACCCGCCTTGGCGGCGGGGTGGCGGAACTGCTCCAATCCATCGTTCCATTATGGCATGAGTTGGGAATTGATACGCGTTGGGAGGTAATCGAAGGGGACCAGTCGTTTTTCGAAGTTACCAAGGCAATGCATAACGCCTTGCAGGGCTTCAGAGCAAATATAACAGAGACGATGTTGAAGCATTATCTGGAGATCAACCGGGAGAATGCCCTCAGGCTAAGCTTTGATGGGGATTTTGTCGTGATAAACGACCCGCAGCCCGCCTATATGATTCAGCATGTTCGTGCCCAAGCCAAACGCTGGATCTGGAGGTGTCATATCGACGTTTCAAGACCGGATAGCCGTGTCTGGAGGTTTTTGCGAAGAGCGGTAAGCCAATATGACGCATCCATTTTTTCCATGCCCAATTTTGCGCAGCGCCTGCCCCATCCACAGTACCTTGTCCATCCTGCCATCGATCCACTGAGTGAGAAAAACCGCGAGCTTTCGTTGGAAGAGGTCCAAGCGGTAATGGACCGGTTGAGTATTGAAAGGGACAAACCGATCGTTCTGCAAGTCTCACGGTTTGATTCCTTCAAAGACCCGCTGGGAGTGATTCATGCATTTCGCATGGTTCGGGCCCATACGCCCTGCAAGCTCATCCTTGCGGGAGGCGAAGCGACCGACGATCCGGAAGGTGCCCGCATTCTCGCTCAAGTGAGGGAGGAATCCGAAGGAGACCCGGATATTCAAGTTCTGCTTCTGCCTTCGGAGAGCCATCATGAAATAAACGCCCTGCAACGCGCGGCCGATATTATCGTGCAGAAATCTGTCCGTGAGGGATTCGGCCTGACGGTTACAGAGGCAATGTGGAAGGGAAAACCGGTAATCGGTGGGGCGGTTGGGGGGATCGCGCTGCAAATACGGGACTTCAACACGGGGTTTCTTGTCAACTCTAACGAAGGTTGCGCTCTGCGCATCCGTTATTTATTGCATCATCCGGAGTTGGCCCGCCGCATGGGCAATATGGCCAGGGAATTTGTCCGCGGACACTTCCTTATGACCAGAAACGTCAGAGACTATCTGACCCTGATGATCCTCTGCGACAATCCTCAAAGCCGGTTTATCGAACTCTAGCGCATTGTCAACAAAGTTTCAATGTCATGGCAAGTGATCGTCACCCCGGCGAAAGCCGGGGTCCAGTGATCGTAACTGACCGAAAAAACACTCGATTCCGGCTTGCGCCGGAATGATGGATTGTGCGTCTGCACCCCTCACAACTTAGTTGACGCTGCACTGGTAGAAGAGCATTTTTGAAACCTGCGGCCGGCCCGGACCCATGCCCATGCGGTGCAGCCGCGGCCTGACCGGCCGCTCACTACTGAGTGCCTCCAGGGCATGGAGGGGCGAGTTTGTTCCCTGATGCCACACCGTTTCTGAAAGACGAAAGAGACCAGCCGTGAACGACAAAACAAAGCTCGGGGCGACACTCGTGGAAGACTCGCGGTGCGAGTTTTTGGTATGGGCGCCCCTGGCCGACTCAGTTGATGTGCAGATCGTTTTGCCCCAAGATTTGCTGCTGCCCCTGACCAAAGGGGATAGAGGCTATTTCTATGGGGCCTTTGAGGGAGTGAGGCCAGGGACCCAATACTTCTATTTGCTCGATGGGCGCAAGAGGTTTCCCGATCCGGCCTCCAGGTCTCAGCCTCATGGGGTCCACGGTCCTTCTCAGGTAATCGAATCCGGTTTTCCCTGGAAAGACGGCCCCTGGGCCGGCCTGCCTCTGCGCGAATACGTAATTTATGAACTGCACGTCGGCGCCTATACACCGGAGGGTAGTTTTGACGTTGTCACCGGTCACCTTGACCGGCTCGCGGATCTGGGCATTACGGCGGTTGAGCTTATGCCAGTGGCCCAGTTTCCGGGGAACCGCAACTGGGGCTACGATGGGGCGTACCCGTTTGCGGTTCAAAATTCGTATGGAGGGCCCAATGGGCTCAAGCGCCTGGTGAACGCATGCCATGAGAAGGGATTGGCCGTAGTCCTGGACGTCGTATACAACCATCTTGGTCCCGAGGGTAACTACCTGGGGGAGTTCGGGCCCTATTTCACGGACCGGTATCGCACCCCCTGGGGCATGGCCCTCAATTTTGACGGCCCGGACAGCGATGAAGTCAGGCGCTATTTTATTGAAAACGCCCTCTACTGGGTAAAAGAGTGCCATATCGACGCTTTGCGCCTGGATGCGGTCCATGCCATCGTGGACAACTCGCCCCGCCCTTTCCTGGCGGAATTGGCTGAGGCGGTACACGCAGAGGCCGGTCGACTAAATAGGCCGGTGTACCTGATGGCGGAGGACGATCTCAATGACGTAGCTCTTTTCCGCCCCCCGAGACTGGGAGGCTATGGTCTCGACACAGACTGGAACGATGACTTTCATCACGCGGTCCACTCGATGCTCACGGGTGAGCAGACCGGGTATTATAGTGATTTTGGCCGGTTCGGCCAGCTCGCCAAAGCCTATCGGGAAGGATTTGTCTTTTCGGGTGAGTATTCCGCCTATCGCCGCAGACGGCATGGATCTTCCTCCCTGGGTATTGCGCCTCATCACTTCGTGGTCTTCGCACAAAACCACGACCAGACAGGAAACCGTCCCCTGGGGGACCGACTGAGCCGGCTCGTCTCGTTTGAAATGTTGAAGCTTGCCGCTGGAGCGGTCATCTTATCTCCTTTTATTCCACTGCTGTTCATGGGTGAGGAGTACGGTGAAACCGCGCCGTTCCTATACTTCGTGAGCCACTCGGACCCGGACCTCATAGAAGCCGTGCAAAAGGGCAGAAAGGAGGAATTCGCCGGGTTCCGATGGATGGGCGAGCCGCCCGATCCCCAGGCGGAGGAGACTTTTCAGCGAAGCAAGCTTCAGCACGGGCTGAGGTTGAAAGGAGAGCACGGGGTCCTTTTCCGGTTTTACCGGGAGCTACTGCGGCTCCGGAAACGATTCGTAACTGACTACAAAACAATGGACGTCTTAACTTATGAATCAGAGCAGGTATTGCTCCTCCGGTTTGGTGGCGATGGACGGGATGCTGTCATTCTGCTTCATTTCGACCGGACGGCGAGGAGCATGATTGTCCAATGGCCCTCGGGCGAATGGATAAAGGAGTTGGATTCGACCGAGAACCGTTGGGGAGGAAAAGGCAGCGGTATTCCCCCGATAATTAATGGACGTGAAGAAGTCTCGCTGTGTCTCGCACCGTACTCCCTTTTGTTCTTTGTTGTTCGGAAGGAAGGGTAATGGGAAAGTATATTTGTATTCACGGGCATTTCTACCAGCCCCCCAGGGAGAATCCCTGGTTGGAAGCCATTGAAGTCCAGGACTCGGCATATCCTTACCATGACTGGAATGAAAGGATCCTCGCACAATGTTATGCGCCCAATACCGTCTCTCGTATACTGGACGGTGACGGCCGTATTATCGAGCTGCCGAACAATTATGCGAGGATCAGTTTTAACTTCGGGCCTACACTTCTTAGCTGGATCGAGGAGAAAGCCCCAAAGGCATATGAGTCTATCCTGGCGGCCGACAGGATCAGCCAGCAAAACTTCTCAGGCCACGGGTCCGCGATGGCGCAGGCCTATAATCACATGATCATGCCCCTGGCCAACCGACGAGATAAATACACACAGATATTGTGGGGAATTCGTGATTTCGAACATCGCTTTGCTACTCTATATCAGTCCCCCGCCTCTTGGGGCATCGAGTTTGAGAGCGGCTCGGTTTCACCCGTCAGCAGCGATGCCGCCGGCCTGTCCACCAGCCAGTAGAGTTCTCCGCCGTGGAGTCCGGGCTCGATGAGTTGGGCGGGAAGCCGCAATGGATCGCGAGGTCCTTCCAGCACTTCTTTCAACACCTGTGCCTTGGGTGCGGAGGATACGATGAATACGACCGCGCGGGCTTGATTGACCATCGGAGCGGTCATTGTAATCCGGTGGACGTTTTGGCCGGCCGCGCAGACTTCCGAAATCCAGCGTTCCTGTTCCCCGAGCGCCGGGGTAAAGGGGAAGAGGGAAGCCGTATGGCCGTTTTCGCCAAGTCCCAGCAAGACGATATCCAATCGGGGCGGACCTTCGGCGAAGAAAGCCCGCAACAGGGATTCATACCGGCGCGCCGCGTCCCGGGGCAATTCGGCGCATTCGATAGGATGTATACGGGCGGAAGCAACGGGCACATGTTCGAGGAACGCCTGCCGCGCCATACGGGCGTTGCTGCGCGGATCATCGGCCGGCACGCACCGTTCGTCGCCCCAGAAGACGTGCGCTTTATCCCATTGAACCCGGTCCCTGAACGGATTTTGTGACAGGAGTTCATATGTTCGCCGGGGAGTGTTCCCCCCTGCCAGCGCCACGCTGAATTTACCTCGGGCCTCGACCGAAGTTGCGGCGAGTTGCACGAAAAGCTCCGCGGCGCCCCGGCTCAAAGATTCGAAATCAGGGTAGATCCGAATCATTTTCAATTCTCCGTTTTTTCCAGTTCCGCAATCTTGCACAGGCGGCGGCGAAAGCGCTCATCGCCCTTGAATCGGGCGCCAAGGAAAGTACGGACAAGATCCACCGCCGGCTCGTACCCGGTTATTCGACCGCCCAGACAGATCACATTCATATCGTCATCCTCCACTCCCTGATGGGCGGAGAAGATCTCGGTAACCAGCGCCGCGCGAACTCCCGGCACCTTGTTGGCAACGATGCACGCCCCGACGCCGCTTCCACATATCGCCAGCCCCCGGTCGACCTCACCTCTTGCCACGGCCCATGCCATCGGCACGACAAAGTCAGGGTAGTCATCGCCCGTGACCAGCTCATAAGCTCCAAAATCCACAACCTCATATCCCGAAGCCTTTAGATCGGCGGCCATCTTCTCCTTGAGTACAAATCCGCCATGATCGGCGGCGATGCCGAGACGCATCTTTTCCCTTTCCTTTGGAAATCAATCCCGAACCGGCGCACATCGACGGCAATCCGTTGCCATGGATAATGGGTGGTCGGCCATTCCGCGGCTTGAATTGACATTGCCCTGCAGTCGCAGCAGTCGGCTCGTCTATCGAAGACACATAAACCATCGATTCCGGTTGCTATATACCCCGAAGGTAACCCTTGGCCGCACACAGTCAAGGACCGGCCCGAGAAGTATCCGGAGAAGCCGGGGACAATGATGCCGGCCCCGTATTGGCGAGTCGCGGGGTCAAGCCGGATGTGAGGCAAAGCCGGGGTAGAAAATGAAGGCAGAGGTCCATTGAAGCGCACAAGGGGCGAGATAAGAAGAAAGATCGGCCTTTTGACGTCAAATAGAAACCCCCCACAAGGGGGGTGATTTTGCAGGTGTTGACCAATTTAATGATCAACACTTCCAGGCTGATGGGCCGTGCAGGATTTGAACCTGCGACTCTCTGCTTAAAAGGCAGATACTCTACCTCCTGAGTTAACGGCCCTCGTCTCTTCGATCAGAACGCTCTTAGTAGCATTTTCCATCGTTTCGTGTCAACATAAAGAGTCGGTCCGGGGCGACCCGATTCAAGCCAGGGGCGTGGTGAACCTAAAATTTGCCGGCGCCCGGCGTGGTTTTGCGCTGAGTGTTCTTTCCAATTTCCGGTCTGTTTTACAACCGCAACGCCAACAACCCCCAGCCCGCCCTCAATCCGATCTTGACAATTTATGGGGTAGTATTAATAGCGTGTGGAATCACAGGTCACATGGCGTCCGGGTGATCTGAACAACTGGAACCCTTACGCTAACCATTACTTCGGGAGGAAGCAAAATGAAAAAGATCGCCCTGGGTGCGCAGACCCTGATTTACCCGATGCCGGCATTTCTTATCGGCGCCAATATCGGCGGAAAACCAAACTTCATGACTGCCGCCTGGAGCGGCATAGCGGCCAGCACGCCTCCGATGATCAGCGTGGCCCTCCAGCACCACCGGTACACGCTCAAGGGAATGAAGGAGAACGGCACTTTTTCCGTAAACGTACCGAGTGCTGAACTGGTCAGGGAAACTGACTATTGCGGCATGATTTCGGGGTCAATGAAAGTTGATAAGGCGAAAGACTGCGATTTCAGCATATTCTATGGAAAGCTGAAAAACGCCCCCATGATCGAACAATGCCCTGTCAATTTGGAATGCAAGGTCATCCATACTCTTACCCTCGGTTCGCATACCATGGTGATCGGCCAGATCGAGGAGGTTCACGTCTCCGATAATTGCATGACGGACGGCGAGCCCGATCCGGCGAAAATCGACCCAATCATGTATGTAACAGGTGCAAATAAAGCCTACTTCAGGATCGGCGGAAAAATAGGCCCTGCTTTCAAGATCGGCATGGAAATCAGGACATCGAAACTCGAGCATACTGCTAATCCATAAGGTTAGCCCGTGCGGCAATTTTTGAAAAGCCGGGTATGGCGTCGCCAGGCTATTCCGATTCCGGCGGTATTTAGATTTTACGGTAAAAAGAGGCCGGGAAAAGGGGGGCCTTCCGGGGAAAGATGAGCTAAACGCCTCCGCGAGGCGGGAAGGTTTTGTCGGTTTAAAGATGCCGTCAATTTGACCAGGTCCCGCCAGGCGCGGGGGATGGGGGAGCATGCGCCGGCGCGTAGCACCCCCTCCTTCCGCATGGCGGGGCCTGGAGATTAATGCGGCGCTTCGGCCTCACGCGCGCTTGTGCGCCTGAGGCGGGCGGAAAGGATTTGATGTCCCTCACTGGATCAGCTGCGCCGGACCTTCGCCGGTTACCATCCGTTACGCCGTTTCTTTCTGCAAAATCAAAACTTCTATCTGGCCTTCAAGGGATTTTTTGAATTTTTTGGCGTCGTCTTCAGAACCAACGATTGCGCCGTAGTGCATCGGGATGGCGATCTTGGGTTTAATCGCTTTTGCCGCCTGCACGGCTTCGTCAGCCGTCATGACATAGGTCCCGGATACGGGCAGAAATGCGATATCCACGTCAAGCTGCTTCATCTCCGGAATGAAATCGGTGTCGCCCGCGTGATAATAGCGTACACCATCCATTTTGATAATAAAGGAGAGCATGCCGGCGTCTTTGGGATGGAATTCCTTGTTGGTGTTGTAGGCCGGTCCGACTTCGATCTCAACCCCTTTGACGTTTACCGTGTCGCCTGGGGCCACCACCTTTATCTCGCCGCTGAGCTTCTTGGCCGAAGCCGCATCGGTGACTATGATGGAATCCTTTTTCCGGATCTTGGCCACGTCTTCCGGAGAGTTATGATCGAAATGGTCATGGCTGATCAGGATGAGGTCCGCGGGCGTGGTGACCGAAATCTGAAATGGGTCGAACAAAACCACCGTGTTTCCGTCGATGCGGATTGAGTCATGGCCAAGCCAGTGGATTTTTTTCACCGCTTCTTTAAGGTCCATGTTTTCCTCCTTTTGCAGCTTTGCAATCAGTTGCTGAATAGTGCGAACAAGCGGGTAAAATTTAACCTATACTATAGCAGTTTGCCGCGCGCAAAACAATCTTCCGCCCTGTACCAGGCCATGCGAAAAGAGGCGAAGGGAAAACGATCTTCCGCCCTGTGACAAGTTCCAGGGTCGGCTGCCGCGGACGCAAAATATTTCCACCCGGCAGGGAGCACCCGGCATTCGACTTCCGGCTTGCACCCGGTTTCCTCGTATAACAGGCGTATGTAAAACCCTGAACAAGAAATG
Source organism: Syntrophobacteraceae bacterium (assembly GCA_050008735.1). Taxonomy (GTDB): domain Bacteria; phylum Desulfobacterota; class Syntrophobacteria; order Syntrophobacterales; family Syntrophobacteraceae; genus SbD1. Next base: position 38,547 of record JBEKMB010000043.1, read on the forward strand.
GCATATAGTGCGGACACCCCTCAACGATGTGGCTCGCGGAGCGCGGAAGGCGCCCGCTATGTAGGGTCTGCCAATCGCGTTGGGCTTGCAGCGGG
>JBEKMB010000044.1:0-38067 GCA_050008735.1 Syntrophobacteraceae bacterium
TGGAAATATTCAATGGGGCCTCGCAGAACCGCCTCCGACGAGTCATGGGGTAGACCCATTCTCGGCGGTTCTGCTCAGCCAGTCTATACGCTTTTAACATGTTTCAAACATACAAGGATTTAAAACAAAAGAAAAAGACAAAAATCTTTGACAGATGATAAGAGGACGGGATGCAGGATGCGGCCCTGACTGACGAAATAATTGGCTGTGCAATTAGGGTCCACCGGGCATTGGGGCCAGGGTTCCTCGAATCGGTCTACGTGAAAGCGCTGGCCCACGAATTATGCAAGGCCGGGCTGCAGGCTGAATGTCAGCGGACCGTTAAGGTGGTCTACGACGGCGTCGTGGTCGGCGATTTCGTCGCCGACATGTTGATCGCAGATGCCGTACTTGTCGAGAGCAAGGCCGTCAGTGCGCTGGTACAGGCACACGAGGTGCAACTCGTGAACTACCTGACAGCCACCGGCATAGAGATCGGATTGCTCCTGAACTTCGGCGCAACCAGTCTCCAGGTCAAACGCAAGTATCGCACGTATCGTGAAAAAGGCATGAGTAACCCTGTAAATCCTGTCCAGGTTTTAGAAAACGGGGTATTTAAGTAATGGGTGCAAAGAAGGTGGTTCTGGCCACCGGCATAGAGATCGGATTGCTCCTGAACTTCGGCGCAACCAGTCTCCAGGTCGCAAGTATCGCACGTATCGTGAAAGAGGCATGAGTAACCCTGCAAATCCTGTCCAGGTTTTAGAAAACGGAGTATTTAAGTAATGGGTGTAAAGAAGGTGGTTCTGGCCACCGGCATAGAGATCGGATTGCTCCTGAACTTCGGCGCAACCAGTCTCCAGGTCGCAAGTATCGCACGTATCGTGAAAGAGGCATGAGTAATCCTGTAGATCCTGTCCAGGTTTTAGGAAACGGAGTATTTAAGTAATGGGTGTAAAGAAGGTGGTTCTGGCTTATTCGGGAGGGCTTGACACATCGATCATTCTGAAATGGCTCATCGAGACCTATAAATGCGAGGTCGTCGCCTATTCGGCAGACCTGGGTCAGGATGAGGAACTGGATGGGATCGAGAAAAAAGCCCTTGCCACCGGAGCGGTCAAAGCGCGCATCGAGGATCTGAGGGAAGAGTTTGCAAGCGAGTTCGTTTTCCCGGCGTTTCGGGCCAACGCCATCTATGAAGGCCAGTACCTGCTCGGTACCTCGATAGCGCGCCCTCTTATCGCCAAACAGCAGATAAAGATAGCCGAAGAGGAAGGGGCCGACGCGGTAAGCCATGGAGCTACGGGCAAGGGAAACGACCAGGTCCGGTTCGAGCTGGCGTATATGGCGCTCAAGCCCGACATCAAGGTGATCGCGCCATGGCGTGAGTGGGATATGAAGTCTCGAAGCGACCTGATCGCGTTTGCGAAAAAACATGGGATCCCGGTTCCAGTCACTAAGGCCAAGCCCTATAGCTGCGATCGCAATATGCTGCATGTAAGCTACGAAGGGGGCATTCTCGAAGACCCCTGGGTGGAGCCCGACCCCGAAATGTTCGTTATGACCGCAAGTCCGGAAAATGCCCCCAATGAACCGGAAATTATCGAAGTCGACTACGAAAAAGGGGACCCGGTAGCGGTTAACGGCGAACGAATGGGCCCGGCCCAGCTTTTACGACACCTGAACAAAATTGGAGGAAAGCACGGAATCGGTCGCGTAGACATTGTCGAAAACCGGTTCGTCGGGATGAAATCGCGTGGCGTTTACGAAACCCCGGGCGGCACCATAATGCGCAATGCTCATATGGCAGTTGAATCCATAACGATGGACAGGGAGGTCATTCGCCTGCGCGACAGTCTTGTCCCTGAGTATTCGCACATGATCTATAACGGGTTCTGGTATTCTCCCGAGATGAATTATCTCCGGAAAACAATGGACCTCGCGCAGGACTGTGTCTGGGGGACCGCGCGGCTAAAGCTCTACAAGGGAAACTGTCAGGTGATCGGACGCAAGTCGGAGCGCTCTCTCTACCAGCCCAGCTTTGCAACCTTCGAGGAAGACGACGTTTACCGGCAGGACGAGGCGAGCGGCTTTATCCGGCTGGTCGGGCTCAGGCTTAGAATAGCCGCATTGGCGAAGCAAAGCTCCGGTCGGCCCCTAAAGTCATAGGAGCAGGGAGCAAGAGGAATTGCTTCCGGCTGCCCGCTTTCGATTCTAAAGGAGTTTGGTTCCGCATGGCCGAAAAGCTTTGGCAGGGACGCTTTGAGCAGCGTACAGACAAGCTGGTGGAAGAATACACCGCCTCAATCCATTTTGACTTCCGGCTTTATAGATACGATATCCAGGGGAGCATCGCGCATTGCCGCATGTTGGCCGAATGCGGCATAATTTCGCACGATGAGGCCTCGCGCATAGTGCAGACGCTGGGCGAAATACTTCGCGACATGGAGCGTGGACAGATCGCCCTGGATTCCTCTCAGGAGGACATCCATATGGCCGTCGAAAATGAGCTTATGGCTCGGATAGGTGACGTGGGAGGCAAGCTCCACACGGCCAGGAGTCGAAACGACCAGATTGCCGTAGATATGCGGCTCTACATGCGCGATGTGCTCCACGGGACATTGCGCGTTGTGCATGAGACTCAATCGACCCTGGTCGAGATCGCTGAAAAACATATCGACGTAATCATGCCTGGATTTACTCACCTCCAGCACGCGCAACCGCTTCTTTTTTCGCATCACCTGATGGCCTACTACGAGATGTTCAGCCGCGATAGCGCAAGGTTCGGGGATTGTCTTACCCGCACTGACGTGATGCCGCTGGGAAGCGCGGCGCTTGCGGGCACAACTTTTCCAACCGATATGGAATGGACGGCCCGGGAGCTTGGTTTTTCCAGGGTCGTGGCCAACTCCATGGACGCGGTCAGCGACCGCGATTACCTGATAGAATTCTGCTCGGCTTCGGCTATTTTGATGATGCACGTGAGCCGCATGGCCGAAGAGCTTATCCTCTGGTCAAGTCCTGAATTCGACTTTATCGAGATAAGTGACGCGTTTTGCACCGGTTCCAGCATCATGCCTCAGAAAAAAAATCCGGACGTACCGGAACTCATGCGTGGAAAAACCGGCCGGGTATATGGAAACCTTATCGCTCTTCTGACTATGACCAAGGGATTGCCATTGGCCTATAACCGCGATATGCAGGAAGACAAGCAGCCGGTTTTCGACACCGTCGATACGGTGCTTTCCACACTGCGCCTGCTTTGCAAAATGCTTCCCGAAATCAGAATAAATCGGGAGAGGATGGCCGCCATGGCCGGGCATAACTTTACGCTGGCAACCGACCTGGCCGATTATCTGGTCACGCGTGGCGTTCCTTTCCGTAAAGCGCACCATGTCGTTGGCCAAGTCGTTCACTACTGTATCCGGAACGGCAAAGAGCTTGGCGACTGTTCGCTCGAAGAGTTCAGGAATTTTCATAAGGCTTTCGATGAGGATGTTTTCCCCTATCTTGATATTTCCAACGTAATCGACCGGAGAAGATCAATTGGAGGCACGGCCACCTCACGGGTCAAGGAAGCTATTGCCCGGGCGCGGGTGGACATCGAGTCCTGGAAAAGGGAATCCAAGCAAAACCCGAAATAGGAAAAATGGGGAACTTATGCGTATTCTGCGTGACTTGCCGAGATATAGGGGACTGTGGATTATTTCTCTTTGCGTTTTGATCGTTATGATTTCGGGCTGTGGCAAGAAGATGTTTCCAAAACCCAAGGGATCGCCGGCCCCGCCCCAGGTGAAAGACCTTAACGCGCAGGTCATGCCTCGATCAGTCGAGCTTTCGTGGAGCCCGCTTTCGGGTGAAGGGGCCAAAGGAATTGCCTATTCGGTCATGAGGTCCGAGGTGAAGTGGGAAAACCGTGGTTGCCTCGAATGTCCGGCCACCGATGCCCGGCCGGTCCAGAGAATAGATTCCGCGGCCGCGAAACCGGCCCCGGACGGTAAGATCCGTTGGGTTGATGCGGACGTTTCCTATCGTCGGGCGTTTCGATATCAGATATCCGTTATTGATGATAAAGGCAGTCCCGTCAGCCTTTCCAACCCCGCGATAGCTAAGTTCTACCCTGGACTGGTGGCGCCTGTGAACCTCGCGGCGGTCACTCAGCCGCAGGGGATTCTCGTTCAGTGGAAACCGGTATTGAAAGACATCGAAGGCAAAGATATCCAGGGGGGGGCGAATGTATCTTTCCGCGTCGAGAGGCTTTCCGGTGAAAAGGGGTGGGAAAAGGCTTCGCCGTCTGCTGTAAAGGGAAATTCCTACTACGACCAGACGATCGCCCCGGAGCATAATTACACCTATCGGGTTATTCCGATCCTCTTTATAGATGAGGTTTCTATTTTCGGCGAACCATCCGCCACCGTTCTGGCCAAAGGGCCGGAATCGATGCCGCCCTCTCCTCCCGAAAAGGTCTGGATAGTGCCTGCGCAGGGTGCGCTCGCGGTTCACTGGACTGAGAGCGAGGGGAAAAACAGCGGCTATCACGTCTATCGCCGGGAAGGAAAAGAAATAATTCGCCTGACCGCAACACCTGTTAACCACCCGCCTTTTGTGGACCAGGGCGCAAAAAAAGGTTCAACTTACTTTTACGCTGTATCGGCGGTAAGCTCGCAGGCTGACCACAAGGAAGGTCTGCTCTCCAAGTGGACCGAGGTGAGGAACCTGTTGTCGGAATAGAGAGGTTATCGCTGAGAAGGTTCAACTTACTTTTACGCTGTATCGGCCGTAAGCTCCCAGGCTGACCACAAGGAAGGTCTGCTCTCCAAGTGGACCGAGGTGAGGAGCCTGTCAAGATGGCGAGGATTTTCAATGCACCATTTCCAGTATAAGGGAGACGAACTCTATTGCGAGGAGGTCCCGGTCCGCCTTATCGCTGAAAAGGTCGGGACCCCGTGCTATATTTACAGTCAGGAAACGCTGAGCCATCATTTCAGGGTTTTCGACTCCGCTTTCACGGGTGTTGCCCACCTTGTCTGTTATTCTGTAAAAGCGAATTCCAATATCGCAATTTTGCGGCTGTTTGCTTCGATGGGCGGCGGAGTGGATATCGTATCGGGTGGCGAACTCTATCGTGCGCGAAGAGCCGGGGTCCCAGCGGAGCGTATTGTCTATTCGGGGGTGGGTAAAACGGTTGAAGAAATCGATTTCGCGCTTCGCGAAAAAATCCTGATGTTCAATATAGAATCTACCCAGGAACTCGAACAGATCAATCGCCGGGCCGAAAAAATGAACGTGAGGGCCTCGATTTCCCTGCGGGTAAACCCCGACATAGACCCGAACACGCACCCTTATATTTCGACCGGCATGAAGGAAAATAAATTCGGGATATCGATCGACAGTGCTCTGAAGGCTTACGGGAGGGCAAAAAGCCTCAGGAATGTCGAGATTCTGGGGCTCGATTGCCATATCGGCAGTCAACTTACCGAGGTCGCCCCCTTCGTCGATGCGCTCAAACGCCTTCGTTCTCTCATCGAACGGCTGAGGCAGGCCGGGGTCCACATTCGCTATCTGGACCTGGGCGGCGGGTTGGGCATAGTTTACGACCAGGAGGCCCCTCCGCAGCCGCATGAATATGCAAGGGCCATTCTGCGGGAACTCGAAGACATCGACTGCACACTGATTTTTGAGCCGGGCCGGGTAATTGTGGGAAACGCCGGTCTTCTTGCGACGAAAGTTCTGTATACAAAGCGGACCCAGGCGAAGAGCTTTGTCATAGTCGACGCGGCGATGAACGATCTTGTTCGCCCCAGCCTGTACGGGTCGTATCATTACATTCAGCCGGTCCTGAGAAGCCGGAAGGAAACTGAAATTGTCGACGTGGTCGGCCCTATCTGCGAGTCCGGTGACTTTCTGGCCAAGGACCGCGGCATGCCCCTGCCCTCGCAGGGCGACTATCTTGCGGTAATGAGCGCCGGGGCTTACGGGTTCAGCATGTCCTCCAATTACAACTCGCGCCCGCGCGCTCCGGAAGTGCTGGTAAAAGGCGGGGAGTATTTCGTGATAAGGCCAAGGGAGACCTGGGAAGACCTGGTGCGGCCCGAGGCCATTCCGGATTATCTTGCAGGGTGAATACTTACCGCAGAGAGCAGAGCAGCAGACAAAGACCTTTGAGAGGATTAACAGGATTAACAGGATTTAAAACAAAAGAAAAAGACAAAGACCTTTGACAGGATTAACAGGATTAACAGGAAGGAACAAGGAGCAAGAAGCAAAAATTCCAGCTTCCCGCTACGTGCTTAATCCTGTCAAAATTATCTGTCCTTCGCGGTGACATGCTCTGTGCTCTGTGCGCCTCTGCGGTGAGATCTTAAGCGGTGAGCGTTTTATGTAGGAGTCGAAATTGTCCGAAACTCAGGATCGAATCCGCTTCACAAAAATGAGCGGCACCGGCAATGACTTCATAATAATAGACAATCGGTTGTTGCAGTTGAAAAAGGAGCGAGGGCGGGAGCTGGCCAGGCTCGCCTGCCGCAGAAAAATCTCAGTGGGGGCCGATGGCCTGATTCTTATAGAAAATGACATCGGGGCCGATTTCAAGTGGCAGTTTTTCAATGCCGACGGGAGCGAGGCGGAGATGTGCGGAAACGGAGCACGCTGTGCGGCCCGATTTGCATTGTTGAAGGATATAGTCCAAAAGCAGCGCATGTCCTTCAGGACGCTTGCCGGGTTGATCGAAGCGGAAGTGCTTGGCGAACGGGCCAAAGTGCGCATGACTCATCCACACAGCCTTGAGATTGACATCCCGGTAAAACTCGACAATTGTCTGCTCAACCTGAATTTCATAAATACCGGTGTCCCCCACGCTGTCTTTTTTGCTCAGTCCGAGTCGCAACTAGAAGACATTGACGTCTTGGGCCTTGGGCGCTCTATTCGTTTCCATCAGCGATTCGAGCCCGCAGGTTCCAATGCCGACTTCGTCTATGTTCGCGGCCCCCATAATATTGTCATAAGGACCTACGAGCGCGGCGTAGAAGACGAAACGCTTGCGTGCGGCACTGGTTCCATAGCAGGCGCTCTGGCGGCCGCCGCAAAGGATTTCGTGGTTTCGCCCGTCGATGTGCAGACCAGGAGCGGGGAATCGCTGGTTATTTATTTTGAAAAATCTTTGCAGGGAAGTGAAATTGTCTTCTCGGAGGTTTACCTTGAGGGCGACGCAAAGGTTGTCTACGACGGCGAACTTTGGGATGAAACCCTGAGAGGGTAGAAAGGAAGTTGCAATGCTTAGTGGCGCAATAGTGGCGATTGTTACGCCATTTAAAAATGGTGCGGTCGACGAAGCCGGGTTTAGAGACCTGATCGAATTCCAGATCGCAAATGGAACGCGTGGCATCGTACCCTGCGGGACAACCGGCGAATCCGCCACCCTCTCCCATGAGGAGCACAACCGGGTGGTTGAAATTGCTGTCGAACAGGCGGCAGGATGCGTTCCCGTAATTGCCGGAACCGGCTCCAACAATACCGAGGAGGCGATTTCCCTGACCAGGCATGCTAAAGAGGCGGGCGCCGACGCAGTCCTGATGATAAGCCCATACTATAACAAACCGACGCAGGAAGGGATCTACCGGCACTTCGAGAAGGTGGCCAAAGTCGTCGATATTCCCATAATCGTATACAACATCCCGGGCCGCACGGCCTCGAACATCGAACCTGCCACACTCGCGCGTCTGTCCAGAATCGACAACATTATCGGAGTCAAGGAAGCAGCGGGTTCAATGAAGCAGATCACTGACATAATCGGTATGTGCGGTGATGATTTCACCGTGCTGTCCGGCGAGGATTATCTTACGTTTCCACTTTTGTGCGTCGGAGGCAAAGGGGTCGTTTCTGTTGCTTCAAACGTTTCTCCGCGGCGCATGGCCGATCTTTGCGAGTTATTTTTCCAAGGTAAACTCGAAGAGGCCCGCACGCTTTACTACGAACTGCTGCCGCTGCTTCACGGCCTTTTCGTGGAGACCAACCCGGCCCCGGTCAAGGCCGCCCTGGCTATGATGAAGAAGATAGAATCCGAAGAAGTTAGGCTGCCGCTCGTTACGTTATCCGAGGGCAACAGGGAGTTCGTGCGAAAACTTTTGGAGAGCCAGGGTCTTCTGTAAACTTTCGGCTGCGGGTTAAGGGTACAATGCCTGCCCCGGACTCGATCCGGGGGTCTTCGAGTCTTGGCTCTCAACCTGATGTTGAGGAAATAAGATGGTGCGTGCAGCGGTTGCGGGAATTGCGGGAAGAATGGGGTCCAGGGTCGCCCTGATCATCGGCGAGACAGAAGGTATCGAGTTGGCGGGCGGCTTCGAGTATCCCCGGCACCCGCTTGTTGGAAAAGACCTTGCCGAAGCGATCGGAGGCAGTCCGACCGGCAGGATGATCGGGGGCCGGATTGAAGATGTGCTCGATTCGGCAGATGTTGTCATCGACTTTACGAACGCCGCATCTTCGCTTGAACACCTCAGGTCCGCATCGGCGCAAGGGCGGCCCATGGTGATAGGCTCGACCGGATTCACACGTGAGCAATCCGATGAGGCTGCAACGCTGGCGACCACGATCCCATGTGTAATTTCTCCCAACATGAGCGTTGGTGTCAATGTTATGTTCAAAATGGCTGCTGAAGCGGCGCGGCTTCTCGGCGACAGCTACGACGTGGAGATAGTCGAAGCCCACCACCGGTTCAAAAAAGACGCGCCAAGCGGCACGGCTGTTAAGCTCGCACAAGTTGTCGCCCACGCCCTTGACAGGGACCTTGGGCAGGTTGGGGTCTATGCGCGCCATGGAATGACGGGGGAGCGCACGGGGTCCGAGATCGGGATTCAGACAATTCGCGGGGGCGACATCGTGGGTGATCATACCATCATTTTCGCCTCCCTCGGCGAGAGGATAGAAATTGTTCATCGTGCCCACAGCCGCGACAATTTCGCCAGGGGAGCGATACGCGCCGCGATGTGGGTCCTTGACAAAGCCTGTGGAATTTACGACATGAGCGATGTGCTCGGCATCAGATAACGGAAGACGTTGTGCGGGGCGGCGATATTGAAATTTATTCTCCGTCCTTCATCCTCTGCTCTCCGTTGGGGGAGGTTCGAATGGCATTTGCAAAGGCTGAACGGTTGCGGCAGCTTCCACCCTATCTTTTTGCCGAGATCGACCGGCTGAAAGCGGAACTGATCGCCAAGGGAGTTGACGTAATCAACCTGGGGGTAGGTGATCCCGATTTGCCGACCCCGGCTCATATAATCGAAAAACTGGCGGAAACCGCGAAAGACCCGGTTAACCACCAGTATCCTTCATACTCGGGTATGAACGATTTCCGGGTCAGCGTGGCGAGATGGTATAAGAAACGGTTCGGAGTAGAACTGGACCCGCTGTCTGAAGTGCTCACCCTGATAGGATCAAAGGAAGGGCTGGCTCACCTGCCGCTTGCGTTCATCAACCCGGGGGACCTGGCGTTGGTGCCTTCCCCAGCCTATCCCGTATACCATGTTGCCACCATGTTTGCCGGAGGCGAATCCTGGTTTATGCCGCTGCTCAAGCAAAACGGGTTCCTGCCGGACCTGGAGGCGATTCCCGCTGAAGTGGCCGGACGCGCGCGGCTTTTGTTCATAAACTATCCGAATAATCCTACGGGCGCTACGGCCGGTCGAGACTTTTACGAGCGGGTCGTCCGGTTTGCCGCACGGCACGGCATTATAGTATGCCACGACGCGGCTTATACGGAAATGGCCTTCGAGGGATATCGCCCGATGAGCTTTCTTGAGGTCCCCGGCGCAAGGGAGGTCGGCGTGGAGTTCCATTCTCTTTCCAAAACCTATAACATGACGGGATGGCGGTTGGGATTCGCCGTCGGCAATCGAGAAGTAATCGCCGGGCTCGGGCAGATAAAGAGCAACATCGACTCGGGCGCCTTCAACGCCGTTCAGTGGGCGGGTATAGCCGCGCTGGAGGGAGACCAGGGGCCGGTTGCCGATATGCAGGGCATATATGCGGAAAGGCGCGATATTCTTATTGCCGGACTCAGAAAGGCGGGGCTGGATCCGGAAATCCCGAAAGCTACATTCTACGTGTGGTGCCCAACTCCATCGGGGTACAGCTCTAAGGATTTTACCTCACTTCTGCTCCGCGAAGCCGGGATAGTGACCACTCCCGGAAGCGGGTTCGGCGACCCTGGCGAGGGCTATGTGCGAATGGCGCTTACTGTTCCAAAAGAGCGCATTCGGGAGGCCATCGAGCGAATTTGTAAACTCAATTTGCTGAAATTGGCCGTCAGGTGAAAAAGGTTGGAATCGGAGCAGCGAGCAGCCAGGGCGGCTCGGTCCGGATTGCCGGGAGGTTTCTTGACCTATTGCAAATACACCCGGCGATTAATATTATTAGGATCTCGTCTTTACAGAACCAGTCACGTTAGAGACATTCGGCAGGGCCGATCCATCTGTGCGGCCGTCCCTCTTCATACCCGGCCAGGGCTGCGGGCGCCGTGATCTCATAGTCGAAGTCCAAAGCGCTTTGGAAGAGTCCGAGCGGTTCTCGAGATGCTGAATCGAAAGTTTGGGCCCCGGCAGGAAATTCAAAAACTGGAAAAGTGAAATGGGACGTTTTTTTCTCTTCGCTATATTGGCGTGGATCGCCTATTTTCTGGTAAAGAAGATCGGGAAGACATTTTTTGCGCCCTCCAGTCCTAAAGACCAGCGTTCGGGCGCGGTCTCCGACGCCGAACTTATCCAGGACCCTCAATGCGGCGCCTATTTTATGAAGCAAAAAGGGATAAAAGGGATCGTTGACGGCAAGGTCATCCATTTTTGCAGCGAGCAATGCTACAGCAAATATCTCAAAAGACACCGCCACACATAAGACAACCATTCTGAGTAGGAGATTTGCGTGAAATTTTTTATCGATACAGCCAACCTTGATGAAATAAGAAATGCATTTGACCTGGGGGTCCTGGATGGAGTGACGACCAACCCCAGCCTGATAGCGAAGGAAGGAATCACCGGCAGGGACGCTTTTAAGAATCATATCCGTAAAATATGCGAAATCGTAAAGGGTCCCGTGAGCGCCGAGGGTGTGCGTTGCGACCTGGATGGCATGCTGGAGGAAGCGCGGGAGCTCGTCGAAATCGACCAGAACGTGGTAGTGAAGATTCCAATGACTACGACAGGCCTAAGGGCCGTCAAAATGTTGTCGCAGGAAGGGGTGCAAACCAATGTCACCCTGATATTCACGCCCTTGCAGGCGCTTCTTGCCGCAAAGGCGGGGGCCGCCTACATCAGCCCGTTCGTCGGCAGGCTAGACGACATATCCCAGGATGGTATGGACCTGGTTCACGAAATACTCGATATATTTTCGAATTACCTTTTCGAAAGCGAAGTTATAGTCGCCAGCATTAGAAATCCCGTGCATGTGCTTACCGCTGCGCGTTTAGGTGCGGATATTGCTACTATCCCATACAAGGTCATAGAACAAATCGCGTGTCATCCATTGACCGATCAGGGAATAGAAAAATTCTTGCAGGATTGGAAAAAAGTTGAGAAATAGAGCGGAAGCAATCCGCGTGTGACAGGAGGGGTTATGAAGCGCACGGCGAGGGCTGCAGATTATCTCCTTTTTGCTGCGATTATCGTTGTTCTGGCAGTTGCCAGCCCAATTGGCTCGTACGCGGAAATCTTCAAATTCGTAGACAGGGACGGGGCAATTCATTTTACCAATACCCCGACCTCCGTACAGTCGAAGCTCGTGAATCTCCCGCCACTGGATCAAGCCAACTTCCAGAAATATTTCCCAACCTACAAAGGATATCAGGGATATCAGCCCGGGACTTTTCTCCCCCGTTCGGACCTGCCCAACCAGGCAGTCTATGATCCGCACATAAAGCTTACCTGCAAGCTCTACGGGCTGGATTGTAACCTGGTGAAGGCAGTGATCCGTGCCGAGTCGGGCTTCAATCCGTTTGCGGTATCACCTAAGGGCGCAGTTGGCCTCATGCAGCTTATGCCCGGAACTTCGCGAGACCTAGGCGTGATCAATCCCTTCGATCCACAGCAGAATATCGATGGTGGAGCGCGATATCTGAGGATGATGCTGGACCGGTTCAACAACGATACGATCCTTGCTCTGGCGGCCTACAACGCGGGTCCGGAGACGGTCAGCAAACACGGTGGGGTCCCGCCTATCGACGAAACCCAACTTTATGTCAGAAGAGTTATGGACTTTTACTCTCGATACCGTTACTAATCCGGTATCCATCCGGAAACCCGCGCGAGGTTCCGAGGGAACTGGATGCGCATCGCGGAATCGGTCAATTTGCCGGATGCGTAAATAACGGGGGAGGATGGGGTAGAGGTCTGAGTTGACGTTTGTCTCAAATGGGGGTGTGGAGCACTTCTTGGTGGAAGCCTGCGTTTTATGCTCGTGTTGAACCGAAGTGACCTTTCAAGGCAAAGCCTCACGACTTTGCCAAATGTCCTGACCTACCTCAGGATGGCCACCATACCGGTTATAGTGGTTCTCCTGATACCGCCGACCTCCGAGCTGAACCTGAATCTTGCTTTCATAGTCTATTGCGTTGCCTCTCTTACGGATTACCTGGATGGTATCCTGGCGCGCCGCTCGAACACGGTAACTTCCATCGGAAAACTGCTTGACCCGCTTGCCGACAAGCTCCTCACCACAGCGGTGCTCATAATGCTGATTCCATACGGCAAGGTTAACGCCTGGCTGGTTTTTCTGATCGTTGGCCGTGAAATAGTAATAACCGGTCTGCGCTCGATTGCCGTTGCGCATGGGCTGATTATTAACGCCAGCCGGATGGGGAAAAATAAAATGATTTCTCAGACGGTCGCGCTGATCTTTCTTCTGCCCGCCCTTCCCAAAATGCAGACTACGCTGAATTTGATCGGGACCTCGTTTTTGTGGATTTCACTGGTCCTGAGCTATATCTCTGCTTCTGACTATATGCTCAATTTTTACAGGGAGGCCAAACGCCGTGGCCCGCCGAGCATAAGCGATCAGTCATAACCGCCTCCCTTTGGGTTTTCCTCGTTTTGAGCTCTGAAAAGACAATAAAAATGTCATCCTTCAAATTGCCGGAATTCTTTCCGCCCGATTTCGACGGGCCACCCTTGAGCGAGGCCCCGCCGGCACAATTCAAAAAAGTCGAAGTGGATGGAGTCGCGCCGGAAGGATATCATGCCACCTCGATATACCCTGAATATTTTCATGTGCGCAAAGGAAGGTGGGTCCTCCCAAAGCAGTCTCGCATGGACTGCGTGGCCGTGCTCGAATCGGACGGTACAATCGGTATCAGGGAATTTCGACTTCTCAAACCCGGCGATGCGGTGGCGTGCGGCAGGCATGAAAATGGTGAGGACGGGATTTTCGTCCACACCAACGCTTTCGGATGGGAATCCCCGGCATCGGAAAAGTTTGCCTTTCGAACCGGAATATCCCGTGAAACTTCATTTTCATACGATTATGACGAGCTGTACAATTTGCTCGAATATGAACGGGAAAACGGGTTCCTGCTCTGGGTGCTCGGCCCGGCGGTAGCTTTCGACCGGGACTCGCGCAATTCACTGGCCGAGGTTATCGACGAGGGATTCGCTCACGGAGTTCTCGCGGGAAACGCGCTTGCGACCCACGATATCGAGGCGGCGCTCTTCGGCACCGCGCTGGGACAGGACATCTACACAAAAAGACATGCACACCTGAGCCATTACAAACACCTGGACGCTATCAACACGATCCGGCGGATCGGATCGATTAAGGCAGCTGTTGAAAAAGGGGTTGTCAAAGACGGAATTATGGCGTCAATCGTGAAGCGAGGTATCCCATTCGTGCTTGCAGGATCCATACGGGACGACGGGCCAATGCCCGAGGTCGTCGCAAACTCCCATGAAGCCCAGGACAGAATGCGGGCGCTGGTCCGCAAGGCGACGACCGTAATCGCAATGGCCACGCAACTGCACTCGATTGCGGTCGGAAACATGACCCCTTCATACACCGTGACCGAAGACGGCACGGTCCGGCCCGTGTATTTCTTTACGATAGATATGTCGGAGTTTGCGGCAAACAAGCTGGCCGACAGGGGATCGCTCACCGCCAGGTCGATTCTTACCAATACCCAGGATTTTGTCGTAAATCTGCACCGGAAGCTTATAAGAAGGATCTGTTAAGAGTGTGACGAAGGTCAGGCGCCGCAGAAAGTCTCGCTCAGTGCGCCATGCGATCATTGCCCTACCTGAGGGGGTCTGCAGATTTGAGCGCGGCTTTGCATGAGCACTTCCGTGCCCGCATTTCCAGCCGTTGCCTCTTCTATCGAATTTATCGAGCAGATGAGGGCGCGTTTTCCTCCGGATTTGATGAACTGGATCGTGGCTTCGATCTTGGGCCCCATCGAGCCGGCCGGGAAATGCCCCTCGCGGATGTATCTTTCCCCCTGCTCGACGGTCATTTCGCGCAGGAACCTCTCATCAGGGGTCCCGTATGAAATTGCGGCCCCTTCGACGTCCGTTGCGATTACCAGGACATCGGCGCCGACTTCTTCGGCAAGTTTTGCGCTGGCAAGGTCCTTGTCGATAACCGCGTCGATGCCGTGAAAAGCCCTCCCGTGCCGGACGACCGGAATTCCGCCCCCGCCACATGCAATCACGATGAACCCCATATCGATCAGCCGCCTGATTTCACGTTTCTCAATGATGGTGATGGGCTTCGGGGAAGCAACCACCCTCCTTATCCCCCCGTGTGTTTTAATGGTGGGATAGGGGAGCCGCGAGGCAAAATCTTCGTTGAAAACGGGGCCGATGGGTTTTGACGGCCTGGAGAAGGCGGGGTCATTTTCATCGACCAGCACGTAGGTGAGGACGGTCACAATAAGGTTCTCGTGCTCTCCCTGCATTTCGGTAAACTCGTTATCGAGCGTGGATTCAATCATGTACCCGATCTGTCCCTGGGTCTGGGCGACGAGGATTTCGAGAGGGTGCCTGGGAATTTCGGGGCAGCATTCCTGCTGGATGAGGAGATCTCCGACCTGGGGACCATTTCCGTGAGTGATAATGATGCGATACTTTTTCGAAAGACGCGCAACCTGTCCAATAGGGACGGAGAGGTTTTTAAACTGCTCCTCTATGGTGCCTCTCTCGCCTTTTCCGATCATGGCATTGCCGCCCAGGGCGACCAGCAGAATCGGCCGGGTTTTGTTCTCGTGTCCCGAATTGTCGATCAAATCAGCATCCCCTGACTCAGAAATGGTGAACAGTAAGGGTCATGCAACGCGCACGGTCGAAACCGCGCGGTTTTTCACTTATCTATAAGATTCCAATTTCCTCAAGTTTCTGTGCGAGCACGTCTTTGAGAAAAGGAGGGCCATGGTCTTTGTATTCGTAGCGTACCCTAAGCGCGGGCTTGTTTATTCGCAAAAGACTGTTGAGGTCCGTGGGGGTCGAGAAGACCACAAGGTCGCACTCAGCGCGGTTGATCGTTGCCTCCAGGTCGGCTATCTGCTGCTCCGAGTAGCCCATCGAGGGTAGCTGGTTTCCGATGTTGGGATAGTGTTCGTAGGTTTGCCTGATCGACCCCACTGCAAAGGGAAGGGGGTCCACGATCTCCGCCGCCCCTAAACTGCGGGCTGCAATCGTTGCGGCGCCGAAGGGCATTTCGCCGTGGGTGATCGTCGGTCCGTCTTCGACGACGAGCACTCGCCGGCCCCGGATGCGCTCGGGATTATCGACCGAGATCGGAGATTGCGCCAGAATGATCTTTGCGCGCGGATTGCTGGCGGCGATGTTTTTTTTCACCTTTTCGACGTTGGCCGGCGTAGCGGTATCAACCTTGTTTATGATCGCCACGTCGGCCATGATCATGTTCGTTTCGCCGGGGTAATAGCGAAGTTCGTGACCGGCCCGGTGGGGATCGAACACCACTATGTGAAGATCGGGGGAGTAAAAAGGCGTATCGTTGTTGCCTCCGTCCCAGATGATTATATCGGCCTCGGATTCGGCCCGCTCAAGAATCCGGCCGTAATCGATTCCTGCATACACTACAATGTTTTTTTCGATCAGAGGATCATACTCCTCGCGTTCTTCTATGGTGCATTTGTTGATTTCGAAATCCGCATAAGCCGATAAGCGCTGGACCGCCTGCCGGCTCAGGTCGCCGTATGGCATCGGGTGGCGGACGACGACGATTTTTTTGCCGAATTCCTGCAGTATGGAGGCGGTCTTGAGCGTAGTCTGGGACTTCCCGGAGCCGGTTCGCACAGCACAAACGGCGATGACCGGTTTATTCGATTTGAGCATGGTGTAGGTGGCGCCCAGAAGTATGAAATCCGCCCCTTCGGCCATGGATATGGCCGCCTTGTGCATCACCTCCTCGTAGGAAACGTCGCTGTAGGAAAAGGCCACCAGGTCGATTCGGTGTCTGCGGATGAGCGAGGCCATGTCCTGTTCGGGATAGATGGGGATTCCATGGGGATAAAGATGCCCGGCCAACTCCGCCGGATATGTCCGCCCCTCGATGTTTGGTATCTGAGCGGCCGTGAAGGCGATTACACTGTAGCGTGGATTTCCCCTGAAGTAGACGTTGAAATTATGGAAATCGCGCCCGGCCGCGCCGACGATTAAGACCTTTTCGATCACACAGGACCTCCATGGGATAGTGTACAGTGAAGGGTGAAGGGTGAAGGGAAATTGCGGATCGCCGTTCACCTCTCACAGCCCTTTTCCTCTCACAGCTCGATGTTCATCGCTTCCCGTTCACCAGCCCGTGCCCTGCGCAGGCGGTCCAGGAATTCCTGTCTCGGGACCTCCCTGGCGCCAAGCCTTTTGAGGTGTTCCGTTGTCGTCTGGCAGTCAATAAATTCGACCCCCCTGTCGATTGCGAATTGAACCAGGTGCACGAGGGCGACTTTTGAGGCGTCGCTCATGGACGAGAACATCGATTCGCCGAAAAAGGCCCTGCCCAGCGCGACCCCGTAGAGTCCTCCGACCAGCGTGCCCGCATGCCAGGTTTCAAATGAATGGGCGTATCCGAGTTTGTAGAGGCACGTGTATGCATCGATCATTTCACCGGTTATCCAGGTTTGCATGCGTGCCTGGGCGCATGCGCGAATGACCTCTGCAAATGCGCGGTCTATCGTGACCGTGAAAACATGTTTTCTTAGAACTCGCCTCAGGCTGTGAGATGTTTTGAACTCATCTGGAAAAAGGACCAGCCGCGGATCGGGGGACCACCACAGAATCGGACTGGGGGCCGAGTACCATGGGAAGATCCCATGAGCGTATGCCAGAAGAAGCCGCCGGGTGGAAAGGTCGCCTCCGATGGCCAGAAGACCTCCAGGATCGGCAAGCGAAGGGTGTGGAAATATGAGTGCGTCTGTTAGACGGAAAACCGGCATATTTCAGTCAGGATAATGGATATCGATGCCGGATGCCTGATAAAGATCGTACAATCCGGCATCCGGCATCAATATCCGCTTTTCGTTAAGTGGTAAGCTCCTGTTCTGTATGCTGCGTAATGTTCCTGTCGGGGAACTCAAAAACCAGGTCCTTGGTCCTCAGAACGTCCTGGTCGTGAGCGGGCGATTCCTCGAGTGTGTAAATCCTAACCCGACCGCCTTTGAGCAGCCTGCCGAACAGGATCTCGTCGGCCAGAACATCCTTGATCTCCGACTGGATAAACCTTGCAAGCGGCCGTGCACCGAACCTGGAGTCGTACCCGGATTCGGCCAGCCATTTTTTGGCGCCTGGACTGAGTTCGAAGCGGATTTTTTTCTCCGCGAGCTGTTCTTCGATTTCGACCAGGAACTTTTCGACGATGCGCTCCATTATTCCGATGCTCAAGCCGTTGAATGGAATGGTACCGTCGAGGCGGTTTCGAAACTCGGGGCTGAAAAGGTTCTCAACTGCTTTCATGCCTTTTGCCACCCTGGTATCCAGCTGCTCGCCACCTGCAAACCCGATCAACGGCGAGTCCATCTCCCTTGCCCCGGCATTTGAGGTCATAAGCAGGATTACGTTTCTAAAATCTGCCTTCTTGCCGTTGTTGTCGGTCAAGGTCGCGTGGTCCATCACCTGGAGGAGGATGCTGAACAGGTCCGGGTGCGCCTTTTCGATTTCATCGAGCAGCAGGACCGTGTGAGGCTGCTTGCGAATGGCGTCGGTCAGAAGTCCTCCCTGGTCGAACCCGATGTATCCGGGAGGGGCGCCTACCAGGCGGGAGACCGTGTGCTTCTCCATGTACTCGCTCATGTCGAAGCGCAGGAAATTGATTCCCAGGATCCTGGCAAGCTGTTTGGCCACTTCGGTTTTCCCGACTCCCGTGGGACCGATGAGAAGAAAGGAGCCGATGGGCTTTTCAGGAATCCGCAGGCCGGCCCGCGACCGCTTGATTGCCTTGACAAGCATTCCAATGGCCTGGTCCTGTCCGAAAACGTTTCCCCTGAGTTCTTCGTCAAGACTTTGGAGCCGAACCTGGTCCGTCGAGGTGACGCTTCGGGCGGGAATCTTCGCTATCCTTGCCACCACGGTTTCGATGTCCCTCACCCCGACAATCTTTCGAAGTCTTTTGTCCTTTTTGAGCCGCATGCTTGCGCCGGTTTCGTCAATTACGTCGATTGCCTTGTCGGGCAAGTATCTGTCATTTATATACCTGCCGGCTAATTCGGAGGCGGCCCTGAGCGACCCGTCAGTGTACTTCACCCCGTGGTGCTCTTCGTAGTAGGGCCGCAACCCCTGGAGTATCCGATAGGTTTCATCGACCGAGGGTTCGCGAATCTCCACCTTTTGAAAACGGCGGCTGAGCGCCCTGTCTTTCTCAAAGTGATTCTTGTATTCCTCGTAGGTGGTCGAGCCGATGCAGCGGAGCCCCCCGGCGACCAGCACCGGCTTCAAAATATTGGAGGCGTCCATGGAGCCGCCGCTTGTGGCGCCGGCCCCCACCACGGTATGAATTTCGTCGATGAAAAGGATCGCGCCGGGCTTCTTTTTAATTTCCTGAATCACGCCCTTGAGACGCGCTTCGAAATCACCTCGAAACTTTGTCCCGGCAAGCAGCGCTCCCATATCGAGGGCGAAAATCTCCACATTGTAGAAGGCCGCGGGCACTTCTTTTTTATGAATTTTGAGTGCGAGACCCTCAGCTATGGCGGTCTTGCCCACTCCGGGGTCGCCCACGAAAATAGGGTTATTCTTGCTGCGTCTTCCAAGTATCTGTAGCGTTCTCAGGATTTCCTCATCGCGTCCAATTAGAGGATCGATATGCCCTTCGGCGGCCTTCTGTATCAGATTGACGGTAAAGCTTTCCAGCACCCCGGTTTTACGGTTCGGCTGGTCCTGCGCAGAGAAAATCGACTCGGATTCCTCGGGGTCGGAAACCTTGGAGATGCCGTGCGAAATATAGCTTAGAACGTCCAGCCTCGATATGCCCTGAGATTTCAAAAAATAGACGGCGTAGGAGTTTTCTTCAAAGAAAATGGCCGCCAAAATATCGCCGGCGTCAACTTCTTTTTTCTCGGAGCCCTGCACGTGCATCAGGGCACGCTGCAAAACGCGCTGCACGGCCAAGGTCTGAATCGGGTCCTGCTCAACCCCTTCGGGCAGCTTTTCCGATCGTTCATCGAAGTACTTTTCGAGTCTTTCTTTGAGCTTATCCAGTTCGGCCCCGCAGTGGTACAGAATGCGTCTGCCGGTCACGTCATGAAGGATGGCATACAGGATATGCTCCAGACTGAAAAACTCGTGCCTGCGCTGTTTGGCTTCTTTAATGGCTGCGGCAAATGTAAGTTCAAGTTCTCTGTTGATCATTTTAGGCTTCTTCCATGGTGCACCTCAGCGGAAACCCACTCTTTCTCGCCAGATGGTGCACGATTTCTACTTTAGTTTCAGCGACATCTTCGGTAAAAACACCGCAGACGCCCGATCCCGTCTTATGAACCAGAAGCATTATTCGCGTGGCGTCAGCGGCGCTTTTGTGAAAAACTTTCTGAAGCACCTCTACGACGAACTCCATCGTGGTGTAATTGTCGTTGTGAAGCAGGACTTTGTACATCGGAGGAAGTTCAAGTTCCTGTTCAACCTGCTGTTCCAAGTCCTCTTTGTAATCAGGATGATATTCGCTCATCCTTCTTTCCTCCGAACGGGTAATTAAATGCAGGGGAACTCTTCGGAGCCCCTACGTTAATTTACATAATCAACTTGATTATAATATAATCTCACAGTTTTTGACTATCAGTATTGACAGGGGTGAATTCATTCAAAATGGAGAGGTAATTTGGCAGGAAATAGCTTCGGACGCCTTTTTTCGGTCACCACGTGGGGAGAATCTCACGGTCCGGCCCTGGGAGCTGTTATCGATGGATGTCCTCCCGCAATACCGCTGGGCCCCGAGGACATTCAGCGGGACATGGAGCGAAGACGGCCCGGACGGGCGCTCACCTCACCACGGAGAGAAACCGACAGGGTTGAAATCCTCTCGGGGGTCTTCAATGGCTTAACCACAGGGACTCCCATCAGTTTGGTAATATATAATCTCGATGCGCGAAGCACGGACTACTCCGAGATCTCGCAGCTCTACCGGCCCGGTCATGCCGACAGGACGTACGAGCAAAAATACGGGATAAGAGACTGGAGGGGCGGCGGCAGAAGCTCGGCCCGTGAGACAGCAGCAAGAGTAGCCGCGGGGGCGGTCGCAAGGAAGTTTTTGGAAGCGCGTGGAATTTCCGTGCAGGCCTGCACTATTGCCCTCGGAGGCGTTGAATGCCGTAGCTTCGACCCGGACGAAACAAACAGAAATGCCCTCTACTGCCCGGACGCTGAAGCGGCGGTAAAGATGCTTGCCCACCTCGAGGACCTGCGGGCCGCCGGGGATTCGGCGGGGGGAATCGTCGAAATTCGTGCCAGGGGCTGCCCACCCGGTCTCGGTGAACCTGTTTTCGACAAGTTGGACGCAAGGTTGGCTGCCGCAATCATGTCCATCGGCGCCGTCAAAGGGGTCGAAATAGGTGAAGGGTTCAGGGCTGCCGGCATGCTCGGCAGCGAAAACAACGATCCGATAACCCCAGGGGGCTACGCGTCAAATCACGCGGGTGGAATTCTGGGCGGAATCTCCACGGGTATGGATATTATAGTCCGGGCAGCCGTGAAGCCCATTCCATCGATCTCGAAAACCCAGCATACGGTGGACGTCGAAGGCAAAGCCGCGGAGATCAGTATCAAAGGCCGCCACGACATTTCCGCGATTCCAAGGATCATCCCTGTGTGTGAAGCCATGACCCTGCTGGTCCTGGCCGATTTTTTGCTTCACCCACACACCAGGCGGGCTTAGAGGATTCAGGTCCGTGCCCCATTTTTGAAAATTTCGAAAATATTTCTCCGGCACGCCTCGTTTGCCAGGCCCCAGGCCCTTCGTATCTTTTCTATCGTGGGTTATTTAGGAAGGTGCCTTTTGGCTTCGGTTGCCACCAAATTCGGAACGGACTTGCTTCGGGAGATGTTTCTGAGATCCTGGTGATTGAGGGTTGGAACGAGTCTCCTGGAAATGGCGATTGGGGTCTTGGGATTTGTCGCAAGGGCCAGGCGAACGGGGTAGAGTCTGGTCCATTCCTTATCGGCGGCAATCCTGCGCAGGACCTCTTCGTCAACGTGCCTGGAACAAGCTATGGCCGCCACTTCACCATCGGTTATCTTTGCATTTGAAATTACAGCGACTTGAATCATGCGGTTACTGTCCCGGATCAGGATACTCCGGATTTCCTTGTCCGCGGTCATGGCAAGCCGAATTTTTTCAGACATTTTCTTTTTCTGGACCTTCTGGAGCAAAGATTCGACTATTTCCACGGTGTCTTCGTCAGTCGTCCCCGATGATTCATCGAGAAAGCGCATGGCTTCGATGAGCAGGTGCTCCCATGGCACGTCGATAGTAACATCGCCTTCCTCGGGACAGGGAAGTGTCACGAAGCTTCCGCTATGGGCCATCAGCATCTTGAAGAAAGCCTGCTGCCCCTGAAGATCGGCCGCCTGTGCATGACAAACCTGCCCGCCTCGGATATGAATTGTCCCGGTAAGGGTTTCGGAGCGAACTTCAACGGTGCGGTTGACAGTGTCCAGGCAGATCAACTGAACGAGTTCGGTCAAACCGATGTCATTTATTGTACCCCAAAAGCCGCGCGAGAGGTCTTGAGCCGCGGGGGCGGCGTTTTCAGCGCTCGCATTCTCCGCTGGAAGGCGAATAGCCTGGATGAGCAGATACTCCCATGGCCGGTTTATCGAAGCGGTCACACCTTCCGGAAGGGGTAGTGTTTCAAAACGGCCCCTCTCCCACTGGAGCAGTTTGAAAAAACACTCCTCGCCGATTGTGTCGCCCGATTCCGCGTGAACCACATTCCCTGAATCCAAATAGACCGTGCCGGTCGCGGCAGGGGAATCCACTTTGATAATATGGCTCATTTTGGCAAGGCACGAAACCTGAATCAGATCGATCAACCGGATGTAGTCTATCGTTCCACTGAACCGTCGTATGGCTGTCCGAGCTTGGTCCATATCACGTCCGTTTTGATCTGATGCCTCGTCGGCAAATGAGGGCGGCCCCTGGAAAGCAAACTGATGTACGGTACATTGTAGCTTGATGAGAGTTTTATGTATAATACCTTGGCCTGATTCAGGACGCCTGCTCAGGCAAGCCCAGGAAACCTACTCCCCGCTGTTCCTCGCTGCTCAGATATACATGAAGGTACTGTCCCTGCATGCAGGACGGGACGTCTATGACACGCGCGACGCCATCCTCTTGAAGTGTAGGGTCGAGTGAGGTCAGGGTGTTGGGGCATTGAAGGAAAAAATCCTCTCGGAACACCGTCTCGGGGCTGTCGGCATCAATCGCGAGTGGGACGATGTTTGCCTCGACCAAGTCATTGAAAAAATGGGTGCCGAAGGAAGGTTCCGGAACTCCCCCAAGCTCTCTCATGGCTACTTCGGCCAGGACACGGGTTCGATTGATGTCTTCATAGCCCACCCGGACCCCCATCTTTACGTCGTTGGTTCCCCACCTTCCCGGCCCGAAAAGCGCGTACACCTTGTTTTTGAGGAGACGGTTGATTCTTCTGACCATGCGTCCCACCCCAAGCCGATCCTCAAATGTGGAGAGCCTTGCATAGGCCCTTGGGTCGATGTAGACGATATATTCGATATTTCTGACCGCGCTGCTGAAAAGAACACCGCGGCAGGTAAAAAGAATTTTTTCGGACTCGATGCCCTTTGGGACCTCCACTTTTTCCACAAGTCTGCTTGCGGCCAGTGGGCGGCACTGCAGAACGTAGAGTTTCCCATCGTCCCAGGCGAATTCAACCTCCACCGGCCTGCCGTATGTTTGCTCCAGCCGGTTGAGGATCCTCCTCATAAGGCTTGCCAGGGGCGTTTTGGAAAGAAGATTTTCGAAAGTAATGCTGGCGCGGGCCGTGTCGATTTCCTGGTTTTTGAAAAGGGGCGCTGAAAGATGCCCTTCATCGTCGACTGAGACGGTGTAGAAGAGGTCGGGATGATCGATTGTCCTGAAAAGGTCTGTGGCCGGGATTGTCAGGACCGACCTTGAATTTATGTCGAGAACGTCAACGAGCTTCTGAGAATATTTCCTGATTTCTTCAGCGCCAGCTTCCGGTCGAAGAAGAGGGTGGCTGAGCGGCACCATCCTCGGGTAATCGGGTCCGATGCGGTCAACGGCGCGCGTGCCCAGTCCGAACACCATTCTCAGCAGTCCGTCCGACCTTACTATTCGCGGGGTCCAGGTGTACATATTCTGCGAGAAGGCGACTCCCGCGGCAGCCGGGAAGAAATAATTCCCGAAATGCCTGCCTACCACCTTCTGGACGAGAATGCTCATCCGTTCATCGAAATCGAGCAGGTTGTGGTCCTGGCGGTAAAGAATGGCCCTTGGGCTGAAGACGCTGGTGAGCACCTGCTTCAATGCGCCCACGAATTCGTTGAGACGGACTTCGATCTCGCCATGATTCGCAATGAAGACCGAGTCGTACTTCCCCGAAAAAGTATAGCCGACGTTGTCCTCGAGCAGGCTGGACGAACGGATTATGAGCGGATGCTGCCCTATGTTGGTCAGAAAATCCCTGAACTGCGCTACCATATCCGGCGGGAAAGCGGCCCTTTGGATCGTTGCCGCTATCTGACCGAATTCCTCCTCGATTTTGTCCCCGCTTTTGTACTTTTGGGAATGCAGTGAGAAAAGATGGTTTGAGTCGAGAAAATCTGTCAGCAGGCCCGAAGTGAAATAATGCGACTCGGGGATCATGACGTATTTTTCAAATTCCGGGTCCCTTTTCCCAAGCAGCGGCAAAATGATCTTATAGGCCAGGAACATGCCTGCCGATTTGCCCCCGATTCGCCCGCCTCGCCTCGGGTTCCAGATAATGCGCTCCATCAGCTCGTCCATGTCCCGGATGGTGATGTGATTCTTGGCGACTCCCAGGAATGGGAGCTGATCGGAGATGAACCGGCTGATCAGGCCCACGCGCACGCCTATCGCGTCCCCTGGTGGTATATATAGACTGCCCTGGGGGATAGAGCAAAATTCTCTTACGGCTTCACGAATCCGGCTGTGGGTAACTCCCTCAATATTCATGACTTCATTGAGACTTCGGAACGTTTCGCGTTTTCTGGCCAGATTGATGTAGTTCTCGATGTCCTCCCATGTAGAATGCCGGGCAAAATAGATATCGGTAAGTATACTTACCAACTCATCGGTTGCCTGTTCCGTTACAGGTTCTCCGATCGCCTCCAGTTCCCTGAGCGCGTCCTGCCGGATCGATTCCGCGCACACGATCCCTCGCTTGCAGAGCACGGACAGAAAAAGCTTGCGGATTTCTCCCAGCAGATGAGGGAACCGGATCATTTTGTGATAAAGCCGGTATGCGCGAACCAGGTCCGGTGCGCATATGTCCGTCGAAGTGAAGTATGTTTTGCCGTTTTGTTCCATCACAAAATCCGGACGGCTGTCGAGAGCCGATACCGGGACTTCCGCCGGCCCGGCATCGACATCCGTCATTGCGAATCAGAACTACACCCATCCGCGCAGTTTGCAGGCTTCGGCCACTCGAGCAATTGCAACCAGATAGGCGGCTTCCCTGAGATTTATTCTATTGCGCAGACTCATCTCGCGGACGGCCGCATAAGCCTGGGTCATCCTCTTGTCAAGCCTCCAGTGAACTTCCTGAAGTTCCCAGTACAGGTTGTAGGCATTCTGGACCTGCTCGAAATAAGATACGGTCACCCCTCCGGCGTTGGCAAGGAAATCGGGCAACACAATTATACCCTTGTCTTCGAGAATGAGGTCGGCTTCCGGGGTAGTCGGCCCATTTGCCAGTTCGCAGCAGATCCTGCATTTAAGATTCCCCGCGTTGTCGGCGCGAATTACATTTTCCAGGGCTGCCGGGAAAAGAACCGTCACCGGCAAGGCGAGAAGCTCCTCGTTTGTTATCTCTTCAGCCCCCGGAAAGCCTTTAACCACGCCGTTTTTTATTTTGTGATCGACCAGGGCCGCCGCGCTGATTCCGTTGGGGTTGTATACGCCGCCCTTGGAATCGGAAGCCGCCAGGAGCTTCAGGCGCAATATCTCCTCTCCCAGAAGAGCGGCATGCTGACCGGCATTACCAAAGCCCTGTACGGCCATTGTGGCGCCTTCCAGGTCTATAGCGTCCGCCTCCGCGGCTTCGCGAGTGACATAGATGCCGCCTCGAGCAGTGGCGTCCCCCCGGCCTTTTGACCCGCCCAAAGCCAGGGGTTTGCCGGTTATGACTCCAGGATGATTTTCCCCGACGATCGTTTCATACTCGTCCATCATCCAGGCCATAATCTGCGGCGTGGTATATACGTCAGGGGCCGGGACATCCTTGGTTACGCCCAGTGATCTGGCCATCGCTCGCATGTAGGCCCTGGCCAGACGCTCTTTCTCGGTTTCAGACAGTTCCTTGGGATTGCAGACAACGCCTCCCTTGCCTCCCCCCAGGGGCAGGTCCACAACCGAAGTCTTCCATGTCATCCAGGCGGCGAGCGCACGAACCGTGTCAATTGTCTCCAGAGGATGCCACCTGAGGCCGCCTTTGGCTGGACCGCGCGCGGTATTGTACTGAATTCTGAACGCATGGAAGATTTTAGTCGAACCATCATCCATTTTGACGGGCAGGGTTGCCTTGATCTCCTTCATGGGCCACCGCAGCAGCTCACGGGTTGAATCGTCAAGACCCAGCTTTGCGGCCGCCTTATCTATTTGCTGCTGTGCAATGGTAAAGGGGTTGAACGACTCTGATTTCATGAAGAACTCCTCGCGGACCGGTCTTAATGCAATAAATGAATTCAAACCAAGAGTCGGTGAAATTTAAATGTTCTCAAGAGGGGACTGGCCGGAATCGAAGTTGCGGCGCCGAATAATGGTTTACATGGAAGGGGTCGGTAAATCAAGCCGAGATGATCGAACCGATGCAGGGGAATTATTTTTTCGGGCGCCCTGCTCACCTCATCACCAGTTTTTTCTCAGCTTAGAAGGTTCCAGGCTACAGCGCCCAGGCCGGTGACGATCAACACTGACTCTACAAGAACTTCATACAGGGGTTCCTCCCGGATCTTTCTTCTGGAGCCCATTTTAAGAAAGAACCCATAAACGAAAGCGGGAAGGATAAGAACATAGGAAAATCTTGTGCAGACCCCGAGAAGGGGTCCGCAAAAGGCCGTGATGACAAGCGTGAGCAATATGCCAACCGTGATGAGCACGGTCCTTTTTTCTCCCGCAAGCACCACGAGGGTCTCCTTGCCGACGAGCCTGTCTCCCTGAATTGCAAGGAAGTCGCGCAGGGTGGTGCGACCGAGGGCGAGAAGAAAAATGATCCAGCAGGCGTACACTACGCGGCTGCGTTCATAGCCGCCTGAGAAATAGGGCAGAACGGCGCTGGCCGTAGCCCAAGCCATTGGCACGAAAAAAGTCTTCGAAGTGGGAATATCCTTGAGTTTCAAGGGAAATTTTTCCCATCCGGCCGGCAGGAAGAGCTTGACCCCATATAGAATACCCAACAGTATCAATAAGAGCATGGCGAGGAAATTGGGCAGGCCTATGCTATAGGCCAAAACCAGCGCGGCCGTGAGGGATATGGCGCTTGAGAACATGAAAACCGGCCGCCATTTCTGATAAAAAGCGGCCCTGCCCGGGTCGTTCAACTCAATGGAATCCTGGTCCAGGTAAATATTGAGGGTATGCATCGCGAAGGCATAAGCCGCCGCCATCAAACTGAAAGCCGCCGACCCCGCGAAGTCGGTCAGGGCTTCTGAGATCTGGGCCAGGAGCGCGGTTGCCAGGGCGATATAGAAGTTTCCATAGGCTAGCCTCTCGAGAATATACTTCCACCGGAATCTTTTCCCGGCCTGGGGCGTAATGGCCTCGAGGAATTCAACAATGTCTCGTATTATCCAGTTGGGGGTTGACGCCCCAGCGGAAACTCCGACACAGGAATACCGGGCCATAACCTGGGGGTCCAAATCCGATTCGGTTTCGACGTGAAAAGTCGGTATGGCGCAATCCCGCGCCACTTCTGCAAGTCTGATGGTGTTTCCGCTGTGAAGCCCACCCACAATGACCATGGCCTCGACCTTGGAGCAGAGCTGTCTTACTTCGGCCTGCCGTTCCTGGGTCGAATCACAGATCGTGTTTTTTACTATCCCGTGCGGATACTTCTTTAGAAAAGCCTCCTCAATTGCCCGGAAAACCTCCTCATTCTGGGTGGTCTGCGCCACCAGGAGAACGTTCTCGCAGCTCGGGGGAAGCTCCTCGATCTGCTCGGGACGGTTTATGACTATACCGCGGTTTTCCGTGTATCCGAGCAGCCCGATCACCTCGGCGTGGTCTGCGTCACCCACTATTATCGTGTAATATCCATGCCTTGCATGCCTCTTAATGGCCGCGTGGACCTTGGCCACACGCTTGCAGGTCGCATCTAAAAGGGTTGCTCCCTGCTCATGAAGCAGCTGACGGCTGTCCGGAGGAATTCCGTGGGCGCGGATCACCACCTTTTTGCCGGCACAGCTCTCAATCAGGTTTTCATCCACGACCCCCTTTTTCCCCAGCATCGCAAGGACCTGCCTGTTATGGATAAGCGGTCCGAAGGTGCAGATATCCTCACCTTTCTGGCGGTGCTGAATGGCGTTCATCGTGATTTCGATTGCGCCCCTGACACCCTTGCAAAAGCCTGCTGTCCTGGCGATTATGACTTTCATTGTCATTCCGTTTTCAAGTTAGAGTCCGCAACGTTTCACGGCAGCTGTACAGCATAGAATCCTACCAACTTTGCGAGGCCATGGCAACACCGGGCTAACCGCATCGGGAGTGGATTTTAGAAGAAAGGACCCAAAATAGGAACATCAGTCTCGATCCAGGCTCGAAACATAAGGCCTGCTCGCCAATCCCGCGGACATCCATTCTCGAAGCCCTGAAAGACCCTCATTGACACCCGCCGGGGGTCTTTGATAGCCTGATTGCGATCTTCATTCGGCCGGGCCTCCCGCAGACGCACGACACGTGAGATAGGCACACGAAGCGCCGGCCTTCGCGCTCCGCTAGGCACACCACCGGGGGATGTCCGCCAGAGCTTGACGAAGCGATCTCTTAGTGTTGTTGAAAAGTGTTATACCAGGGGAAAAATGGAAAAAATCGATCTCGCAATTCTCGGCGCAACTCCAGGAGAAATCGCCCCGCTCTGCAGTCTTTTTGAGCCTTCGGGCAGTTTTAAAGTGGCCGGGAATTCGTTCTCAACATATATCCATGGTGATCTCAGGCTGCTGATCGGGACAACGGGCGTCGGGAAAGTAAATGCGGCCGCAACCACGGCTTCGGCTCTTTCGAGCTTCAGGGCGGCCGAGGTCTGGAACATGGGCTGTGCCGGGGCGTACAGCGGTTCGGGACTTGAAACAGGAGATGTCCTGATAACCCTTAGCTGCATCTGCGGAGATGAAGGAATTCTCGGGAAAAATGGCCCCATGCCCACCAGCTGTCTCGGGATTCCGCTGGTCCTGAAAGATGGCCGGGCCTTTCACGATTTTTTTCCGCTGGATGAGTTTTTATCGCGAAGGCAAATCCGAACCCTTCTACCTGCCGGCCTCTACAGCCTGAATTCATCCGGAGGCATCCAAACGTGTGAGCCCGGAGGCCATATCGAAAAGGGCCATGGATTTAAGATACGATACGGGCCGAGCCTTACGGTCGGCATGGTGAGCGGCGATATCCAAACTGCCGCGGCGCGCTCGAGGCGCTATAACGTGATGGCGGAAAACATGGAGGGAAGCGCGGTTGCTCAGACATGCCTTCTTTTTGACGTTCCATTCCTGGAATTCCGCGGGATCAGCAACATGGCCGGAGTGCGGGACAAGGCAAGTTGGGAGCTTGCCGCGGCCCTCGACCATTGTGTGGCTGTAATAAGAAAACTTTTGGACAACCTGGTTTTTTGACTTTCTTGTTTTTACCTATCGGACACTTCATGCAGATTTGACTTTAGCAGTTTTGAGTTGTAAGTTTTTAGATACTTACATACCCATTCTGAGAGTTTATCTCTCACACTTAAACAGTGATTGCCGGTCACGAAGAGCACGAAGGATACACGAAGCACGAAGAAGACGAAGTTTTTGGTTGAGGCTGTGCCGCGCTAAGTATCTTTGCCGCTCTTCGAGATAATTTCAAATATCTTTGGCTAGTTTTGGACTCAAGACTAAAAACTAGAAACTAAAAACCGCACCGATCGAGGCTGGAATTGAATCCATTCACCCTTGGGTATTCACCTTGTCCAAATGACACCTTTATCTTTTACGCCCTGGCGAACAAAAAAATAGAGTTCCCCTTTGCCCTGGATGTTTTGCTTGCCGACGTCGAGATGCTAAACCGCCGAGTGGGGCAGGGCGGTCTCGATATTTCAAAGATTTCCGCAAGCGCGGTCCTCGGTATCCTGGATAATTACTGGCTGCTGCGCTCGGGCGGGGCTATGGGCAGAGGATGCGGTCCGCTTATCGTATCAGGGCGTCCCGTGAAGTTCGAAGAGCTTCGGGACTCCAAGATCGCAACGCCCGGTGATATGACCACCGCCAGCCTGCTGCTGCGGCTCGAGGGAACTCACCGGGGCCTCAGGGTCCCGATGCAGTTCGATCGGATAATGCCGGCGGTCATGGCCGGGGACGTGGATGCCGGGGTTATAATTCACGAAGGCAGGTGGATTTACCAGAAGTATGGCCTGCACATGGTGCTGGACCTTGGCCGGTGGTGGGAAGCCCAGACCGGGCTTCCGCTCCCCCTGGGCGCGATTGCAATCCGGCGCGGCCTTGGGAGCCAGGTCGCCGGGCTGGTCGAGGAAAAAATCAGGGAAAGTCTTCTCTACGCGAAGCAAAACCCGGTTGAACCATGGCCCTACATCAGGCAGCATGCGCAGGAAATGTCGCCCGAGGTTATACATCGGCATATAGATACCTTTGTAAATGAATTTAGCATTGAAGCCGGGGACGAAGGCGAAAGGGCGCTCAGGAGCCTTCTGGAGGCGGCCTGCGCCCTGGAAAACAGGCCTGTCCCGGAGCAGATGCTTTTTTGGAGCTGATCTGACCGGGTTATAATTCAAACATGGAAAGAATATCGAAATGATGGCTGGAACCGAGACACTGAATTATTTTCTTTGCCCCCATATGACGCTTTCCGAGGATGATTTAAGGGTCCTGGGCATTTTCCTGCCTCGAGTCAAGGTGCTGGAAATCGTGCGCCGGGCTTCCATCCCGCAATGGGCGCTGGAAAGGGTTTCCGGATGGCCCGTTCTGCGCGGGAATGATTTGGCCGCCCGGATCAATTCCTGCCTGCAGGGATACCGGAATTTCGCACAGGTTCACGGCGGCCCGGGGGGAATTCTTGGTTTTCTAAGCGCTGTGTTCGACGAAATTGAGGAACCCCGCTACCGCATTCAGGAGGAACTTCGGGGGAAATGCCCGCCGGAAATGGACCCCGTTCAAAAAGAGACCATCCAGGCGGCCCTGTTTCTCGAAATTGCCCGCGAATTCGATGAAAAGGAGCTGGAGATCGAATCCGGCTATGCCCATCTGAGCGCGATCGAACAGGAATTTCGAGACATAGTGGGTATTGAAGATGAGGATTCGGAATCAGCAGAAGCCCATCTTGCCCCTGCGCTTGCCCACGATCCAAACGGGTTGCTCTACATGCTCCCGAGGCGAATTGCGAGCTGGTTTCGATTGTTTTCGCTCCAGCCGGTCGAAGGCCTGCCGGTCTTTGTCGGCTGTTTGCCGGAGGTGATCGAGGAAACTCTCGAAATGATCCGGATCGGATGCGAGCGGAATGGAAAAGGTTTTTCCACGGCCACATACTTGCTGGGGTCTATTCCCGAAGCGGGGAAGTTAGGGCAAAAACAGCTTCAGACCCTGATCGAAGCGCCGGGGATGCCCGAGCTTCTCTCCAGCTGCCACCGGGAGCTTGAAGATGTCATTAAAGGGGCGGCCGGGGGCGAAAACCAGGCTGAACTAGAAGGCAGGAGCCGATCGCTGCAAAGCGATCTTGAAAAACTGTGCGGGAAATGCACCGTTGCCGAAGGCGATAGGGTAAATCTGGGGCTGACTTTGGTGGAAAACGTCTTTTTTGCCGACGTTGCCGGCTTTCTTGGCGCATCCGATGTCAAGACCGCAGCCTGGCCGCCGGTTTTCCTGAGTATCCGGAAGGGCGATTAGATTTCCGGCAGGCAGAGCGGGGGAATGATTCCCCGCATTCCCGCGTGCTGAGAGGCGGAAGAGTCCTTTAACCGGCCGGTTGGAACACCGACTGATGTTACTTATTGGGGGTGGCGCTTGGAAGATAATCCGGGTCAAAAGTCGGCTGAAATTTTCGAAAGGATCAGAAGGGATCATCCCCTGGTTCACAACATCACGAACTACGTGGTCATGAACTTTACCGCCAATGTGCTGCTCGCCCTGGGCGCATCGCCGGTGATGGCCCATGCGATCGAAGAAGTCGAGGAGATGGTCGGGCTGGCCAGTGCACTTGTCATCAACATCGGAACGCTGTCACAGCCCTGGATCGATTCCATGGCCAAGGCCGCGCGGGCCGCGCGGGACCGTTCCATTCCAATCGTGCTCGATCCGGTGGGAGCGGGTGCAACCCGGTTCAGGACCGAGGCAGCCCGGCGGCTCATGGATGAAGCGCCGGTGGCAGTCGTGCGCGGGAATGCCTCTGAAATCCTGGCCGTTGCCGGTCAGAAGGGGATCACCAGAGGCGTGGATTCCGTTAGCGGCGCGGAGGATGCTTGGCTGGCCGCCGGCGATTTGGCAAAAAACTACGGGATCGTCGTGTCGGTCACGGGCGCGGAGGATTTTGTGACCGACGGCTTGCGGATGGCCAGGATCTCAAACGGGCACGCGCTCATGGGCCGGGTTACGGGTACGGGTTGTGCGGCAAGCGCAATCACGGGCGCTTTCTGCGCGGTCGAAACGGATGCTTTCGCCGCTGCAATCGGGGCGCTCGTCACCTTTGGGATCGCGGGAGAACTTGCAGCCCGCCCCAACCCAGGGCCGGGCAGTTTTCAGGTGGGCCTGCTGGACGCACTGGACGCGATAGACAGCGCCGTCATAAAAGAGCGCGCCAGGGTAGCCTTTTCATGACAGGCCGCATAACCGGAATTGATTTCGGACTCTACCTGGTCACCGACAGGGTCCTGTCCGGCGGCCGCCCTCTGGAAAAAATCGTTCGCGAGAGCGTCGCGGGCGGCGTGAGCATGGTCCAGCTTCGCGAAAAAAATGTCGGGACAAGAGAGTTTCTCGAACAGGCCTTTGTGCTCAGGCAAGCGGCCTCAGAGCTGGGCATCCCGCTGATAATCAACGACAGGGTGGATATCGCGCTGGCCTGCCGCGCCGATGGAGTTCATCTGGGGCAGGAGGATATGCATTGCGCCTTTGCGCGCCGGATTGTCGGCGAAGATATGATTATCGGGGTTTCCGTCAGTACTGCCGATGAAGCCCTGGAGGCCGAAGCCGATGGGGCGGACTACCTGGGGGTGGGCCCCCTGTACGCCACGGCAACCAAACCCGATGCGCTGCCTGCCACCGGTCTCGGTGTTTTGCGCAGTATTCGCCGGGCCGTTCGCATTCCCCTGGTTGGAATCGGCGGCATAACAGATGCCAATGCCGGGGCTGTCATCAGTGCAGGCGCGGATGGGGTGGCGGTCGTATCGGCTATAGTTGCCAGTCCGGACCCCGCTGCGGCTGCGCGGGCGCTCCGGTCCGCCATAGATAAAATCCGAAGCGGCCGATGAGAATGCCCCCCGCTCTTTTGGCTTTTCCACTGACAGGATTACAGGAAGCAGGAAACGAGGAGCAATGAGCGGTCAAACTCTGTAAATTCTGTCCGGGAAACCAAAAGAGACAATACTTTTGACAAGGATTGACAGGATTTACAGGATTAAAGAGAAAAAAGACAATACTTTTGACAGGATTTACAGGATTTACAGGATTAAAGAAAAAGCGTGACAGAAGAAATAATTGGTAGCGACCAGCAATCTCCATGCTTCGCAAAGGGCGTGTAACATCCTATCGTCTCACCCATTCACCCATTCACCCATTCACCCATTCACCGACTCACCCATTCACCTACTCACCGACTCACCCATTCACCGACTCACCGACTCACCCATTCACCCATTCACCCATATCATGTCAGCCCCGGATTAATTCCCCGAACCACTCCGGATGGCCTGGAATTATGCCGGATCACAAAGCGAAGCGATAAGATCGTAATATATACTCGAGGCCGTCAGGACCTGCTCGAAGCTTACGGATTCATGCGGCGAATGAGCCTGTTCGAGGCTTCCAGGACCGAGGATTATCGGTTTTATCCCTGCCGCCCAGAGCAGGTTTGCGTCCGAATGGCTCGGGAAGGCCTGAGGCTCCCATGGCAGCCGGCGCTCCAGATATACCCGCTTCAACTTCTCGGCGAGGTCCCCTTTGTGGGGCAGTTCATATCCCGAGTGAACGTTTACGAACGTAAGGGAACCGTTGAACGAGGCGTCCTGTTTTTTCTGCTCCACAACGATCTCTTCGAGTTCCATCATAATTTCGCCAAGCGGCGCAGTCGGGGCAAAGTGAACGTCGAGCGAGGCGTCGCACCTCTCCGGGACGGCAAACCCTGAACGCGAACTCGACAGGTCCCTGATGTTATAGACAAGTTCGGGCCGCTCTTCAGTGAAATATCTCGATAACCGGATGAGCAGCCGCAGCAGGGCTTCGACAGGGTTTTGGCCCGCGGTGGCCAACGATGCGTGCATCCTTTTGCCGGTCGTACTTATCCGAATTTCAATATATCCATAATGGCTGAAACATGGGCGCAAATCGGATGGTTCGGCTATGAACGCCCAGGGGAAACGGTACTCCTTGACTAACGCGCGGGCCCCATCCCCCTCTTCTTCTTCACCGCTGACGAGCGCCAGGGCGACGGGCGGGCGGCGGCCCTGCTTCCAATGCGCAAGGTAAGCTTGCACGATTGCCGCGCAGCCGCCTTTCATATCGGCGGCCCCCAGTCCTTCGATCAGGTCACCTTCTTCCCGGCAGCTGAACAGGTCGAGATCGTGGGCCGCAACAGTATCGAGATGTCCCACCAACACGGCGGCAATCTCCCTTTCAGGGGGTATGACCAGAAGATTGGCGCGGCCGTCGCCTATCTCCTGCACCTTTACCGGCAGTTCGCCCCTTTTGAGATAGTTGAAGAGAAACCCGACTATCTCGTGCTCCTTCCCGGTAGGGCTGTATATATTTATTAGATTGCGCAGGAGGGTGCGAAGCGCTTCACGGTTTTCGCCGGCGAAAGGCACATCAATCCCCGTTGCCGTTTTTGTGCCGGCCGTTTCGCTTCTGCCTTTGCGGGTCCAGGTTCAGGGTGAGGAAAATGTGCTCCTGGGGATGTCCGAAACCCATTTTGCGGAAAAAATGCAGGGCGGGCAAATTGTCCGCTTCTGAATCGACCAGCATCATTCGCGCACCGTCCGCCAACATAAGGTCACGGAAACGCTTAAAAAGCCTGGAGCCCACCCCGGTGTCGTGGAAATCCGGGTCCACCCCGAGCCATACGAGGTATCCATATTTCCAGGCTGAATGATTCTTCGTCACCGTTGTGCCGAGCACAAAACCGATTATCCCTTCCGCCTCGTCGCCTGATTCCGCGACCAGGCAAGACTCGGAATCATTCTGGAAAAACTTTATGACTTCGTATTCGTCCCAGGTGCGGAAAAGATTTGGGACCTGACTGGCCGTGAAGAGTCTTTCTCCGAGATGAAAAACAGATGCGACGTCGTCAATTTCCATTTGGCGAACCGTTGGGTTCGTCTTCTTCTTCTTTTTCTCCTCGTAACAATTCGCTAATTCTTCCATAAAGTCCTTACTTCTTTAGAGATTTTCCAGGGCGATCCTCTCGGGCGGCTTTTGCCGATGCATAGGAGGTCTTACCCGGTCCATGGTGGAAAATTCGACTGGACCTGATTTGCTCTTTTCGCTTCAAGTCTCCGTATTTTCCAAACCGACCGCTCCTGGCCATTTGACCTCCGAAAATTTAATTGAGTGTGCTGAGGTTTTGCGCTAAACGCCTTAACTTACATTATACACTTTCGGGGTTGCACTTGCACACCCGTTTGACAATTACGGCTGAAGTCGACCTGTAATAATTTCAGCTCCAGTTTACGGTTTTTTGAAAGGGGCGTTGGTTTTGGACTTTGGGCCTGCGGGATTCATACATCCGACCGGGGCTTTCATCTGGGGCCTGCTCAATATCATAATTATAAACCTGGTTCTGTCGGGAGATAACGCCGTGTTGATCGCCATGGCGGTCAGATCGCTTCCGCCGGGCATGAGGCAGAAGGGCTTCATTTTTGGCGCCGGAGCGGCGGTGGTGCTTCGCATCGTGTTTACCTTCATTATCGCTGAGGTCCTTGGAATTCCATGTCTAAAGCTGGCCGGCGGACTGGTTCTGCTCTGGGTGGCAGCCAAGCTTTTCGTAATGGGATTTCCCAGCAGCGAAGGAAAGGAGGCTGCAACCCTTTTTCAGGCGATAAGGATCCTGCTGATCGCCGATTTGACCATGTCGTTAGATAATGTAATCGCGGTTGCCGGCGTGTCTCAGGGTAACTTCTTTCTGCTCCTTCTCGGACTGGGTCTGTCCATCCCGTTCGTAATATTTACCAGCGGTTTGCTCTCCATGCTCATGGACCGCTATCCCGTGATAATTTACATCGGGGCCGCGATACTTGGAAGGGTGGGCGCCGAGATGATTGTAACCGATCCGGTCCTGACCTGCCGATTTGATCTGCCCGCCGTCGTGCGTTATGGATTTGAGGCTTTTTGCGCGGTCGGAGTGATTATCGCCGGCCGGCTCGCTCTAAAGTGGGTGATTCTCGCTGACAAAGGCGCCGTAAACACAAAGCAATCCAGGGAAAAATACGAGGAAGGCCATGGCGGTTCTAACAATTTCCAGAGACCTGGGCAGCGGAGGCCGTGAAGTTGGGAAAAGGCTTTCTGAGAGCATGGGGTATAGATTTGTCGACCGTGAGAACATTCTCGGAAGGTTAAAGGCGGCAGGCCACAAATGGGAAAAATGGACGGAAGGCTTCGATGAACATGCCCCGAGGGTGTGGGAAAGATATGACTGGTCCTACCATGGTTTTGTGGCGATGCTCCAGAGCACGATTATGAACGAGGCCGGCTCCGATGATGTAGTCATTATCGGGCGAGGGGGCAATTATCTTCTGAAGGGGGTCCCTTTCGCGCTGCGTGTCCGTGTTGTCGCCCCCATAGAGGAAAGGATCGCAAGGGTTTCCAGACAGGAGGGAATAGACGCGGAATCGGCCCGTTGGATTATCGATAGAACAGATCGAGAGCGGGCAGGGTTCCTGCTGGCAGTTTACGGCCGGGACGGCAGGGACCCTGCCGATTACGATCTTGTTTTCGATTCAGCGGAGACGTCAATTGAGCGGATCGGCTCTGCCATAACGGAAATCCTTCCTGAAAAAGATCGTCTAAAAGACGAAAAATCGTTGCGCGATCTTAAAATGCGAGCGCTCGCCACCGATATCAAGGCACGCCTTTTCACCACGCTGCCGTTTTTCATGTCAACCCTGGAGGTAGAATTCGATGGAGAGGCTATTTGCGTTCGCGGGGTAGTTCGGCTGCCGCGCGAGCGTGAGCTGGTAATGAAAGAAGCAAGGAAAACGGCCGCCGGGGCCCCTTTGAGGTTCGAGCTGAGATACAGGAAGTGAGTGTTCACCACGGAGACGATCGACAATTCCCACAACCCTGTGATGTGTTCATGGGGTTTCCAGTCGATCTTAAGAGGACACAGAGCAGAGCGAGGGCCGAAACTAAAAGACTAGAACCGATTCACCGCAGAGGGTGCAGAAATAGCTGAGAAAAACGCATGGAAAAAACAGCGGCTTAGCCCGATATGTTTGCCAAAATTTCAAGAAACTGGACGTTAGTAGTACAGAGAATTGCCCTGCGATTATCCTTTTAGGAAAAACTTCAACACCTGAACCGTTCCTTCCTGCCTCCGGAATCCTTTCTCTGTGCTCTCTGTGTCTCTGGATATTTCAAAAACGCGGGGGAATGGTTCCCCCGCACCCCTCAAGGTGTCGGCCACGCGCGAAAGCGCGCGAGGCCGAGCGCTCGGCGCTGGCGGCCGTGCCCCCCGCTCTTGTGGCTTTTCTAATAGAGACTATATACTCATGAACGCCACTTTGTATAAGACCTGTTTTGTGGCAGAAAAAGGAGGCGATCCGGAGCGAGGAAGAAGAGCTGCAAAAGGCGATAGCCGAGGAGGAGGAACGCAAACGGGACGAAATCGGCAGGGAGGTTCCTGTGCGCCGACCTTGGGCTTACGTTGAAGCCCCGCGAGGAACACGCCGCCCATATCGCTTCATTGCTGAAAGCATTAAAAGAGGACAAGAAGGCCGTCTTTGTCGCGGCGTCACATGCGCAGAAAGTCGCCGACCTTCTGCACCGGGCTTCCATC
>JBEKMB010000045.1:0-40579 GCA_050008735.1 Syntrophobacteraceae bacterium
CTATTATCATCAGCAAAACTAATTACAATACTGGGGAAGATATCCTCTCCAAAAAAAGGACTGCCGAGTGAGTCTCAGCAGTCCTTTTTCACGTTTCCTCAACACGTTAAGCGACCGGCTTGCCATTGCTGACCCCGCCTTTCATCTCGCAATATATGAAAGCCCAAGCTAAGCTGCTTTAAACTTCCTACGAAATGCAGCAAGTCCAACCAGACCGGAGCCGATTAGGAGCATCGTACAAGGCTCAGGTACTGCCGAGGTTCCCGTCACCAAACCCTCCAACCGTACCCCCTCCATATTATTATCGCTCTGAGTAATGGCGATAGTCAGTGTGTTTACCCCGGTTGTAAAGTCCGAATTGAGGACGTTGAAAGAACTCATGAACGTCCACTGACCAGAATCTGGGCTTATTGATATTATATTGCCGTTAATTGACAATATCCCCGCATCATCAAGCGTCCAGGAACCGCTGAGTGAAACCGTCGAGAGGTCGTAGCCGCTGAGATCAAACGTGCATGTGTAGGAACCTGTACCATTATGGTTTGTATTTGCATTTTGGGCGATCCAGGCTGAGCTCGGGCCGTTCTCAACCCAAACTCCCGGCCAGTCAGCGTTGCCGGGAGAGACCACCTGCGCCGCCGAGCCATTAATGGTCCAGTGCGCATCGGCCGTGCCTCCGGTCGTAATCAGGTTATTGGATGAAGAATCCAAGCCCGTAGAGACATTAATTGTGTCCGCCATCGCAAACGATTCGAACAACAGGACAAGAAGAAATGACAAAAGCGGGGATACCAGAACTGGTCCGATACCCCTTTTTCCCGTCATGTATTCCACATGTGTTCCAGTTATCGTCCGGACAGTTGCTGATAAAGAACGACCGCTGGTTCAAATCCAGCGTCGTTGCTTCGGTGTTGCACAAGTCGTGCAGAAGTCCATAAACCCTTGTTCCGTCTATATCAGTGCGAGTTCGATTCTCGCCTCCGGCATTCACGAGAGCCGAGCAGACTCACGCACCCCACCTCTTCAGTTCCCTTCGAACCCCTCAAAATCCAGGTGAGAGGGGATTCGCGAGGAACTCAGGGGAAGCGAGCACAGAAGGAACGGCCCTCAAAAGCTTTTTTAGAGGTAGCTCCGCAATCAAGGACATGCCAGGTGCCTGGACGAATTATACTCCACTACGCCCGTAAGAGGCACCCGTCACTCCCCTTGAACGCTCCGCAACGAATTTGAACGGAGGGGACCCGCTCCGAATCTAGGAGCCTGTCGGAGAAATGGCATTGAGAGCCATTTTCTTCTATATAATCACTGAAACGGATATCTTCCGTAAACGACTGACATTCCCGCTAAGAGCCCGTCCCCGTCAGAAGCAGGACCCAATCCCCTGATCCATTTGGCGTAAAAGGTTGGGTCCCGGTATTTGAAAATGTGCCTATGTTGGTGTACTGCGCCGTCGAAGGGTTAAACCACCTGGCGGTTACCTGCGAAGTTGAAATCTTGCTCATGTCAATCGTCACAGTGCTCCGGGTAGGCAAATAGGCCACAATATATTTACCATCATTTGTCCGCGCACAAGGGACATAATTAGAATCAGACAGATTCCCATAACCGGAAGTAAGGACGGTATGGCTATAATCCGGGACCAGATTGTACCAGGGGATAGACTGGAAGAACGCACCGAAATTCGCCTGGTTGACCGATCCTTGCAGCCCTAACGCATTTTGCCAAGTGCCCCCATGCCCTGAAAGACAGTTTGGAGCATTGAAACACCAGATTGGATTATTGCCGGCGACATTCCCGATGGTCCCACCAAGGACCGCCGTGTAGGCCTGAATGTCTAGGCATTGCTGGGTGGCTCCCTCGCCCTCATACTTGCCCTCGTTAAAGTAGAGAGGCTTGACGACCTGAGTGTAGCCGTGGTTGGTGTAGTACGCAAAGGAATCGCAACCCGTATTGTAGTAGACCAAGTTCACATTGAGCCATGAGTAGTTGAAGCAATCGTATGCGGTGTTCGGACTGCTGCAATCGGCAGTATGCAGGTGGTTTGTATCTTGAGATTTTATCCCTTTCACCACCGATTGTATTTCTGAGGTCACACCACAGGTGCTCGGATTAACATCTGCGCCGCTGGCCCACAGGATATTAGGAAAATTCTTGTATCTGTTTCCGATATAGCTTCCATAGGCCTGACATTTGGTGGTGCCCGAATTTAGCATCTCCTGCCACCACCCCTCATCATCGCAGTTGTAGCCGAGGTAGTCTACGTACAGGATAACGAGAATTCCATATGAGGCGGCCTGGCTTATGACCCAGTCAACGTGTGCGAAATAGGCATCGTTCGGAGTGGAAAAGTCTCCAGGGGTAGTAAAGGGCTGGTTCCCGTAATAATCGGCAGGGGCGTTCGTTGCATATTTGTGCTCTATTAGATTTACTATAATGGTGTTGAAGCCTCTCGACTGCCTGTCGGCCAGATAGTAAGCTGCATCGGCGTCATCGAGCTGCGCTATAAGGGACCATGCCGCATCACCTACGATGAGGAATGGGACGTTGTTTTGGTCTACGAGATGCCGACCGTCAGTGGAAATCTTTAACGGAAAAGCAGGCGCGCCGGGCGTTGCGGCGGGCGTTACAGGGTTGGAAGGACTTGAGGGCAGCCCGGTCCCGATCACGTTGGTCGCCGTTACCGTGAATGTATAGGCAGTACCGTTGGTCAGTCCTGGAACCCTTATGGGGCTGACTGGCCCTGATGCTGTTTGTCCTTCGGGGTTCGATGTCACAGTGTAGCCGGTTATGACGCTCCCGCCGTTTGAGGCCGGGGCCGTGAAGCTGACCCAATCTCGTTTGTCGCCGTTACCATGAATGTATAAGAAGTTCCGTTGGCCAGGCCCTTAACGGTTATCGGGCTGCTCGACCCTGGGGTTGTCTGTACTGCGGATGTCCTAATATAAGATGTCACAGTGTAGCCGGTTATGACGCTCCCGCCGTTTGAGGCCGGGGCCGTGAAGCTGACCGTTGCTTGGGCGTTGTCCGCCGTTGCCGTTGCGCTGGTAGGCGCGCCGGGCACTGTGGCACCGGCAGGGTCGGCGCCAAGACCAGACCAAGCGCCAGAGCGATGATAGCCGAGTACAGCCGCAGATTTTCTCTCATAGCCATCTCGTCTTTCCTGGTTAAAGTAGAGAGTCACAACATAGAACTGAGTCATCCCTTGTGGGCATATCTGGTACACGCTAACGTTGTAATATAGATTGCTTATGCTGGGAAAAAAATAGAGCCGATGATGTAAATTCCTGGGTGGGTGTACAGTATTTCGAGGTAGGGATTGGTTGTATGAACACACAAGCACGCGGAATTGGAGGGATGCCTGCGTATGGAAGAGATAAAGAACTGAGAATTTGTATTGGCTCTGACGAATGCGGACGTCGAACCGACGTGAGTGGCCAACGCTTTGGCGATGATCTGATTGTTCGTGATGAGTGACCTGTACCGAGATGCTTGGCTTGGGGCTTGCCCAACTTCTCTGATCAATAACTGGACTCGGAGTTTCAAATGCTCTCCCGCCTGTTGTTTATTCGGAGCCTTGCAGATGATGTTCCCTGAGAATGAAGAAGGGAGGATGAGGAAAAAGGGTACTATTTCCTCTGGAAATATGGAATTTCAGTTTTCAATTGCGACCACGTCCCGAACCCTAAGAAAAAGTTTCCAGGTTTTGAGATAGATCGAGGGGGGGCCAAGGCTAGGATGTCAATCCAAGGCGCATCAACACTCTTTGCAATGGCTGAGGATGCCACTGCTTTCCTGTTATAGTTGTCGATCCGCCTTTATTGAGCCGCCTTGCCATTTCCCGAATCTAAAGGTTGTCTTTAACAAGCGGCTCAAGTAAATCTCTCATCTTGCCTGAAAAGTCCTGTGCCTGTTTTGCCCTGTCCTTATTGCCCTTGCTCAAGTTATCAACTTTGCCTAATTTCACGCCTCTACGCTTTGCTGCTGCAAGAGCTTCCTTTGTTCTTTTGCTGACCAATTTGGATTCATACTCAGCTACAGCCGCCACAACGTGAATACAAAGCTCGTTCATTTCCGGCATATCGGCACAGATGAACGGCACCTTCGATTCCATCAAGGTCGTAACTTTTCTTCTACAGTGACCGGCTGGTCATAGCCCGCAAACCCGCATGGATGCTGGATCGTTTTTTCAAATGATCAAAAATGTAGTGCCACAGAACCAGCTGTTTTATGTTGAAATTCTGCTTTATTGTCCTGTAAAGTTGAAGTGTCCTGATTAGGAGGCTTCAACATGTTTGCTCGAATCAAAAAGTCCGGTAAGTACGAATACCTCCAGGTCGTCGAAAATCGCCGGGAAGGCACCAAGGTCAACCAGCGGGTAATCGCAACGCT
Source organism: Syntrophobacteraceae bacterium (assembly GCA_050008735.1). Taxonomy (GTDB): domain Bacteria; phylum Desulfobacterota; class Syntrophobacteria; order Syntrophobacterales; family Syntrophobacteraceae; genus SbD1. The sequence goes on from JBEKMB010000045.1 coordinate 4,390, forward strand.
TGGCAGGCTCGATCAAATGCATGCCCCCAAGTAATCAATCACAGGTAGAGGAGCCTGACTCGTGGTTGAAATGCGACTTATTGGGTTCGTTTAATGCCAGTGTCGTAAACAAATTGTTCACCCTGAGAAGATATATGCCAAGTAACATTCCTCCAAGGCTAGGTAAGAAGTTAAAATAGGTATAAGGCATCTGAAATAAATTTGAACTATGCTGCTTTGCAATGTAGTACGACATTACTTTTAATAAATCGGGAAAGTTCGAGAGAATCAAATATATCCCTGCAAATTGGAATGCCAAGGTAATTATGCAATTCATCGATAATTCGCATTTATTATTTTCACATGCAAGATCATCGCTTGAGTCGTCCACATCCGTGGTTTGAAGTGAAGGATATGCTATATCATGGACGAACTTACCATTCCTGATCAGGTAGATTCCAATTAAAAGAAAGATAATCGGGATAATGATCGTTATAGTTATATTTGTCACACTCCACACTAACTCAGGTGGAAGTTTGATGGGCGTAAAATAAATATCAACAAGCTTGATAAAGTGATTGAGGCTGAGGAAAATACAGTAAAGCCCAACCACTTTACATCCAACAACGAAATAGTCACGGCTGCTCATTTTCAAATCCGTAATGTAAATTATGTATAAAATCCATAAGGTGGATTAATCATTGCGGAAAACAACATTGTCTACCATAGGGTGCGGGAATTGCAAGGTTTTTGCAATGTAAATCGTTGCTTATGGCGGTTATCTTCTGGAATAATTCGGCTGTCAGCGGCGGCGTGATGTCAGGCCGCAGGGAACACGCATCTCTGATGACAATCAGGTACACAACCGAAGAACACACGAACAGACTGTAGTGCAAATATGGCTAATATTCAATGGGTTATCAAGTATGGTGTTTGAATCCCCGCTTCGGCACTGGCAATGAAATCAAGGGGTTGGCCAGGATATAATGGTTAGCCCCTTTTTGCTTGCCGATGGGCTTGCAGGCATATTGCGTGCACGAGTGCGTTTTGAAAAAGTGCCTAAGCCGCCTCATGGGGAGCATGCCTAAGACTTATTTGTTCCGACTTATTACCTGATTTGCCAACGGGTAGTCAAGTTCATGCCTGGCTGTTTTCCCTTTGCGTGCATTTGCGTGCACGAAGGAGAGGCAAAGAGGCGCCGGATTTGCGGAACGGACGACGAATCCGTCCCCAGCGAGGCCCAGTCTACTTCCAGCAGTGATCTTCCGAGAGCAAAAATGAGCTTCCAAGCTCTGATAATGCTTACTTCCGGGATATTTGCCTGTAAATATCCAGTCATTAACTTGGCCTCCGACCATATAATAAAGTTTGAGACAAGTCGCGATCATCAGATAAGACAGGCCTCCTCATCCTCATATACCGCACTGCAAAAGATCATATCATCTTCTTTCTGAAAATATGCTATTTTGGGAATGAGTTTCTTTCTTCTGGGGTGATACCATTTATACGTCACCCATCCATTACCATTAGTATTTGCGTTCTCTAGAATCTCTTTGTTAAAGGGTTTGCCGTCGGAATCCCTGACTTGGCTAAAATCCAGCCCCACGAATCTTTTGTTGACTCCATGCGCAAGCATTGTCCCAGTGGGGCTCAGAACAAAAACATAGCGTTCGTCCTGGACAAACATTCCTCTTGGATTTGAGAACTCCGCCAAGGCCACATCGCGGCCAACGGTCTTGTAAAAACCTATGGCCTGTTCCACCCAGCGCTTCGCAAACTCCTCCTGTCTTTCGTACATTGAGCCCTCCTTTCATAAAAAGGAATGACTTTAACAGCGAATGATCGAGGTCCCGAATTAAGGCATCCACGAACATATTCATCCGCTGCAGACATATTGTGTAGATCTATTCTATCGACACCAGAGGGCGCTTTGTCAAGAGCGCCAAATCAGTATGTCCCTATTGAGAAGGCCCTGGCCCCTATTTATCGGTTCATCACGGAAACGAGTACCTGAGGTGGAAGTTAGTTTAAAAAAAGAAGCGGACATGAGAGAAGAACATCCTTTGAAAGGCCAATTCCAAGAGGAGGGTTTCAAGCTTCGGCTTTACGATCTTCACAACCAGGGATTTTCCCTGACCCCCAGGTACTCATTTGCCGGAAGAGGTATTTTTGCCAAGTCGCAATGCGATGTCTTCCACGGCGCGAACACCGTCCTGTATTGCCTTGAAGATAAGATTGGAATGCTTCTTTTCGCGGAGAGTGCCTTCTTCCTCGATGTGGATGTAGGCCGGGCTAATAGCCCCGCCGATGGTGTAAACTCCGCTCACGCTTGTCTGGAATCCATGATCGAGCATGATGAGCTTAGCGCCTTCCCTGCCGAACTTGCAGACCCCCTCTGTACATGTGATCTGCTGCAAGCCGAGGCGTGCAAAAATGCTCGAAGGCCCCTGTGTCCCGATACAGGCGATCACGTGTTTCATGGGAAAGCTCATGCCTTGCTGCATCGTGACGCCGTGCGGGAGCACGATCCTTTGGGTCTGGAGAATGAGCCGCTCCACTCCATCCTCATCAACCTCACCGATGCGCGGCACGGCCCCTTGAAGTATCTTGATGTTGCCCCCGAGAAGGATTTCTTCACCAAGATCACGGGCGACGTCCTTGTCCACCTTGAAATGTTCGCGGCGGTGGCCCCAGTAGACTGGCGTAGAGTCACCAGCGGCCCGCTTAGTTTTGGACAGCATGGAGACCACATCAGCGGCAGCGTTGCCACCCCCGAGAACCAGCGTCGGCACCCCGATGTGCTCCTCCGGATTCCCCAGGCTGCGGGCAACCACCTTGGCTTCTCCGTAGATGCCAAGATCGATGGGGATATTGCTTCCGAAAGCCAGAATGACAGCTGAAGCTGTATAGCGGCCCTTGCCCGCAACTACGGTGATTAAGTCCTTTTCGCGTGTGAGGTTCTGGAATTCCTCCCCGTAACAGATTTGAATGCCGTGCTTTTCCACATAGGTTTCGACCCTGGAAAGATATTCCTCCACCGGCTCATTTGCCGGTTCAAGGTCCGGGATGGCGAAGGCTTGCTCCTCACCCTTGGGAATGGTGGGGTAGACCTTCTTGCCCCTGGGGTAGGTATCGAGGATACCCTGAAAGACCCGTGATCCCTTTTCAAGAACGACTACATTCAATTTAAGATCACGGCCCCTGATGGCGGCAGCAAGACCTCCAGGTCCAGCACCCACGATGACGGCATCCACCCTATTCATCTCTTACAGCCTCCGGATATCAAACCTCGTCACACCAACGGATGCTGAAGCGCATTTTGCACCCGGATTTCACTCGAAAAACCTTTTGGAACAGCCCAAAAGCTCATTCAACTATATTATACCCCAATCAAATACGCGGGTGGTACGCTAATGAGGCAGATTTTGGCAGTTTCATGATACGCCACCGTCCCCGCGGTCCTCAGTTCGTTTCACCGATCGTGTTGAACGAACTCAGGCGGCGAAACCCTTCTTGACCGGTTTCAGAGCACCTGTTATTTAGATTTACAATCTGTTTACTCAAATTCCGATTAATTCCGGTCAATGCCCTACGTTCCCGGAGTTTTTTGTATGCCGGCCAGAAAATCGCGCATCGCCAAGATCACGCCTCCTCAAACGTGCGGTATTTTCCAGCGGGAAAGAGTATTCCGGCTTTTGGATGAAAGCCGCCTTTCCCCCGTGGAATGGGTGGCCGGGCCAGCCGGCTCCGGCAAGACGACACTGGCCGCGAGCTATCTCGAGAGCCGAGGGCTGCCCTGTCTATGGTACCAGATCGATGAAGGGGACGGTGACCTTGCGAGTTTTTTCTATTACCTGGGGCTTGCGGCGAAGACGATTTCGCCCCGTTCCAGAAAACCCCTCCCTCTGCTGACCCCCGAGTATCTACAGGGTATCCCGGTTTTTTCGAGACGCTATTTCGAAAACCTGTTCCAACGCCTTCCTGTTCCGTTTGCCGTCGTCTTCGACAACTACCAGGATGTGCTTGACCGGATTGCTTTTGATGAAATGATGGCGCACGCCTTGGACGTGGTCCCGCGGGGAGTGCGGGTGATCGTGCTCTGCCGCAGCGTTCCTTCATCGCAATTTGTTCGCATGCAGGCGAACAACCGGCTTCATTTGCTCGGCTGGGATGAAATCCGTTTCACCCTGGAAGAATCCGAAGAGTTCCTGAATGCGCATTGTGGGGAAAAACCGGTCGATGAGCTGCTGGAGCTTCTGCACCGGAAGACTGAAGGCTGGGCTGCCGGGCTGGTGCTTCTGATGGCATGGGCGAAGACGAGGAGTCCAGAAGATCTGGTTCGTGTGATGCCCCAGGGCGTCTTCGACTACTTTGCAAACGAGATATTCGACAGGAGAGATCCGGTAACCCAGGACGTCCTGTTGAAAACGGCCTTCCTCGACAAGATCGACCCATGGCTCGCTAAACAGCTCACCGGGGTCAGCGGGGCCGGGGGGATACTGGAGCAGTTGCAGCGGGACCAATACTTCATCCGGATGCACGATCAGAGCTACCAGTATCATTCGCTTTTTCGGGAGTTCCTGCTGAGTCGCGCCAAGGCGTTGTATTCGACATCCCAAAGGGCACTCATTCGTAAAAAAGGGGCGGCCCTGCTGGAAGCAGCGGGTGAGTTCGAGCATGCCGCATCACTCTACCGGAAAGCCGGCGATTGGGAAGGAATAGTTCGTCTTGTACTTCGCCATGCGCCCGCGCTGGTAAGTCAGGGAAGATGGCAGACCCTGGGGGGATGGATGGACGGGATGCCTTCCGTGTTCACCGACGCTGTCCCGTGGCTTTTGTACTGGCTCGGCGTCTCCCGGCTTCCCTTCAACCCCGCGGAGGCCATGGGGAGTTTTGAAAAGGCATTTGAGGCATTCCGGATAGAGGGGGACAAAACAGGGATGCTGCTCTCATGCTCGAGCGCTATCGACAGCATCGTGCAGGGTTGGGAAGATTTCACCCCGCTGGACACCTGGATCGACAGAATGGAAAGCTGTCTTGCAGTGTTTGATGGAGAGCTTGTCCCGGAGGTCGCCGTTGGGGCAATGCTCAGCCTTGCGGCTGCGCTCTACATACGCCGGCCCTTTCGTGACGATTTGGGCGCGACTATGGAGAAAGCAGTGTCGCTAGCCGAGGAAAGCGGGGACATCAATCTCCGGTTCAAGGCATATCTAGTCGGCCAGAACTATTACTGCTGGATGGGGGAAACGGGTAAAGCCCTCCTCATGTCTGATGAAGCCGCCAGGCTGTTCACCGAACCGGCTGTTTCTCCTCTGTTGAAGCTGACCTGGATGTTGATTGATTCAGGGCATTCAATGGTGGTTACGGCCAGCTACGACAAGGTGCTGCAAAGGATCGAGGAGGCATTCGCTCTCGCCCGGCAAACGGGGGTTCATGTATTGGACCATCTATTTTCCGCGATGGCGGCGAGCGCTTTGCTCTGCAAAGGGGAAACGGAGCAGGCGCGCCGTTTCCTGGAGCAGTTCCAGGCCCTTCTCAATCCGTCCAAACGCAACGCCTACTCGCTCTGCCACTATGAATGGGCATGGTATCACCTCCTTACGGGCAACGCGTCCATGGCCTTGAGCCACATTACCACCGCCCTGCGGATAGCGGAGGAGACCGGTTATATTTTCACCGAAATACTCGCCCGTCTGGCACATGTCCTGGCATTGCACGCTATAGGCAAAACCGCCGAGGCAAAGGTCGTTTTGGTCGAGGTCGGCAAAACTATCGAGCGGACAGGGAGTTTTTCATTTCGGTTCCATTGGCTGCTTGCCTCCGCCCAACTCGCCTTCGCACAGGCGGAGGAGGCCAAAGGGCTGGACTTGCTTCGTGAAGGGATGGAACTGGGCAGCAAGAATAACTTCAGTTCCATAAACATGTGGTGGCAACCCGATGTTATGAGCAGTCTTTGTGCCAGGGCCATGAGGGCAGGGATACAAACCAGTTACACCGAGCGGATGATCCGGAACCATCGGCTCATGCCCCCGCACTCAGCCTTGGAGCCGGATTCATGGCCCTGGTCCGTCAGATTGTTCGCGCTCGGCCGGTTCGAGCTCCTGGGCAGTGGTGGACCGGTGGATTATGCGGGGAAGAAAAGGCAGGTCGAACTGCTCAAGGCGCTGGTTGCCCTCGGCGGGACCTCGGTCCCCGTGGGACGCCTCATCGACTTTGTGTGGCCTGATGCGCAGGGAGATGACGGCAACAATGCCTTCAAGACCACGCTGTCGAGGCTGCGGCGGCTTCTGCCCGATGAAGCCATCGACCTTCAGGACGGTGCGCTCACCCTGAACCGCTACCTGGTCTGGACGGACGTCTCCGCGTTCGAACAACTCGCCGGCAAAGCGCTCGGTTTCTGGGAACAGCTCCGTGGACCCGGCGCCGCGGAGGTGAAGGGAAAAAAGCTGGCCTCGGATGCCCTTGCGCTGACCGGCGGCGCACTTGCGCTTTACCGTGGTCCTTTTCTGGAGGGTGACACCACGATGATGTGGGCGGTTTCCATGCGCGAGCGGCTGAGGAGCAGGTTTTTGCGGCTGATGACTATCGCCGGACATCATCTTGAGCGCAAAAGACGCTGGAAATCAGCCGTCGCAATTTACCAGAAGGCACTTGAGGCCGAAGATCTTCATGAGGAATTCTATCAGCGTCTGATGGTGTGCCATCGGGAGTTGGGCAATCGCGCCGATGCCCTTGCGGTCTATGAACGCTGCCGCGCCAGACTCTCGGGCGCCCTCGATATAGCGCCATCGCCCACGACCGAAGCTATTCGCACGGAACTGCGCGGCTCAATTACTGTCACCGGCGCTTCGCGCCCATCTGAAACCTAGTACGTCTTTCCTGAAACTTAGCTGGCAGGTTTTATTTTTCAAACTACACCCTTCATGTGTTACCTCCATGTTACCTCGTATATGCTAATGGTAGCTTTCCCAATCTATTAGAATATTGTCAGATGACAAAAAACAGTGTGTTAACGGCAGCTATTTGTTGAAATGGTAGCGGCTTATTCCAGATTTCTCCGCGGAGGGGAGGGCGGCGCCGCTGCCAGATTCAGGGCACCTTTTGCTTCGACCACTTTGTTAAAAGGAGTAGGAACCATGTTAAAGCAAATTTCTATTCGTCTTCTTGTCGTTCTTTCCCTGGCTTTTATCCCATTAGCGGCCTACGGCCAGGACATCGAAGCCAACGGTCCGGTGGGGTCGTCGGTATCCGTAACATTACCGGCCAATAATGGATCGGTCAAGTGCACGGCCGACATCACCTCGAGTGGAACGATCGCAGGCGGTAAACATGTGGATGCGGCCACGACATTGTATCTTAGCACAGGGGTGTACCAGGTTGGTTTCAAAAAACCATGCGCTAATGTTACCGCGGCCAAAGGCTATGCGCGATGGGTGCAACCCGATACTTTTGGTATCGGCTTTACAGGCGCCAGGTATTGCACTACCGCCGACAAGAATGGCGTGCCTGCGGCGGTATATGTTCAATGTTTCGACGGGAACGGCAATTTGGCTGATACTTCATTCTTTATGTTTATAGCTCGATAGCTTAACAGGGGCCGGTGGGAAATTAATGCACGGGCTCCCTGTCTTTCCCCGAGAATTGGTGGGCACGATGAAGCGCACCGTTGCCGCAAACGTGCCCACCTTCCCTGGCAATCCCGCCGGCCGTTTTGACCGTTTTAAAAGGGCTTGTTCAAAGGACCTCCAGCATTTTCACCAACATTTCCGCGGTACCCATTCCCATGGTCCAGCCAAGCGTTCCATGGCCGGTATTGAACCAGAGGTTGCGCAGCTTTGGGCTGCGGCCGACATAGGGAAGGTTTGAAGGAGTGGCGGGGCGAAGACCCGTCCATGCATTGAGGTGGCTTACAACCCAGTCCGGATCGCGATAATTCATCCTGGAGAAAAGGTCAGGAAAGAGTTCGACCGATTTTTCAACAATCGGCTTTATTCGATGATATGGAAGCGATGTGTTCCAGCCGGCCAACTCAGCCGTGCCCGCAATACGAAGGTGAGTCTCCAGGTTGCTGAATACGAGCTTGTTTTCATCATCGGTCAGGGAAACTCTCGGTGCGTACTTTTCGTTCGACCGATCGAGAGGCACACTGATGCTGTAGCCCTTGGCCGGGTAAATATTTAGAAAGATGCCCAGTCTTTGAGCCATAAGAGGTGAGTACGGGCCCATGCACAAGATAAAAACCCTTGCCTGATACGAACCTTTGGATCCATCATTCAATCCGGTGGTCTTGACTTCCTTTATCTCGCGGCCGCTTGGAACAAGATCGTCTATATTCGTTTCGTAGAGAAAACGAACATTGTATTTCGTCTCGCAGATCCGCGCCAGGGCCTGGGTAAACCGGCGGGCATCTCCGGATTCATCATCCCGCGTGAAGGTGCCGCCTACAATGTCCTTATTGGGGGCGAGGGCCGGCTCGAGTCTATCGATCTCCTCTTTTGTAACGGGACATCGCCGGCAGCCGTACCGGGTCATCAACTCGGCCATGCGGCGCGCATTGTCGAACTCTTTTCTGAGCCGGTAGAAATGAAGTATCCCAAGGGACTTATGCGCGTATTCGATCCCTTCGGCTTCACTCACATTCCGGTAGAGTTCGCGAGAGCGAAGAGCGATGTTTACGATCTCAATCGTGTTTCGTTCAGCGGCCGATCCGCGGCACTGCCCGAGCCACCCCGCAAGCCATAACCACTGCCTCCAGTCGAGGTGGGGGGTGAAGTAGAGTGGACTTTCCTTCGCGGCCAGCCACTTCAGGACCTGCATGGGCGCGCCGGGGTGCGCCCATGGTTCGGCGTGCGATACCGAGATCTGGCCGCCGTTGGCGTAACTTGTTTCCAAAGCGGCATCGGACCTGCGGTCAATCACCTGGACCTTCCTGCCCGCTTTTGCCAGAAGATAGGCCGTTGTGACCCCCGTGACGCCCGCGCCCAGAACAATGGCATCAAAAGGGCCCCGTGGGGTGTTCAACGGTTCGGTTTTATCCTCGTTTCCCGCCATTATAAAGGCCTCCGCCGGCAATCGGTGTGCTTATCAAAATTTCCGAAATCAATCCCGATCTTCTATTCATATGATAAGCCGTCGTCGAGCGGATACAAATTACCGGGCACCATAATTCTCCACATCTTGTGGGGGTCAGGAAGTTTCTGCACGCGCCGCGAAGGCCCGCAGAAGGAAAAAATGGATGGAAAAGAGCCAGCCGGCAATTTTACTTATGCTTGGAGCCCGACAGGCCGATCATAAAAGCGACAATATATGGACATAGTTTAATAAAAAAAGCTGAGTGTGCCGTCCCGTTTAAACCACGGTGGTATAGGAGGAGGATTAGCTGGTATGCTTCGTGAAGCCAGACGACATGTTCGCTATAAGATCAAAGAGGGAATGCTTGCGGCATTTTCATTGCCTGGAACGCTCAAGATCGTTGTCGGGCACATTATTGATATATCCGAAAGCGGGCTGGCGCTCAGGCATAGAGATGAAATCACAAGGCCGCTGAGTAAAGCCGAGCTTATCCTGATGGGTCATGAGCGGTCCGGAGCGCCGGCATTCGAGATCCCGGCCAAGTTAGTTTACGAACAGGAACAAGATGAGGGTTACCGATCCGGTTTTCAATTCGGTGACTTATCCCAGGGGCAGGTATCTCAACTGGCCTCTTTCATACGGTCCAACATCGAACCAATTGCAGTCCAGCCCTGTTAGGCAGGCCTATTACAAACAGGAGACCGATCGGGTCAGGGCCGCGTCTTTCCAGAGCTTGCCGCCTTAATGCGACGATCACCAGTTTGTCACGATTTCCTTCCCGCCGTCATGTGCGAGCAGCCGGTATTTGAAATCAGGATGTCTTGAGAGAAAAGATTCGAACGGCTCTTTTTCGCTGAAGAAGAAAATCCTTTGGCCGGATGTCCAGTCATTGAGCAGTTCATTGTCCGTGAGGCTTAGCTTCGGGGCTGCCGGGTCTTTCAGGCCGTACCACAGGACCCCGAACCCACCATTCATCACGTAAACCTGGAGACCGGTATAGTAATTCAGGGTTGAGCCTTTCTCATAAAAGTCATTTATGACTATCTTGTCTCCCGGCCGGTGGTAGTACTGGACAACGTTGGCGAGGCTTTTGGAAGAGAGCACGGGTTCGAAGGCGACCATTCCGGCGTTGTAGCAATGGCACAATCCGATCATCGTGGCGGCGAGGAAGAGGAAAGAGACCATCCATCGCTTCCAGAGGGCGAACAGAAGAGCTACCAAGGGGCCTACGATCAGGAAGGTGGCGGTCCGGTAGACAAGTGGGGCGAGAAGGCGGAAAGTTGCCGGGGTGAGGTCGTGTATGTGACCGAAAGCGAGTTTGTAGTGCTCCGGGTTTGTGGTGAGGGTTTTGGAAAGGGTGTATGCCTGTCCGGGGCAGTCTGCCCGCCATGCGAGCGCTATCATGGCCAGCGCCGTGGAAACCGTCAGGGCCGCCATAACTGCGAGGCCGACGATGCCCCACGTTGAGGCGCCTTTTTGCGCGTCCAGGTCCGCCAGGGCCTTGCCGAGCAGGAGCGCGAATGCCGCAAAGGCGGGAAACGTGTAATATTCCTGTGTTGTGCCGAAGGCATAGAAGGCAAAAATTACGCCTATCCAGAGAAATAGAAAGAGGCATACCCGCTCCGTCTTCTCCGTCGGGCGGATGGACCTCGGGAAATTTCGGACAAGACCCCATACGAACGCGCTCCAGGGGAAGAGCCACACAAGGTGGAGGCCCCAGAACAGCAGACGGGGAACGCTGTCGGAATCTTTGGGATACCGGGCCCCCAGATAGCGCAAAATGTGCTCGCGGACAAAGTAGAACCAGAGGAAATCCGAATTGGCGAGGGCCGCCGCAATATGCCAGGGGGCCGCTACGATAAGAAAGATAATGGTCCCGTATCCGATTTGAAGCCTCTTGAGGACTTTCCAGTTACCGGTGGCCAGGATATGTATGAAAATGATCGCGCCCGTAAAGACGCCGCCGATGAGTCCCTTTGTCAGAACGGCCAGTGCGGCGGAAATGTAGAGTGCGACACACCTCAGGTCGACCGGTCCGACCTTTTTGGCGCCGTCTTCCTCGGTTGTTATGAGCAGATACATATAGAGGGAAAAAGCGATAAAGAAGGATAAAATCACGTCCGGCAAAAATATCCGGGTGAAAGCGTAAAGGCCGAGGCAGGTTGCAATTACAAGCCCTGAGTAGAAGCCTGCTTTTTCGCCCCAGAATCGCGTTCCGAATCGAAAGACCATCAGTATCAACAGGAGGGAAAAAAGCGCCAGGGGCAGCCTTATGGTCCACTCATGAAGTCCGAAGGCGGTAACCGAGAGGGCCGCAAGCCAGTACATGAAAGGGGCCTTCTCCAGGTACCTGATACCGCCGTCTATTTTCAGTGTCACCCAGTCTCCCGACTGGACCATTTCACGCACCGCCTCGGCATGGAACGAATCGGCGTCGTCGAAAAAGGCCGGGCGGGAGATCGAAATCAGGAAAATTGAAGACCAGAGCGCTATTAGAATAATGGGGTAGAGGAGTTTCCGTGAACCCATGTGAGGTCTAAACCTTCCGCCTGGAGCTTTCCTTGTGAATCAGGTAGAGATTCCGGAGGTAGACCAGGAGACCTCCCGCCTGCCCGACAATGAACACGGGGTCCTTTTTCATTATGGCGTAGATGAGAAGCATCGCGCCGCCGCCTATGCTGAAGTACCAGAAGGCGAGAGGAACGACGCTTTTGCCTTGTCTTTCGCTCGCAATCCACTGGATAAAAAACCTTCCGCTAAATAATCCCTGCCCCAGGAAACCGATAATGAGAAGATAATTGTCAAGGAAATACCTGATCATGTCGTCAAAGCCCAGTGAGTTCACAGCAGTACGTCTGGTGGCACGCAAGAAATTTTCCACGCATTTAAAAAGAGATAACCCCAGGGGAGGTCTCGGGTCATTCGGGGAAAGCCCTTGTCCGCATGCGATAAGCGGCGGCCATTATGTCCATAAAGGAGGGTCTTGGGAAGAACAAATTCCAAAATCATTTAGGCAAGACGAGGATTTTACGATTTCGTGACCATCAGATCGGTAATCATATGCGCGGACCACAAAGCCCTGATCTCCGTTCCGATTACTCCGGACTGAATTTCAAGGAAGCCGCCGGAAAGCTTTGCTCGTTCCCTCATGCCGGAAAGTCCGACCCCGGCGCCGGAAGATGTCTGCGCTTCCGCGATGTTGAATCCCCTGCCATTGTCCCGGATTTTCAGCTCAATGGCGCCGTTTTCCTTGTCAAGCAATATGGCGACGCTATCGGCGGCGCTGTGTTTGGCGACATTGTTGAGGGCCTCCTGAATAATTCTGTAGATGACTATCTTCAGTACGTCTGGCGTATCGTCTTCTTTGAGCGAAAGGGATTTTTCGATATGAATATGGGGATAGTTTTCCTCAAATTTCCTGCAATGCCAGTTGATCGCCATAATGAGGCCGAAATCGCCCAGGATGGAAGGCCATATGTTTTGATGAATTCTTCTTACCTCTTCGATCAGGTTCTGCAGCATCACGATAATGTCGTCCAACATCTGCAACGGCTTGGGGTCGGAAGATGGTTCAAATTGACCGATAGCGTGTTCGGTCCTGAACTTGATTGCGCTCAGAGACCCGCCGAGACTGTCATGCAGTTCCATTGCGATTCGCTTGCGCTCCATTTCCTGAGCATGGAGCAAACTCAACGAGAGCAGGCGCTGGTCTTCTCTGGCTTGCTCGAGGCTTTCCTGAATGCGTTCCCGTTCAGCAACTTCGAACTGAAGTGCCTCATTGATCCGGGTGAGCTCGGCCGTTCTGATCTGGACACGATGTTCCAGTTCATTGCGAGCAGCGATCAGTTCGGTTTCCATAGTTTTTCTGTCGGTAATATCGATTCCGAGCTTCAACACGGCGACTGAGTCGTCCAGGTCACGATAAGGGTACTCGTAGATCGCGTATGTCTTTCCCTTTATAACGCCCCAATCCCTTTGCTGTGGCAAACCGGTCCGAAATATTTCCCTTGTCGGGCAGACCTCGCACGGCTTGTGCTTGGTTTTCAGGACCTCAAAGCAGGTCAGGCCGTCAGGGTTTCCGAAAAGAGTGCGAAAAACCCGATTGGCATACTGAATCCTGTAGTCGGATGCCTGGACGAATACAAAGGCCGGAAGCCCTTCGAGCAAGGAAAACAGGTTCTTTTCGCTGAGGCTGAGGTTTCGAAAAATCGTATTGAACGGTGCAAAGATCCCGATCTTCAGGAAGACTCGATACATCAGGTAAGTGGCGATCAGTCTGAGGAAAAGGCTGGGCTCTTCCGTCGGCCACAAAAGAAGAGTGTGAAGGGCAAATGCAAGTTCTGAAAGCAATGAGAGCGATATCGAGGCCAACAGTGTCCGGAATGCACTGAGCTCCAGGCCATTCCTTTTGAAAAACAAAGCGAATATCGCTGCCAGAAAAACCAGGATTACGGCGTTTTGGCTCATCTTCCCGAACTCGGTCGGCACTATTTCTCCGATAAAGCAGGGGGGGAAGTTGCGCCAGTAAAAAACGGAAAGAAGCAGTCCGGCCGTAAGCGCCGAGAATGCGGCGAATACATAACCGGTTTTGAATCTTTTTCCGAAAAGAAACGGGGCGATAAGGAGAGAGACCGCCTGCATGCAGCGGGCGATTATCTGCAGTTGCGAGCCCAGGTCGGGGTTGTTGAAAAAAACGCTGACGCTTTTATACGAGAGGATGTGCAACACATCGATCAAGCCGACGAAAAGGTAAGCGTTCCCGACAAATGAAATGCAGGGGTTTCGCACGATATACCGGGAATTCCAGGCTGTGACGAAGACGCCCCATGTGGCTACGACGGTGATGATTTCTATGAGGGCATGAAATACGAGGTAATCGAGGGTGGAAACCCAAAGCAGGCCGGCGGTTAACGCGAGCCCCAAGCTGAGAGTATGTCTGTCAGGCAGAATACCCGAAGCGAACATTGGGTGACCTTTGGTTTGAAATACTTCCGGAATTCAATCTCGGGGCTGATGAAACCAGCCCTTTTGCTGGGATATATGCTAAATTAGCACAACGCGGTATTTGCCGGATTTTTTCTATCTTTCTACCTTGATAGAGTGATGGGACCGCATTGTCAAGTTAATAGTACAGTATCTGCTTGCATAAGATCGGAATGGAGTTTGATAATTCTCGGAATCGAGACTTCCTGCGATGAAACGGCGGCCGCGGTGGTCAGGCACGGCAAAGAGGTGCTGTCCAGTGTGGTTGCGAGCCAGGTTTCCATACACAGCCCTTATGGAGGAGTAGTTCCAGAACTGGCGTCCAGGAAACACTTGGAGTATATAATCCCGGTAATCGAAAGTGCGCTGGAAAAAGCAGGCGTTTCGGGCGAAGAAGTTGACGCGCTGGCGGTCACCCAGGGCCCCGGGCTGGTGGGAGCGCTTCTGGTCGGCCTGAGCGCCGCCAAAGCCATGGCATATGCGCTCGGCAAGCCGCTGATCGCGGTAAATCACCTCGATGGACATATACAGGCGGCCTTTCTTTCCTGCAGCATACCGGAGGGCCCCTTTATTTGCCTGGTGGTTTCCGGAGGCCATACGGCCCTTTACAGGGTAGACCGGGACGGTGAAAGCCGGCTCCTTGGAGCTACAAGGGATGATGCGGCCGGGGAGGCATTTGATAAGATAGCGAAGCTGCTCGGTATCGGCTATCCAGGAGGCATTGTGATAGACAAACTTGCTTCAGGCGCAAACCCTGAGGCGATTCGATTTCCGCGCTCCCGGCTTGATAAGGAATCTTTAGAGTTTAGTTTCAGCGGTCTGAAAACCGCCGCCGCCAATTATGTCCGCACCCACGGGCTTCCCGCAGCGGCCGCCGATGCAGAGGCCGGGTCCATTACGCTGGAAGATTTTGCGGCGAGCTTTCAGGAGGCTATCGTTGACGTGCTGGTCGAAAAGTGCCTCAAAGCGGCGCAACAGTTCGGCCTCACTGATATTGCGGCTGTCGGGGGGGTTGCGGCAAACAGCAGGCTCAGGGAAAGACTGGCCCGCGAGGCTGCGACAAGAGGCCTTCGTCTTTATCTGCCTTCGGTTCAGTACTGCACTGATAATGCTGTGATGATAGCATCCGCCGCATACGGAATGTGGATACGCTCCGGCCCATCCCATGGGATGCTGGAGCTGGACGCATTTTCTCGCTGAAAAGGCAGGCCTTGAGTCTGTCAGACAGAGCACTGTTGTCGATGCCGGATTTTCTTTCGCCCAGCGAGTATTTTCACGGGAAGAGTTCCCGTCCGCGAAAACATCTCGGTCAGCATTTCCTTGCGCAGCCGGCAACGGCTGTCAGGATCGTTGGAAGCGCCGAACTGAAAGACACCGATGCAGCCGTTGAGATAGGCCCGGGGCTTGGCGCGCTCACCCGTTTCATGTTGCCTGAAGTCGACAGGCTTCATCTGATCGAGGTGGACGCGGAAATGGTCGAGTACCTGCGTGAAAGAGTGCCTGCGCAAAAGGCTATAATTTACCAGCAGGATGTTCTCTCATTTGATTTTGCACACCTGTGCGAAAGTGAGGGCAAGCGTCTGATTGTGCTGGGCAATCTTCCCTATAATATCAGTGCGCCTCTGATGTTCCGGCTGCTCGAGAGTTTCCCGGTTGTCGAGCGGGCCGTGGTCATGGTCCAGAAAGAGGTCGGAATGCGGTTTACCGCCTCTTCGGGCACCAGGGACTACGGGGTGCTTACAGTCCTTCTGGGGATCTTCTCCAAGGTTCGGGCGCTTTTCACCGTAGGGCCCCATCAGTTCTTTCCGCCCCCCAAAGTTGATTCAATGGTGGTTCGTATCGATTTCGCTCAAAAGCCACCCGAGGGTCCCGATTTCCCATTTTTGAGAAAACTGGTCAGCAAGGCCTTTCAGCAGCGGCGAAAAACCTTGGGTAACAGTCTGTCAGGGGTCTTCGGCCTTGGGCCGGACGCCGTCAGGATCGGCTGCGCGGAAGCAGAGATCGACCCGAAGAGGCGTGCGGAAACTCTTTCGGTTCAGGAGTTCCTGGCCCTGGCAAGATCGATCCACAGGCAGACTCTCACCGGCAAACGGTTGTAAAATTCCGGCATTGTGCTAGTATGCGTGGGTTGAGTCCGTGTTCAGCCGGGGTATCGAATCTCGGAATCCGGACTACTTATTCAATTTGACTATGAGTTTTACCGGGATGGAAAATAGTTTTTTCACGGGAAAAGCGGCGCTTGTCACCGGAAGCTCGAGGGGGATTGGCCGCGCTATAGCTCTGGCCTTTGCGCGGGCTGGTTCCGACGTGGTGATAAATCACACGAAGGCGGCAGGGAGTTCCCTGAACAAGGCGGAGGAGGTTTGCCGCGAAATCGAGGGATCAGGGCGAAGAGCTTTTGCCGTGGCGGCCGATGTGTCTTCGAAATCATCGGTCAGGGAGATGATCGGGATGATTCCCGGCCGGTTCGGCCGGCTTGATTTTCTGGTTCTCAACGCTGCCAGGGCGCCTTTCAAGCCTATCGAAAAGCTGTTGGAAAGAGAAATTCGGCATCTCGTCGAAACCAATTTCATAGGTAATATCTTCTGTATTCAGGAAGCTTTGCCGCTCCTGGAGGCCACGGAGGGTAAAATCGTTTTCATATCGAGCCTTGGGAGCCGTTTCTACAGCCCCTCCTATCCTCTTGGAAGCATGAAGGCCGCGATGGAGACGGTGGTGAGGGACTGCGCCGAAAGCTTGTCTGAGAAAAATGTTTCCGTCAACGGCATTTGCGGTGGGGTGGTCAGGACAGACTCGTTCAAAGTACTGCGACAGTACATCGAAGAGCTTGAGTATATGCCTGAGGAACTTTGCGTCAGCCCGGAAGCAATCGCCGACGCGGTCCTTTTTCTTTGCAGTCCCGCCGCTCGAGGGATTCGCGGCCAGACCATCGTGGTTGACAATGGCTTGAGCAATAGACTATACCGCCCCGCGTGGGCACCAAAGCAAACAACAAAATAGAGAGGTTGAATTCATAATGAAGCAGAATCTAATTCCCGAACAAAGGGTTCTGGAGGAAGTAACAAAATCGATTGCGGAGGGAATCGATATCAAGGCCAAGCTTATCAAGCCGCAAAGTTCCCTGATAAAAGATCTGGGCGCTGAATCGCTCGATTTTCTCGATATAAATTATAGACTTGAGCAGACTTTCGGGATCAAGATGGCCAGGCGCTCCGTGCTCGATCATATGGAGGAACTGTTCGGGGAAGAAACCGCAATCGATTCGGACGGCAAGCTGACCGGCAAAGCCGCCAAGGTATTGACCTTCCGATACGACGGGTCCGGCAATGAGGTCCAGGCCGGTATGGACATGGACGAACTGCCCTCGATGGTCACGGTCATGTCTATTGCCGAAGTAGTAATGAATCTGCTCGATACGCTGCCTGAAAAATGCCCCGGGTGCGGGGCTTCGAACTGGGTGCTCCAGGATGAAACCCGTGTAGAGTGCGGGGCCTGTGGTGAGCCGGCCACCTTCACCAATGGTGACGATCTCACCGAAATCTGGCTAAAGCGTGTGCAAGAGAGCGAAAACATCTTCTGAATCCAGGCGTTACAAGCTTCAGGACCAATTTAAAAATGGCGAGAAATGGAAAACGGGTTGTCGTCACGGGCTGCGGAATGATTACCCCTATCGGGAAAAACAGCCGGGAAACCTTTGCTAATGCTCAAAACGGGGTCTCAGGGATAGACTTTCTTCGTTCCTTCGAAACGGAAGGTTTGCCGTGCCGTATCGGGGGGCAGGTGGATGACGCCTGGCTGAAAGCCGCCCCGGCCGTGGGGCCCCATGGGATCGAAAAGTGCAGTTCCCGTGGGCTGAAGCTCATGATGTCAGCGGCTTCCGAAGCCGTCGAAGCGGCGCGCCTCGACTTGGTCGAAAACAGGGATAGAATCGGTGTAAGCCTCGGGTATCATGGTGAAAACCCATCGGTTGAAGACATGCTCCTGTTATACCGCTACAGCGGCAAAGATTTCTGGGACATTCGCGGCCTCACAACCAGCGGCGTTTATTCATTCTTTAATTTTTTCCGCAGAAAACCCGACGTAGCTACCTCGATACTGTCGATTTTGTTCAATTGCAGGGGCAGCGGTATTACGACTGTTTCGGCCTGTGCGGCGGGTGCGCAGGCAGTAGGCGAAGCGTTCGGCATCATCAGGGAAGGCGGGGCGGACGCGATGATTGCGGGAGGCTGCGAATCCAATCTCAACTTTGCCGGTTTCGTCGGTTTTGTCCTGATCCGGGCTCTTGCAGAGAGGTATCCGTCTCCGGAGAAGGCTTCAAGGCCGTTTGACAGAAAAAGAAATGGGTTCGTCATGTCCGAGGGGGCGGGGGCGCTCGTTCTCGAAAGCCTCGATCATGCCCTGAAGCGAAACGCGCCCATTCTTGCTGAAGTGCTTGGGTATGGTTCATCAGCCGATGCTTTCCGGATAACCGATATCCATCCCAAGGGGGATGGCGCCGTTTTTGCCATGCAGGGTGCAATGGCCGACGCCGGCGTTACTCCCGGCGACATTGAATATATCAATGCCCATGGGACTTCGACCCTCCAAAACGATCAGATAGAGACACTGGCAATCAGGAGAGTTTTTGGAGAAATGGCGAAGAAAGTCCCGGTGAGTTCCAACAAGTCGATGATCGGCCATACGATAGCCGCCGCCGGGGCCATAGAAGCAGGCCTTACGATAATGGGCATCAACGGCTCCGTGCTTCTGCCGACGATCAATTACGAATTCGCCGATCCGAAATGCGATCTCGACTACATTCCAAACCTGGCCCGGAAAGTGGAGCACCGGATTGCGCTCTCAAATTCGTTCGGCTTCGGCGGGCAAAACGCATGTCTGTGTTTTGGTAAATTCCTTCAATGAAATCCATCCTTGGGAGTTGTTCTTATCCATTGACCGATCAAGTCGTAATAACAGGCCTTGGGGCCGTCTGCTCACTGGGGAATTCGGTCCGGGAAATCAGTCTGGGATTATCGTCCGGCAAATCCGGCATAAGTGAAATTACGGACTTCGACGCCAGTGGGTTGGGCCGGCGGGCCGCTCAGGTGAAAAATTCTCCGGCAATCAAGACCGATATTCATCCTCACCTCGCCAAAACAATGGGAAAGCATCTTTCGCTTCTGGTGATTTCCACCGAGCAGGCAATTGGAGACGCCGGAATCGGGCCGGCCAAGTTCGATCCGGAAGACATTGCTTTTTTTGCGGGTATGGGGACCGTCGATTACCACCTGGAAGATTTGCTTCCGGCCGTCGTGAAGTCGCTCGGTCAAAGCGGCGATCTGGATTACGACAGGTTCTTTTCGGCAGGCTACCGGGAAATCTATCCGCTGTGGCCTCTGGGCATGCTCAACAATGTGGCTTTTTGCCAGGCCGCAATACACTTCGGATTGCGAGGTGAAAACGCCGTTTTCACGGCGCATGGCGACGCCGGGATCAAGGCAGTGGCCGAGGCCGTGAAAGTCCTGGGTGAAGGGAAGGCAAAAGTGGCGCTCGCGGGGGGCGTGAGCGAGGAGATATCGCCGTCGAGCCTGGCGCGGGCCAGGTTGAAAGGGTTGCTTGGGCCGCCTGAGGGGCTATCGGGCGATCCGATGGCACAGGGGAGCGCCACGGGTGTTTTTCTCGGGGAATGCGGAGCGATGCTTGTTTTGGAGCCCCTTGCCGACGCAATTGCGAGAGGGGCAAATGTTCTGGCCAAGGTCATCGGGTTCGGGTTTTCGTGCCGGAGGGACGTGAAGAGCGGTTTTGCTTCCTCACAGGCTATATGCACCGCCATGGAGGGAGCACTTTTTCAGGCTGGACTAGGGCCCGAGCAGATCGACGTGATTATGCTCGGAGGCTGCAGTCGAGCCGAAGCGGAGGCCGTTGGAGAAACATTCGGCGCGGGCACAAAAGCGCCGATGGCGGTTTCAACAGCCAAAGCGATCGGCGAAACCTTTGCTGCCGGACCCATCCTGAATACGGCAATTGGGCTGAAAATTTCGGACTGGGCCGGATTGCCGCGCAGTATTTGCATTTGCCTGAGTCGAGGAGGCGGTTCGCCGATGACCCCCTCGAAATCCGCTCGGCTGCTGGTTAACGGGATCAGCTATGAGGGCATGTGTTCGTCCATGATTATCGAAAAAACCGCCGGTGAAGCCTTATGAGGCTTCTACTCTATGACAGCATAACCGAGCTTCGGCCGGGTGAATCGATCAAGGGGACAAAAAGCTTCTGTCTTTCGGAAGAGTGTTTTCGTCGCCATTTCAGCAAAGAAGCCATCATCCCGGGGGTGATGTTCATCGAGGCTATGGCTCAACTCCTGGGTTGGCTGATTATTCATACGCACGATTTCCGGCTCTCGGCAGTCATGTCGCTTATCGAGGATGTAAGGGTGGCGCCGGACCTCAGACCTGGTTTTACCTCGGAGATTTCCGCGCGGCTGGCCTCGACATCGAGGAGCGACTCGCTCGGTTCCGCGCGGATGAGCGTTAACGGCCGAGAAATTGCTTCAATCGGCAGAATTATCTATGTCCACTCCCCCATGGCGGACCGGGATGCGTTGAGAAAACTGTTTCACTACTACGGTGGCCGGCAGGGGACCGAAAAAGACTGAGATGGGCAACAGGAAGGTAGTCATAACAGGCCTTGGACTTGCCACGGCGCTCGGGCTCGAAGTCGAGGAGAATTGGCGCAGGGCGCTGTCGGGGGTCTCCGGGGTGAGCAAAATAAAATTGCCGTTTGCCGGGAAATCGCTCGTCCAGGCAGCCGGTCAGGTTTCAGTCGAAGATTGGGGCCGGCTGTGCCGCGAGTTTCCCTCGGAGGCCGAAGCGGAAGGGGAGCGCCGGACCATGTTTGCTCTTTGGGCTGCAAAAAAAGCATTGAGCGACGCGGCGCTGGCTCAAGACCGGGGAGAGCGCTCCAGGTTTGGCATAGTGCTGGGCTCGGGGCTGGGAGTAAATCGGCTGGAAGACATCCATAATTGGTTGGGCCCGGAGAGAAGATTCGATTCAAAGCGTTTTGCGTCCGAACTGGACCGGGTCAATCCGGAATCGATAATTCGCAACAATCCGAGCGGGGCCGCCGCCATTATATCCGAAAAATACGAGCTGAACGGGATGAATGCGACGGTCACTACCGCCTGCGCATCCGCGACTCAGGCCCTGGGTACTGCTTACAGGGCGATCAAAAGAGGGGAGGCCGACCTCGTTGTAGCCGGAGGTGCGGACTCTATGATAAACGCGGTAGGGCTTATATTTTTCGTGCTGCTCGGGTCCGTTGCGGTGTCGAAAACGCCTCCCGAAAGCCTCTGCCGTCCTTTCGACAGAAAAAGGTCCGGATTGGTGATGGGCGAGGGGGCGGGTTTGGCCGTTTTGGAAGATGAGTCTCACGCTCTCGATCGAGGGGCGAAAATATATGCCGAGGTTGCCGGATACGCTTCGACCATGGACGCATGGAGGCTCACCGCCCCGCATCCGGAAGGGAAGGGCGCGGAGGCTTGTATGATGCGGGCTTTGGCGGATTCGGGGATCGGGCCGGACCAAATCGATTATATAAACGCCCACGGCACATCAACGAAGCTGAACGATCTGGCCGAGACGATGGCCATAAAGAAGGTTTTTGGCCCGAGCGCAAACAGAGTTGCGATAAGTTCGAGCAAGTCCCTGATCGGTCACCTGCTGGCCGGCTCAGGCGGGCCGGAGTTTGTGTTCACTGTGCTTTCGGTGGCCAGGGATGAAATTCATCCGACGATAAACCTGTCCAATCCCGACCCGAACTGCGATCTGGACTATGTTCCAAATGTTTGGCGCAAAAAGGTTGTTCGCGCGGCCCTGTCGAATTCGTTCGGCTTTGGCGGTCAGAATGCCGCGATTGTGGTAAAAAAGTATTCAGGTGAATGAAATGAATCTGGACCTGAGCGGAAAGACAGCCCTTGTAAGCGGAGGGGCCCGTGGAATCGGCGCGGCAATAAGCCGGGGGCTTTGTGCCGCCGGCGCCAAGGTTGTCATAAATTTCAATAGATCGGGCGAAAAGGCCGAAAAGATCCGCGATGAGTTGCGTTCCGAGGGATTCGAGGCGGAGATTTTCCAGGCCGATGTGAGCGAACCGGCCCAGGTGGACAGGCTTTTTGAGTTCATCAAAAGCTCCGCGGGTCAACTCGACATCCTGGTCAACAACGCGGGTGTGATCCGGGACACCCTGTTGCTCACCATGAGTGTCGGGGACTGGGAAAAGGTCCATGACGTAAATCTCACAGGGGCGTTTCTTATGACGCGCGCGGCCGCGGAATTGATGGTGCCGAGGCACAGCGGGAAAATCG
This sequence comes from Syntrophobacteraceae bacterium, assembly GCA_050008735.1. Classification (GTDB taxonomy): domain Bacteria; phylum Desulfobacterota; class Syntrophobacteria; order Syntrophobacterales; family Syntrophobacteraceae; genus SbD1. Next base: position 26,759 of record JBEKMB010000045.1, read on the forward strand.
TTAATATTGCCTCTGTTTCCGGAATTCGCGGAGGCCGCGGCCAAACCAATTATGCATCGGCTAAAGGCGGGTTGATTGCGTTTACCCGCGCCTGTGCGGTAGAGCTTGCGCCCAAGGGCATTCAGGTAAATGCGGTGCTGCCTGGTTTTATCGAAACGGAAATGACCGTCCGTGCGATGCGCAGAGCCGGAGAAGCGATTCTGGACCGCATACCGGCGCATAGATTCGGCAGCCCGCTGGAAGTGGCGAACCTCGTTGTCTTCCTGTCCTCAAAATTGTCCGAATACGTCACCGGGCAGGCGATACCGGTGGATGGAGGCCTGAGCGTCTCATGATATTGCAGGGAATCGATATCGTAGAGGTTTCAAAAATAAGGAAGATCATGCTCGCCCGCCCGGAATTCGCCTCTGAAATCTTCTCCGGCATGGAACGGGAATACTGTTTTGGCAGGGCGGACCCCTACGTTCATCTGGCCGGGCGGTTCGCGGCCAAAGAGGCTTGCCTCAAAGCGCTCGGAACAGGATTGTCGGGGAACGGAATAGATGGAGCGCTGCGTGAAATAGAGGTGAGGCCCGGCAGGTCCGGCAAACCCGAGCTTTCGCTCAGCGGCTGGACTGAAAAAATCGGACGCCGCAGGAAAGTTTACCAGTACACGGTATCGATTTCACATTCAGGGGACTTCGCCATTGCTTCTGTGATCCTTGCAGCAGGAAAGCCGGATGGAGAATCCGGCAGGGAGTCATCGCATGAGATACCTTCTGGTTGACCGAATAACAGCGCTTGACCCCGGCAACAGGATAACAGGGGTGAAAAATGTCGCCATGAGCGAAGACTTTTTGGAATTCCATTTTCCGAAAAATCCGATCATGCCCGGAATAATGATCCTTGAAGCTCTCGTTCAGTTGAGCGGCTGGCTCGAGGCGGCCTCTTCGGATTTCGAGAAATGGTTTCTGGTCTCAAGGGTTTTGAAATGCAATTTCTACAGCTTCGTTCTTCCGGGTGACCAGGCGCATTTGAGCGTGAGCGTCGGCGACGCTCCCTCGCATGACCTCAAAGTCTATAGCGGAACAGCCGAGGTTGATGGAAAACGAAAGGTCAAGGTGGAGTTTCAGGGCAACCTGCTCAACCTGGAAACAATCGAAGAAATTAACGAGCAGAAAAGATTTTTTGAAATACTTACACGAAAGATTCGATTTTAGGAATTTACGGCGCTGAGTTTGGGCCTGGTCCAGCCGGGATAACCGGCGTGTGGCGCATTTATGACATTTTTCAATTAACTGTTTCGAGTATTATTCCAATGTCTCTAAAAGAGCGGGTTGTCGTTACTGGAATGGGGCTGGTCACGTCTCTGGGAGATGGAGTAGAGGCCAACTGGAGAGGTCTTCTGAGCGGGGGGACCGGTATCGAGCGCCACGAGCGCGAGGGCCGGCCTGATTATCTGAAGTTTTTCGGAAAAGTAAATGGTCTTGATCGGCTAAATGGGATTCCATCGAACATGGCCGGTCAGGTGCGATTTCTGAACCGGGGGGCGGTTCTCGGATTCGAGGCTGCAAGGCAGGCTGTCGACGGCTCGAAGATCGAACTCTCGACTGTCCCCAAGGAGCGCAGGTCGCTGTTCATAGCTTCGGGAGACCTCACAAAGGTCGGATATGAGTTCATGCACCCCGCACTCAAAGACGCCATCAGGAACGGTGGAAAGGGACCGGACTTTCGAATTCTCAATAAATCCACCATGGACAAAGTAAATCCGTTTTTCCTGCTGGAATCGATCAGCAACAATCTTTTCAGCTTTCTGTCCGCGGCATTCCAGTTTATGGGTCCAAACACGAGCCTTGCCAGCCTTTCACCTTGCGGCGCCCACGCACTGGAGCTTGCCTGCCGCAAAATTCGAACCGGGCAGGCCGATGCGGCGCTTGCCGTGGGGTGCGGAAGTTGGATCACGGAAATCCCAATGTACGAAATGGAAGGACTAGGGATACTGTCCAGGTGCAGGAATGGTGAAGCCTCCTTCAGGCCGCTTGACCGGGCAAGGGATGGGTTCATCCCTGGAGAGGGGGGAGCGGCCATATTGCTCGAGGATGCCCGGATGGCAAAGGCCAGGGGCGCGAGGATTCTGGCTGAGATAAAAGGGACCGGCAATTGCATCGAGTTTCCGCAGGGCAAAGGTTTGAGCGTTCCGGAGCATGTTTCGAAAAGCTCCATCAACGCTGCCCTCGAGGAAGGGGCCATGGACCCGGGGGACGCTGCTTTCATCTGCCCCCACGGAAGCGGAACACGGAAAGGGGACCGTTCGGAGCTTAACTCGATCGCTGAGATTCTTGGCGCTCAAAAGAACAGGGTCCCGGTTTGCGCCCTCAAGCCCTATACCGGGCACATGGGCGCTGCAAGCGACATCTGTGAAGTTATCCTTGGCATTAGAGCAATAAACGACGGCATTGTGCCTGGAACGCTCAACTTCTCAAAACCGGAAGCAGCATTTGAGGACATGGCTATTTCAGCCTCAACCAGAGAGGCCAGGGGAAACAGCTTTTTGTCAATTAGCTATGGAATAATCGGCCAGTCTTCGTGCATTCTGGTCGAGGGCTGCGCGCGTTGAAAGTCAGAAAAACAAAAATAAGGAAAACCAAGGCCTACCATATTCTGGAATACCTCGGTTTTACTATCATCGTTACCATCGCAAGGTCGCTTTCCGTCAAGGTGCTGCGGGTAGTCTCGGGACTACTGGGATACCTGCTCTACGCGGCGATACCGCGAAGACGCGAAATAGCCCTGCAAAATATCAGGATCGCTTTCGGCGACCAGATGAACGAAGAAGAGATAAAGCGGCTTGCCCGTCAGAGCTGCAAGGCATTCTTCCTCACCGCAATCGAAATCATAAGATCGCCCTTTCGTTTCGACGGCGCCAATATCGTCCGGGACACACGTTATAAGACCGAACATCTCGAACACCTCTTTCAGAAGGCAAAATCGATACATGACCAGGCCGGCGGCTGCATATTCGTCACGCCGCACCTTGGGAACTGGGAACTGCTGCCCTATGTGAGCGCTCTGATCGGCATTCCACTTGCGATAGTCATGCGCCCACTCGACAATCCCTACCTCGAGCACGCCGTATTCTCCAGCCGCATCGCGAGCGGCCAGGTCATGATCCCCAAAATAAACGCCATGTTTTCACTGGAGCGCTTGCTGCGCAAAGGCAAATCGGTTGGCATGCTCCCGGACCAGAGCACGAGCAGGGGGCTCAGGGTAAAATTTTTCGGGGCGAACGCAACTGTCACTCCGATCCCGGCATTGCTGGCGTTGCGGCATGGACGGCCGGTCGTAGTTGTCGCGGCGTGCCGCACGGATGATCCTTATTATTTCGAAGGGTTTGTGTCGGACCCGATTTGGCCCGATCCCAGCCGGGTTGATGAGCGTTCGGACATCGAGCGAATCAGCAGGGAAATCAATTTAAAAATGGAGGAGATAATCCGGAGATTTCCCGAACAGTATTTGTGGATGCACAACAGGTGGAAAGAATCCGACAAAAAGCCGATCTTTGGAAATACAAAGGACAAACCTGTCTGAAGCTTCCACCCGTGGCGGTCCAAATGCTAAATGAGGCGGGCGTTTTTGCCGATTCCGATCAAAGATCGATGCCGGCTTTTCTCTGAGTTGCCATCCTCTGAATAAGAACATCGAAAGACTGAGTTCTTAAAAAGCGGTCGAAGGAGTTCTGGTAGTTTTCAACCGTACTGACTCCATCTATAATCACATCTCTGATCATCCATTTACGGCCATTTTGCTCCACTACGTAGTCGACCGGGATGTGCTCATTGCTTCGCATTATTACAGTGGGCACTTTCGTATATTTACCTTGTGGAATTTCCCCCGGGTATTCGATAGTCTCTCTTTTCAAAAAATCCAGGACGCGCCTGGAATAGGCATCGATGAAAATCGCGGTGAAAAGCGGCAGATATTGGTCGCGTTGCCTCTGCGAAAGCTTTCCCCAATGGTCTTTGAGTGATTCTCTGGCCATTTCCGCGGTCAGGAAATTTTCGGCCATCACTTTCTGAATGAGTTCCGCGCGGGCTTTGCGGTGTTCAGTCCCCTGGAGTTGGGGGTTTGTCTGAATGTCCATGGCCTTGTCGAGCACCGAGCGCACGAGATCCGTGGCGCCCGATTGCGCTTGAGCAGGGGCATGGGCCCCAAAGACCAGCAGGAGACATGCGAAAAGAATACACCACATCCTAGAGCTTAGCATTCCGATTCTCCTTCTCGACGGCCTGGGCCGGGTTTGGCATAAAGGACAGAATTGCGGGCAGGATCAGCAGGGCAGCGGCAAGGACACAGATGCTTCCCACCCAGGCTACGAAACCAAGGCTGAAGATACCCCTGTGGTCTGATATCATCAAAGTGCCAAAGCCGATGGTGGTGGTCAGCGCTGCGAGGATAACCCCTTTACCGGTACTGAAAGGAAGGCGTCCATATCCCACATGGCCCTCTCTCCATCTCTGGATAATAATTACCCCATATTCCACCCCCGCCCCGACGACGAGCGGCATGAATATACTGTTGGCAAGATTGAAATCAAATCCCGCGGCCACCATTATGCCGACTGTCCAGATCGTCCCGGCCACAAGCGGGATGAGCGATATCAGCATAAGGCTAAGACTGCGAAACGTAAATGCAAGGAGCAGGGAGATCGAGATCAGTGCGTAAATCGAAGCGTCGATAGATGCTTTTTTGAATGCAGACGCGAAGACATGGAGGGAAATAGGGTCTCCCAATACGTCGGGATCCACTGATTCGATGTCTTTAACGAAGCGCTTGAGAGCCCCTTCATTCCATATCGACTCTTTGGGATAAATCCTTAATAGATATAGGTTTCCCTGCATGAACTGGTCTCTCAATTGAAGAGGGATATCCCCCACGGTCATTGGGGAAGCCGAAGAACTCTCCTTGATCAGGCCCCATTCTTCCATGATGTCTTTGTCAAAACGGCTGCGATATTCCGAAAGCCTCTGCGAGGCCGAAGGCGTATTGTCAAGCGATCGAACGATTTCGTCTATGTATTGCTTGACCTGCAACATTTGCTCGACCACAGGCCTGGAAGCTCCCCATTTCTCAGCCTGGTCTTCCTGCATCTTGAACCTGATTCTCTGAAGAACGTCTATCAACGCGGCCTTGTAGGCGCCGGCCTCCTTCGGGGAGTCGAAGTTGCCGTTGTCCGGATTCGCGGCCAAACGTAGAGACGATGGGTTCAGGCCGGGAATCAGAAGAGCAATAGACCTCAAAAGCGGTATTTTTTGTTCCTGACGGTCAGGCAGGAGCGTAAAAACGTTATCCACGTCCGAGACGGTCGAAAGAGCTTTGAATTGTGCCGATTTAGTCCTCACATTTTCCGGGGAGTCGGTGACCACGGCCGCGGAAATAATGGAATGTGTAGAATTTTCGACCAGGATTTTTTCCCAATAGACCGATTCGGCGTTCTTGGACTGAAGGCGCAGGGGATTGAGGTCGAATTGCACGCGCGAAGCCAGGATTGCACCAACCACACTTAGTACCAGGGCCGCGGCGAGGACGGTTCGAACGCCGGTTGGGCCGAGACGGAGAAGATACCTTTCGTTTTCGCCCGCGTTGGACAGCTTGGCGGAAGGCTTTTTAACAGCCAGATATTGACTCAATGCAGGGAGCACCGTGAAGTCGGCAAGTACGGTCAGAAGAATTCCCATCCCGGTAATCATGCCGAGTTCCATCAGTCCGCGAAAGCCGGTGAGAATAAAAGGAAGGAAGGAAAAAGCGGTGCTCAGGCCGGCGAGCATTATCCCCGGGCCCGACTTGTCCATGACCCTTTTGATGATGTCGGTGCGGCTTCCGTCGAAGAGGTCCCTTTCTTCTTCATACCGGGTGAACCAGTGGATCGCGTAATCAACCCCGAGACCGCAAAGCATGGGCGCAAAGACAATGGAAAGGATGTTGAGGTGACCGATGAAAAGAGCCGTCCAGCCGAACGTCCAGCACAGACCCACCGCAAGGGATACGAGAATTATCAGTGGATGTCGAAAGCCTCGAAGAAACACGACCATTATCAGCAGGACGCCAAGCATCGACACCCAGGTCGCTTTGGTCATGTCGCCCATCGCGGTCATCATTTCATCGTCGTTGAGGGCGGCCTGCCCGGTTACGCCGGCCTGGACGTCACCGAAGCCGGACGACCTGAGTTCCTGTACGTAGGCGCGCAGCTGGGCCAGCGATGCTTGAGTTTTGCTCACCCCGCCCGAAACTTTGCTGGGGATGACCGCGGCTATAAGAAATTTCTTTTTGCCCTCCCAGATGTAGCCTTCCTTTTCGAGGTCCCACGCCCCGCTTTTGAAAAATGAGGACCAGGGGGAAGCAAATTTTGGTGTTCCTGAAAGATATCGCGAAAACCCATTCAGGACCTTTATCATGAATTCCAGGTCCATCGGCGCCGATTTTTTCCCCTCCCCCTCCTGAGTCACCTCATCATCGAGAAAGCCGGTAAAAAGCTCGCCTACCATCCTGGATGCCATATCCTGGTTCACAAGCTTGAAAAAATTGAGCAGGTCCGGGTCCTGGGCCATGTTGCGAAGCAGCACAGAGTGTTGTGCGAGAGTGTCTTTGACCTGAGCGAGGTCGTCTTCATCGAGGTAATAAAGAAGCCATTTCTTAAACTCGTCGGGATTGATTCTGTAGAATACGCCTTGAAAATGTTCGGTGTCGGCATGGATTTTCGCCACTATGGCATTCATGAACTCGATGGTGCGGTCCTGAGTGGGGCCTTTAACCACGAGGGCGAATGTGGTCTTGCCGTGAAATCCGAATTCGTCCAGCACGTCAGACTTTGCTATAAGCGGAAGTCTGGTGGAGATAAGCTCAAGCTGAGCGGTGCGCACTTCGAGCCGAACGGCTGCAATCCATAGCGAGGCAATCACGCTCAGGAGTGTGACCGCCAGAATAAAACGTGGCCTGGGAAGGACCCAGACCACAAGTTTTTGTAAAAATCTGATAAGAAGATTCATTCTTGCCCTGGTTAAAGACTCGTAACTGTTTCAGACTGGATCAGCCATGCGCTCTCTGGTGCGCTCTTTCAGGGCATATCGGAGCCAAGGCCTATGGCATAATCCAGGCGCGCGAGCGCCACGTGGTAACTATACAACGCCTGGAGATATTCCCCCTGGTTTTTCCCGTAGCGGTCTATGGCATCGAGCATGTCACGGGCTGTTCCAATTCCAAGATCGAAATTGGCAAAAGCCGCAAGAATCCACCTGCGCGCACCGACCGCCGCCTCATCATAGGCTGCGTAGGATTTCTGGGCCTCAACGGCGTCCTGATAGTATTTGACTACTTCGACGGGGATGTTTCTTTCCGCGAATTCTTGAGTATCGCGCATTTTCTGGTACTCTGCCCTGGCTTTGTCGAGCTTTCCTTTCCCGATGCCTAAATCGAAGTGCCATTCGGCCCCGGCGAAAAACCCACCGTAAGCATGGTTGAACTCATCGGTGATGTAGGTATTATCGCCGCCGAGGAATCTCTGTCGATCAGGGGCGCCGGCGACCGATGCCACGGCAGCGGCAAAAAAGGAGGGGTAGAGGTCGGATTTGGCTGCATCGGCAAGCTTTCCTTTTGCGCCAACCCCTTTTTTCACCTGTAAAATTTCGGGTCTGTTTGCGAGGGCACGCTGTACATATTCCCCCTCAGGCTGAAGGTTCGCCGGATTCTTGGGCAGCTCAAACTCCTTGGCCCTGAAGTCTTCATTTTCGGGCATTCCAATTGCTTTTTTCAGGGCAAAGTAGGCGGTGCGAGATCCTGATTCGGCCTTGGCGGCAAAAGCTTTCACCTGGGCGGCAAAAGCTTCGAGCCGGTAAAGATCGCTGGGGTCGGCATTTTTTGCACGCAGTTCGATTAAACGCTTTATGCGCCGGCTCGCGTCATTTATGTAATCATCGGCATCCCTGGCCGCGCTCTTGCCCTGACTTGCTATGAGATATGCGTAGTAGAGTTCCTTGGTGTTGAGAATAACCTGGTTTCTGCGCTGTTCCCTGCCGGCTTTCTGGGCTTCGACGCCCAGGGCGGCGGCATCTTTGCGGTTGGATATCTTCCCGAAAGTATAAAGGGGTTGGGTCAGAAAGAAATCGAGCCTTCCAAAAATCCCGATAGATGAGTCATCATGGCCGACGAGTACGCCCTTATGGGTATTATCTAATACTTGCACCGTTGGGACTTGAGCGTCAGTTACCGGGCCTGTTATTCCTCTTAAGTCCATCTGGGGCAGTTGACCGCCCATCGCCTGTTTCAAGTCGCTTTTGGCCGCCAGGATGTCCTGTTCGGCCATTTTTATCTCAGGACTGGTCGCCAGGGCCATTTCGATCATTTGATCAAGAGTTAAAACCCTTTGTTCGGCAGCGTTTGCAGCCCCATAGCCGAGCACGATGAATAAAAAGCATAAAAGCATTGGTGTAAGGCAGTTTTCAAGAACGGCTTTTCTTCTCATTGCGCTACCTTTGTGAAATGGGTTAACTCGGATGGAAGCCTTTATACAGTACATGTCGACAGATTTAAAGAAATAAACCTTTGCGGAACTTCATTTCTGAGGTTGAGGTTGGGTGAGTCGGTGAATCGGTGAGTCGGTGAGTCGGTGAATGGGTGAGTCGGTGAATTGGTGAATTGGTGAGTCGGTGAATGGGTGAGTCGGTGAGTCGCTGAATGGGTGAGTCGGTGAATGGGTGAATGGGTGAGTCGGTGAATTGGTGAGTCGGTGAATCGGTGAGTCGGTGAATTGGTGAGTCGGTGAATGGGTGAGTCGGTGAGTCGGTGAGTCGGTGAATGGGTGAGTCGGTGAATGGGTGAGTCGGTGAATTGGTGAATTGGTGAGTCGGTGAATCGGTGAGTCGGTGAATGGGTGAGTCGGTGAATGGGTGAGTCGGTGAGTCGGTGAATGGGTGGGTCGGTGAGTCGGGGCTTATTTAAGGTTCATCACGGAAACGAGTACCTGAGGTGGAAGTTAGTTTAAAAAAAGAAGCGGGTCATTCTTTTCCTGTTAATCCTGTAAATCCTGTCCAAAGCTCTCCGATCATTGTATTTAAAAGGCATCCTTTGATACATTCTTGAACGCAAATTTGGATGAGAGCGGCTTGCGGGCGGTGGATTATGCTGCGAAAGTTAATTATCAATGCTGATGATTTCGGATTGACCAGTGGGATCAATCTTGCCGTATCGGAGTGCGCGGAAGCGGGCCTGCTTCGAAGCGCCACCTTAATGCCAAACGGCGAGGCTTTCGATGACGCGGTAAAAACGGCAAAAGGGCAGGGGGGGCTGAGGACTGGAATTCATTTCGCCCTGACGGGTCTTAAGCCGCTGCTGCCCGCAGGCAAACTGCACGGCCTTGCCGGCCCGGACGGTTTTCTACCTTCAGGCCCAGGCGGGTTGCTGAAGAAAATCGCGGGACGAAACTCGCTCAGGGATGACATCAGGAGAGAGCTTTTTGCCCAGGCCGAAAAAGTCTTTGATTCCGGATTGAGCGTAACGCACTTCGACAGCCATAAGCATGTTCATATCATCCCGGTCGTTCTCGATATTATGATCGAAATAGCAGGACGTTTCTCGGTCAAGGCAATGCGTGATCCTTTCGAAGCCGAGGGTGCGTGGAGGTTTTTCCATGACATAGAAAAAAACGAACGGATCAAATTCTTAAAGCAGTATGCCGTGGCCCGCGCATCCAGTTTTTCTCGGCCGCAATTCATGGCGAGAGTCAGGAAGGCTGGAATTCAAACTCCTGCCGTGTTATATGGGATTTCTCCCACGGGGTTCATAAACGAAAAAATTATTCGGCGAATCTGCGGCATGCTCAAGCCCGGAATAAGCGAGCTTATGACACATCCGGGTATTGTGGATGCGGACCTGGAGTGCAGCAAGACACGGCTCCTCGGTTCTCGCGCAAGGGAAAAAGATCTGCTCCTGTCCACAAGAGTCAAAGAGCTGTTCGAAAGACATCAGATAATACTCAGCCATTTCGGAGAGGTGAATCAGTGAGCGAACCAGGAATAAACAGGCTTGACTACATCCATGGACAAATCGAAGAGGACCCGCAAATCTCGGTGGTCATTCCCCTGCATAATGAAGCCTCCACCCTTCGTGAGCTTTACGATCGTGTGAGGGCCTCGGTAGATGAGATCGGTTACTCGTGGGAACTTATCCTGGTAAACGATGGGAGCACGGACGATACGCCGGGCATCCTGGATTCGCTCTTCTCAATGGACCCTCGAATCACGGTCGTGCATCTGCGAAAAAACTACGGCCAGACGGCGGCACTGATGGCCGGGTTTAACCACTCCCGAGGTGAATTGATCGTATCGCTTGACGGAGACCTCCAGCACGCACCGGAGGAAATTCCCAAATTCATCAGCAAAATCGAGGAAGGCTACGACATGGTTTCCGGCTGGCGGACCGCCCGTTCGGATGCATTTCTGACCAGGACTTTTCCCTCCAGGGTAGCCAACTGGCTTATCGCCAAAGTGTCCGGGGTGGAGCTGCATGATTTCGGGACCACGTTCAGGGCCTACAGGCGCGAAGTTTTGTCAGACGTGCATCTATACGGGGAGCTTCACCGTTTCGTCCCGGCCCTCATAGCCCAGAACGGCGGAAGAATTATGGAGATTCCCATAAAAGACATGGGGAGGAGCCAGGGGAAGTCCCACTACGGCCTTGGGAGGACCTTCAGCGTGGCCTTCGACCTATTGTCGGTTGGTTTTATGATGCGCTATATGACGCGCCCGCTGCATTTTTTCGGCAAGATCTTCCTGGGTTTTTCAGGCTCATCGTTCCTTATGGGCCTGTTTCTATGCTACCGAAAATTCCTGCAGGGTGCCCATATTTTCAGCGAACACGGGCCAATGGCGTTGCTTGCGTCGGTTCTCATGCTTACGGGGATTCATTTTCTCGCCATTGGGCTTGTAAGCGAGATTTTGATGCGGACGTATTTCGAATCGCAACAGAAGCAGATCTATTGCATAAGGAAGGTCTGCAGGCAGGGGCTGCATGATAGAGTCATGGATTCGGGCAAAGCAATCAAAGCGGATAGCTAGATCAAATTATTGCATCAAGTGCTTTGGAACCGCCCTTTCTATCGAAACATACCTCTGCCTGCACTTTTTTTAGTGAACGGTAACAGCCTTCTTTGCTGAGTAGGCGCTGGTCCCCCCGGCGTTCACAGCGTTGACCCTGTAATAATATTTTCCTTTAGCGGGAACGGTTACGGGGAAACTTGTACCCACTATGGAAACGTGTTGGATCACATTGGTAAAAGCTGCGTTGGTAGCCACGTCAAGATTGTAGTAATTGATAAATCCAGTACCCGACGGGGGATTCCAATGCGCTGTGAAGGCGGAAGCAGTTATTGTGGTCGCTGCAGTCGACTTTGGTGCACCGGACACGGTGGTAAAATTTGTATCGGCTGTATAGGCCGTTCCAGCGATGTTGGTGGCATAGCCCCGGTAATGATAGATCGTATTTTTGGCAAGCCCTTTCAGACCAACTGAGAATGAGCCGGTGGTAATGGTAGGAGCAGTTTTTTTCTTGGCTCCACTGATCGTGGGATAGGCATTCTTGCCATATGCAACACCCGATGCTGTAAGCAGGACTGCTCCATCAGACTCTATGGTTGCGCCAACCGTTGCCTTGGTGGTGGTGAACGAATATGAAAACGGACTGTCGATTATGGGGATGATGGACGGGGGGTTGTTGCCGATAGTCAGGGAATCTGTCCAGGTATGCCCATCGCTGACGCTTCTGACGACCCAATTATAACTGCTGATTTCGATGTCGCCATTCCAGGGGTCCATTAAGTAAACAGTGTTGCCGGCGACGCCCTTGACTGCGAGAATGTGCCCGCCTCCAGTGTCCCATCCCCAACGGATGCCAACGGGCCGGAATGAATTTATCTGGTTCGTCAAGGTAGCCTGGCTTAGAGCGACGCCGTAGGCAGTTGTACCCAGCCCGGCGAAATGCATGAGAATATAATCGACGCCGTTGCGCGTCGGTTCCGACGGGTCTGTCTCAACGCCGTATAGATAGTTCCAGGTGTTGGCGGTCCCGGGGGTCCCATACGCGGCTATTTGGGCCTGGGTCCTTGAGACGCCGTAATATCCAAGGATTGCCTGGGAGGTTGCATCCCAACACCACTGAGTCTGTTCCTGGTAGTGCTGTTGGACATTTAACACCATGGCGAAAGCGGCATCGGCACAAAGGAGGCCGGCCAGCAGGCACACCGCCAGACATAAACTTCTGAAGGGTTTATTCTTCGTTGTCATCGCTGCTTTATCGCCTCCCTGACCGTGGGTTTCAAACTTTCAAGAATGTTGGCGACCTGCCCCGAGCCTGACGCGGCCTGCCCCGAGCCTGACGCGGTCTGCTCAAGCGGAAGCGGCAGCAACAGTTCACCCGCCTCCGGGATCATCACCAGATACTTCTTGGCCTGGAAAACGGCTATTAGAACCGGGTTGTACCCCTTCTCCGCGGGCCAGTCCGCTCTGACCTGGTTCATGGACCTGGCGAGGGTGGCATATCCCAGCGAAACGGCCTCCCATTTGTTGTCCATACGGTCGACAATCAGGAAGCACCTGATTTTATCCTGGATCATGACCGGGAAATACCACTGGTCGATTACGGTCAGAATCGAGGCCACAGGGACCCCTTCACTGTAGCTAAACAAGGCGTCCGGAGTGATCATATGAAGATTGTAGGGATCGCCCAGGTAGGCCTTACCTAGTGGGTCGGTTTGGGTGAAGCCATACTCCTGCCTGGAACCTGCAGGTATGAGGTCCAGGAAGTGTTTCAGGCCCACCTTAGCGGCTTCCGCGACATCCGCCGGGCCGGTCACGGCTTCAGCCGCAAGAGGCGAGATACAAAACAAAACCGCGATGATGAGAATCAATTTTTTCATTTATCCTCCAGTAAAATGGACTTAAAGTACACTGTACTCGTCCAGCAGAGGTGCAAAAGGCCGCTCTGATAACCAAATCAAATCGACGGCTCTCGCGCTTTTAAAAACGCGGTGGGCTTCCATTGGATGCTCTGACAGGCTGTTCCAGCCTGAACCCAACCGCTCGTAAACACAGCCGTGTAAACGCGGCTGCTTATCGAACTGAAATGTTTGATGGAAAGGAATTAATATTAAAACTTACCGTATTGAAACAGAGGCAGTAAACTGATGTTACGATTTGTTGTCAAGCAAAAACAGAGGAGTGATCGATTCATTTTTCAAACGGCTTCAAATGAACGTGCCTTATCTCCTCGTTTAGAAAGAATCTGCTTTCCATGACCTTCTTTTCCAGCATACCCATAGTGAAGATAACTTTGTGTTGCGCGGCGAAGCTGTTCAGGCTCTTTACGGCCGCCAGGCTGACCAGGGTGTCGAGGCATATCGCATAGATTACCTCGTTTTCACTGTTAACGGCGATCAGATCGACAGGCTTGTCCGCTATCCGCGGGGGCATATAATCGGCGACAATTCTGAGCCCGAGTTCCTGGAGGACCCTGAAAAGATTGCATTGGAGAGTTCTGTGAACGGCGCGTTCGCTTCGGAAGGGCTTGGGGATTTTTTGCCATGCCTTTTCGAGTTGGGTTTTCCACAAATTCAGATTACGGTCCAGGTCCTCACTCATTTTGACCTCCAGCTAGTGTAGCGTCAACTAAGTTGTGGGGGGTGCAGACGCACAATCCGTCATTCCTACGAAAGTAGGAGTTTAGCGAATACTCTCAGTAGGTTACGGAAACGCATATTACAGTAACGAATGACTATTAAGTAATACTTTCATTCGACGG
>JBEKMB010000046.1:0-37049 GCA_050008735.1 Syntrophobacteraceae bacterium
TCGGGTCCATCCGGTTCCCCATTCGAGGTAGGTCTCAACAGCCTTTTCCGGCGTCATTTCCCAATCCAGACGATCGACTATTTCCCTTTGGATTTTCAGTTCTTCCAGTCCCCACATATGGTTCCCTCCGCACACAAACGATCGGTTGCTCAGCCTATTAAGTCCGTACCGGGGTATAACCATATCGGCATTACTCCCGTGCTATTACATCTTTAAAGAGCCTTTTGCCATGGCACTGCGATACGGAAAACCCTTTGCAATATTTGTAAAAGCCTCGCTTCACAATGAACTCCATGAGGACCTTGCATCACTTTTACAGAAGAGCCTCTGGATTCCATCTTGCCATTCCCGGCTGCCCCAGACTGCCTTAAAGCAGGCGATCTCCCAATCTTTTTGATGTCTGGGCTTATTTGCCAAATCACCTCGTAATACAGCTTTAGCATGAAGCATAGCTTTTGGAGGTTTCGTTGCCGCCTGTATTGCCAAAGTCCCGGCAAGCGGGATCAGCTCATCGACGCATATCATCCGGTTTATCAGGCCGATTGATTGAGCGCGCTCTGCAGCTATTTCCTGGCCAAACAAGAGCATTTCAGCAGTGAGGGGCTTGCCTATAACTTCCACCAGGCAGCCGATAGTGCCCCACCCTGGGATAAATCCATAATCGAGTTCCGGCAAACGGAAGGTGGAGGCTTGTGAAGCGATTCGTATGTCACAGGCCAGGGCAAGCGAGAGTCCGTCGCCGATCACACGACCATCAATCGCTGCGATGCTGGGCTTAATGAGATGCTCGATCCTGGTGAATACCCTACGGCCCGCATCACTTACCGTATCGGCTGCGTTTGGGTACACACGCGGCCAGTACTTAAGGTTGCCGCCGCTGCAAAAAATCCCTTCAATGCCGCCGGTAATTACCAAAGCCCTGATGGTATCGTCATTTTCCACTTCATCCAGGGCTTTCATCAGGTCCTGCAAAGCATTCTCATCGAGGGCGTTGACGGGTGGGACAATGAGAGTGAGAAAAGCTATTGCCCCCTCCAATTCAAACGAAACCGACATTGCCGTCCTCTCCAAACGATATAATGTCCCCAAGCGCGCTGCCGGATTGCAATTGCGGATCAACTCGGCTTCACCGCGCTTACCCTGATGCTGGCAACCGATCCGGATATGTCTTTTGCATAATCTGAAATGATGCCGGAATCCGAGTAGATTGTCCGGGCTATGGGGTCGGTTATCGCCAGTTCGACAGGGTAGATGTCTTCGCCAAGCACTTTTACATCACTGAAACCTGCCGCGCTTATGGCTGCCAGATACTCATCTTTCATGATGGCTCCGGCAATGCAGCCAACGTATGCTTCGACAGACTGCCTGACGACCTCGGGCAGGTGTTTCCGCAACACGAGATCGGAAACCATTAAGCGGCCGCCGGGTTTCAACACTCGAAATGCTTCCTTGAAGACCTTTCTCTTATCAGGCGAAAGATTTATGACGCAGTTTGAAATGATGACGTCCACTTCGTTGTTGGAGACAAGCAGGCTCTCTATTTCGCCCAATTTGAACTCAACGTTTTTGAATCTGCCCTTTGCTGCGTTTGCTTTTGCTTTCTCGATCATCTCTGGAGTCATATCGACCCCGATGACCTTTCCCGCTGTTCCGACTTTGGCAGCGGCAAGAAAAGCATCGAACCCGGCTCCTGAGCCAAGATCGAGAACGACATCGCCTTCCTTCAGCGAAGCAAGCGCCACTGGATTGCCGCAACCGAGCCCCAGATTTGCCCCTTCGGGTACTGAATTCAAGTCCTTGTCGCCGTAACCAACTTTCTTACTGACGTCCTCTGCACTACCAGAACTCCCACAGCAAGACTTCCCGGTCCTGCAGCACGGTATGCTTTGGAGGGCGACTTTCGCGTAGCGCGATTTTACAATCTCTTTGATTTGGTCAGCTCTCATCTGTCATTCTCCCACGGCCGTATCCAGGGTGAAATTCATTCCAAACTTATGCTCTTCAGTACGGGGCCGAGAAATTCCTTAACGCGCTCTGCCAGGGCATCCGCCTTTATCAGCGTGAAACAGCAAACCTCTCCATCTTTTTGCCAGCTGATAATGGCAAGCTTGTCTCCTGCGCGTATATTGGCCTTGTCGCGCAGTTCCTTTGGCAACACCATCTGTCCCCGTTCATCGACAGCAATGAGGGATTCGACTTTACAGCAGGTTTCTTTTGTCTCTGGGGCGCAACAGGGTTCATTTTTTTCTTTTTTCGTCATCGCGCCATCCTTTTTCAATATTAATTGATTTATCAGTATATTCTGATTATTCTGAATTAACAACAATACTGCTGTGTGTCAAGCCCCAAATTTTCATGCTTGAAAACTTAAAGAAACCGTAACGGTTCGGTAACATATTCCCTGCTCAGTGGTCTTATATTTTAGTGGGAAAGTCTTTACGAACCCGCCCATGTAAGGTCCCGGATCTTTCTCGAGGATGAGATGGAGAAGAAGAAAGTACTTTTCATTTGCGTGCATAACGCTGCTCGGAGCCAGATGGCGGAGGCGTTTCTAAATGATTTCGGCGCGGGTGTCTTCGAGGCGAACAGTGCCGGTCTTGAGCCGACATCCGTCAATCCCTTCGTCATTGAGGTCATGAAAGAGCTGGGCTACGATCTGTCGGAAAGCAGAGCAAAAAGTGTTTTCGCGCTCTATAAAGCTGGAATGCTATTTTACTGCGTCATAACGGTCTGCAAGGAATCCATCGAGAATAAATGTCCGATTTTCCCAGGAATAACGAAACGACTCTATTGGGGATTCGATGACCCTGCCGCATTGCAGGGAACGGATAGCGAAAAACTGGAGGCAACGAGAAGGATTCGAGATGAGATCAAGTCGAAAGTCGAATCCTGGATTGTTGAAACGAGAATCGGTTCCGGTCAAGAGGACTGAAATACAAGAGGCCGCGATATCCCGCCCCGAATTGATTAATTGGGGGCAGGATACCGGGTGAACCTATTGGAAGTACTTTGCGACTACCTGCTCTGCGACTTTCCCGGCGTTAGCACTGATCTGCGAATCTGGAACTTCGTCCACCCCGAAAAGATCCTGGTCATATTCGAAAAGCCTGTCTGTGAATACCACTTGGGGCACAAGATCCGGGAAGGCCCCTTTGGTGAGCCTTGTGGCGCAGGCCATTCCGCACCCATCCAGGACCAGGACCCGGTTTGCTCTCTGCACCAGGTCCCTCATTCCTCCCGCTGCTTCCAGCAACCCACCGTGGCAAATACGGACCGCTTTATCGGGAACCAGCTTGTGAGCTATCAGATTCGCTGCTCTGCGTGCAGTCTCACCTTTGAGGCACATGCCCTCACAGCATATCACCGCATCCTTCGGTGGAGTGGACGACTGCTTTTGGGCATACCGAAGCCCTGCTGCACAAGAGTGTTCTGCCAGTTGGATCTCGATTGTTTTGGCCATTGTTGTCCTCCTTTGGAGGCGAGCCTGTCAGGCTCAGATGCGTATCAGTCATTTCGGGGCATCATGGCCCTGTTTTTCCGCCTGACTTTCATTTTCAGTCTGAACCGGACAGCACTCCGCCATCATCTCAGTCATCGTTTCCGCACAGGGACAGCAGGAACCGCCTTTTTTCGACATCATGTTCCGCATCATCTCCTGCATTTTGCCGAAGCAACCTGAGGACATCTTGCTTCGATCTGCATTTTGATCTGCCATTGCAATCACCTCCTCTCGTTTTCTTCGGATTTCAGTGCCGACTCGCGTGTTAGCGCTTCTTGGCTTGCTATGAAGACGTAACGGAGGAGAGGAAGGTTACAGACTCGGAAGGGAAAATGAAAACGGCCCCATCATGGAGCCGTTTCAGTGGACAGCGATTCAATTTCAGGTCTTATGGTTTTCTGTAGGCTCGCACACGAGCACGCTTCTTTCATCGGCTTCGAAGGTACACTTTTTTTCAAGCAGCGCCCGCAATTCCTTCCTGGCACGATGCAGTCTCACCTGTACGTTCTCGACGGTGGTGTCCAGTATATCAGCAATCTCCCGGTGGCTGAGTTCCGCCATGTCAAATAGTGTGATAACACTTCGAAAGGATGCGGGAAGAAGCCTGACCACGTCCTGAACGCACGAACTCATTTCGCACTGTTCGAGTCTCTTCTGCACCATGGCTTCTTTAAACACGTGTTTTGCTTCGTTGAGCCCGCATTCATTCGATGAGGTTCTTCTCAGGTCGCGAAAATGATCCTGGCAGAGGTTGTGCGCAATACGAAAGATCCATGAGGCCAATTTGGAGGGGTCCTTCAGAGTATGGAGATTCTTCTGGACTCGAATGAATGTTTCCTGGGTAAGATCATCCGCTGCCCACTCGTCCGGGACGTAGGCGAGGATAAAACTCCTCACTCTCTGATAATACTGGTCGTAGAGTTCGAAGAATTCCATTGCTGCCATCCTGTCTGATTCATTTGCAGCAGGAATAATCTGTTTTCCCGCCGTCTGCCAGTTCGGACTCCCAGTCCTGGCCGGTTATATCTCTGATGCTTTTTTTCATAACGATGCCAGCACCGGATTTAACTTTGCAGGCAAGCTCGACGGCCTCTCTAACCTCTTCGGCGGTTATTCCTGCTACTGAGGCTTTTTTGAAATAGTAGTCTAAGCAGGGGACACAGTTTGCTGCCGTCGCTGCGCCAAGGCATATCAAGAGTTCGGTCTTCTCGTCCATAATATTATCTCCTTCCATGCGGTTCAAAAAAATTTCCTTCCATTCGCTCACATAGACGAAAATAACCTTTGAAAGGTTACATGAATCAGAATTGAATCCGGCATTTTGGGCTTGGATTTTTGCCTGAGAACTCCCTTAGGATGTTATTCAGGGCTACTATAATGCTTCGTAAGATGAAGTGGGAACCAAAATGGTATGGAATGGCCGAATCCCGCATGCCAGCCCAGGAATCAAGACAATGTTTTTGAAGTTTTTCTCGAAATCGATGTGTCGGAGCTCAATATTGAGAAAAGGATTCTGCTATGGCGAAAATTGAAGTCTATGATCCTGCCATGTGCTGTTCGACCGGGGGTCTGCGGACCGGTGGTCAATCCGGTGTTGTCGCGTCAGGCATTCAGCCTGACTATCAACCGCGCAAATGCACCTGTGTGCTTCAGGTTGCTTTGCGCAGAGTGCATCTTGTCAATTATTAACACATTTCTCCTATAGTCATTCTACATAGGATCATCCCAAGCCTTTCCATGTGCAGATCATACTTGCATTTTTCCTCTTTACGAAAACACTGGGCAAATTGATATGGGCCGGTGTCAGAAGTACCCGAGGAACAGTTATTTCATGGGTAGATGGATGGGGTTCTGGTGCTTCCCGAGCACTGCAAAAATCCATTGCAGCCACCCATAGTTTTACTGGCTTCGCGCCTCCAGCCCTCCTCCAGCCCCTTCCTTCAATCTGGTTCTTTTCGCTGAATTTCGCGGATCAATAATCGGACGGCAACAAGATGCAAGTGCTTAATGGCCACTTTAGGTTATGATCCAAACCTTGGCTAGTTCCGGTGGGGCCTGGAAAGCCAGATTGGGTTTAATGAGAACCTTCTGTCCGGCCGTGATGATTGGGTCTGGCGAGCCGATAGGCAGTTCGACCGCTTTCTTCACCGCCGCCTAGATTTTGGCGACGTCACAATCGCGACGAGTGAATTTGCCTGCGATAAAGGGAGCGTTTCCTGCGGGGCGTTCGCATTTAACAATTGCAGCTCTTGGCTCACTCATTATCAACCTCCATGCATCTATCTGCTTCATATCATAGTGATACGGTTATGTCTGCAAGATGCTTATGCAGAAACTGCGCGCTTTTCTTTTTTCACCTCGGCAGGGGCCACGCCGGGGAATATTTTCACGCAAATCTTGTCATAGAGAAATCCGGCGAAGACTGCTCCGCAGATCGGTGCGACCGTCAGAATCCAGAACTCACCCCGGGGTCCCGGGAACGCGATCTTGCCCCATCCGAGCAGATAAGCGAGGATGCGGGGGCCAAGATCGCGGGCCCCGTTCAGCGATGTCATGGACAACGGAGCCGTCAGACCGATGACGGCAAAGATCACAATCCCCAAGGCGTAGGGGAAGAAGGTCATAGCCGGCTTGAGGCTGTTCCGCTCTTCCAACAAGGCAAATATCATGAGGAGCAAGATCGCTGTTCCGATGAACTCAGAGAGGAAACCCGCATAAAGGGGAACCTTTGCGTAAGCCTCGGCTGTGAATCCCACAGCGGCGGGGTTTGGAATGTAGCAGGTGAACACCATACTGCTCAATTGACTTCCAAATTCTCCCCGCACTAAGTGATGTTCTGCCTCGAAAAAAGTGGCGAAGCCCTTGAACAGCGCATACCATAGGGTTGCCGCTCCACAAAATGCACCTGCGACCTGACTTACGAGGTACGCCGGGACCTTGCTCCAGGGAAATCCCCGCCAAATCGCGAGTGCGATGGTTACGGAAGGATTGAAGTGAGCTCCCGAGACAGCCGCGCCGATGTAGACGGGAATGGCTACCGCAGCAGCCCACATCAACATCACTGGTGTCAAGTCTTTGTAGGCGCTGACATAGACTGCCTCGAAGACGGCACCACAGCCGAAGAACACAATGAGATAAGTACCGATAAACTCCATCACGTACTTACTGGACCATTTTTGTTCCATGGAATCTACACCTCCTTCTTCCTTAGGTTTAAGTCTTGTCAGTACCTCCTCGCTTAGTGCACATGCCACCGCGACAAATTCCTTGCTCAAAACCAGGTATTCGTATCCAGGTGATGTTGCACCAGCGCAGGTCGAAAGCGTCGTTGGCTCTTTGATGTCGATTATAACTTCTCCCGCCCTGTGGTTTGGAGCGACGGAGAGAAATCTTAGTCCGTGTTTAAGGAATCGATCGGAGAGATCTCATCTGCTTGGGTCCGTGCCTCCCTTATCCGTGTCCATCCGTGGATATTTTGTGGAATGCGATTCAATGTTATTTTTTGCCGTTATCTACCGGCTCACACATGAGCACATTTCTTTCATCAATGGGAAGCTCTTTTGCTGGTGTAGGCATGAGCGTGGCGGTAACCACGACTTCTTCGAGCTTTGTCTGGGGACCTTCATCGGGTTTAGATGTTTTTCCCGATTGGGTCTGGACGACTTGGGTACTTTCCGGGATTGACTCTTCGGCACCGCTAATCTGGGGAACACAAAACGCGAGACAGGCAAGAACCGATGCAATTGCAGCGCTTTTCATTTAACTCTCCTTTCCCCCCTCGGGGATTTGAGTAAGCGTCTTGCATCGATCAGATCTCCTGGCTCACGTTCACCCTACTCACCGCGCCTTCCCATCCGTGTCAAACCGGACAGTGGCATCCATGCGGCTTTCGTCCCGATCACAGTCGCGGGGCGGTGGAAGACTTGCACTTCCTTCCCTGGAATCGATGCGCTGGTCCGAATTATTCTGTTTGGCTACTGAAACTCGTAATCCAAAGCCTGGAATAGACCTCCATTGATGAAGACTCGTCAAAAAAGCTTCTTGGCTCGCGCAGGTCACTCCACAATCTCATGGAGTTTAAGACTCTTGCCCTGCAAAAATAACCCTAGAGCAAAACGCCCTAAGGGTTGCACCCTGGTATATTTTATGCTTTGGTGGGTATCGGACCTTCACGTACAGATTTCCTGAACAGCATCAGGCAGGTCTTCTGACTCACGGATCACCCTACTCTCCGGTCCTTCCCATCTCGAACGACAGTGGTTTCACCGGATTTCGTCCCCGTTTACAGCGGTGGGGCCGCTCCCGCTTTTAACAGGATTCCCTATTAAACATTTTCTGTACCTGATGCTACAAAAGTGTGTGGCGTTGTTTATAGGAGTTGTTCCAAGACCCTGAGCACCCAAAGAGCTCTATGCAATAAAGGTTAAGCCTTGGACTTTTTAAGCGCCTTCTTGCGCGGATCCACCGGACAAGCAGTCATACACCCATGCCCGCAGATGCAGGTGGCCGGAGTGTGCTCGGTCGACCCTATCAATGTCTTGACCAGGAAATCCTGGACGGCCTGATCCTTTTTCTCTATGGCAGTGGCCAGAAGCCTGCCCTCGGCAGCGTTGGTAAGGAAGCACTTCACCATATCGTAGGATCGGTCTTCACCCATGGCTGCAGCGGGGCATTTCTCCACGCAGGCGTTGCATTCAGTGCAGAGATCCTCCTCTATCAGGGGGTCTGGCTCCAACTTCGCGGTAGTTATTACGCCGCCCAAAATGACACCCGGCCCGTACTCCTTGGTCAGCAGCAACGAATTGGTCCCTACTGTGCCCAAGCCGGCGGCCTGTCCGGCCCAGTTAAGCGCCAATTCGCCCTCTGTCTCAAAACTGTGAATAGGGTATGGCACCCCACCCAGGGCATCATGCATTTTGTTGAAGATAGACTTACCAACCGTAAGTCCCCCCACGCATACGGATTTGAAGCCCGCCGCCTCTAGTTCCACGGCCAGGTTCCAGGCGATTTCGTCTGTAACCCCGCCCATCAGAAGCCCGTGAAGACGGGTCCAAATGTGACTGGGCAAAGTTTCCAGTACCCCTCTGGGGATCGGAACCCCGACGACGATCACGCTCTGCGCATCCTCCAAGGTGGTGGTAGGCCTGGCATAAACAGGCGCCTGATCGAATCTGTCCACGCTCGCTATGCCGACAATAACGGCCCCATGTTTCTTGGCATTTTCCACTACCTCTCGTCGATCCATCGCACATCTCCTTTCAAGTCTTTGGTTTGGGCTCATGGAGCCCAGTGAGGTGTTGTAGTTCGGGTACTAAATACCACGTATATTTCGCCAAGTGACGAAGTATCTTCCATGAATAGCTCTTCTGTCAAGCCCAAATTGAAGCCTAATTTGAAATTACGGCGTTTTTTTTGATGCTCATCATGCTATCAATGGGTTACGTTATTTTGGCGGGATAATTGTAGCCCTTGATGGACTGCCGCCTTTGTGGGTTGGGCCTTTCATCATCTCTTTGCCGAGGAAGTCACCGATGGCGTTTTCCGCGATGGCAAAGAGGACCGCAGAGGTCATCGCGATTTTGAAGGATCTCTTGAACAAAGAGATCCCCCTGACCCCGAAGTAAGTGGTACGCACTGACGCTCACGCCGAAGAACCCGGGGGAGGATATAGGTGCCGCTGATAACACGCAGAAACATCCTGTCGGCGTAAGGTGAGTGACGATAGCCCAGAAATCAGCAAGCTCTGCTCGACCATTGAGGATCACGCATCCCACAGGATGCTGCATCCAGGAGTTGGCCATGAGGATCCCGCACGCGGATATGTTTGAGCCTGCGGCAATTAGCCATATGCAAGCCGCACGGACCTTGGAAGGAAGCGTCTTGCAGCTGAAATCCATATGCCGACGAATGTGGATTGCAAGAGTAGCTCTATTGCAAGGGAAGACCCGAAAATATCCCCGATGTATGTGGAGTAGCGCGACCAGTTCGTTCCGAACTGGAATTCCAGCGTTATGCCAGTTACCACTCCAAGCACAAAATTGATGACCAACAGCTTCCCTCCAGGCAGGACACTTTATCGACTTTTGTGGAAGTGGGACTATTGAGGCGTTCTAATTCATGAACATCCATATCATGGACGCACCGCCAAGGTGAGCACCGCGTCAATCAACGCACCTTTAGAGCGCCTTAAGCGGTGTGGAAAAGATGCGTCCGTTTTGGATGAGTTCTTTAGAAACTGACGTATAGGCTTCAAGCAGCTGGGCAAAAGGTTCAGCAACTGATTTGGTCAATATCTCGTTTGTGAATGCGAACAGCGTCACGATGGTTGGGTGATTCGAATATCCTGCGCCAAAACCCAGGACTGTTTTCACGCCGTATTCGGTTACAAATTCCTGGCGGGGAACAATCATACGATTTTGATCGTCTTTATCAATCACCGCATCATTTACATAGAGCATCCCCGAATACTCGCCAGCGCGGCCTTTTTCGACAATCGAAGTATCCCAGTCATCAAACTGGCTGAAATCAAAATTCATATTTTTGAATTGCATGGATAACATGGATAATGATGTCACATATTTGCTCGATAACAGTGGAATGCACCTGAACCCTTGGGATTTATCGCGTTCATTCCAATCGGCGTTCCGCCCCCTTGTCCCCAAGAGGGTCAGAACAGGTGTGCTGTCCCTAAACAGATGGGCTATTCCAGAAATATCGCCTTTTTTGTCAACAAGCTGCCGGTCTTGAGCGGACAAGGCCGAATAAGGGACCGTCGAAAAAAGCCTCAGTAGCACTAAAGATTTCTGAAAATGTTCATAACAAATACCGACAAACGCCTGGGCCACCTCTTGAGCAGTGTTGAACTCATTGAGACCTTTTATGAAGTTCAGCAGGGATACAAAATCGTTGGGGTTTGCGTCAGATATGCTTTTCATAGAGTCCTCCTTTTATGGTTACAAGGATCACTAGTTGTTTGTTGCTTAACCTTTAAAATAAAACCGAGAACTCTAACACCCAGTGTTAGCTTCCAGAACGATCATTCTTACATTTGAGGTTATGCAAACCAAGAATGGGTTAGACGGGGTCAATTCAAGTTGCATGTTGTTCCGGAATAATACATCAAGTTGTGCGCTATGCATCCAAAAAGCATTTTCGGATCGGTTCTGCCCGAAAAAACTTCTTGAATATTCCCAAAGCCCGCAAAAACCATTCAATTCCCAATCGAACATGCCATGGCATCCGGCAGGACCGGAGTTCCATACAAGAATTCTTTTGTGCCCGCCCGCGCAATTGCAGGCCGCGTTACGTCATACCGATCAACCGACATATCGCCAGTGGCAAGAGAAGGTCGGCCTCATTCCACTCTCTCAAAGGCCGCCAGTCGCACTATGGTATGCATATCAGGCCAGATCCTTCCATCTGGCACCTGTTTTTAGAATCCAGAGGATACTCTCGAACAGCAACCGGTCGTCGGCTCTGGGGCAGCCGCCCTTCGCGGGAGAGGCCCCTTTGGGATAAGGGACTAGATCTTCCCAACCTGATCATCTGTTAGATACACAACTCGTCTACTCAACGGACTCACCTCCGACGAGTCAAACCCATTAAAATATCAGAAAAACAAACCCTCAATAATCCAATAGTAACCCCGATTTGCCTGGGGGCACTTAACTCTGAAGTCTTCTGACATCCACGTCGGTCCAGCGTTTCGTAAATTCGGTGAGGTGCCTGGTACCTCCGTCCTTGGACGATCGGTAGGGCTGGGGTTCCCTGCCGAGGGCGGGTTAGTGACCGGCAGGGAGGCCATTACTGCCCATAGAGGGCACAAGGGACCATGATCAAACTGAGAAGAACGCGTGACCGAACTTAACAAACAGAGTACTTAGTCTTAGGTCTTACTCACCTCACCCTTGGTCTTTCCTCAGTGTGGTCAGGATGGTGTTCGCCAACTGTCTTGCCACCTCTTTGCGGTCTTCTTCGGGAACCGCATCTATGTCTACAAGGTTTCCGTACTTCTTGTGAAGTGAAAGGCCGTCGAACACCACTGCGTTATTTTTCCCGACCATGTTTTCGGCAATTCTACCGTGGCAATGCATATGACAGCCATCAATTACCACCACGCTACCGCACTTCCTTAACCATTCGGCCAGAGCCGAATGAGGCACAGTGAACATCCCCCCGTGACAGGAACGCCCGTAAGGCTCCTCTTTCCCCACAATGTTAGCCGCCAGACGAGCGATTTCTCCCCATAGGCAAGCTCCTTCACAAGAGATCACAGGAATCTTGCCCTCAAATTGGCTTGCTGCATCCTTTCCTCCCAGAGGACAAGGTTTTTCGGTGATCGTGATCGGAACAGTAAAAACCGTGCTCGACTCTTTCATTTCTTCCTCCTAATAACGATTGTTATTGATTAGGTTGTCATTGATTCGTTCGTACGTTTCTCCATCGGAAACCTACATGGATCTTCACTCTCCCCTTTACAGCAAAAGGGAGAACATACAACAGTCGATTCACAATGAATCTGCACACAAGTAAATCTCACCGATCAGTTTCGATCCATGTCTCTCTTCCTCTCTTCATACTCCTCTTTCCCAATCTCGCCCCGTGCGTATCGCTTATCCAGGATCTGCCCCGCCGACTCGGAATGGCGGCCCCAGCACGAGTCGCTGCAAGTGCGAGAAAAGGGCCCGCCCATCATCCTCTCCATGCGGCACCGCATCATGAAAAAGCATAAGACCATCATAATGATCATGGCGAGGGGGATTATCCACCACCAGCCACATCCAAAACAGCAAGCAACGTATCCCCACATCGGTATCACATCCTTCTGAATCCGAACACCAGCCTCAAGTTCGTAGAAGTCACATCGATATTGTTTTAGCCATTGTTCTCCTCTTTTGGAGGCTAGCCTGTCCGGCTCAGATGCGTATTGGTCATTTCGGGGCTTGCTGGTCCGGTTTATCCGCCGGACTTGCCTTCTGAGTTTGGCCTGGGCAGCACCCCGGCATCATCTCAGCCATCTTTTCTGTAAAAATACAACGGGATTTACCTTTTCCAGACATCATGTTCCGCATTATCTGCGGCATCTTTTCAAAGCAACCGGAAGACATTTTGCTTCTGTCGGTATTTTGATCTGCCATTGAAATCACCTCCTCACATATTCTTCGGATTTCAGTGCCCGCTCGCGTGTCAGGGCGCATGATCTACTATGAAGACGAAATGGAGGAGAGGAAGGTTACAGACTCGGAAGAGAAAAATGAGAACGGCCCCATTATGGAGCCGTTCGGTTGCTGGATTTTTTATGGAACGCGATCCAATGTCATGTTTTGCTGTTATCTACCGGTTCGCATACGAGCACGCTTCTTTCATCGACTTCGAAGATACATTTTTTTTCAAGTAGCGCCCGCAATTCCTTCCTGGCACGGTGCAGCCTCACTTTTATGTTCTCGACGGTCGTATCCAGTATGTCTGCGATCTCCCGGTGGCTTAGTTCTGCCATGTCAAACAGTGCGACACTTCGAAAGGATTCGGGAAGAAGCCTGACTACATCCTGAACACACGAACTCATTTCGCACTGTTCGAGTCTTTTCTGAACCTTGGCCTCTTTAAACACGTCTTTTGCTTCGTTTAGCTCGCATTCATTCGATGAGGTTCTTTTCAAGTTGCGAAAATGATCCTGACAGAGGTTGTGCGCAATACGAAAGATCCATGAAGCTAATTTGGAAGAATCTTTCAAAGTATGAAGATACTTCTGGACCCGAATGAACGTTTCCTGAGTAAGATCATCTGCTGCCCACTCGTCCCTGACCGAGGCAAGGATGAAATTTCTCACCCTTTTGTAGTACTGGTCGTAGATTCCGAAGAATTCCATTGCTGCCATCCTGTCTGAATCATTTGCAGCAGGGATAACCTGCTTTCCCCTCGTCTGCCTGTCCGGACTCCCAGTCCTGGGCGGTTATGTCTCTGATGCTGTTCTTCATAACGATGCAGCCAGCCGTTTTGATTTTGCAAGCGAGTTCCACGGCCTTTCGAACCTTTTCGGCGGTTATTCCTGCAGCTGAAGCTTTCTTGAAATAGTATTCAAAGCAGGGAACACAGTTGGCTGCCGTCGCTACGCCAAGACACACAAGGATCTGTACCTTTTCGTTCATAATATCATCCCTTTCCATGCGGTTCAAAAAATCTTCTTCCATTCGCTCACATAGACGAGAATAACATTTGACAGGTTACATGAATCAGAATTGAATCCGGCATCTTGGGAGGCTTGGATTTTTCCTGAAGGCTCCTTTAAGCTGTTATCCGGGGCTACTATCATCCCTGGTAAGATGAAGTCGGGACCAAAATGGATAACGCTTGACACATTTAAAAGCCAACGTTACTCTTCGTTACTTAGCGAATTATCGGAGGTATGTATGCTCAGCTTTATGGCGATTACCAATGCATTGGCCGATGAAAATCGGGTCCGTATACTTCTCTCATTGAGAGGTGGTGAACTCTGCGTCTGCCAAATCATTGGTCTTCTCGGTCTGGCACCGTCGACGGTTTCGAAACACCTGTTCATCCTCAAGCATGCGCGCCTGGTTGAAGACCGAAAAGAGGGACGCTGGATGTTTTACCGTCTTGCCGGTGAAGAGGCTCCAGCGGAAGCAAGGGAGGCCATTGCCTGGGTTTGCAGGTCCATTGAGGGAAATGCCAGGATATTGAAGGATGCCGCGCGCCTGAAGGAGCTTCTGGATCTCAATCCGAAGGAGCTGTGCAGACTGCAGAGCAGAAAGCAGGAAATACTTTCAGGCACTCAGCACCATTAGCAGGCACAGGATGAGTGATTCGGCTGCACCGAGTTCCGGCTGCTCGCCAGGGCTGGCGCGGGGAAGTGTGGAATGGCCGTATTCCGCATGCACGCTCCGAAATCAAAACAATGTTTTTGAAGTTTTTCTCGAAATCGATGTGCCGGAGCTCAAAATTGAGAAAAGGATTCTGCTATGGCGAAAATTGAAGTCTATGATCCTGCCATGTGCTGTTCGACCGGGGTCTGCGGACCGGTGGTCGATCCGGTGTTGCCGCGTTTCGCTGCCGATCTCGACTGGCTGAAGGCGCAGGGCGTAACGGTTGAACGCTTCAACCTCGCTCAGCAGCCGGGAATGTTCACTAAAAACGAGATTGTGAAGGGGGCTTTGACCGAAAACGGAACGGATTGCCTGCCTCTCATTCTTGTAGATGGCAGGATCGTGAGTCGAGGAGCCTATCCGACCCGTGATGAACTGGCCGAATTCTGCGGCTTGGGACCCCACGAGCAGAGAAGGATCTATTCCCCCCTTGTCGCGGAACTCATTGCCATTGGAGCCTCTATTGCGTCCAACTGCATGCCGAGCTTTGATTACCACTACCGAAAGGCTCGGGAATTGGGTCTTTCCAATGAAGATATAGCTCTTGCCGTCAGGACGGCCCTGGGCGTGAAACAGGCTTCTGCCCAGGCGGTGATGGAAGTTGCCGAGCGTCATCTTGGACAAAGCCTCGTGGAGATAGATCCCAAATCCCGGGCCTCCGCAGAAGATTCCAACGCATCTAAAAAACAAGCTCACATCCTTTTGCCTATGGCAGGTTCCGGGTCTGATTGCTGCCCGTCTTCTGATTGTTGCTAGTGAAAGGAAAAGTAACATGTTGCAGTTTTTGGACAACCCTACCCGTTACCTGTTTTTTACCGGCAAGGGCGGAGTAGGCAAGACATCGCTTTCCAGCGCCGCATCCATTGCTCTCGCGGATTCCGGAAAAAGCGTTCTCCTGGTGAGTACCGACCCGGCTTCAAACCTCGATGAGGTGCTAGGCGTCAAGCTCTCATCGGCACCCACCCTCATCGCCGCTGCGCAGGGACTTTGGGCCGTCAATGTCGATCCCGAGGCTGCCGCGCGCGACTACCGGGAACGGATAGTAGGCCCTTATCGAGGGGTGCTTCCCGATGCCGCCGTTACAAGTATGGAGGAGCAACTCTCGGGGGCCTGTACGGTGGAGATTGCCGCCTTTGACGAATTTTCAAAGCTGTTAGGCGATCCCGATGCCACCGCCCAATTCGATCACGTGGTTTTCGACACTGCTCCGACCGGCCATACCCTGCGCTTGCTGCAGCTTCCTGCCGCCTGGAGTGGTTTTCTCGACTCAAATACCGGGGGGACATCCTGCCTTGGTCCCCTTGCAGGTCTCCAGGCCCAGCGCTCCCTTTATGCGTCGACTCTCAAGACACTGACAGACCCTTCAGCGACGACACTCGTGCTCGTTACGCGCCCGGAAGAATCGGCGCTGGCCGAGGCCGATCGCACACGGGCTGAACTCTCAGCCTTGGGAGTAACAAGTCAACACCTTGTCTTGAACGGCATCTTCAAGGCCAATGATACGGAAGATGCCGTTGCGCTGGCGCTCGAAGATCGAGGCCGGTCGGCACTGGATTATTTTCCTGAAGGCCTTGCGCAGCTTCCCCGTACAGAGGTGCCTCTTCTTCCTTTTGGGCTCGTGGGGATTGATGCGCTTCGCGCCATCCTGCATCCCGAATTCGCACCGGCCCGTCGTGACGCAGCTCGGCTAGTTTTGGCTTCGGGCAATGGTCGTCATCTATCGTCCCTTTCTTCCATAGTATCGGAGATCGCTCATCTTGGCTGCGGGGTTGTTATGGCAATGGGAAAGGGAGGCGTGGGTAAAACGTCCATCGCCTCGGCTATTGCCGTCGAGCTTGCGATGCGCGGTCATTGCGTTCACTTGACAACCACCGACCCTGCTGCCCATCTCGATCTGTCTCTTCCTGGCAAGGTTTCTGGTCTCAAGGTCAGCCGCATCGATCCTGTTGCGGAAACGCAAGCTTACAGGCAGGAGGTGATGGCCACAGCGGGGCGCAATCTTGACGCCGATGGGCTCAGGTTGCTCAAGGAAGACCTTCGGTCGCCCTGCACGGAGGAAATCGCGGTTTTCAGGGCCTTCGCGCGAAGCGTTGCCGAGGGAAAGGACGGCTTCGTCGTGCTTGATACGGCCCCGACCGGGCATACGCTTCTCCTGCTGGATGCCACGGAGGCCTACCACCGCCAAGTGTCGCACACATTGAACGATCTTCCCGAATCCATTCGATATGTCTTGCCCCGGTTGCGTGATCCCGAGTTCACGAAGATCCTCCTTATTACTCTTCCCGAGGCTACGCCCGTACATGAAGCAGCACTGCTGCAAAAAGACCTGAGGAGGGCCGGAATCACCCCTTTCGGCTGGGTAATAAATCAGAGCCTAATGCCCCTTCAGGTGCGCGATCCGGTGCTTTTGGCCAAGCGCGAAAGCGAAGCACCCTATATTAATGAGATTCACGAAAAACATTCATCGCGAGTCGCCCTGCTGCCATGGATGCAGGCATCTTCAAGCCAGCTTGAGTGGCTGCGTGCTCTCATGAACGGCACATAAAAAGGATAGCGATGAATCTCATCTACTTTTCTTTCTTTTGAAGCATTGCCTCAGGCGAGAAAAAATGGACCACCTCCAAATAGTTAGTTCCTGTATTTCATGATCTACGGATCTTCTGGAAGGATATTAGCGGCCGACCGTTCACTATAATTCAAGGATTTCGTGAGGGTGCGCGTGACTATCCCGGCCTTAATACGGGTTGCAGTTGCTGTGCACCGTCCACCTGCGGTCCCGAGCATTATTCAAATTTGTGGAAGGGCGGTGACTTGAGGGAAGCTCTGGAAACGGCTTACCAAGGCGGATAAGTTTGGAATATGTCGATTTGATCATCTCGCCGGGAGAAAGATTCAGCGATGCAGGACAACTCCTGGAAAGCAGCGTCTGTTTTTAGGGGAATTGTAAAACACGCGAAGAGGAGAGCCTTGCTTTCTCATCCTTCTCTTGCCGGGCTTTGAAAATTATTAGCTACTCGCGACCACATTCCCACATGGGTACCGCCTCCACAAATATTCCCCATATCGTCAGGAATGGGTTAAACAGGCGCTCAGGCGCATTCCGGTATCCGGATTTTGCCCTCCCTTTTATGTGCCTGCAGGCCATGAGGCTCTTATCTCAGTCCCTTTTCCAATCTTTGATGCAATCGAAAAAGACCCTCCCGAAAGTTCCGTTCTTTCTTTCATGCTGGTAAGACCAAGCCCCCTGGCGCCGCTTTCCCTGGAGAGGGCGGAAATTACGTCGAATCCCTCTCCGTTGTCTTTTATTGTGAGTTCCAGGGCGCCTTTTCTGTACATGATGGAAAGTTGCACGCTACCAGCCTTGCTGTACTTGCCTATATTATGGAAGGTTTCCTGCAAAAGTCGGAACATGACTATCTTGAGCGCCTCCGGTATCTGATTTTCTTTAACCGTGATCTTCTTCTCGACTTCAATATCCGGATAAATTTCTCCGAACTGTCTGCAAAACCAGCCGACTGTTTCGATCAGGCCAAGATCGTCCAGCATAATGGGCCGAAGGTCCATGATCATTCTTCGGATGTCTTCTATAATGTTCTGTGTCAGTGAAATCGATTTCTTGAGCATGGCCGGTTCCGCTTCACCCTGTGCCATCCGGTTCAGAGCATGCTCGATGCTGATTTTAATTGCAGTCAGGGATGATCCCAAACTATCGTGGAGTTCTGCCGCAAGCTTCTTGCGCTCCAACTCCTGAGTCGCGAGGAGCTTCGAAGAAAGGAACCGAAGTTCGCTTTCGGATTTGCGCAGAGCCTCCTCCGTCATCTTTCTTTCAGTAATATCTCTTGCCACACCGGTCACGAGGCAAAGACCAGCCTGATCGCCGGGAACCGCACAAGCACGGTTAAGAATCCAGTGGACTGAACCGTCAGGTTGTATGATCCGGTACTCGGCGTCAAAGACATCTCCCTCTGCACTCAGCCTTCCTGTCTCGGCAAGAATGCGTTCCTTGTCATCAGGATGAACACTGTCGATAAAAGATTTCGGATTGTCGTAGATCTCCTGCCGACTGCGCCCCCAGACTTCCTCGAATGCCGGATTGAGGTAGAATATCTTCTCGAAATCCGGGGTGCCCATCCAAAATACATCCTGAACAGATTCAGCCATCAGCTGAAATCTATTCTCGCTTATCTTTAAGTCATGCCTGGCTCGCTTCAGATCGGAAATATCGAAGATTACCCCGACTATTCCTGCAGACCCACTGGCTTCCAGGAATGTAGACTTGGAGAAGATGACCTCATGCCTGGTGCCGTCGGCATAAATTATCGAAGTCTCGGAAGTCTGAACACCTGCATCCTTCAAAAGAGCGGCTTCCATCTCGCAGTATTTTTGCGCCACATCCTCAGGCGCCACATCAAAAACCGATTTTCCTATAATAGAGTCTCTATCAAGGCCGAGACACGACGCGAATGCCTGATTGCAGCCCAGATATGAGCCATTCGCACTTTTATAGAAAATTGGGGCCGGGATTGTATCCATCAGGACCTTGAGAAAGTTTAGGGCATCCTGAAGTTTTTTCTCCGCTCGCTTGGTTTCGGTTATATCCCGCGAAATGCCGCACAGGCCTACGATCTCACCGCCCTGATCCCGAATGGGCACCTTCACCAGATGGAATGTCCTGTCCTGGTTCCGAATACGCCGGGTGCTTTCTCTTGTGACGATTTCTCCGGCAAATACACGATCGTCACTTTCTTCGGCCCGTTTCCCGATTGCTTCCCCATACAGGCTCCGTGCGTTACACTCTATTATTTGAGAGGCTGGAATTCCAAAAAGACTTTCCATGGCGGGATTTACAAGAATATACCTGTATGAACGGTCCTTTAGGTATATGCAGTCCTGAGCGGACTCGAAAATCACCCGAAACCGTTCCTCACTAAGCCGTAATTCCTGCTCCGCCTTTTTGCGATCCGAAATATCCCGGATGGACTGGATAAAACCGGTTATGCTCCCGTCCCCGGCGAAAAGCGGAGCAGCCGTCGACCACAGATATGCCCCTTTCCCCTGGTAAGCCCCGGGGACATATGCCTCTCCGTAAACGGTGTTTCCGATCCTTTTGACGAAATCGTATCGTTTCTCGATATCGGGTTGTTCACTCATCACGAGGTCGATGAGCATCGGCCTCTTCCAACCATAAAACGGAGCGGCGTACGAGTATTCGCCCTTTCCGAGGATGTCACCTTTCTTGACCCCGGTCATCTCCTCCATGGCCCGGTTCCAGGCAATTACCTTCTTTTCCCGGTCTATGACAACGGTGGCATCAGGAAGGAATTCAATGATATCCGTGAGCTTATGGTGAGCGGCCTTTAGTGCCAGCTCGGTTTCCTTGCGGCGGGTTATGTCCCTTACGATGCCTACTAAAAACTTGTTCCCATGTCTATCCGTGTATAGGGTCTTCTTTGTGACGGCGGTACGGGTCGTCCCGTTGCTGTCCGTTATCTCTTCTTCGTTTTCATTCTCCTGCCCCGTTTCGAATACCAGTTCGTCTTTTTCCCAGAAGATATCCACCTGCTCCCTGGGGAAAAAATCGTAATCGGTCCCGCCATGGATATCCTCACGACTCCGGCCTGCAAGGGCGCACAGGGCATCGTTGGCCAAAACATAACGGTGCTTCCTGTCCATAACGTATATCGGGTCACTTATCGAACTGGCGATCTTGCGAACAAACTCCTCTGACTCCTTTCGTTCCGTAATGTCCTCAATAAGGCCCACCGCGCCCAGGAACCTGCCGTCGTCCGAGGTTATCCGGCTGTACATGGCCCTTACCGGCGTAGTTTTTTTCCCAATTACGGACTGATAATCCCCCTCGAAATAATTAGGCTTTCCCGCAAGGCCGGCAATAAACGCCGACCGCATCCTTTCATCCCGCAACGATTCGGTCATGTTGAATCCGATGAGTTTTTCCTTCGGAGCGCCTATGATCTCCAGAAAAGTTCCATTGCACTCTACGATTATTCCGTTCTTGTCGAAATGGACGATTCCCAGTGGAGAATAATTGAAAATCATCCGGTACCGCGCCTCACTCTTCTGCAGCACCTTGTCGGCTCGCGTGCGCCTGAGCGCTTCCTTTTCCAGTTTCTGAACTCTTCGTCTCAGTTCCTCGTAAGTGGGTATCGGTATGGAAACCACAGGAATCTCCTTCTACGCAGTCCAAAAAACAAAGCCTGTAAAAGCCTGTCCAGCGGGCTGCCCAAACACAGCGCTCGGCGGTAAACCAGCAAAGGGGTAAATTGACATGGATTGAAGGGGAGGAACACTTGACATTTCAATTCGTCTGAAACCTCACGTAATTGTACCATAACCACAAGAGAAGAAGATTTGCAACATTTTTCCCAATCCCAAGAAATCATTCACCATATCGCTGCAGGTCGTTATATGGTTAACAGCCTTTCCCGATTTCCAGCCCCATGCACGCAGGGCTGGAAATCGCCGAGGCAATTCGACGCTCAGCTTGTGGCACGATAGATGCTTAGGAATCCACAACTGAAGCGGGCGTGGGAAAAATGGGCCGGTCGGTTCAGAAACGCTGGCAGCCGGATGCATATATGTCGGCGCCTGCCGGTCGGCATGCATTCAACCTGGATAATGAAGGTCTTGGAGGACCTGTGCAGCGCATGAAAAGATGGACTGAAGTGCGGTGCATGGGTTTTGAGGCGGGGACGGAGTATGTTTTCATGCTTCAGGTTTTGGGCTGCGGGGCTTTTCGATCTGAGTAAAAAGAGCTAGAGTAAGCTATGCCGAAAGCCTTGCAGATCGGGGGTACACCATGAAAAAGGAGCTTCCCGGGCTAATATCGAGTCCCGTCAAGATCAGCATAGTCTACATTATCGTGGCTGGACTCTGGGTCCTGATCTCCAACCATGTGATAGCCTTGTTCAGGGACCATCAAACCATCAGATGGGCTGCGACCCTCAAGGACCTGCTGTTCGTTTTCGCGACGGCGGCCGTTCTTTTCTGGCTCGTGAAACATCGCGGCTCTATCATAAAAGATTCCGAGTCTTCTTTGCGCAGGGTGAAAAGGGCCGTCAGGACGCTCAGCGGCTGCAACCAGGCATTAGTTCGGATCAGAGACGAAAACGGTCTCATGAAGGAAATATGCCGGATCATCGTTGAGGTTGGCGGCTACCGGCTCGCATGGGCAGGCCTTGCCCAGCGGGATGAACTGCAAACCATTCTTCCGGCGGCTCAGTGGGGCTATGAAGATGGGTACCTTGAGAAGCTGAATTTGACGTGGGCTGACACCGAAAGGGGAACGGGCCCTACCGGCATTGCCATTCGAACCGGTTTTCCAAGTGTGGTGCAAAATATTATGGCCAACCCTCCGTCCATGTTCTGGCGCGATGAGGCGCTCAAACGCAATTATGCCTCGACCGTTTCCCTTCCCCTCACGGACGGCGACACGCCGTTCGGCGCACTTGGAATCTATGCTGAAGAACCCGATGCCTTCGATACCGAAGAACTCAAACTGCTCAAAGAACTGGCCGATGATTTGTCATACGGCATCCTGGCACTCAGATTGAGGGCCCAGAATGAACAGGAAGAAAAGGCGAGGCTGCTTCTCGCAACCGCGTGCGAACAACTCGAGGAAGGCGTTGCCATATTCGATGACCGGGGTGTGGTCCAATATAGCAATTTATCACTCGAACGTATCAGTGGTTATGAGCGCGGGGCCATTACCGGAAAAAACGTTTGTGATTTGGGAAACAGTGGGACGAATGAGCAGATCTTCAAAGTAATGGGGGACGCCATGGCCCGCAATGAGTCCTGGAACGGCCGTTTTACGGTCGGAAGCGGCAGGAATGGTTCTACTTTCGAAATCGATGCAAGGGTATCGACCATGCGGGATGCTGCGGGTATAACCCACTATGTTTTTGTGAGTCGTGATGTATCGCAGGAAGAACGTCTCGAAAACCAGCTGCGGCAGGCGCAAAAAATGGAGGCGCTTGGGACGCTTGCAGGAGGCATAGCGCACGATTTCAATAATATCCTGGGCGCGATTATATCCTGCACCGAGTTCGCGCTGGAAGATGCTCCGCTGGGAAGTCCAACGCGGGAGGACCTCGCGCATGTGCTCAA
Source organism: Syntrophobacteraceae bacterium (assembly GCA_050008735.1). Taxonomy (GTDB): domain Bacteria; phylum Desulfobacterota; class Syntrophobacteria; order Syntrophobacterales; family Syntrophobacteraceae; genus SbD1. The sequence goes on from JBEKMB010000046.1 coordinate 22,510, forward strand.
AGCCAGCTATCGCGGGAAAAACCTCATAAGGCAGATTCTCACCTTTAGCCGGCACAATGAACAGGAACGGCAGCCAATTGAAATAGCGCCCCTGGTGAAGGAATGCCTGAAATTCCTTCGAGCCTCTTTGCCCTCGAGCATAGAGATCCGGCAGCATATTTCCACCGGATCCGGTATGGTCCTGGCCGATCCGACGCAGGTCCATCAGGTGATTATGAACCTGTGCACCAATGCGGCCCATGCTATGCGGGAGAGGGGAGGCATATTGGAAGTAAATTTGTCAGAGGTGATCGTCGATCCCTCAACGGCCGCACTCTCGCAAAATGTTGAAACCGGTCCTTGCGTCAGATTGGCCGTAAGTGATACCGGACATGGCATGAGTCAAAAGGTCCTGGAGAGGATTTTCGACCCGTTTTTCACCACGAAGAAACGAGGCGAGGGCACAGGGTTGGGTCTATCGGTAGTGCACGGAATCATCATGAATTATGGGGGCGACATCACGGTTTCCAGCGAGCAGGGAAAGGGAACGACTTTCGAGGTGTTTCTGCCATGCATTGAACGATCCGGGGACTTGCCCGAAGCCCCAAAAGGGGATGCGCTCAATCGGGGGACCGAGCGCATCCTGTTTGTGGATGACGAAGAAGATCTCGTCTACGCCGGCGAGAAGATGCTGAGACGACTTGGATATGAGCCCGTGGTGTTTCAAAACAGCCTGAAAGCTTTGGAGGCTTTTCGCGCCGGGCCGGACAAGTTCGATCTCATCATTACGGATCAGAGCATGCCTCATGTTACAGGCATTGAGCTGGCCCGTGAAGCGTTGCGCATTCGTCCGGAAATCCCGATCGTCATCTGCAGCGGATTTAGTCCCGACTCGGGCGAGGGCCTCACGCGCCAGGAAGCCGAACAGATCGGCGTCCGGGAAGTGCAAATGAAGCCGCTCGGTAGTGCCGAGATGGCAGGGATCATAAGAAGAATTCTGGATGAAAAGCATTCTTGAGATGAGCGACTAATGGCCAACATCCTCATTATCGACGATGACGAGTCTATGCGCTATGCGCTTTCGCGCATGGTCAGCCGCATGGGACACACTCCCGTTTGCGCGGGCACGATTGCGGAAGGGCTTGAACTTGCGGCATCCGCGCACGTGGAAGTTGTCTTTCTAGATGTCCGCATGCCGGACGGAGATGGATTGGAGGTACTGCCCAGGGCGCGGGCCGTGCCGTCATCCCCGGAAGTCATTATCATCACGGGGTTCGGCAATCCGGATGGGGCCGAGATGGCGATCAAGAGCGGAGCATGGGATTACATCGAAAAGGGCTGCTCCACTAAGGAAATGAGTCTCCCTCTCATTCGCGCGCTCGAGTACCGCAAAGAAAAAAGACTTGCCGGGACCCAGGCCAAAAACATTATTGCGCTCAAGCGCGAGGACATCATCGGCAGCAGTCCAAAGATTATGGCCTGCCTGGACCTCCTGGCGCAGGCGGCGGCAAGCGACACCAACGTGCTGCTGTCCAGCGAGACCGGAACCGGCAAAGAACTTTTCGCCCGCGCCATTCATCGCAACAGCGCCCGTGCCAGGGGCGCCTTTGTGGTGGTAGATTGCGCGGCCCTTCCGGAAACGCTTGTGGAAAGCGTGCTCTTCGGCCATGAAAAGGGGGCCTTTACGGGAGCGGAAAAATCTGGCGAGGGCCTCATCCGGCAGGCCGGCGGCGGAACGCTTTTCCTTGACGAAGTGGGTGAACTCCCCTTCAGCAGTCAAAAAGCTTTTCTGCGGGTCCTTCAGGAACATAGCTTTCGTCCCATTGGAAGCAGCAGGGAAATTGAGAGTGATTTCAGGCTCGTTGCCGCAACAAACCGTAGTCTTGATCAAATGGTGCAGGAAAATTATTTCCGCGAGGACCTTCTGTTCCGGTTGAACTCTTTCGTGATCGAACTGCCGCCTTTGCGGGAGCACCCTGAAGATATCAGGGAACTTGCCAGATATCATATCGACCAGTTCTGCGAAAGGCATGGATTAACACCCAAGGGGTTCTCGCCCGAATTTCTGGATACGCTCAAAGCGTATCATTGGCACGGAAACGTCCGGGAACTGGTCAATATTCTGGATCGCGCATTGGCGGCAGCACGTTTCGAACCGACGCTTTTTCCAAAACACCTGCCTTTGGATATTCGGGTCCTGAGGGCACGGGCCCTGGCTGAGCACAAAGCGCCTCCCTCAGAAAGCGCCTCGACAAACAGTGCCGCGCGGACCTTGCCCAATATTCATGATTTTCGCGACATGGCCTATGCCCAGGCAGAAAAGCATTACCTGCAGGACCTGATTGCGCTCTGCGATGGGGACATAAAAGAGGCTTGCCGCATTGCCGGAATCTCTCAGTCTCGTCTTTATGCATTGCTGCAAAAGCATAATATCTCCAGGGCCTGATATGAGCCACTCAGGCCCCCTCTGATTCCTCCCAAACAGGAAAACTCCTGTAAAGCTGGAATTTTCCTGGAAGACGGGAAATTCCGCTTCAAACCGACGGCTTTCCATAAATCCTCGAGGATTTTTCAAAAAACCGGTAAGACTCAAAACAAGTTATCCGGAAGGATAGCGTAACGCTCTTCGGTAATATCCAGGCCGGCTTGCCCCTCTTATTTATAAACCATCTATTCTGATTTAGCGTAGACGGCCGGAGCCGGGGATGGAGGCTGCAGCCAGCCTGTCTTGTGGGCAAGCAGGTCAAGGTGAAGAGTGGTCCATTCCTCAAGAGGAAAATAAGGAGCGTAGGCTAGTTCCCGAACGTCGATCTGCTTAAAGTAGAACTTGCAGACACTGCAGTAAATGATTCGGTTCTGGGGCTCTTCTTCGATCCCTATATAGCCGAGTGATTCGTGATCGCGGTTTTCACAATAGGGACATTGGAGTCTGTTAAGGTCCCACCGGGTTGCGCACCAGGAGCAGAATGCCTTGCGGGCCCCTTCGCCATGGATATAGAGAAGAGAGGGGAGGGAGCCGCAAACCGGACAGTAGCCTTTCAGCCAGGCAGGTGGAAGCGCGTGGATTTCGAGCAGCGCGCGGGCAGTTAACTCCAGCGAAGGCTTGATGGCGCTTCTTGCAAGGAAAAGAACCGAGGCCGGGTCCGTTTTCGGACCCATATCGAGCAACTCCTGCCAGGGTCCGGTTTCATACTCCAGAAAGCTGCACCAGAACTCACTGCTGTGTTCTGAATGAGCTGCAATCGCACGCCTGAGCGATTCGTAGGCGTGCATCAGTTTTTGGCTTTTCTTGGGAAGCGACTCTTCTATGCCTGCGAAAAGATCTTCGGCAGCCGCGGTGTCTATGGGAAAATCCCATCGGTTGAGCAGAGGGAATCCATTTTCCCATTTGGTTTTTGCAAGACTGTTATCAATGGATGGTATATCGACGTGAAGCCTGCTCCTGATTCCTGCGTTGGCAAGAAACAGCGCTTCAAGAAAATCATAGAGGTGAGAATAGGCGGGTCTTTCAACTCTGGCCAGCGCGACAGCCCTCTGGATCTCGTCTCCCTCTAAATTTGGATCGCCACTCATTTAATATTCCCCGGAGAAAAAAAGTGAATTCAGCCGGTTCCACATCGCCGGCGAAAAGGGATCACCGGCCGCACCTTTGGTGCGGCCGGTGCCGATTACGGTTTACACTACCTTGTCCAAGGCGCCGGGCAGGCTTGCGACTGCATTCTTGTGGTACTTCTTCGGCTCATCGACGACCAGATAAATCACCCGTACCTGGTCATGATCCAGAAGCTGCGCTTTGGGATATTTGGCCTTGACGCCGGCAAGCCTGTCGTTTGCCATTTTCAGAATTTCAGCCCTGTCTCCGAAGTTCATGGCGCCGGTCGGGCAAATCTTGACACAGGCAGGCTTGAGCCCGGCGCTGATGCGGTCGATGCACATGGTGCATTTGACTGTTTGAGATTTGGCGTTCTGCCTCGGAATATTATACGGGCAGCTGGACTTGATCTCATCAAAAGGCGCTTCCTTCATCTTGTCGGTATAAACGACAGCGCCCGTAGCTTCATCTTGGATAACCGATTCATCGACATATCCGGTGGCGACTTCCTTGCATGGTGGTTCAAGGCAGTGCCTGCACTGGTCGGGGAAAAAATACAAGCCGACCTTGCCGTCTGTTTCGACCTCGCTGAACCGGACGAGTTTGAACGTATTTCCGTCCAGGTCTGGAGGGTTCTGGTGACTTCCCAGGTTTTTCGTAGCAGAAGCTCCGTTCTGGTTCCAGTTCTTGCACGCCATCTGGCAGCCTCTGCAGGCGGTGCACCGTGTTGTATCTACGAAAAAGCTTTTACCTGCCATGGCTTATGCTCCCTTTTTCCGCACATTTACCATAAATGCCTTCGATTCAGGGATACGCGTGTTGGGATCACCCACCGCGGGAGTCAGCAGATTTGCGCTCTCACCCCCATCCTTCGGATAAAGCCATCCGAAATGCCATGGCAGACCAACCATATGCACTTCATCTCCCTGGATAGTAAAGGGCTTCAACCTCTTCGTTACCATCGCCACAGCCTCCAGAGACCCTCTTGGCGATTCGACAATCACTTTTTCGCCATTGCTGATTCCCCTGAGCGCGGCAAGCTGCTCGCTCATTTCGACGAACACCTGAGGCTCGGCCTCGAGCAGCCACGGCACGTACCTGGTAAGTACCCCCGTCTGCCAGTGTTCGGTCACCCGGTAAGTCGTGCCGATATAGGGAAACCTTGGGTCACAGCTGTTTATGATGTCCTTGTCGGTCTTGAACATTACAGCGACAGGGTTGTTGAGCTGCGCGCCAAAAGGGTGTTTTTTGACCGGACATTCGATAGGCTCATAGTGCTCCGGCAACGGACCGTCCTTGAGTCCGGGACCGAAAAGCGAGGCGTAGCCGTCCGATTTCATGATGAATGCAAGTTTGCCATCTTCCCTTGCCGAGCCGTCCGGGTTTTTCAAAGGAGGCCATGGCCCATCCGGGACGTCCCCCTTCCAGGTGCCTCCGGGCATGTATTTGCCGTCCTTGACTTCCGCTACGTACTCGACGAGCGCTCTTTTTGGGTTCCACGGCTTTCCGGTCGGATCTACCGAAGCGCGGTTGTAAATGATCCTTCGGTTCACCGGCCAGGCCCAGGACCACTTTGGATAAAGACCTATGCCGCTCGGATCGGACTTGTCGCGGCGGGCCATGTTGTTGCCGTCCTGATTGTAGCTCTGGCAGTAAATCCAGTTTCCGCAGGCCGTCGAACCGTCGTCCTTGAGCATTGCGAAGGCGCCAACCTGTTCGCCTTTCTTGTAAGTCTTGTCGCCGACCGTCGTATCTTGGGTCCAGTAGCCGTTGATCGTTTTGGCGACCAGGTGCGGATCGAATTTTTTGTCCGTTGCGTAATCCCACTTCAGGTTCAAAATCGGGTCGGCGAACTTTGCCTTCTTATCCTTCTTGTAAAGATCGCGAATATGGACAAAGAGTTCGTAGACTATGTCCCCGTCAGGCTTGCACTCCCCCACGGGCTCCTGGGCTTTGTAGCGCCATTGCGCCCACCTGCCGCTGTTGGAGATCGAGCCTTCCTTTTCCAGAAACATGGCGCAGGGCAGGAAGAAGACCTCGGTCTTTATCTTCTCGGGTTTCATCCCGGGCCCTTTCCAAAAAGAGGCCGTTTCGTTATCGAAAACGTTGACGTTTACCATCCAATCCAGATTGCTGAGCGATTCCCTGGTCTTATTGGAATTGGCGCCACTGCACGCAGGGTTCATGCCCCAGGCGAAAAAGCCTTTGATCTGCTTCTTATACATCGCGTCGAAAAGATCGAGCCAACTGTACGGCTTGCCCTCGTCGGGCTTTGGCAGCCAGCTATAGCCGAAGTCGTTCTCCGGCTTTGCGGCGTCTCCATAGAAAGCCTTAAGCATGCTCACCATGTATTTGGGGCGATTCTGCCACCAGTTTGCGCTCAGGGGGTCCTTGGCGGAGGGAGTATTTTTCTTGTTGTAATCCGCAAGGGTAGCCAGCGCAGCGGTCGGAGTCGGGTTGTAGCCCGGCAGTATATGGAAAAGAAGTCCGGCGTCGGTTGACCCCTGCACGTTGGATTCGCCGCGCATCGCGTTTACGCCGCCGCCCGCAATTCCCATATTGCCGAGCATGGCCTGGATGATGGACATCGTACGGATATTCTGCACGCCGACCGAATGCTGGCACCAGCCCATCGCGTACATGATAGTCCCGGCCTTGTCGGGAACACCCGTGGCGCTGTATGCCTGATAGACTTTCAGGAGATCGTCTTTTGGCGTTCCGGTAATCGACGAAACGGTTTCCAGGTCGTAGCGCGAATAGTGGTCCTTCATAATCTGGAATACACAGCGGGGGTCCTGAAGGCTCAAATCTTTTTTGGGGACCCCTTTTTCGTCCATCTCATACGCCCAGGTCGTGGCGTCGTAGGCTCTTTTTTCGGCATTGAATCCGGAAAACAGGCCATCTTTGAAGCTATACTTTTCACCTACGATGTAGGACCCGTTGGTATAGTTGGTTACATAATCAAGGAAATATTTCTTGTTTTCGATAATATATTTGATCATGCCGCCCAGGAAGGCGATATCCGTTCCGGGTCTGAGCGGTGCGTAAATGTCAGCCTTGGTTGATGTCCGCGTGTAGCGTGGATCTACGTGAATAAGTGTCCCGCCGTTATCTTTTGCTTTCATTACCCAGCGGAAAGAAACAGGATGATTTTCCGCGGGGTTGCTGCCCATCATGAGTACGCAATCGCTATTGCCGATATCGATCCAGTGATTGGTCATTGCGCCACGTCCGAACGACTCTGCCAGAGCCGCTACAGTCGCGCTGTGTCAGATTCGGGCCTGGTGTTCTATATATACGATACCCAGAGCGCGCAGCATTGCCTGGTAGATCCAGCATTCCTCGTTGTCCAGCGCGGCGCTTCCCACGGAGGCAATGTCCTGGCATCGGTTTACCACCTGACCCTGTTCGTTTTTCTCGACGAAAGCAGCGTCGCGCGTCTTCTTGACGCGTTTGGCTATCTCCGCGAGTGCCCAATCCCATTTCTTGACCTGCCATTTATCGCTGTTGGGTGCACGATAAAGGACCTGGGTCGCCCGCTTGTCATTGCGGGCAAGCTGGTAAACGGATGCTCCCTTGGCACACAATGTCCCGCCGTTGATTGGATGGTCGGCGTCACCTTCTGTGTAGATAACTTTTCCGCTCTTCTTGTCCGTGTGACAAAGGATGCCGCAACCTACCGCGCAGTAGCAGCAGATCGTGGGTGTCTCCTTGGTGTCCTTGATTCGCAATTCCCAAGCATAGGCTTTAACGGAACTGAGATCCAGCCCCATTCCGGTGAGCGCAAGACCGGCAGTCGCAGCGCTTGAGACCTTAAAAAAATCCCTCCGTGTAAGTTTCATTCCCCTTCTCCGTTGAAATTCTGAGGTGTGGCAGTTAATTGAAAATAACCAACCTGCCCCCTTTCAGTACTCTTACTCATCCAGCTTGAAAGAGCGACTGAGGTTGCGGTATCAATTCCAAATCTCCACGGCCGGCAGAGAAGCGAATCCGGGCATACATGGGAGATTGAAAATCGGCCTAGTGATAATCAATCAACCGTAAAGAAATGTAAAGTGGAATATTAAGAAATGCAAAGAAATGCGTGGCTAAAATAACAAGACGAGAAAACCTCACCTCCATGCATAGAGGGGAATTGCGCTTCTTATAACTGCAGAAAATTTGTTCTAGCTGTGGAAATATGATCGATATGCTTTTGCAAGCCTAACGGGGAAGGTGTCTTGCACATTGAGTAATAACAAATATGATTTAGCAATGGTAAGGCAGCTGCGCTTTATGAAATGGTCGAGCTACAATAAGAATAATAGAAACGATCGTCACGTTCACGGGATTCCACAAAAACATCAATCCGAAGGGAAACCTGCGAGGGCTTGCTTATTGGGAGCGCGTGCCGATGATACCCGTCCGGTTTTTCTTTTCGTCGATATAACCGGCAGCCGCGCCCGCCCTGCGCGACTCCGAGCGGGGAAATCATTGCCCCGGGCGCTTCTTTTTTTCAGTCGCGGGCTACGATTGTGGTGAATCCCATACCCCCGCCCACGCACAGTGTGGCCAATCCCGCCTCGACGTCCCTGCGGGCCATTTCATGGATGAGACTGACCAAAATTCGCAGACCGGTGCATCCGATGGGATGGCCGAGCCCGATGCCGCTCCCGTTCACATTGGTTTTCGAACGATCGAGGTCGAGACCCCGTTCGCACGCTATGTACTGGGCGGCGAACGCCTCATTTAGTTCGACCAGTCCGATGTCTTTCGGAGACATACCAGCTTTACTCAAGGCTTTCCTGGTGGATGGCACGGGACCGTAGCCCATCAGATGCGGTTCCACGCCAACCACGGCATAGGATACGATCCTGGCAAGCGGGACCAGACCGAGTTCCCCTGCCCTCCTTCGAGTCATCACGACAGCCGCTGCGGCCCCGTCGTTGAGCCCGGAGGAGTTTCCGGCGGTAACTGTGCCACCCTCTTTGAAGGCCGGCTTGAGCTTGGCAATATCGTCCATCTTCAATCCGAACCGCGGGTGCTCGTCCTGCTCGAATATCGTCGTTTGCCCCTTGGGGCCGGGAACTTCGAACGAAACTATTTCATCTTCGAACCTGCCGGCAATAATTGCCGCTTCTGCTCGGTTATGGCTCTGCACGGCAACCTCGTCCTGGTCCCGGCGAGAGATTCCGTACTTTTCGGCCAGGTTTTCCGCCGTGATTCCCATGATCATAGGTTCACCCAGGACTCGGCTTCCGGAGTAGAGAATTTCCCATACGGCATCGGTTATTTCGTGATTCATCAGCCGCATGCCCCATCTAGCCCCTGGAAGGCAATACGGGGCTGAACTCATGGATTCCACTCCCGCCACCAGTACGATTTGGGAATCTCCCGACCGGATTTGCTGGACGCCGGAGACAAGGGCCTGCATCGATGAAGAGCACTGGCGCTGCACCGTGAAAGCAGGGACCTGAGCTGGCAATCCGGCCATCAGAGCGGCCGTACGCGCCGTGTTGGCTTCATCGCTGGCTTGAATGCAATCTCCCAGGACAATATCGTCGATGAGATCGCCATTCAGGTCATGTGCGCGTCTAAGTGCCTCTTGCATTACGTGAGCGGCCAACCTGGAGGCCCTCACCTCCTTCAATGCGCCGCCAAACCTGCCGATGGCCGTGCGTACCGCCGAAACAATGACTATATCGGTTTCTTTGCCCATGGCCCTGACTCCACCCGTTTGGCCCAACCTTTCGTTCCTGTCGCCGCGGCAGCACTGCCAGGCCGGAATTTTGAAAGCTACATTAACGATGCCGTTCATTTTAAACAAGCGCTGTTTGAGCATAACCAGGATTTTGGGTTGAATTTTGCCTTGACATCGGCTCAGGATAAACTTAAACACAGTTGTTGTAGAGTGACCGATTATATTCGATCCTCGGTAGGTGAGGCTCCCGTAAGCACACAGGCCACTGCCCACAAGCATCCAAAGATGCGGCATAGGGGTAGAGCAGGCACTCCCGGATTAAGGGTTTACCTAAGGTGGCTGAGGCTGGACTGCCTATTACGGCTTACGGTGCTAAAGCTTGGACGAGCGGGGAATGTTGGGTTAAGCGGTAGACCACTGAACACAGTGGTGGTTTGAACCCCTTCCCTGCCTACGGCTGAGGGAAAGGGTTTTTTTATTTTTCCCAGCCTATCCGTGAACTTTTGAATGGATTGGAGCATATGAAAGAAAACGACGGCCAGCCTCCGAGTTGTGGCGGCCACGAAACAGTGTGGAAGTTGTGTCAGTGATGCGCGAGTTTTAGTTTCCCCCCTCCCCATCGCCTCACCTGACCGCGGCTTCCATAAGAACCGGCAAAAGCGGAAGGTGAGAAGCGAATCGTCCTGCTTCTTTGGAAGCAGTCCATTAGACCCTTTCTTCTCCCGGAAGTTTATTCGTCAAGCGTAGCCAACCCAGGCGCAGTGCGGTTTTTTGCCCGCGGTCCACAACGCTACGGAAACGAAGACGCCAAACTCGACGCTCCGCGAGGCAGGAGGGATGCGATTTCGGATTATACGAAGGAAGGAGGGATCGCCATGATCTCAACAAATTATTTTCATGCAATCGATGGCCGGATAAGAATCCATATCTCAGAGGTAAAGGGAGCCGCGGTGAAAGCGCGGGAAGCTGAGGCAAAACTCATGGGATATGTAGGCATTATAAGTGTGAGCGCCAATCCGACCAGTGGAAACGTCCTCATTAGCTACGATTCACGTCGGATATCCCAGGGCGATGTGTTTCAGGATTTGTGGGACTTAGGGTATCTCAGGGAAGGCAAACTCACTGCGTCGAGCGTGCAAATAAAGAGATCGGACCACCCGGAGTGGGGTGAAACGATTGCAAGATTTGCACTCGAAGCCCTGTTTTTGCCTTTGACCGGGTGAGATTACATCCTATAAGGTGGATAATCGCCTATAAGAGAATGACCTCCGTCGCATCACGCCCGAGGTTATCCTCTTGTAGGCCCGCGTACTGCCAAGCTCGCGTTCGATGTGGAGCCCGGTATGTCAGATTTCAAAAAGTTGTGTTCGGCAGTCCTGATGGCAATGGCAATTGTCGTCGAAGGAGCGGTGCATGCAAATATTTGGGCAGGCGAGCCCCGGAGCACCAGCGCTGATTACTGGCCCAAGTGCCCCGAGGAAAATAAAGATTTGCCCGATTGGTTTCCCAAGCTTCTTGGAGCGCAATTCAACGGCATATATCAGGACATGCCCCCCTTTCACAGCCCATACGAGGGCAAGAACAGCCTGAGTTTTCAAAATGGCCGCGGACAGGACGTCACTGACATCTATGGAGCGTATTTCGGTTCACAACTGGCCCCTGGGCTGCAGGCCTATGCGGATTTTGAGCTTTTTCAGGGAAACGGAATAAGTGACGGAGTCGGACTTGCCGGGTATGTCAATGGGGATGTCATAAGAGCCGGGTCATCGAACCTGCCGAAAGTCCCTTACCTGGCCCGGTTCTATCTGCGATACTATTATCCTCTTTCCACCGAAACCGAGAAACTGGACCGGGCAATCGATCAAATCCCGGGAGACCAGCCTGTCAGCAGGTGGGAAATTAAAATCGGAAAGTTGGCTGCCGCCGATGATTTCGATCTAAACCGCTACGCCAACAATAACCGAACCCAGTTTTTCAACTTCGATTTCCTCTACAATACTGCATGGGACTATGCCGCGGACACCAGGGGCTACACCTACGGAATCGTAGCGGCACTGTATCAGCCGCGATGGAGAATTGCACTTGGCGTCTATATGGAACCTAACAGCGCGAACGGGGCCGATTACGACGCTATTGACCTCGAAGAGCTTGGATACAATCTGGAACTTACCTGGAAGCCAAACGACGCGGGTACGGTGATCCGTTTTCTCTCCTACTTCAATGAGGCGCGGATGGGCAACTACGAGGATGCGATTGCTCTTGCCGGTCAGACCGGGACCGCGCCCAACCTCCTCGATGTCGAGAAGGCCGGGGGCGCCAAATACGGTTTTGGATTGAATTTTGAGCAACCATTGGCCGACGATGGAGAAACAGGACTGTTCGGACGCATAGGCTGGAATGATGGCCGCGACGAGACCTGGTCATATACGGAATGCGACCGGCATGTGAGCCTCGGCGCACAGCTGAGCGGAATTCATTGGAACAGAAATGAAGACCGCGCGGGCATCGCATATGCGGTGGATGGTCTCTCAGCGCCTCATAGGGACTATCTTGCGGCTGGAGGGACCGGCATTCTCCTGGGGGACGGAGCGCTGAACTATGCTTTAGAACAAACCCTCGAAATATATTACCGTATCCAAATTTGCAGATTCGCTCAACTCAGTCCCGACTTTCAGTTCATCCAGAACCCCGGATATAACAGGGACAGGGGGCCTGTCGAGGTATACGGCCTGCGGTTAAGGGTGTATTACTAAAACGGTGAACAGCACGCTTGAGATGTGATCTGTTCCCGTCGGCCTTTCGCTTTCTTTCTGCCTTGACAGCAAAACGACTCGCGGAGACAATGCCTCATCGACCGAAAGAGTACTGACACAGGGACGATAAGAATCCACATGAGAAAGTACGGCTTCATCTTAACTTGGGTTTTTTTCATCACGGTGGCCCTATGCTCTCCTTGCGCGGCGGCAGGCCTCGTGAGCGGTCCGGGTTGGGACATCGCCGGGGTCGGTGATTTCAATGGGGATGGATGTCAGGATGTTCTCTGGAGAAATCGGACAAACGGGGATGTTGCGGTCTGGTACATGTCCGGAAATACCCTGGTTGCTGAACAGAGGCTTGAGGCAGCCCCGGGTCCCGCCTGGGCTGTCGTCGGGGTTGGAGATTTCAATGGAGACGGAAGCCCTGACATTCTTCTGAGGAATAAGTCGACCGGTGACGTGCGGATCTGGTATATGAACGGGCCGGCCGTCATAGGTCAGGATACGGTCGCGGCACTGGGCAGCCCGTGGAATATTGTGGGGGTGGGAGATTTCAACGGGGATGGAAGCCCGGACATTCTTTGGAGAAATCCAGTGACCGGGGAGACCATCGTCTGGTACATGAAAGGCAAACTCCCTTCAGGCAGGGAGATTATGGAAACTCTCCCCCCTCCCTGGAATATCATTGGAATTGGTGATTTCGATGGAGATGGGTCTCCCGACATCCTTTGGAAAAATTCCGCAACCGGAGACGTTGTGGTCTGGTACATGCGCGGCCTGGTCCATTTGCACGTGGGCTCCATTATAGTACGCGCGCCTCCCCTGGACATAGTCGGAATCTGTAATCTTGACGGCGATGTGAATCCCGATATCAACCGGAGACATATCGCAACCCTGTCCGACTCTTACCCCCACTTCGCTACGGGTCTTCCCGGTAGTATCCTATTCCCCAGCCTATTTATTCGAGCTCCCCCGATATTTGCGCATTGCTCCTGATATTATCTACAGCATAAGCACTCTGATACTTATATTCTCGCAGGCAGCATGCAGAGTTGCCTGCGGCCGTATGATGCCCCGCATCCTAAGGTAGATTCAGCACCGAGGTTTATCATGCGATTCGACAAGAAAACTATCCTGGCGGGCGCGACTGTCGCGGCTGCGGCGCTGGTCATCTTGATCGGCGCATACATGGCTAAGAATTCGGGCAATCCGCCCAAATCGGAGCGAAGCGCCGTGGAACCTGGTGCCGCACAGGGCGGTGCTCTCACGGCAGGAAGCGTCGAACTCAATGAAACACAGGTTAAGTCGGTCAAGGTCGAGCCGGCGGGAGAGCGGACTTTCGTTATCCAGCGTGAAGCTGTCGGCAGTATCGACTTCAACCAGGACATGACGGTCCAGGTCTTTTCGCCCTATCAGGGGAAAATAATCGGCCTGTTTGCAAAACTGGGCGATGAAGTGGTCAAAGCCCAGAAGCTCTATACGATAGACAGCCCGGACCTCGGCCAGGCCGAATCGTCCCTGATCGCCGCAGCCGGGGTGTTTGAGTTCACCACCAAAACCCTGGCGCGCGCGAAGAAACTCTTCGAGACACAGGGGATCTCACAAAAAGACCTGGAGCAGGCTGTCTCCGACCAGCAAAGCGCTGAAGGTGCCTTGAGGGCCGCCCGCAATGCCGTCCGTTTATTCGGCAAGACCGAATCAGAGGTCGATCAAATTGTGGCCAGACGCAAGATCGACCCGATTATGATCGTGCCGAGCCCGATAGCCGGCCGCATAACGGCCCGCAATGCGGCGCCCGGACTGCTGGTGCAACCCGGAGCAGTTCCCGCTCCTTATTCGGTTGCCGACATCTCAACCATGTGGATGATTGCATACGTTGTCGAAAACGACAGTCCGCTCTTCCACGTGGGCCAGGAGGTAAAGGTCAAGGTAATGGCCTATCCCGACCGGGTGTTCGAAGGGAAGGTTTCCACTATCGGGGCCGGCATCGACCCCACCACTCACAGGCTCCTGGTACGCTCTGAAATCCGTGATCCGAAGCACGAACTGAGGCCGGGAATGTTCGCTACCTTTGTAATTCGCACGGGTGATTCGGTACGCTCAACCGCGGTCCCGGTCGATGGCGTAGTCAGGGAGGGCGACGGCACGATGACCGTTTGGGTCACCACCGACCGCCATATCTTTTACAAACGTATCGTAAAGCTCGGCCTGCAGCAGGACGGGTACCACCAGATCATCGACGGCCTGCAGCCAGGAGAGTTGGTGGCCGCCGAAGGGGCGCTCTACCTTAGCAACGCCCTGAGGAATGCGTCCCGATGAGTTAAACACCCGCCGCGGACGCGGAGAACACAGAGTGGCAAAAAGGCCAAAACCTCTTCGTCCTCTGCCCTTTGACAGGCCATGGCCAAGTCTTCCGTGGTGAAAGAATTTGAATCACATAGAGGTAGCCCATGCTGAGGACGGTTCTTGCGTTCGTGCTGACCCGCCGGCCGATTATCCTGATGTGCCTGCTTGTTTTTATCGGCGGCGGGTT
>JBEKMB010000047.1:0-36177 GCA_050008735.1 Syntrophobacteraceae bacterium
TAGTTATTTTAAACGCAATGGTTAAGCAGCACCAACCATGGCAACCGGGTGCCGTATAAAAGATCAATGCTCAATGGCGCCCTTTTGAAAAACACAGTTGCTGTCAAAAGTATTGTCTTTTTCTTTAATCCTGTAAATCCTGTTAATCCTGTCAAAAGTATTGTCTTTTTTGAGTTCCTGGAGGGAAGATACTGCGGCCCCGGAAATAAACAATAAGGCCCAGGCGGGCGAAAAGACCTGGACCTTATTCATTTGCACTGCGCATAAAAATACTTCTTACCTGGAACGCTGCTTAAGCATCCGATCCATCCGGACTACCTGGGCGGATTCGCGCACTGTATTCGGAAATTCCTGCCCCCTGTCCAGAATTTTGATCTCATATTTTTGAACCTTGAAATAACTCCTTATCATCTCGATCGCTACGTCTGTGTCAAAAGGCTTGCACGAAAACATATCAATACTCATGTACTGTTTATCCGGAAACGTATGAATGCTGATATGGCTCTCTGCAATCAGCACAAAACCGGATACTCCCCAGTCTTCCGGAACAGCTCCCGAATACCGGAACACATAGGGAGGCATGATTTTGGTCATGTCCATTTGAGAAGGAGAATTATCGAGGAAATTATAGATCAGATTAATGTCTTGCAGCGCCGCACGGTCACAGCCGTAGCCATCCAAGATCAAATGGACCCCAAAACCGAATTCAGGCTTGCCCATGGCACTCACCTCCCGTCCTGAGAACTTGCAGTCCCCTGTACAAATATTTTGATTCTATTTGCCGCCCGAAAACCGGAGATGTTGCCGTGAGCCTTCCGAAAACGCTACAAGGGTTTTTGCGCTTCCGGCCATCTGATGATGGACTCACTCACTACCAGAATTTAGGGCGGACTCAATGCCACATCATAAAGTGGTCTCGCCAATGGGTTAAACACTAAGAGTGCCACCAGTTGCCGATCTGCGCCGCAATCACACAGCTTTCAAGGTGGCACAAACTAAGTCCAACAATTCTCACCGGTTAACCGCAAAGCTCAACCTTCGTGCTGCGCGGTCAGCCCTATATAAAGTACCCTCTATGGGGTGTCAAGATTAATCGTAAACATATAATTCAAAACATGGATACAGGAGATCTCCTTTTCAGGCAATGGTTCGCCGAAAAACACGAGATCGGGCAGGTTGGCCTTCACCGGCAAACACCGGCCGAGATACGGGCATTGCTCAATTGGTAACTTTCGAGGTCAAATTTTTCGATGTGGAAAAAGGATTTTCAGTCCCGGCGGGGAAATCGGGAGGCTGCCCAGGCGTTCGATTTTTTCATGCCCGCAGGGGCAATTGAGCCGCCGCAAAGGCCCAAGGCGCTACCCCGAGCATTCATCGACATAAACCAGGTTTTTGCCCGGGTCCCTTTTGGCGGCATACAAAGCGGCGTCGGCCCGCTGTATCATGTCCTGGATGTCCTGATCGATTGTGCCGGACTTTTCGATGAATCTGGCGATCCCGATTGAAAGGCTTGTGGGTTCGAGCTTCAAAGAATTAAACTTGCTGCATATTCGCTCGGCTACGCTAAGTGCCTGGGCGGCCGGCAAATGCGGCAGAAGAATTACGAACTCGTCTCCGCCGTAACGAAAGACGGTGTCGATGTTTTCACGTATCGAATTCGTCAGAAGACCTGCCGCATTGACAAGCAGCCCGTCGCCTGCCTGATGGCCATGCAGGTCATTGTATTTCTTGAAATTATCCACGTCAATAAAGAACATGTAAAGAGTATGCCGGTAGCGAATTGTGCGGATAGCCTCCTTGCGCGCGTTTTCCTCAAAAGAACGGCGGTTTTGAAGACCCGTCAGCGGGTCCCGGACAGCCAGTTTTGCGAGTTGCTCCCTGAGTCCCCTCTCGCGGATCAGCCTGTTGAGCTTGGCCTCCAGTTCGTTGAGCGTGAAAGGTTTTGTAATGAAATCCGTGGCGCCGGCTTCAACTACCTCAGTGTACCGGTATCTCATTATATGCCCGGTGATGGCTATTATGTCCACATCGACATGGTTTTTAACTATGTAGTCGATAAGCTGCATCCCATCCATTCGAGGCATGTCCATATCGGTAACGACAACAGAGAAATCGCCCATTTTGATTTTTTCAACGGCCTCAATGCCATCCCGGGCGGTTTCCACCCTGTGGCCCTGACCCATCAAAGAATCCGAAATGAGCTCGCAGACCTGCGGCTCGTCATCCACCACCAGGATCGTCTGCGAAGGGACTTGCGAATGTTGCTCGAAGTTCATCAACCACCTCTGCGGGATGGAAAAATAAACCCGTAAAATCATCCTCCATCCGAGCCGCGCGCCAAATCACCTTGACTCGCCCAGGAAGAAGACATATAGGCATCTTACCGGCACGGCCAACGCAAGTTAGAGCAACCGGATGATTTTGACAAATCTTTTTATCTTATCGGATTATCCGGGCTGTACCGTTAGTGTTTCGGAGGACCTAAATGCGCCATGTCGCAATAATCTATAAACACATGCGTCCTGAAGCCGCCCAGCTTGCCCTGGAACTCAAAGAATGGTTCAAGGAGCGAAATATTGATGTTTTTCTTCAGGAAAATATCAATAACTCGGGGCTTAGCCGCACTTCTCAAAAAATCGACATCCCCGAAACAGTCGAAGCGGTAGTCGTGGTCGGTGGAGACGGGACCTTTTTGAGCGTTGCGCGCTGCATTGAAAAAAGCTCCACTCCGATCATCGGAATCAATTTTGGAGGGCTCGGTTTTCTTACGTCGATAAGCGCCGAATCCTGTTTTGTCAAACTCGATAGGATCCTCTCGGGGGATTTCCAGATCGAGGAACGAATGCGCTTGAGGGTGTCGGTAAAGCGTGAGGGCAAGGAAATTTTCTGCCACCGCGTTCTAAACGACGCCGTTATAAACAAAGGAGCCCTGGCACGCATAGTCGACCTGCGCACAACCATCGACGGTAAGTTTTTGACGCACTACCGTGGTGACGGCCTGATTATCTCCACCCCCACGGGATCGACCGCCTACAACATCTCCGCCGGCGGACCCATCATTTTTCCGACCGCGCAGGCCATGATCCTAACCCCGATTTGCCCTTTCACACTCACCAACCGGCCGATCATCCTTCCGGCTCACGTGACGATCCAGGTCGAGATTGCCGCACCCTCGAAGGACGTAACCCTGACACTCGACGGGCAGGTGGGATGCCTGATTCAGGAATCAGACCGGATAACCATTACGGCAGCCGCCACTCCGCTACGCGTCATAAGAGCCCCGGACGTCGATCATTTCGAAATCCTGAGGTCCAAGCTCAAGTGGGGCCAGGCGTAACCCTTCGGTCTTCACTCTTCGTTGTTTTTATAGGTAATTGCCCTTATCTGGGCGTCTCTGGCAACCTTGAAGGTTGAGCAAAACTCCAGGACCGCCCTTCCCTCATCATCGTAGACAATTGCCCTTCCCTTGAGTTGCCTTCCCTGTTTGCTCACCACCTGCGCCTCCGCCCTCACTATGCCTTTTTTTACCGGAAGAAGAAACCGGCACTCAAGTTCGATGGTTGCAAAATGTGACAGAGGAGCAATGATGCTCTTGATCGCCATCACGACCGCGGTGTCTGCCAGGCTTACCAGCGCACCGCCGTGCAGCAGTCCGGCGCCCTGGGCGTAGTCGATGAGAAAGGGCATGGTAAGCCTCGCCCTGCCGTCGCAAGCCTCTGCGATAGTCATGTTTAAAAGTCGCTCAAAGGGGGCGCAGCTTATCCATTCGGTCATTTCAAACCGGTGAGGCCCGGTTGCCTGCGATATTTTTTCTTCCAATTCCTTCTCCAATCAGAGTTCACTTCCCTTCCACCGCACGGTCTTAACAAGATTGTACAACATATTCTCCACGCCGCCCGCGCTAATCTTTTTCATTGAGGCGACAAATAGCAACTGATAAAAGATCGAGCAAGACTTTTGAGGCGGAGCCCCACCGGCGGGCACCTGCTCCCTGAAAGCACGTGGGGCTTTGGCCGACCGGCGGGCGCTTTTGGTTGCAACGCCCTTTTGACGAACTTAGGTTAAGCGTCGAGTCATCGAGCACCGCGCGGGCGATTTAGGCAGCACAGGCGCCTGGATATGCGACAATTCACCAATCCAGCTTTTTCGAAGGCAAAAAATCGGAATCGGAAACCGATCGCTTTTTACGCAGGGAGATTTATATGACGATCCGCACCCGTGCCGCCGTTGCTGCCTCCCCTGGCGCCCAGTTCGTATTCAAGGATATAGAACTCGATCACCCCAGGCCGGACGAGGCGCTCGTGCGAATCACCGCCTGCGGTATCTGCCATACGGATCTGGCTGCGCGTGACGGACTGTTCGGACTGGATTTTCCGGCGGTATTCGGCCATGAGGGCGCGGGGATCGTGGAAAGCGTTGGCACTGCGGTCAATCGGGTTCGCACGGGGGACAGGGTGGTTATTTCATTTCGTTCCTGCGGAAGATGCACCAACTGCAAAGCGGGGCATCCAGCCCATTGCCTGGACTTCGACGAACTCAATTTCGGCTGCGCCAGACTCGACGGTTCCTCCACCATTCATGAGGCAAACGGCAAACCGGTGGGTTGCTGTTTTTTCGGCCAATCCTCGCTTGCCTATCATGCACTGACCGGCGAACGCAATCTCGTCCCCGTAGATGCGGTGGATAACGACGAACTGGCGCTTTTCGCGCCTCTTGGTTGCGGCGTGCAGGCCGGCGCCGGTACCGTGCTCAATGAACTCAAGATTCGGCCGGGTGAGTCTTTCGCGGTCTTCGGCGCTGGAACGGTCGGTTTATCTGCCCTCATGGCGGCTAACATGGCAGGCGCGGCGCCTATTATAGCCGTCGACGTCGTAGCCTCCCGCCTGGAACTGGCCAAAGAGCTTGGGGCCACTCGCGTATTAAACGCACGACAGGACAAAACCGTCTTCGGACTGAGGGAGTTCGCCGGAAAAATCGACCATGCGGTCGAGACAACCGGCATACCGCGAATAATCGACATGGCGGTAAAATCTCTTGGTCCCAACGGAAAAATGTCAATGCTGGGGATTGCCCAGGAGGACCACGGCGAGCCGGTCACCCCCCAATCTCCGGGACCGGATCAGAATCTTTTTTACAGCATTGCAGGCGATAGCGATCCACAAAAATTCATTCCCTATATGATCAACTGCTACAGGGAGGGGAAATTTCCCTTCCACAAGCTTATCCGGCAATACCCGGCGTTGGAAATCAATCAGGCCGTAAGGGACGCTCTTGACGGATCGACCATCAAAGCCGTCCTTCGATTCTCCTGACCACTATCGGTGCGGGGCCTGCACAGGGCCGGATCCGGAGAAACTTTCCCCCGCTCTTTTCGAGCTTTTCGAAATTTGCAGAATTTTGGGCACACTGCCGCCTACCTGCGCCCAACCGCTGCGACCCTTATCCCGGCACCATCCAGGGCCTCTTTGATGGTCTTCGCAATTTCCCATGCACCCGGTGTATCGCCGTGCACGCACAGGCTGTCCGCGTCGAGTTGGATATCGTCGCCCTCCATACTCACCACGATGCCGGTTTTGACAAGCTTTAGCACCCGCTCCCGCACCTTTCGAGGATCGTGGATCACGGCCCCGCGCAGTTTGCGGGGAGCCAGCCGCCCATCGCCCGTGTAGGCACGGTCCGCAAATGCCTCCTGGGCTACCCTCAGCCCGGCGGCTCTTGCCATTGCTACAAACATCGATCCGGCCGGGGCAAAAATGCAAAGGTCCGGATCGTATGATTTCACGGCCTCGATAATCTCGGCGGCTGCCCGTTCATTTTGGGCGGCGTGGTTATATAGCGCACCGTGGAGCTTTACGTGCTGGAGTTCCAGGCCCGCTGCCCTGGTGAATGCCGCGGTCGCGCCGATCTGGTAGAGAACGTAATTTCTTATCTCTCCAGGAAAAGTCTCGATGTTGCGCCTGCCAAAGCCGATAAGGTCCGGATATCCCGGATGCGCCCCCACGGCTACGTTGTGCAATCCGGCCAGCCGCACTGTTTTCTCCATCACCGCCGGGTCCCCGCCATGGAAGCCGCAAGCTATGTTTGCCGAAGTTATGTACCCGATGATCTTTTCATCCTCCCCGAGCCGGTATATCCCGAAACTTTCTCCCATGTCGCAGTTGACATCAATTTTCACGGCTTCAAACCTCCGATCCACGACATCCGTCATCCGATTATTCGGCCTTCAGTGTTCATTCCAAAAGCACCCTGATGAGATACTCGTTTCGAAGGTAAATTTCGCGGGCCTGCCAGAGGCTGATTTCTTCAAAACTTACCCGGTCGCCTGGGGCGAGTTGCGCGACCAGAGGAAGGTCCGCCGAAATTACGGTGGCGATCTTTACGTATCCGCCGGCCGTCTGACAGTCAGCGGCCAGGATGGTGGGCTGAAGGTTACCGTCCACCTGGACGGCCCCGGGGCAAGTCCCGTCGGATATGATGTCCGCACCTCCGGTAAGCTTCAGAGGCGGCCCGGCAAGGGCGACCCCCATCCTGTCGGCGCGCAGGGTAACCTCGTAGAGCTGGGAAAAAAAAGTGGATTTCCCCTCATCCAGGACTCGATCGTCCTGCGGTCCCGGAATGGTCCTGAGGACCGGTTCGATAGAGTACCGCGGGATCAGTTCGGCTGGGGCCGGCTTTTTTCCGGCTTTCCCAACCGGGCGGCCGACCGGCAGGGTATCGCCAGGCAGGAGGCGCCGTCCACCGAGTCCGCCGAATCCGCCCCGCAGATAAGTGGACCGGCTTCCCATGACCGGGGGCAAGTCGATTCCACCTGAGATGGCAAGATATATCCGAAGTCCGGCCCCGGCAGGGGGAAATCCCCCGCGGCGTTTGTATGCTTCTGCAAATGACGTGTCCCCGATTGACAGCACGTCCCCATCTTTGGCCTGGTGAGCCTGCCAAAAGGCAATCGGGTCCCCGTTCAGATACGCTGCGCGCGCTGCGCCGCTTAGAGCGAAGCTCGTATCGCAGCGAAACTGCGTCCGGAAACCGCCCATCGTGATCTCGACTCCCGCCTGGACATCGCGGTTGCCAACCAGTAAATTCCCAACTCTTAGCGCCTGGAGGTCCATTGCACCGGAAAGCGGCACACCCAGAGCACGGAAACCGAAGCGGCCGCGGTCCTGAACGGTTGCGAGCGGACCCGGCTCAAGGACTAGAATGCTTCTCAAACTCTTCTCCGGCAATAGGCCTGAACCTTACGAAGTCACCGGCCTCAAGAAAAAAAGGGTGTTCCCGCTCCGGATCGAAAATCTTCAAAGGGGTCCTGCCGATAAGCTGCCACCCCCCGGGACTGTCGATGGGATAAATGCCCGTCTGCTGATCCGCGATTCCAATGCTTCCAGCCGCGACCATTTTGCGTGATTCTTTTCTTCGCGGCGTATGGAGATTTTCGTCCAGTCCTCCAAGATAGGCGAAACCCGGAGTAAATCCGATCATGTAGACCTGGTAAAGGGGAGCGCAATGCAGGCCGATGACCTCATCGCTGCCGAGGCCATGCAAGGCGGCGATCTGTTCAAGGTCCGGCCCGAACTCGCCCCCATAGCATACCGGGACCTCCTTTACCGCGGATGCCTCCCCGGCGGGCGTCCCGACATACGGCAGGCACTGCTCGATAATCCCAACGAGCCGCTCGAATGAGCATACCCAGGGATCGTACTGAACAAACAGCGATCTGTAGGTAGGATTGAGATCGACGATCCCAGGGTGGTTACCGGACTTTAGCAGCGCATAAAGCCGCCGCACGAGCGCGTTTATCCAGGGATCGATTTTATCGCCGAATTCGACGCTGATCGCCGTGTCGCCGCAAAGGAGTATTCTGGGTTTTGAGTGCATCCGGTCGCCCAGGCTCGATGATTTTCAGAATAAAATCCCGTTCATTGAATCTGTTTTTACCGTAGCGCCTTTGAAACCACTACAAAAAATTCTTCGAGAATGCTAAGAATTATTATAATCCCCTTGTAATGTGAATTTTTACCGACTACCTGTTTGAGTCCAACGGAGGTTACGAATGCTGGTCAGGAACTGGATGAGTAAGAAAGTGATCACCATCGACGAAGAGGATTCGATGCAGCACGCATCCGCCCTCATGAGAGAGAACCACATAAGAATGCTTCCCGTGATGCGAAAGGGCGAACTGACGGGAATAGTCTCCGGCTCGGACCTGAAGCGTGCATCGGCTTCCGACGCCACGGTGCTCGATATCCACGAACTGCTCTATCTCATTTCAAAAATAAAAGTCCATGAAATAATGAACAAAAACCCAATCACCGTCCCTGAGGATTTTACAGTCGAGGAGACGGCGCAAGTGCTTATGGACAACGATATATCCGGAACCCCGGTATTGGACTACGACGGCAAGCTGGTGGGCATCATCACGAGGGATGACATTTTCAAAATCCTGATCAGTCTCAGCGGGCTTGGCAAAAAAGGGATCCAGTTCGCCTTCCAGATCGATGATAAATCCGGCTCCATCAAGGTCCTCACCGATGTGATACGCAAATACGAAGCGCGGATCGCAAGCATATTGAGCACCTATGAATACGCCACGGAAGGAACGCGAATCGTATACATCAGAATATACGATATCGACCGCTCCATCATGCCCGATCTGGTCCGGGAACTCAGGGAAAATGGCAGGCTCATCTACCTGGTCGACCACCGCGACAACAAGCGGCAAATATTCCTCGATACCAAGGCATAATTCGCCCGGCTTCCAATGGTCCGCCTTCATGCGGACCATTGGCGTCCGAAACGCTTCGGACGCATGAGTCAAAAACCCGGGCGCCCTTCCGTCCCTGCTCATGTCCATCAAAGTCATGAATATTTCCGGTTCGAACTCAGGCTCGGACCGGCAGTGTTTTTGACCGCCCTGGCCGCGAACGCAAATGCGCCCGGCATGATCTCGATCCGGGTCGGCGTTTTCCCGATCAGTTCGCCGTCGGCTTCTATCCATGCGGGCGGAATTGAATCGATACTGAGCCTGCTTGCCCGGGCCGATTTGACCAGCGGGCTCCTGTGAAGCGCCCCAAAATAAGCAAGAAAAACCATGTGCAGCACGCCGGCAAATCCGGCCGGCCCTGCCCAAACCAGCCCCAACTTATTTTGGGCCGGAGAAACGCCTGGCGCAATTACAATCCGTTTGCCAAAACAGCACCCGAGCGCGGCCCCGAAGAAAATCGCACCAGCATGAAAAGGAGATCCATCCAGATTGCCGCTCAGAGTGTGCGATTTCAAGCATCGAAAAGCCTTCAAAGCGCTCACGGCATATGCCGGCCAGCCTGCGCGCCCAAATCGGCCGGTACGGAAATATCGAATGACTTCAGCATCGATACCCAACCCCAGGACCATTGCAAAGACCCTTTCCACCGGTCTCCCTCGGGCTTGAACCAGGCAACGGCCGAGGCTAACCCGGACGGTGGACGGGCTCAGGGCGGCTATCAGCCTCTCGACCCGGCTTGGGCCTGCTTCGAAATTGCGTATGTAGTCACACCCGGTGCCGAATGGCACCATGCCGACACTGGGCAACCCACCTGTCTTTTCCCACCACAGTCCGTTCAAAACGTCAAACAGCGTGCCGTCTCCTCCGACTGCAATCACCCGGTCGTAGCCGGAGCGTCTCGCAGAGGCGGCAAGGAGTTCCGTGTGCCCCCGGTAGTGGCTCCAGAAGGTCTCCACGCCCGCTGCCGCGCTGCCAAGCGAGGCCAGCAGGGCAGGCCACTGCCTGCGGGCCGTTTTCCTTCCTGAAACAGGATTTACGATAGCGGCCACCCTCATTGCGATCTCCTGCCCTGCAAATAAACGGTGCTGAAATCAAGACGCCGCCAACCCACTCGTGGTCCGGCCGATGAATTTGAAATCCGGAGGATTGTTGCCAATGTCTATCGAACAGATGAGCCACAAACAGTTGTCTGTTCCGTGGCAATGCACGGCCGATGATCTCAACAAGCCGCTTTGTTTTTTCCGCATGAAAAGATGCTCAAATACATTCCGTACCCCGTTTTCAGTAAATCCTCAGCGGGAATGAACCTCAAGGCTGCCGAGTTTACTGAGTATCGCTTCCCTGTCGGCTCAGGACCGTCGTCGAACACATACCCAAGGTGTGAATCGCCAAGGCTGCTCCTGACCTCGGTGCGTTTTATGAACCAGCTCCATTCCCGTTTTTCCACAATGTTATCGGGTTCCAGCGGCATTGTGAAACTTGGCCGACCGGAGCCGGAATGAAATTTGTCCAGGGAACTGAAAAGAGGCTCGCCGGAGACGATATCCACGTAAATACCTTTTCTTTCATTATTCCAGTATTCGTTTTTAAAGGGCGGCTCGGCACTTTTGCCCCTGACCACTTTGTACTGGAGGGGTGACAGAGTTTTCTTGAGATCTTCATCGCTGGGTCTGGAGTAGTCTCCGGCCTGCCTGTCGGCGCCGTGCGCAATTTCCACCAGCCCCAGACGCAACGGAAAGGCGGCAATGACAGCCGACAAAGCTATCAGGCCATATTTTCTCCATCCTTCCTTTATCGACCACCCTCGCATGCCCGGCACTCCAAGCAGTTCTATCCGGATTCAGCGTCCCATCGGTATAAGCAGTTATAATTAAATATAAAAACCTGTTTTCACTTTACAATCCCTGTCGGATGAGAATGCCGCGCCACTCGCGCAAGGTCGGGAACGCCCCGACCCTCGGGCTTTATCCCTTAGCCTTGCGTGCGCGAGAGGCAGAGCCCCATAGCATCTTGTTTTACGAAAGGGCGCGTTACCGGACGGCCGAGAAACCGGAAAGCAAACTCCAACCAATGGTCGGAGAAAGTCAGCATGCCTTAAATAAGCTTCTTAAGCGCGATTTGAACTGTTATTTTCATGCCTCTTTGCCGACGGCTGCCTTCATGCTTTGGAAATGCTCATTTGCAGACCGCAGGATAACCACTTCGAGAAACTTCTCCACCGTTGTGTTGCCGCCTAAAGCCGGAAGGTAGCCCGTTTCATCGAGTTCCGAATCTTTGAGGCCGCCCGCGAACTCTATCATTTTTCCGCCCCTGTCCCGAAGGATCTCCAATACTTCCGGCTTCGTACACCCGGCGTGTTCCCTGGCATGGCGATTGGCGCTCTCCGTGATCTGCTCCATCGTCATCTCCGGGACCTTCTCGCCGTTGACGATCATTTTTGCCCCCGATATCGCGGAGTAGTGGCTTGCTCCAATATGCCGCGCGGTCACACCGACCGGCCAATCCTCCACGCCGATCTTGCGCCAGTCGGCTTCCGTACAGCTTTCAACAAACGATATCACTTCCTCATTAAATGATTTAAACCGCTCCGCCAACCTCTTCGACCTGTCGCCCATCGCTTTTCTCCTTCATTTGTTCACATAATCGTCCGATCCGCCATTACGCGGGTACGGAAGGTTTTACGGTCAAGATAAGCATGGCCGGCGGATACGAAATGTGCGGAAAATGGATATGCTCGACTTGAGTTTCGCTCGTGCGCGAACCCTTGGAAGAAAATCCGCCTGAAAGCAGGCCGCAAGCAAGGCATTATCCAATTCGGGATAAAACAGATACGGGCAAGGATTTAAAAACTCAAACGTCAACCTGGGCGGGGCTTTTTCCCATTTACTTTTTCGCCTCGACATACCATTGCATGGTCTCTTCCATGCCCATCACGACGCTGTACCGGGGAGCATAGCCAAGCAACTCCACCGCCCGTGAGATATCCGCAAGAGAGTGGCGAACGTCTCCTTTGCGCATGGGCCCATACTGGGGTCCTATGCCCCCTACCTCGGGAATGATCGGGGAGAGGCTTCTTTTTATGAGCAAAAACAACTCGTTCAGGGTCGTGCGTTGTCCATAGGCAATATTGTATACCCTGTTGAGGGCTTCGGGGCCCTCGCACATGGCGGCCAGGATATTCGCCTGGACCACGTTGGATATGTGGCAGAAATCACGGCTGGTCTCTCCATCGCCGTTGATGACCGGGGTCTCCCCATTTATGAGGGCTTCGATCCAACGGGGAATCACGGCCGCATATGCGCCTTTCGGGTCTTGCCGCCTTCCGAACACGTTGAAATATCTCAGTCCAATCCAGCGGCAATCGTAGACTTTTGAAAAAACCCCGGCATAGATCTCATCGATAAGCTTTGAAGCCGCATAAGGTGAGAGCATTTCTCCTATTTCGTCTTCTACCTTGGGAAGTCTTGCGTTGTCTCCATAAACAGAGGATGAGCTTGCGAACACGAAGCGTTTTGCACCCGCTCCCATCCCCGCGGCGAGCACCTGCAAAAACCCGTTCACATTGCATGAATTAGTCGTGATCGGGTCGTCGATCGATCTGGGCACGCTGCCCAGGGCGGCCTGATGAAGTATGTAATCAACCCCCGCACACGCCTTGCGGCAATCTTCAGCATTGCGGATATCACCATCGATGAACTCGAATCTGCTCCACCTTGCAGGGCCGACCGCCCTCTCCACGTCTTCAAGGTTATGTCGATATCCTGTAAAGAAATTGTCCATGCCAACCACGGACTGATCGAGTTGGAGCAGCGCTTCGAGGAGATTGGACCCGATAAATCCGGCAACTCCCGTAACCAGCCACCTCTTGGGATCTCTAATGAGTTGGTCCTTTATATCGTCAAATCTGCTCACAGCTGATAACTCCGCGGGTTAATAGTTTATCCTTGTGGCGAAGCTTGAGATGCTAAGCATTTGATACCCGTTTTGCGACAGGGTTCACCTGAACTCCACACACCTTTTCGCACACCAAAAGAACTCGGTGGACTTTATCATGATTAAATTTACAATTCTCAGGAAATAAATACTTTTCAGCCCAAACACCAAAGATGTATGATTTTACAGTCCCCTGTCGACCCAAAGGTCCGTTCACCATTAGACAAGGAGGTGCAAAAAACAACACAAAGATCCAAAGGAGGGCAAACGAGCAGGGTTTCTCGATGTTTCGGACAGATCTGTCCCACTGAGAGAACTCTCTTTTGCAACCAACTCGAACAAAAGGAAATGAGCATGGCGACACAGAAGAAGGGAATCAGCGAAGATTGGTTGTCTGTGTGGATTGGCCTGATCATCTTTGTTCTGAGCCTCGGGGTATTCGTGGGATGGGACATCCTGGGATGGAGCGTCACCACGGGAATGTGGACCAGCCTCGCAAAGGCATTGAATCCCGTGTCCGCGGCATATAAAGACCTCGGCGGACTCGGAGCACTCATCGTCACCTACATTGTGCTCACTGCAATCATGACTCTCGGCGCCGTGGCCCTCAGGGCCGATATCAAGAACTTCATCATCGGTTTCACCGTCGTTTTCTGGATCAGCTACATTTGTTGGATTATCGGGAGTTGGGCCAACATAGCCGTAACCACCCCGGCCGACATGCAGAAGTTTGGCATCAGTTGGTCTCTCAAGCTTACACCGGAGGCGGGCTTTATCGTTGCCCTCGTCGTCGGCCTGATATTGGGCAACTTCTTCCCGTCCTTTGCCTTGGCGATCAAGGAGGCCGTCCGCCCCGAGCTCTACATTAAGACCGCCATCGTGATCCTTGGAGGTTTCCTTGGCATCACCGCCGCCGAGAAGCTCGGACTCGCCTCAGCGGTTATGTTCCGCGGCCTTTGCGCCATCGTGGAGGCATACCTCATTTACTGGGCGCTCGTTTATTTTATCGCCCGCAAATACTTCAAGTTCAGCAGGGAATGGGCCGCCCCACTGGCCTCGGGCATTTCAATCTGCGGCGTCTCGGCTGCAATTGCCACGGGCGCGGCGATCAAGGCCAGACCTGTAGTGCCCATCATGGTCTCCTCACTCGTCGTAATCTTTGCGGTGGTCGAACTGCTTATCCTCCCCTTCTTCGCCGAACACCTCCTGCACAGCGAACCCATGGTGGCGGGGGCATGGATGGGACTTGCAGTCAAAACGGACGGCGCGGCCGTAGCTTCCGGCGCCATCACCGACTCGCTCATCCGAGCCAAGGCCCTCGCCGTAGACGGGGTAAACTACAAAGAAGGCTGGATCATGGGCGCAGCCGCAACCGTCAAGGTCTTCATCGACATCTTCATCGGCGTATGGGCCTTTGTGCTTGCCATCATCTGGTGCTCGGTAATCGAATGCAAGCCAGGCGAAAAGGTTAGGCCGGGGCAAATATGGGAGAGATTTCCCAAGTTTGTCATCGGCTACGTGGTCACCTTTGCCATTATCCTCTGGATCTGCATTCCGGCGTCCAAAAACGTAACAGCCATCGGAGACCAGGTAGCCGCGCTGACCAAACAAGTGAGCGCAAACCAGGCGCGGCTTACCGCCGCCCAGGACGCGACGGCGGCGCCCGCCCTTAACGCCATGATCGCCGATGACAAGGCTAAGATCGATGACCTGAATCGTCAGGCCAGCGGTCCCAAGGGCATCATGGCGGCGGCCAAATCCGCCACCGGTGAAGCAAATCTGTTTCGCGGGATCTTTTTTACCCTGACCTTTTTCACCATCGGTCTGATGTCGAACTTCAAAAAACTCTGGGAGGAGGGCATCGGCAAGCTGGCCGCCGTTTATGTCATCTCGCTCTTCGGGTTTATCATCTGGATCGGGCTGTTCATCTCATGGATCTTCTTCCACGGCGTGAAACCGCCGCTGGTATAGGATAGCGAAAGGAGGATCGAACTATGGCCGACAAACAGTCCCAATTGGTCGATGAGCTGAAAAAAATGGAATGGGAGCCCCTTCTGCCCGTCGAAAAAAAACTCATCGTCTGGAGTTTGTCCATCGGCGTGCTCTCGCTCGCATTGCTGGTCTGGGTTAGCTATACCTTCTTTCCGGCTCAATAGGCCGGCCTCCATTAAACATAAAGCGCAATCGGACGGGAGAGGGAAATCACCCTCTCCTGCCCCGGCGCCGCCAGTATGACACACGGGACGATCAAGAAGCACAGCCCCCTCGCGCGCCCGGCATAACAGAAAAAGAGAGCCGAAGCTCTCTTCCTCATTTCTGGGCGGGTAACGGGAATCGGACCCGAAATAGCGCATTTTCAACAAGTTGCAACCTTGACTGAAGTTTAGTTAGAGCTGAGGAGTTGGCTTTGGTCCGCATCTAATAGGATTTCTTCAATTGAACCTGAGCCGCCGAGTTCATGAAGGGTTCTGAAGGCGGGATTCTGACTTCTCCCAGATTCCTAAATCTATTCTTATCTCAACCCAAGTCACCAATCAGCTCCCTTATCTTAATTGCGTAATCACCCCCTCGATCAGCATTGAGGACACGCCTGAAATACTCACCAGATCGTCGACGGTCACCAAGCATGAAATAGTACTGGCCAAGTTGGAACAGACTGAATATGTCGTGAGCATCAAGGGCCAGCGCTTGATTATAAAAACTTAAGGCCAGTCGGTCATTGCCATTCAGGGCATGAGCCCAGCCCAACTTACTATAGACTACAACGGCTTCAGGATGCTCATTGCGGACTTCTTCAAGAAGGGCAATTGCGCGTTTATAATCGCCATCGAGCCCCGCAGCTATCGCAAGTCGGAACCGGCTGTAAGGTCGATCATGAATTCGAACGAGTTCTTCATAGATTCTGACTGCATTCTGGTATTCTTGTTGGATGGTGTAAAGGTGGCCGAGGCGCTCGACTACTTCACGCCGCTGGTGGCTCTCAACAGGATATCCACAGTCATAAGTAGCAAGGAGCTGTTCATAGACACCAATCGCTTTTCGGTTATATCCAATGCGAAAGCATATTCCGGCGAGCATTCGCAAATATTGTGGATGCCCATCGCTGCGGTCCACAGCAGCTTCTGCAGCTCCAAGCGCTCCATGAACGTCATTTTCAGCCAACAGCCTTTTTGCCAACTCCAGATAATAAAGTGGGCTCGATGAAGGCGGACGAAAACCGAGTTCCGTGGAAACAGTGCGTGCAGGGGGGCCTTTGCTGGATACTGCATTCTGCAATGAGGTCAAACAAGATTCTATGTCAGTCCGCATAGTGGGGCAATCTTGATACCGTTTCTCCGGTCGTCGATCCATTGCTCGCAGTATCACCGCTTCGAGTTCTTCCGGAATGTCCTGATTGATTTCTCTTGGTTTGGCTACATTTGCTCCCGTGAGAAGTTGGTGTGGACTCAGGTAAGGTAAGCGACCAGTTGTCATTTCATAAAGGAGAACGCCGATTGAATAAATATCGCTGACGTTGCGTCCACGCTTCCCGTCCAACGCAACTTCCGGCGCCATGTAAGCTTCGGTGCCATGGCGTTTAGTCCATACCCATACGTCTTCGAGAAGTCGGCTGGTTCCGAAATCTGTAATCTTCGCAGTACCGGTACACCTGTCAATAAGGATGTTTTGTGGCTTCAAGTCATTGTGAGAGATGCTTGCCTGATGCACCACGGCCAAGCCGTCGAGTATCTGCATTGTCCACTTGAGCATTTGTTCAAATGTTAGAGGGGCCTTGGCGCTTACTCCGTCAAGTAGTTCACCGAGATCGTACCCATCGACATACTCCATTTCGATGAGGAAGAGCTCACTGATATTGTGGTATCCGTATACGCGGACAATGTTAGGATGGCGGATATCTTTAATGATGTCTGGCTCTCTTTTTAGTACTTCTTCCCCCTTCTCCTGATCTTTTGGGATCTTCAATGCTACAACTGCACCGTCCGAAAGTCTCGACGCCTGCCACACCTCACCAAAACTGCCTTTGCCGACCTCACCGACGAGACGAAACCGATCGCCTAACAGTTCACCCTCTTTCCCTCTAAAAAGAATGAGTGCCATTGTCAAAACGTCCTTATGGCCAGGCGTTCGTTCCGTTCATCGCGCAGGAACTCACCAAACAGCAAATTGTGTCCCCCTTTTTCGGGACGCATGACGCATTTGACGATCATAAGCGGTGAAACTGCCGGTGGAACATCGCAACCCCGCCGACGAAAACCCGTACGGTAAACGTCCACCACGCTTTCCATGCTGCGAGGAGCAGACCCTGTCCGAACCCAGTAAATAAATAACGACAGTTCTAAATCCGTAGATGCAAGCGAGGCAATCGTCAGATTTTCCACCTTCTGACGAAGTTTCGGCTCGTCCCCATGCTCAAACCGTTCGAATTCAATCGCAACTCGAGGGGTAAGCGTTTCCTTATCAAACCAGATTGAATCTGCAACCACATCACCGACCTTAGACCTATCAGCCCAGATAATCGGACATTCAGCTACGGCGGCATATCCCAAGCTCTGACCAACCGTCGCAAGAAATGTGAGAAAATGAGAATGCACCGTTACCCCGGTATCTGCTATCCCACAACGAAGAAGCATGGGAAATTCCTTCGCCATGACATCACCCTGTAAAAGCATCTCGAAAATCCGAGCAGCTAACGGCGACTTATAAATCATTCGAAATCAACCCTTCCCCAACGTTCGCAGACCCTAGGAGATTCACCACCATGAATCAACGCTTTCATCCCTATTTTCACCACAAGCGGCGCGATGATTGCTCGACCGCAAATGAGAGCTTCACCGGTGGACAATGTAGGGAGTTCGTCCAAGTCAGCTGCCGAAAAGTAGTCGGAAGTCTTCTGAATGAATTTCTGGTCATCTGGGTTCTTGATACGCATAGCCATGATGGTATTGCACTGGCTTGTGACGTCCGAATCCAACTTGCTGGGTCTTTGGCTGACGATGGCGAAGCCAACTCCAAATTTGCGGCCTTCAGCGGCAATACGCTTGATGATATTCTTGGAAATGGATGCTTCGCCGGCCGGGGCAAAATTGTGGCCCTCTTCAAAAATCACAAAAACAGGGCGTATAGGCCGCTGCTTGTCGCTCGCCGCCTTCATTAACTCACTGGAGATAAGCGCCACTATTACCTGACGGGCGGTTGTAGATAAGCCCTGGAGGTCTACGATGCACAACCGTCCTAAGTGTTCACTGTTGTCTCCGACCATTTTATAGACGTCGAAAGGTTCTCCGGCCGCGCGGCTGTAAAAGCTCTGCGCCTCGTTGATCATACGGCGCAAACGAATTGCCGCAATATTTGCACTTCCGCCCTTGATGGCGTTTGCCTCGCCCGGACTGCCGGTCTGAGTAATCCAGGTTCTTAATCGGTCGAGGTCATCGAGGACTGTGAATAGCTCTTGAATATCCCGAGGCTCATCGAAGTTCTCTTTCCAATAGCGAAGTGCAACGTCAAGTACACGCTGCTGAGGTTCAGTCAAACCAGGCAAGACCCCCGAGAATTCATCCACATCGAAGTGATCAAGCTGCAGAGCCAGCTTCTCGTTCTTGGAAGCGTACTTCTCATCAAAACTGCGAAGTTGTGGTGTATAGACTTTGATGCCAGCCCCACGTTCCTGGAGCCCGGCAAGGCGTCGTTGTATTTGCGTCAGTTTCTCGCGATCGCGGAGATCCTCCACACGGTCGATTCCGTCATTGAAGTTGAGAACCCCATTCCGGAATGCCTTGCCGTATTCTCCATGGGGATCAAAAACGACCACCGAAGCATTCAACTGGGAAACAAGCCGCTCTATGATGCGGCCCACAGTGTAACTTTTACCGGACCCTGTCATCGCCAGCACGGCTAGATGCTCTGTCACGAGAGTATTGGCGTCTAGGAACACCGGTACAACGTTGTCTCCCTTCTCGTATCCCACAAGATTACCGATATGGATGCTCGTATCTTCTGAGAATTCATAGAAACTGGTGAGAAATGCGTAATCGACGCTGTACACTTTAGTCCCTGGATTTAGAGGTCGCCGCGGAATCCTGATTTCGCCGGTGTAGGGATCCTTGTAGCCGACAAGTTCGACTGTTCCGTACACAGTCTCACCGCTCATTCGCGACTGGGGCAACAGTTCAACCTCGCTGATTCCTTCCCCCAGAGCCGGGCTAAATAGTATGTTTGTGCGAGATAAAGAAATGATTCTGCCCAAAACATCCATTCGCGGGTCGTTCTCCCGTTCCTGATGGGCTACCCGAACGAACTCACCCCGCCTTGCGGAAAAACTGTTGCGCAGCGCCACCGTAAGCTTGTTGGGCTGCCCCGTGTTTCCTATCAGCTTGCCAATGAAGTTATCGTCGTCTTTGAACATGTCTACTCTTCATCCTCCATGCTTTCGATTCCTTCAAGCCAGGCCCGGTCAACAGCACGATCCTTAAGCATGCCGAGAGTTGATCGCAGGTAATTTAGGAGGACCTCACGAGGCATCCTGACTAGTTGTTCCGCGTACCAGAGGGGGAGAGGCTTCATTTTGGAATTATCGTGCAGCGTCAAATATGATGTCAGGCTGGCGAGCTCATCGAGCCTATTAGGCTCCCATTTCCCCTGGCCACCAACAGTCTCGATCTTCCAAATGGGTGTTCGGAGCCCCACTTGGAGGTGAAATCCGATGAGCCCATAATTGGCGATAGTTCGCGGCTCGAATCGCTTCATTTGCCGGCCGAGGGCTTCATAATAGTAGGCAGCGGTCCTCCGCCCCGCTCGAAGCGTGGATCTTAGGAAACGGAGAACCCCTACACGACGCAACTGAGCCCATTCATCTTGAACAAGCTGGATTGCGTCCTGGCTGACTGGCTCCGGGGACCCATCCGAACCCTTTTCTCTCAAAGCGTTCAAAACCGCTGCGTTCAGGTCTTTCTTTGTTTGTAGTGAGACAAGGTATGGTCCGGTTGGGTCATTCGGGTAAATTGTGGTCAGAAAACGCTGCCAGAAGCCTTCCATGACCTCGGTTAGTTCCCGCCATTCTTCCTCAACATCCGACTCTCCAAGGCTCAGGCTCTGTTCAGCACGCGGGACAAGTAAAGGGATATCCACAAAGACAATGTTTGGACGCGGTTTGGAATCCATCACGTCGGATAGCAACCGGTAGACCAGCACATACTCTTTCCAGGCAAGTCGCTCAGATGTATCGAGATAATTCATGTCATTGATGTCAACCCGGCTGTCCTGGAATCCCTCCGCCACACCGTTATCTGTGATGATTACGTCATGACGAAGTGCGGCAGCACCATAGAGAACCCCGCCCAGCGCAGGCATGCTACGGCTGCGAGATGAGATGCCAACCGCGTGAATCCTCTCAAAACGCCTCGCCTCGATATCGCGAATGATGCCGCTCTTGATAAACATTGGAGCTTTTTCATCTATGTAGCGCATCTTGTTTGCGATTCTGCCGACCGTCCCGGGAAGGCGGAGGTTCATGGCCGCTGCCAGCGCGCGCGATAGTTCGATGCTTTTCATCCAGAAGCCTCCATACCGTTCCTGACAAGTTCTCTCAGTTCGCGGGCATAGGCATGTAAACCAAGGGCCTCAATTGCCTCATTCAGACGCCGATCCGCGATTTTGGTGTGGGATTGCTCATTCACACGCTCGATCACACCCTCCGATTCCAGGTATGCAAGAACCCTAGAAATCACGTGATCGCTCAAGTGCCCGCCGAAATATGTATCCGTGGTCTGTTGCAGCGTGTTGCTATCCAAAGAAGACGACGCAACGATCGCCAGAAGCACCATTGACAGCTCTTCCCTGGTCGGCACGTGAGCATCGATAAAAGTATGTTCAACAGTATGTGCGGAGGCAACCTGGAGATTTCGCCAGTTGAGAACCTCTGCAATCAAAACATTTCGGTCGGATTCATCGGTGAGCGCTGTATATGAAAGAAGCTGAAGGGTGCTGACAAACACTGCTCCGGACGTATTCTTGGGTTGATAGCGCAAGAGCACGATTTTTCCGTCTCCATCAAGACACGTCTCGCCAGCAGTCAAGGCTGTTTCGATATGGTGGTCGGAACGGATATTGAGTTTCGACCCGAGACGAGCTTGCCACTCAGGTGTCACTACACTGCAATCTGATGTGGGCGGTCGACGTACAACACGAATTGACAATCGTGCATCGACATAGAGGCTGATATCGTTATCGGCAAAAGGCGGGACAATGAGCATCACGGTACCCGACTTGAAAACGGCATCGGCAATGCTGCGAATGGTTGCTGCTCGTTCTCTGGTCATACTCCTCCCGACAAAGACCACGGGATCAGTGCTGGGATGTTCAGCCAAATCCACCAAGTCCAGAGCTTCAAGTTCTGCAGACTGCTCGAGTATGGTGATTTCGAATAGATCGATCTGTTCTTTTGCTACCCTGACTTTCATCCCAGTTCCAATTTTGAGCGGATAAGCTTCATCGCCTTCAATTCCATGATTGCCTTGGCGTGATCGGGGTGGTTCTCCTCCTCGTAGGTGCTATTCTGGAGTCCTGTACAGATGTCCACCCACAATTCGAAGTTAGTGGCTTTCCCTATATCATCGAAGAAACCTCGGCCTTGGACGGCCACATCACCGTTGAACGATTCGTAAGCTAACTTCGTCTTGGCATAAGTGGCAGCCGCCGCAGGTTCTTCCTTAACCGGCCGCCCATGCACCTTTAAGACACGATTGAGAGCTCTCAACTCGTTTTTCCTGATGATATCGCGAAGTCTTGTTTGAATGTTTTCCATTTGATTTCGAACGGATTGCTCAAGAGGCTGAACAGCCTGTGCCGAAGCTTCGACTTCCGTCTTTAGGGAATCCAATAGCTGATCTTCGGCAAGGTCATCACAGAGTGATTGTATCTGTTGCTGGAGACCTCCGCTGATGAGGGTTTCATATTTCTTCATTTCGGCTTTGAGTAAGGAGAGCTTATCTACTATATCCTGAGGTGCATCAGAGAGGAAGTCGGCCAATTTCTTCCATTGATCTTCGGCACCTTTGAACTGTTTGACTGCTCTTTCCCATTGGCTGTGCAGCTTCTTGAAACGTGCAAAGAAGCTTTGGGGTTTGTCTTTGCTGATCAGACTGCGCAGAGCATCCATCCGCTTCCATGCGAAATCATATTTTGAATCGATCAGGTATTGGTCTATCAGCAAGGTATACTGTGCAACTTTAATCGTTGCCATGCGAGTCCCCGTCCCACCCTTGGGACCCCTGACGGTATTCTCAAGCTCGCTCCGAATGGCCTTCAGCGGAAGAGTGAGTGGTGCGATCGGAAAAGGCTCTCCTTCAGCTTTTGCAAGATTCGCTGCTTCTGCAATGAGCTCATCAATTTCCTGGATCAGGCTGTCACGCTCATTCAGGAAAGTCTTTTTTAGCCATGTCAGAAACGAGACCTTCTCCCAGAGGGATAAAGAGTTGTATCGGGTCTCAAACCCAATAATGCCTGCGGGCGAGCAATCGAATGCCTGGTGGCTTTGGTCACCGATGTCCAAAGGACAGACACCAGCGATCAGTGTTTCCACAGACAGAATGTCCCCCACGAAATGTTGAAATACATCGTCGGAGAGGCTATCGATATCTGCCGCGGTTAGGAGGCTAAAATCTATCGCCTTGACCTTTTTTTCGGCCTCTTCTAGCTGAATGATGGCAGTTGGATAGGACGCACTGAGCAAAATATTGGCCTGGTTTGGAAAGAGATCCTCCAGTTCCTTTATCAAGCCTTTGGACTCATTTTTCAACCAATTGGAGGCGGACTGACGCCGTGACTCTAACAGGTTCTGGTCAACAGCCCTATAGAGCTCACCTGTCTTTCGCACGACGCCAACACCCAGGAGGACTTCAAGGATCTGCTCCAGTTGCTGAGCCACCTTGAATTCGGTTTCGGGAACTGCAAAAAAGAAATTACCGGCCAATTTCGATACCGAAGATTGCGTTTTGAGTTCTTGGAGCAAGGCGAAAAAGCAGCGTGGTACCTTCGGGAGACTGTTGCCATCGGTGGTCAAAATGTCGAGAAGATCTCCATGCCTCCATCCTGCCGGCGTTTCGATATTTCTCTTGGCTGCTTGACGGCAATTTTCAAATTCCACATCACTGAGCGGGCCGCCGTGATCCTTATGTGTTGCATCCAATGAACATTTCTTCGCCAGCATAAATCGGTAACCCTTCGCGAAGTCTGCTACGCTGACGCCTTTAGCACGACTCCAGATAGGGGCAATAAGATGGCCGCTCCTGCGAAGACCGTTGGCCCATTCCCTCGTCTTGGCCTGCCAGTCGTCCTGATAGGATTTCAAGAGGCCGTTAGCGACTTTGCTCAGTCGCGCAATCCGGGGGTCGAACACCTGGCCCCTTCCGGAATACTTGAGCAGGAAGTCCTCCTCCTGGCTCACAAGTCTCTTGGAAATGACGCATCGTTTGAGCGTTGGGGACTTTGAAAGCTGCTCCTCGAACGTTGCCACATCGGCCGTGGCCGGGAGTAGCACCAGGATCGGATGAACGCGCTCGAGCCCAACCAAAGTCTTGAGACGGTCTACGGTCTGTTCCACA
Source organism: Syntrophobacteraceae bacterium (assembly GCA_050008735.1). GTDB lineage: Bacteria > Desulfobacterota > Syntrophobacteria > Syntrophobacterales > Syntrophobacteraceae > SbD1. Next base: position 23,290 of record JBEKMB010000047.1, read on the forward strand.
TCCAAGCAGTATGCGATCGTTGCCCTCCCATCGGGGGTGACCCGCAGCCCTTCCAGGGACGGAGCAACGAAGGATGAAGCAAAGATTTGGTGGGGTAGGCCTTTGAGCCCGGATGATTGGCGTGTTTCTGTAAGGCTTTCATCCAACAACTTGGCGAGCCCAAGGCACACCGCTGACGCCCGTTTATGCTTATTCTCCGAGACTTCCTGTACATGCTTTTCCAGAATCGATTCATACTGCCCATCTTTAAAGAAGCGTGGGGCCTCACCAGAAGATACCAGGAGCTTATCGAATTCTTTCCAGAGACGAAACGACATCCCGATGAATCGCGTGCCTTCTATCCGGTACTCAGACTTCAGGAAAATCCGGTGCAACGCTTCCGCCCCAAATTCGATCCCTTCTCGAGGGTAGAGTGCGGCAATTTGCTCTCCCCATTGTTCCAGATCAGTGTAGATAACGAAGTCTCCAGCCGCACCGCCAGCCGCCTTGTCGACCGTTACGGAAAAAGCCCGAAGCGCTTCAAGAAGACCGACAACCGAGATTTCACAGGTCGGAGTGAAATAGGTATCAGTTTTGCCCTCTCGGGCCTTGAATCCGACATCGGCTCGGGTCAGTTCGTCAGCCAATCCTCGTTCGTCTATGTGGATCTGGACGAGCTCTGCAAATGCTTTGCCTCGTCCTGCAATTTCATGTTGAAGCAAAGTTTCCGCCATAGCCACCGTGACGGAACTACTCGATGGACCACCTACAGCCACGGGCAGTTGACCATAGACCAGTCGTTCGACATCTTTTGGCGGAACCCCGGCGACCTTGCCGATTAACGGCATTACTGCGTTGTCATTGAAGATGTGAATGGCTCGTGCATCGGTTTTAGCAAAGTCCCACAGGAGTTCCCAAGATTCCTTAGTCTCACCACGCTCACGGTACCGCGCCAGGGTTTCATGTATCGAGGCCATTATCACATTGAACCAGCCGAAGTTCCTGTTTGCAGCAAGGAAGGCCCCTTCGAGCGTACCGACTGGATAGGAGACTGTCTCCGGGTCGGCCAGTGACCCCTTGATGTGCTCGACATAATTGATGACGTCGGTGACCTGATTGGGTTCCAACGTCACGCTGCTGGCACGTCTAAGATTGGGTCCGATGTGAATCTGGTCCCTCATACCAAGGGAACAAAGAAGCAGGAAGTTCACGTAGGGGTTACGACTACGCCAGTTTTCATGTTTGATGACCTCGGAGACCATCAGGAGGAATTCATCGTCTACCTTGGTTGGTGTGTCCTCCCGAAGTCCCCTCTTGAGATCACCGGGAGTTTCCACCTCGTCTACAATAACCCAGAGGTGCTTGATGCCGGCTGCGGTCAGCACCTTCATGGTGCCATTCAGTCGTTCGTCAAAACTCAGGCCCGAGTCGCGAACGCAACCGAGTGCCTCAAGTCTCACACCCTTTACATGGAGCGCACTCTGGAGATCCGCATAGAGCTCGGATGTTCCGCCCGCCCGAGGATTGGCATCAAGAGTCTGCCTCATTGCCTCAACGGCCAAACGGGGAACCCAAATCGCTGCGTCAAGTTCCTCATCACAGACTGAACTGTAGCGGATGTAGAGAGGTAGAATGCCGTCTTTCAGGGCCGGTTCGAGCACGCGGGCTTTAGTATCGGAGCGATGATAGGGCGCGATGATGTGCTCATTCGGATTCAGGAGCCATTGGTCTATGCATCCCGTGGCCTCTCCAATGAGTTCATATCCCAACCGTGTCTTCCCGAGACCCCAGTCGCCGAACGCTACAAAGAATCCGGCTATGTCGGTGCATGTCCCATCCCAAAACGCCCGGCGAAATTGATGTAGTGCGTTGAACACCTGATTCTGTCCGACCATGCAAAAACTTGGCGGATAGAGTGCAACACCTTTTGCTGCCCAAGGCTTTGTAAGCGTCATTAACTTCCTCCGGCATCTGTGTTTTTCACGGCTCCGAACTTTCCCGGAGCATTGGATTTGATATCGTGATGCACACTTGGATTGAAATCCAGTCGCACCTGGCGGCTATCGTTGTCTCCAAAGAGGCCTCTTCCCATTCGAGGCTGGCCGCGATGGTGTTCAAGCAGACGGACCTGATCGTGATACATCGCGCTCCGCACATAGCTATCCAGGAACGCCGCCCGGTCTGGAGCAGGTATGCTCAAGAGCTCGCCGAACCGGTCAGCCAGTTGGCTTATGATCACAAAGCCGTCAGAGTCGACCGTGTGAGCCAAGGCTTTGCCGAAAGCCTCGTCATCGGGCAGGTCCACTATCTTTTCAACCCCGGACACTTTGAAGCTGCCGGCAACTTCATCTCCAAGGAGCGTCTTCAAATGTCCGCTATCGAGCTTCCAGGTTTCACCATCACCAGCGAAAAGCCGTATGTGAAAGAAGACAGCCAACGCCTTCTTTAATGCCGTTGGCAGGTCGTTTGTGGAAGGTTGGTCCCCTTGAACGCCCTCCCAGCGGATAGGGGCGCGAATGCCGCATTCCTCCAGTTCCTGCTGCCAGCACGGTCCAAGAGCCATCTCTGCGTTCTCGCAGAGAAGATCGTTAAACCACGTGCAATTCCGCTGAGTGATCACTCCCCTGGCAACGTCTCCATGAACCAGCACCAATGATCCAGTTAGGGTGGAACCTGACACAGCCACTTCCAACTGAGCCCCGCTAAGCATCAATCCGATCAGAAGGCGGGTTCGCGGCTCTCTCAACAGGATCTGACGAGCGAGAGCAATCGGCCACGTGAATCCTTCCGAGGAGTCTCGAAAAAGCCTTCCCAACTCCAGCCCTTCCTCTGTTGGCAAAAGTCCACCAGCTTCCTTGCGCAGGAGATTGATACCGCTGATGCGGTAGCGAACCCCGCTTCGCTCTAACCCATAGGTGTTTACGATCCCATCGGTTCGCCGGCCCCGAGGCATTCCGCCTTTGTATTCCATGGTTGGAAGGATATCAAACAGTTCACGTTCTACCTCCAAACGGGTATAAACTCGGCCAGCCTCTGCACGTGCCATCGCGGCCGGGTATTCCTGAAAACGGCTCGGCTCGCTCCATAAAAACAGTTTGGGCAATGCAATGCCGATTGGCTCCTCGCTCATGATACACCTCGCGACGCTTTTTCCAGGTACTGAGCCAACCGGACTCGAAAGCTCTTCTCACCACGATTTTGGGGATGAGCAGGATGAGCTTTGATGCTTGAAGTAAAAGCATCGCACAGACGAACCTCACTGGCTCGGCATTCCAGGATGCCTAACTTCTCAAGGTTAGCGACGGCATGTCGAACCGAAGATTCCCATGCAGCATCTTTATTCGAGGCAGTTACCGGCCAAAACCCCAAATCCCCGAGGATGGTGCGGCAAGCTAGCCATAGAGGCGTGCTGGCATTCCCGTTGATTTCCAAGAAATACCCGTTCGGGTCATGGCGAATAGTTGCTGCTATTTTGCCCGAAAGTTTGGCAGTGATCCCATGGACTTCAAACTGGACGATAGCAGCATACAGGGGGTGACTGAGGATACGTTCCGCCACCTCAACCCTAGATAGTCGAAGATTGTTCTGCCATTCCTCGCCCGTGCAGAGAGGCAATCCTGCCACAACATAAACCCGGCATAAAACTTCCGATACGGGGAGGTCACCCAAGCTAATTTCAGCGTCCGTGTCCAAGGTCAGATCGAATTCAGACAGAAATATTGGCCTCATAAAGCCGAGATTCATTTGGCGGGAAAGCCCCCCTAAGTTATTGCCCTTGATCGATGCCTGCGCGCTCCAGCCTTGCTGTTCATTCAAGAACCCAGAATCACGCACCAGTTCGCTGATGATAAGCGGCGGCAGATGAGCAAAAAGATCAAGTTTTTCTGATTCGGCCAAATCTGCAGGTTCAGTAACCGGCCTGTTCAGATACCCGTGCCTCTTTGCGTCTCCCAAATGAGGTTGTGGTAAATGCCATCGCCCGAAGCGTTCCCAAACATAAGATTCGATGCTGTCCATTGGGATTTTGGCGGCAGCTCTATCCAGGCAGTCACCGGTCATGCGGATGGCAAGACGTGTAGTAAAATGAACCGGGTCGGTATCGCCTTCTGCAGTGCAGAGGAATAAAGGGGATGCAACCATAGCATGGGGTCTGAAGACCATCAAAGAGTCCAGCCATGCCGTCAAATCTTCGGGTTGAAGGCCAAGCTGTTGTTGCTCAATTTGTGTCAACTCGCCAAAGCGGGAAAGATGTGCGAGTAAAGAACGGTGACGTTCTACCGGATTCTGTTTGGCTGCGATTGAGATAGATAGTTGTGTACCAGCATTCGCAATGCGTGCAGAAGTGCCTTTGACATACCGAATTTTTGATAGAATGCGGTTGCGCATCCATTCTTCGGACCTTTTATTACCATATTCGGACTGGTAACGTGGGAGTAGAGCTGCGATGATTTCCTCGTGGCTTACGCCATCCGCAATCATATTCCTTATTAGAACGTTGATTGAATTGCGTTGCCCTCGACGCTGGTCACCTCCGCTATGCTGCTCAAGTTGATAGATCGGTACGGGATCTTCATTGGGTTGGTATAGGCGGATACGGTTCCAGTCATTATTGACTCGCAACAGTAGATCGTGCTCCGGCTTGGCATTATAATGAACTCGGCTTCGATAGTTTGTCGTATACTTTTCTATGTGACACTGCACGGTGATTGGCTTGAACAGAGGGTAGCGCTCAGCAAACCAGGTCGCTATTTCATCTCTGGAATATTCCATTCCATGAACAAAATGCTCCCGGACATACTGTTCAAGAAGCTGACCGCAGGTCTCGTGATAATATGATCGAGTTCCAGAACTCGCAGTTTTCTCTGCCCCTGAGGGCGGTTTTTCAATTCGCTCCTTGCCCATTTTGGGATACCTTCCAGCAGCAATGTCCTGAACACGTTTAAAAATTGCCTTGGCCATGCTGATGCGCCACGATTCATCTCGATCCGGATTGCTGAGGACAAGTCGGGCTTCTAATTCATGCAAGAGGTGTGTCTTTTCGTGGGGAAGAACATCATCCCATCGGTCCTCAGGCAGTAGCTTTTCGAGTTCTTGTCTGAGCCACGGCTGGTGACCGCCTTGCTTTTGGTCTCCGGAAACTGTCGGTGCGCTCCTGGAATCTGGAGGGACGTAGTCAAGACTCGTACTATTTGATTGATATGTTCCTGGGGATATAGGCTGTGCATTATCTTGCGGAGAAACTGCAATCGACGGCTCCAATTCCACAATCCCCCGATGTGAACCACGTTTAACTAGCCCCTCATCCCTGAGTGATGTGATGGCCCATCGGCAATAGTATTTGAATTGAGTATCTTTAGGGTGTCCTTTTTGGGGCAGATGGTCATCAGGCAGGAGATATTCACCTTTTATGAGTTCTATGTATTCGACCAGCTCGTGAAGCCCACAGCGGCCACCCTTTTTTTCCAAGGCTTCGAGAAGCCAGCTTTTGACGATATGAAAAGATGTTCTAGGCATTTTCAAGAACTCCTGTCCGTCGCTGAGAAAGGAATTCGAGCATACGTTCTTGAAGTTTCTTCCCCGAGCGAAACACTGTTCTCAAACGAGCTGCCATGAGACTCGACTTAAATTCGTGGTGCAATTCAAGGGATTCATCAATCTGACAAAGGATATTGAGCGCAAGGAGATTCTTGAGAAGATTTCCCATCAGTTCAGGGGGGACGGGACCGTCACCGAGCCCATGAACGTGAAAAGCTTGCAAAGTTACTAGATCCGGAAGCAAATCTGCGAGCTTACCGACTTTTCGACCTGCAAAGAGAACCGAAACATCACTCAACGATTCGCCGGTTGGCACGAAGAATTCAATAGAAGGTGCGTTGATGGCTGGGGAACGCCAGGCACTGATCGCCAGATGCACCACTGCCTTGTAGAAGGGTTGATTCAGAAGACCATTTTGCAGCGCTTCGCAGATAGTGGTAGGCAAATCCATATCGGTGAGAGGATCACCACGGCAATCGAACAAGGCTATGCCACTCTTCACTCGGGACCGTCGGATGTTCCATGGGGCAGGTTGCAGGGCCCGGGATGGGCTGAAACCCTCATCTGCATTTAGGGGGAAACGCCGTATGAGAGCTGGGATACTATTACAGCTCGGATTTGTGGATATGCAGGCATAAGGAACGAAACGCTTTATAGCAAAATCAAACAGATCCTGAGGACGCCCTGTCTGCCCTAGCAGGAATTGATTCCAATGAGCCCAGTCAAAGTTCCGTTCAGGAAGTTCATCGCAGAGCTGATGTATGTTGCTTAAACTTTTTTCTATGAGGCGGCCATTCTTCTCAAGTATATCGAAAACCTGATTCAGTTCGCCCAAAACCGGCAAGAGTACACCGCCGCTCCAAGTTTCGATCTCATTGATCATGTTTGCTTGGGCAGCCATGACCAAACCTTCAGCAAGAATGCCTAAGAGATAACGCCTGTAGCTCGGGAATTGGAAAAAAGCGAACTTTATGGCTACCTCTGGTTCCATATCCAGCAACAAATCTGCGTGAGGTGTCAGCACCCGGGCGGAGGAAGCTTCTTTTTCTACTTTAATTTCATCGATTAGTCCGATTTCCTTGAATGCGCGGAGCCAGTGAGAGCTGTTCGGAATTGCTGCCAACTCACACTCGGCCACCTCTCCCCATGCGATGAGATGCTCGACTAGTCCTTTGGCTGTGGCCGGATTTAGAGGAATTGGCCCTTTCATGGTGCAACATCCCATCGGCGGTACATTACCTTGTCCAAGTGGCAGATTGCTTTCCTCATGCAAGTTGCAGTATTGCCATCCATGTCATCATACTTTGAGAAAAACAGCCTTTTAATGATAGGAAAAAGCTGGTCTGGTACAAAATCTCCTGCTTTAAGATTACTGAGTGCCTCACAGAAACGTTTGGAAGATGCAGGAGGCGAATCCTGCTGGAGACCTCGATCTTTGATTTGTCGCAGAAGGTCCAATCTCTGACTACTGGCCTCGCTCGCCGTAGTCAATGAGCCCATCTGCAGTGGGTCATCGCCACTCAACCTCCTAATCAGGATCTCCTTAGCCTGAGACCGAGATGGAGTCGCAGCAACTTCTTTAAGGACTTCCTGGACATTTAGACCAGCCAGATGAATGAACCAGTAAACTGGTAGATACCCCGAGCTCTCATAGCAAATCTGTTTGATGTAATCCAATGGAGAGATGACTCTCTCCTGATCCAGAAATGCTTTGATTATTTCTGAAGAGTTTAAAGCTTTGGGAACGTGAACCCGCTTTATGGGCTGAAGGAGCCCGGAATCAATGGATTGGACGTCGCCGATCAGCCGTAAAGTAGGCACTCCCTGTGAGGTGGATTCAGCGAAGCGCCCTTCGAGAATGAAGGAAACCTTATCAAGAAGGTCCTTGCTTATAAGGAGACGGCCTCCGTGCCCAACTACTTCACCCGATACAGTGTCCAGTATTCCCACATTTGAAACACCAACCTTTGCAATGTGTCTCAGGTGATGAAGCCACTGTTCACGCTCCTTTTGTCTTTCCAACTCAAGAATTGCACGCAATTCAGCAAACTTGACTCGTTCTGAGCGTGCACGGTAGCGATAATAAATATCGCTCTCTTTTAGGTCATCTCCCTCGTTTCCCGTACACACGACCGGTTTTGATTTTGCATCTGCGACATAGATGATTCCAACTCTTCTTCCGGCTATTTCATAGACCCTTTGCTCCCAGGCGATTTCAGGGCTGAACGTCTTGTTCAGGTACGCAGTGATCTTTTCGCCATCGATATTCTCGAAATTGGTCCCTGTTAGACCGATGATCTCATGTGGTCTCGATTTGATACCAAAAACTATGTATCCACCCTGAGCGTTGGCAAGTGCTGCCATAGTCTTTGCGTACTTTGCACGGCTGCCCCAGTTGAAACTCTCCTTGAATTCCAACCAGCTGTTCTCGCGTGTGATGAGTCGGGCTGGATCGCTCTTATCGAGTTTGAATATCCTGTTGAGGTTGTCAACAGAAAAGGCATCGAATGCCCGCCCCATGTCAATCCTCCCTGTCGATGGGCGCGGCGATTGCTTCCCAGGTGGGTGACTTTAGTTTTCCAGAAAGAATCGCGTCAGTGTCGAGCGTGCCTATGATGAGGGCTTCGACGTCAGCTTTGGCTGTTGCGATAAGGGCACGAGCCTCTTCATACAATACACAAGATGAACGGAAACTGGACTCAAGCTCCTGGATTAGTGTGTCTTGAATTTTAGGGAATCGGAATTTCAAAAAGTCTTCGGGATAAAGCTCTTTTTGCCGAATGCCCTTGCAAGACCGAGTTACCTGCAACTGGCCCAACGTCGAATTCAGCATTGCAGACAAAAGGTTGGGATAAGCGAATGAGTCTTTTGTCTGAACCCGAGCAATGTGGCTGCTAATGGCAATTGACGAATGGAACTCCTCTACTACAACAGTCTCACCTAGGGGCGGGCCTGTTACAGTTATAAGTATCTCACCGGGTCGTGCATTTGCTCGGCTATTTAAATTGAGCCATTCAGGAGAAACCCGACCATTCGCTCCGAAAACGTCAATTATGAAAGCGTCTATATGGGTTACCGTCAGAGCTGGTATGGAACCTTCGTCATCGTAGACGGGTTGGACTCCTTTTATGGGAGTGTCAACCAGATCTCGCAGTAGCCAACAATCGCTTTCAAGTAAATCATTCGCAAGTTTTAGGTAGCAAGGCTGATAGAACTCAGAATCGAGACGCTCATCAAAAACTAAAGGGCTGACCCAGTGGGCACGCACTTGAGAACCAAATTCAACGTCGCTGATGGCTCGGTCAGAATCCCACGCTTCAAAAAGCAGTCTGTATGATTGGGTTCGCTGCCTGGCCGCTTCAGCTCGGCAGCGTTCAGCGAGTTCGACTTTGTTGCCTATGTAGTCTTGAATGGGGCGGTCGGGGAAAAAGACTCGAAACGATTTTATGTCTGCGCCAAGAATGGTGGGCTGTGCTGTCTGGCTTGGATAACGTGATGTTTGAAGTCGCCCCGATTCGCTTGATAAAAAAGCCCATAGATATTGTGGGTTAAACTTCGTCCTGGTTCGAATCCGAATAATGTTTGGACTAGCTAGACCAACAAAATTTGGATCTACAGGAAGCAAACCTGTAGTGCCTACATTAGCACCCCTAACGGTCATGATCAGATCCGAAGGCTCTAAGCCCGCTTTCGAGAATTTCTGAAGACTCTCTTCAGAGACTCTTACTGACTTCTTGGGATCAACCAAGCCTTGATTTGCCTCTTCTGCTCGAATGTAGGGAATCCCATCCTGTATGTACGGCATCCCATAACAAAAAGGGTCACGATAAATGCCTGCAATTTCGTCGAGGCGCACGCATGGTGTATTAGCCATGGATGACAGCTTGTCTTCCAATTCCAAGAATACAGACCGGTAGAACCATGCATCTATTCGTCCTGAAATCAGAGAACAATCGATTACTGTACATTCTGGGCACATTGACAACTGCTTGTGTTTGATCATCGAAATGCCTCCGCATATTGTGCTGCAATGAGCACAAGGTCATTCCCAGCGGGGTCAGGCACTTCGGATTTTCCTTTCTTCATGTATCCCACATGCTCCGCCACAGCCATAAACACAGGCCCTTGCTGTTCCGCCGGATGGCGTTTTTTCTGCAAATAAATAAAACTCGTCTTTGCACCCGTACCAGCGATGGAGAACGTTTCGGTTGGCAAGCTCACAACTGCCTTTAGAATGGCTTTGCCACCAAGGAATTCACCCGTGTTCTCATCCTTAATGCCCATTATGTATTCACGGATGTAGGCATCACCCGAATTGCAGAGAACCCCATCTGGCACTACGATGAGCAGCCTCCCGCCAGGCTTTAGAAGCTGCAGGTTTCGGTCAATAAACAGTGAGGCCGGATCGGCTTTTGTCAATTCCTTGCGTTTGCTGCGGTTACCTGGCTTCCAGGACCAACCAAGCTCGAGGCCGAGATCTTCTCTCCGCATCTTGGCCATGCCTTTAGGGTCATCATATTTACCGGAGCCAAAGGGCGGATTGGTCATGATGAGGTCTAATCTTCCCGCCAGCCGCTCGATATGCTCATCTGTGATGGAATCGTCTACCTTTAGGAGTTGGCTGTGGTCTTCACCATAGAGGAGCATATTGATGCGGGCCTTCTGGATGCAGCCGATGGCCTGGTCTGCACCAAAAAAGCTGTGTCGCTTCATCTGCGTTAGCCACGCGAGCTTGTCGGCGTCTGAATGCCCGACATGCTTATCATCGAGGGTACGGCGCTTAACTTCGCGAAGCGCCCCAACTAGAAAACGTCCTGTGCCACAGCAGATATCGCCGCAAAGAAAGGCTGGAAGAGCAGCTTCCTCTTCGGTTAACGGATTCCACCGCTCCCGCTGGTTCTGATCGCCGCGACGTGCCCAAAGTTCGGCGTCAGTGATATCGTGGAAGGCCATTCGTGCCATGCATTCAACGACCTGACTCGGCGTAAGATATGTGGCAAGACCCTCGTCGCTTGCATACTTACCGCGCAAGAACACATCGAAAGCCCAGCCGAGGAGGTCCTCATGAATAAGATGGGACCGCATCATGCGAGCATGTTCTCCATTTCCCACCAACTCTTTGTCGGGAATAGAAAGGCGAATCGGATCTCCATCGCGGTCACGCAGGTTTAGTGCGTCTATGGCCATGGCGAGCACATCGGGGTTTTCCAGACGAAGTGGTTCATCATACGAAAAAATGGTTTGCTCATCGCCGTTGACGTCCTTGGCACGGTATTGCTTGAGGTTGTTGATTTCGCGGAATGCATCTTTCAGTTCGATTACTGCTTTCTTCTGCCGACTTTTAACATAGGGAGAAGAAAAGATTTCAGAGAACCGAATTCCTTTAGCCGATCCCTCTTTCAGGACGTATCCTGGCGATTTTTCGAGGTGGATTTTCAGGAATAGCAACTTGCCGAGTTCATCGATGGCAGCATTAGTGGGCTTCACGCCTCCACGGGAATAGATGGCCTCGTGGAGCTGGTCAAATTTGCGCTGAACCGCCCGGAAATCACCCCTGTGATACTCGGCGGATACTTCCTGTACCAAGCGTGTGCGTGAATCGGAGATGGGACGGGCCACCGTCCGCCACTTTTCACGCTCGGGAAGCTCTGAAATCTGAGCATCCTTTTCAAGATCGAGGAGGAAATCGCTCTCTCCATCCCAGACCCACACAAATCGGAAAGGCTTACCCTCGGCTGCGCCCAGGCCAGCTTTGAATTTTGCATCGTCTTGAATCGAGGGCTTTGATGCCTCTCCTGGCGACGCCGAAGCAAAGAGAATAACCGGCTCTGTTTCGTCGAAAGCTACCAGTTCGGCCGAGACTTCCATGCTTCCATCACCGAGTGGGTCATAGAGTTGAAAATCATACTCAAGTTTAGTGTAGCCAAGCTCCTTGAGCTTATCTCCCGCTCGTGATCGGAGGCTTTCCAAGGCGCTTTCCTTCTTTTTGGCCATCCTCATGGTTCCTCTTTGCGCTTTCGGTTGAATATGTTCGAGCCGTGAAGGACATAGTATTTTGCCAATATTTCACACACCTGACTTGGCTCTATCTGCGTTTCCCGATGGATGTGCTGAATTACGCTGGATAGAGGAGCGCCGGGCCGTTTGATCGAAGCGAAGTACTTCTCGGCTGATTCCCGGACTTCCAACTCATCGGGTTGTAGCAGACACCGAAATGCCCATTGGTTCGCCTTCACAGGCTCCAGGTGAGGATCGAGGCGCATTAAAAGGAATGCTCTCTGCTCGCCCCCACAAGTTTCGAGTTCAGGGATGGCTTCCGCTACCTTTTGAACCGATGCTGGACCGTGTCGCTGGAGATAATCCCGTATCTGTTGGATAATCGGGAAACCCATGCACCCCGCCCTTCCGTTATGAATGTATCTGTAATCCAGAGCAGTGGTACCCTAGCAAAAAGGGCCTCCCGGCTCAGATTGTACCAGTACCACGATACTTCATATCGTCATTGATTCTTGAAGATGAAAACAAAAAGACACTACAGGAAATGAGGGTGTTTCACAAGGCAAGTTGGGGAATCTAATAGGTCAATTTTTAATGAGAAAAGGATTGATCGATTCTGGTCATGGACATCATCAGCCGCTGGAATTGCCGCAAGAGTCTCGAGATAGAAAACCCTGGCCAGCGAATCGCCAGCGCCAGGTTCCATTCGATTTCTTGGGGCATTGAGATTGGCCCCAAAATCCGAACCACCGGGCTTTTGACCCTTTATCTTCCCCCGGAATGGCTGCCCGTCAGAGTGTTTATTAATTACCGCGACAGAGCCACTCCTCTTTACTTCGTATCTTGGCAGGAACTAGCGGTCGAAAAACCGAAATCGTACAACAATTCGCCTAAAAAAAATTCGGGATACGGCAAAAAAACCGGCGCGGGCATATGCATGTTATCGGAAAAAACCGGAACCGGCAAATCTACCCTGCTCGCCAATATGCTCATTTCCGATATCCGGGATGGTCGATGGGTGGCTTTAATCGATCCGCACGGTGATCCGGCCGAGCATGTTTTAGACTTCGTTCCCAAGGAGAGAATTGATGATGTGGTCTATTTTAATCCCGGAGATTTGGAATATCCCATTACCTTTAATCCCCTCGAAAAGGCCTCACCCTGTTCCCATCATCTGGTGACTTCAGGGCTGATTTCCGTTTTCAAAAAGATCTGGCCGGAGTTTTGGGACCAAGACTCGAGCACATACTCCGGCACTCGATCTTTACACTTCTATCCGGGAGCAACTCTGCTCGATCTGCCAAGGCTTCCAACCAACAAGGATTTTCGCTGTTTCGTTTTAAAGCGGGTAACCAACCAGCAGATTCGGGAGTTCTG
>JBEKMB010000048.1:0-35371 GCA_050008735.1 Syntrophobacteraceae bacterium
GGGGCCTCGCAGAACCGCCTCCGACGAGTCATGGGGTAGACCCATTCTCGGCGGTTCTGCTCAGCCAGTCTATACGCTTTTAACATGTTTCAAACATACAAGGATTTACAGGATTTACAGGATTTACAGGATTTAAAAAAAAGCCCCTTGGCCCTGACAGGAGAAATAATTGGTTGCGACCAGCAATCTCCATCCTACGCTAGGGGCGTGGAACACGCCCGTCGTCTTTCATTCTTTTCCTGTTAATCCTGTAAATCCTGTCCAAAGGTATTTTCTGGAGGCTTTATGAATTCCCCGCATACGGACTACTATTTGTGCGAAGATCTTCTGGCAAAAGATGAAAAGCAAGTCCGAGATCAAGTGCGGACTTGGGTCGAGAGCCGATACCTTCCAAAGGCCGCCGACTATTTTGAGCAGGGGATTTTCCCGGTTGAGCTGATTCCAGAAATGGCGCAATTGGGCCTGTTCGGCTTAAAGCTCACGGAATACGGAGGTCGAGGGGCGAACAACGTCGCCTTCGGACTCGCCTGCCAGGAACTCGAACGGGGAGATTCGGGCCTGCGTTCGTTTGTATCCGTCATGAACGCCCTGGTAATTTACCCTATCTATTCCTTCGGCACCGTGGAACAGAAGGAACGCTGGCTGCCGGAGCTTGCGGGCGGCAGAAAAATCGGCTGCTTCGGCCTGACGGAGCCCGAATCCGGCTCCGACCCCCGGAGCATCCGCTCAACGGCGGTGAACGCCGCGGGCGGCTATATTCTGAATGGACGCAAGATGTGGATAACGAACGGTTCGATAGCCGACGTGGCGGTAGTGTGGGCAAAAACGCAGGACGGACAAATCCGGGGCTTTCTGGTCGAAAAGGGCATGCCGGGCTTTTCGGCTCGCCTCATCGAGCGCAAGTTCTCACTGCGAGCTTCGGTCACCTCCGTTCTCAATTTTGATAATGTATCAGTCCCCGAGGAAAATCTTCTGCCCGGCACCCAGGGCCTGAAATCCGCCCTGATGTGCCTGAACGAGGCGCGCTACGGCATAGCCTGGGGCAGTGTCGGCGCAGCAGCAGCATGTTATGAGACGGCCCTGAGCTACGCAAAATCGCGAATCCAGTTTCAAGCCCCGATCGCATCTTTCCAGCTCGTGCAAAAAAAGCTCACCCTCATGTTGACCGAGATCACCAAGGCCCAGCTTCTATGTATCCGCCTGGGGAGGCTCAAGGACGAAGGCCGCGCCCGCCACGCCCAAATATCCATGGCAAAAATGAACAATGCCCACGAAGCCCTCAAGATCGCAAGGAGCGCCAGAGACATTCTGGGGGCAAACGGAATCAGCCTCGGATATCCTCCCATCCGGCACATGCTCAACCTCGAAACCGTGAACACTTACGAGGGTACCGAGGACATCCACATCCTGTCGATCGGGCGCGACATCACCGGCATGGATGCCTTCAGTTGTGCACCAACGACCGGAGAGGGGAGCGCAACAGGGTCGAAATAACCGGAGGAGAGGAAGTCTTATGCGAAGAGTGCAGGAGATCTAACTCGCGAGCAGTATCAAAATTGTTCCAGAAGCCTTGCCTATTTTTGCCTGAGTTTCAACTGGCCAGCAGTAATTCAAAGTGGAGGTTTCTGAAACTAATTTCGTTGATGTCAGCGAGTCAAATGGCTTTGCAGAACAGCAGGTATCGGTTCTGGTTAGCTTCAACTCAATACCTGGGCGAACCCGCACGCCAGTGCAGATACAATTCCCTGAATTCCATCGGATTTTTGGCAGGCGCGTACTAAACCGCGGCCTCAAAATAGAGTTTGAAATAGAGAGTCGGACCAGGACTTCTAAACCTATTCGAGGTTCTTTTAGCGGGTTAATTGCTCAATGCCTGGAAGACCCTGGAAATCGCAAGGAGCGCCAGGGACATTTTTGGCGCGAACGGGATGAGCCTTGGATATGCGACGATCCGGCACATACTAGACCTCCAAACCGCGAACACCTGCGAAGGCACCGAAGACATCCACATCCTGTCGATCGGGCGCGACATCACCGGCATGGATGCCTTCAGTTGTGAACCAACGACCGGGCAACGGAGCGCGGCAGGGTCGGAATAACCGGTGGAGAGGAACTCTTATGCGCCCCGCGATACGAAGGGCAGCCGCCTTGAGCTGATTCACGGATACAAAGGCAGGAATCACCTCTCCCATGGTTCTGCCCTGCTGCCCTATTATGATGACATGGCCTTAATGTTCTGGTTCACTCGAAAGAGATTTGCCGGATCCCATTTCGCCTTAACAGCAACCAACCGTTCATAGTTTACTGGATAGGGATCTATGCCACCGATCACCATCGACCACTTGGAATCGCGGTGGCTGAAGGCCGTGTCGTTTTTCCCGACCCTGTTCACGGCACCGTCGACTGGATAGAGGTGCATCGTCGACAGCAGCGTGGGGAGTTCCAAACCATGTTTAAGATGCTCCGCGATGGCCGCGTCACTCAACTCCCTAACAAAGTCACCCTTCCAATACCACTGTAATCCTGGCGGCAGGATGCCATCGAACAGCATTTGGAGCGCCGGAAACGGCATCGGGCCGACAAGTGCAAAAGCCGGGGGACCAAAGTCAAGAATGGGCTGAAACACTTTATCGGCATTTTCCAGCGGTCCTGTGTAACACCAAACTACGCCACACATGGTCTTTGCGTGAAGATGCTCCGGGAATGGCGGGCCCGGCGGAACGTTTAAGAAGGCGAAGAATCCATAGAGGTCCTCCGAGGCCCGCGGAATAAATTCCCGATACCATCGCATTACCTCTGCGCTTCGGTCCACCGACCAGAGCACCGGGCCGGCCCAGACGGTCTTTGCCGGGTGAGATCTAAACAGGAATGAGGTCACAACGCCAAAGTTGCCCCCTCCCCCGCGAATCGCCCAAAACAAGTCTTCATTTCTTTCATCATTGACTGTGATGAGGCGCCCATCAGCTAACACGACATCTGCTTCCACCAAATTGTCGATGGTAAGTCCATATTTTCGAGCCAGATAACCGTGTCCCCCACCCAGGGTAAGGCCACCGACCCCGGTGGTGGAAATAATCCCGCTGGGCACAGCAAGGCCGAACGCGTGGGTTACATGGTCGACATCCCCCCACGTGGCACCGCCCTCGACCCGGACAATGCGCGACTGGGGGTCTACGCGCACACCCCTCATGCGCGAAAGGTCTATGACCAGGCCATCATCGCACATACCAAGGCCCGCACCGTTGTGGCCGCCACCTCGAATGGCCAGAAGCAAGCCATTGTCTCTTGCAAAATTGACCGCGGCAATGACGTCTGCCACATCCGAGCAGCGCACGATCAGTCGGGGACGCTTGTCAATCGTGGCATTGTAGACTTTGCGGGCGGACTCGTATCCTTCATCTTCTGGTTCAATTAGTTCGCCACGTACCTTCACCCTGAATTCGTCAATAGTTGCATCGTTCAACATCCTGCCCTCCAAAATCCGGGGTTGTTTTGCCGGTGGGTAAGCTGCGAGTTGCACACCAGGTGCACGGATGCGTGCGTTATTTCCATGCCAATGCATGAATAAATGCGAAGCTCACCTCATCTGCAATATAAAATAAACATAGCGATAGTTTGGCGAAACTGGCGGCGGTTGGGCCATGGCGGCACCAGGGACATTGGAGGATAATAAGCTTTCCCCTGCTGCGGCCCACGCAGTACATGCTCGACCTCGAAACCGCGAACACCTGCGAGGGCACCGACGACATCCACATCCTGTCGATCTGGCGGGACATTACCGGCCTGGATGCCTTCAGTTGTGAACAACCGGAGGGGAGCACACACGGGAGGACGCAGGACCTTCCAGAAACCTGACATTTGAGTAACTTCCTGTACTTGCACTTATTTTATGATGATTGATAAAAAGTGGCGGGGTTTGCATAAACCCCGTTTCCGGTTGTGTGCGCAAAATTCTGCAATTTCGAAAAGCAAATAAAAACTTCAAAGCACCCTTATGTCTTCTAATTGGAAGAAATGTTTCTGTCGGTTAGTGAGATTCAAACCCATATCGCTGACAAATCGTCTGAATGATTCTTTCTGAACAAATTGTTCGATGTTTCTGCTAGACGCTGTGGCCAAAACCGGATGGCTACGCATTGAAACTCTGTGAGATTATCTAATTTAAAGCTTCATCCAGAGAGCAAACAATTGTCATGGATAGTGCACCATGAGGTAGAAATACCATACGTAACACGCTCACCGGCTTAATGGCGTGGCCTATCTGGATAGGCTGCACCATGGTGAGGCACTTTGCTTCAAGGAGTCTCATGGCGCCTTTAGTCGATCCCGCCGAAGCACTACAGCAAATATTAACGTACAGCTTGGCGGGCTTTTTTGTTTGGCGTTTTGAAGTCGAATTCGATAAAATATTCACGACAGCATTTTGTTACTTTCCGAATACTCAAAAACACTTGTAATAATGCGTCTTATACGGCAAGTGGGCGACTCTGTGATTTTATGCAAAGCAAACCACAAACCGGTGCCATTCCCCAAACACAACAGCAGGGTCTGCCCCTGCATTAAGGATACGAAAATGAGAATAGAAAAGGGATTCGTGCGTCGCCTGCTTATCGGCATCCCGGTCTTCATCTGCATGGCGGGGGTGCTTTGGAACCCCTCCGCTTCGCAGGCTGCATTCTCCACACTGCACAGTTTCGCAGGCAGTACAGGCGATGGGGCTCGTGGTAAAGGTGACCTCACCCTCTCGGGGTCCACGCTCTACGGGATGACCTACGCGGGGGGCGCCTGTAATACATGCAACGAAGGCTGTGGCACGATTTTCAAGATGAACGCGGACGGCAACGGGTACCAGGTCCTGCACAGCTTCAGCTATAGCGATGGAGCTTCGCCTCAAGGCTCCCTCACACTCTCGGGGGCTACGCTCTACGGGATGACCTCTACGGGAGGCGCCTATTGCAACGGCACGATTTTCCGGATAAACACGGACGGCACCAAGTTCCAGGTACTGTACAACTTCTACGACGAAGGCGGGGGTTACGGCTCCCTCACCCTCTCGGGGTCCACACTCTACGGAATGACCATTTGGGGTGGCGCCGGCAACGGCGGCACGATTTTCCAGATAAACACGGACGGCAACGGGTTCCAGGTCCTGCACAGCTTCAGCGAAAGCGATGGGACTGCGCCTCAAGGCTCCCTCACGCTCTCGGGGTCCACGCTCTACGGAATGACGAACTGTGGGGGAGTCTACAACTACGGCACGATTTTCAAGATTAACACGGACGGCAACGGGTTCCAGGTCCTGCACAGCTTCAGCGGTGAAGCAAACGATGGGTCTTATCCTTACGGCTCCTTAACCCTCTCGGGGGCCACGCTCTACGGAATGACGGACTATGGGGGAGTCGCCAACGTCGGTACGATTTTCCAGATAAACACGGACGGCACCGGGTTCCAGGTGCTGCACAGCTTCAGCCAAAGCGATGGGACTGTGCCTCAAGGCTCCCTCACGCTCTCGGGGTCCACGTTTTACGGGACGACCTACGCGGGAGGCGCCGGCAGTTGCGGCACGATTTTACAGATAAACACGGACGGCGTCGGGTTCCAGGTGTTGTACAGCTTCAGTTATAAGCATGGGATTGCCGCTTACGGCTCCCTCACGCTCTCGGGGTCCACGCTCTACGGGATGACTTACGTGGGTGGCGCCCACGGCTACGGCACGATTTTTTCCCTGACAGCAACACCCGGCGCAGTCGTTCCCGGCGCGCCGACAA
The DNA here is from genome assembly GCA_050008735.1 of Syntrophobacteraceae bacterium. GTDB lineage: Bacteria > Desulfobacterota > Syntrophobacteria > Syntrophobacterales > Syntrophobacteraceae > SbD1. The sequence continues at coordinate 5,769 of JBEKMB010000048.1, forward strand.
TCGGAACGGCAACGGCCGGCAACGCCCTGGCAAAGGTCAGCTTCACGGCCCCCGCGTCAAACGGCGGCAGCGCCATTACCTCCTACACTGTGACCTCGAGCCCCGGCGGCATCAAAGCCAAGGGCCACGCAAGCCCGATAACCGTAAAAGGTTTGACCAACGGGACAGCTTATACATTCACGGTAACGGCGACAAACAAGATGGGGGCCGGTGACCCATCAGGTCCCTCCAACCAGGTAACTCCAGCCACGGTACCGCACGCCCCGGCAATCCAACCGGCAGTTCCGGACAACGCAAGCGCAAGGGTCAATTTTACGCTGCCGGCAAATGACGGGAGCCCAATAACGCTCTACACCGCGAAATCGTACCCCGGCGGTATAACAGCCACAGGTGTGGGAAGCCCGATAAACGTGACAGGCCTGACCAACGGGAAAACTTATACATTTACCGTAAGGGCGACCAACGGGATCGGGGACGGTCCGTGGTCAAAACATTCCAACAGGGTAAAGCCCGCCACCATCCCCGGCACGCCGACAATCGGAACGGCAAAAGCCGGCAACGCCCAGGCAACCGTTTACTTCAAAGCGCCTGCCTCAAACGGTGGAAGTCGCATTACCTCGTATACCGTAACACCCAGCGAGGGACAGGCAGTCTCAGGGACAAGGAGCCCGATAACCGTGAAGAATCTGACCAACAATAAAGCTTATACATTCACGGTAACGGCGACAAACGTTATAGGGCCCGGTCCGGCCTCAAGTGCTTCAAGCCCGGTAACGCCCGTGGCCCCGTAGCGTGGGCAAAAGGCCTAAGCATGCTCAATCTCCACGCCCAGCAGGGGGCAGGCGTTGAACCCCATCTAAGCTCATCGAGGTTTCATGTCGTTAGAATCCACAAACAGGCTCCCCGATGCAATGCTTGCTGCCGCTGCAGAAGCTCGGCCGGCTCTTTTCGCCGAATTTCGCGGACTACCTCACGGATGAGTTTTTCAACGTTCTTGATGAGCGCCTGGGCGAAGCCTCGAATTCGTCTCTTTCGATCAGGGCTTGATGTAAGCGTTGAGTCCGATGGTAACCGGTTTTCCATTTACCTGGGCGGCGGTAACGGTATTGCCGTGCGTACTTGCAACGACGAGGGTCTTGCCGGATGCAGACGGTGTGGGTTCTTCCAAATCGATCTCTATGTAGAGTTTGTTATCTTTGATTTCGACCTTCATTGCCATGAGGTTCTCCTCCGCGGGTAAGCCTGAGCGAATCGTTCGGATTTATTAGGGTTAAAAAAATACAAGGGCCGGGAATTACTTCTCCAGCCCTTGGGGTTCCTTTCCGGATCGGCAGTTAGAGCTTTTTTACCCTGACGGCCGAGGGGCCTTTGGCGCCCTGTTCAATCTCGAAGCTGACGAGGTCACCTTCCTGTAAACTTTTAAAGCCGGTAGCCTCGATGCCGCTGTGGTGAACAAAGACATCTTTTCCACCATCTTCGCAGGTGATAAAGCCAAAACCCTTTTTGTCATTGAACCACTTTACCGTACCTTGTGCCATGTTTTTGAATTCCTTCTGTGTTGTGTTTGCCACGGTGTGTGCCACTATCAATCCCAGGGGAAGGTTACCGGTAAAACGGAGCCGATGCAAGAAAGAAAGATCGCAGAGACAGATATGAACCATATCGGCCGGATCGAGAAATTATTACAACAGGCTTTGAGATCAATTGCGATGGTTGTAAATGGCACATGCAGCGCCACGAGACCCGCAGCGCTATCTTAGGGCCGCAAAACTGATTTCCTTAATGGTTTCATCTGGTTTGAGGCCGCCACACCCTCGGCAGGTAATCCTTGCCGAGAATTTTCCACGTTGACCCTCAACGGTGGCAACGCCCCGAAGATACAGGTATCTGAAAACCGCGTTGTCCTCAGCCTTATCGACGGGGAGTCCTAACAGAAAAGCTGATGTTGCCCCGAGTTCTCTTTCTTCCAGGGGCACCTGGTTTCCGTTACGAAGGGTTATGAGAATACGCTCCGGTGCGAAATGGTCTGCACCTCCGGAACGGTCTGTGCCGCTGCCGGGCCAAATTATCTCTATTCGGCTGATATCCTGACACGGCACAATCTGGTCGAGTTGGACTCCGTGTATCACCTTCGGATAGTGGAAATCATTTGAATTCTTTTCGTGCATGGGAGCATTGAGGTAATGTTCATCGTTTTTATAGACCCATACGTACACGAAGACCGGATTCTCGACTTGCTGAGAAGACCCATCCATAAAAGTGACATCAGCTTTTATCTTGGCAGGTTGATCATGCGTACCGGTGTAGGCTTCTCCGGCTGCCACAAGACATGATAACATTGTAACCATAATAAGAAATGACTTCATTTTCACCTTGACCTCATCTTTCAGCAATTGCGCATTAGCATGGAGCTAATGTTCGTCATAAGCAGCACACGGCCTGGAGACCTCAGAAGATAGCTCGCCACATTCTTCGCGCATCCGGTTCATTATAATGAGTTAAGAATTCGTGTGGCGCTAAGCCGCCACACAGTGCAGAAAAGAAGAAAATGTGCGATACTACACGGTAAAGAAACATTCATACATATAATATGGAAGAATTTGCCGGCCCGACCGGCACTTTTTACAATAGTCAGTGAAAAATTCCGCCATTAAGCAGAAGCTTTAACGCCCTCTTTATCCGCAACTCAATCCAGCCTCGAATTCCAACAGGTCTATGATACGGGTCCTGCCATCCATCGAGGCGCGCCAAGTGTCTGTTTTGTATTGAACACATAACGATGCTTACAAATCTTTACATGACCCTTAACGTATTTCCACATGATTTTTTTCAAATTGGTACGATTTTACCATCAGGCAAACATAAAAGGGAATTTATGTGTAGTTTGCAATAACAAATTCAAAAACAGCAGATATTACTGCCGAAATGACGCGCAAAACTTTTTGCGCACAGAGGTTAAGGAATGCGTAAGATAACGGAATCATCTCTTTATGCGCGGGCCCCGGTGATGGGAGCGGCTTTTGGTTTGTTGCTGGTTTTGGGGTCGATTGTAATGAGCGCACACGGTTTCCTGGCCTTTTTCAGCCTTGAAGGGTTGATGATCGTGGTAGGCGGCGTGATGGCCGTCGCTTTCATGAGTTTTCAAGCGAGCGATGTGCATAAGGCACTGGGCGCGATTTCGACTATGCTCAAAGAGTCGCCCATAACGCACGAAGACCTTCATCGCGACACGATGAACATCATGAAATGGGCGCGTGTGGTGAAAGAAAAGGGAATGCGCGCGCTGGAGGCAAGCATCGGAAAAAGCGGGATCGACGATACCTTTGTCAGGTATGGGCTCAATATGGTGGTCAGCGAATACACGCCGGAGGAAGTGCGCTCGATGCTGGAAACGGCGGCAGATGCCTGTTATGAGCGAGACAGCATACCAGTTGACATATTGGAAGCCATGGCGAGCCATGCGCCGGCTTTTGGCATGGTTGGCACGCTGGTGGGCATGGTGACCATGCTGTGCCACCTTGACAGCGATACGACGGGCATAGGATCAAACCTTGCCGTAGCGTTTCTCGCAACACTGTACGGTGTTGTATCGGCACGGATGGTCTATGTGCCAGCGGCATCGAGGTTGCGTCAGGAGGTCGAAAAGGGCCGTTTTCGCAACCAGTTGATCACGGAGGGCCTGGTTATGCTGGTCAACAACAAATCGCCTATGTGCATTCAGGATCGTCTGAATAGTTTCCTGCGCCCGGAGAATCACGATTATTACAATGTCTTTGTGGAGCACACCCAATTTTTTGAAAAGTTGCCGGAGGTACAGCTTGATTAGTCGGCGCCAGGCGGCCACCGACCAGGGTAGGCCCAGGCCCCGCAAGCCATCGGGAACGGCGGGCCGACGCGCGAAGATCAGGTGCGTCGATGTGTAATCAGGAATGGAGCGCCGCCACGTCGAAAGGTCATGAACGCATGATGTATCGTCGGCAAAGAAAACGAAAGAAGGTCAGCCACTCCGATGACTGGCTCATGACTTACGCGGACATGATTACATTGTTGTTATGTTTTTTCGTCCTGTTTGCGGCGGCTTCGATTTCTCAAAAGAAAAATACAGCCAAGGTTCACTTGGTGCAAAAGGAAGAGAAAACGCAAAACTCCGAACCTCCCGAACCTGGGGTCGAAGCAACTTTTGATAAAACGTCCGAGCAAGTCCCGCCACCAGCTTCTCTGCCCGAGATTGTCGATAACCTCAAATCTCAGGGTGTGGCGGACATCGAGCAAAAAGGCGACAGAATCACGTCACTCGAGATAAACAGCGCTGCTTTTTTCGACAGTGGTTCGGCCATACTGAGTCCGGCAGGAAAGCTGATATTGCACGACGTGGCCGGAAACCTGAAAGCGGAAAAATTCAAGGACTATCAAGTCACCGTTGAAGGCCATACCGACGATGCGCGAATCAATACATCGTTATTTCCGTCCAATTGGGAGCTGTCGACTGCACGCGCGGCAGCGGTGGTACATTTCTTTCTCGATGAAGGGATTCCGGCGCAAAGACTTCGCGCAGCCGGTTATGCCGATACCTTTCCGAAGGTGTCCAACCGCGATGTAAACGGCAGGGCAATACCGGAAAACCAGGCACAAAATCGCCGCGTCGTCATTAAACTGGAAAAAATAGAAAAAACAACCTGACGCTGTATCATATCGCCCTGATGGCCACCTCAAAATGCTCCACCAGCAGACTGCGGGTAATCCAATCTAGAGGCAGGGATGACTTTTGGCCACCCCTGCCTCCGGACCTGCTATCGAAATGCGGTCTTTTCCACTGACTGGATTTACAGGATATTCAGGATCGAAAAAGCTTTGACAGGATTTACAGGATTTAAAGAAAAGCCCCTTTGCCCTGACAGAAGAAATAATCGGTTGCGACCGGCAATCAAGGGGCGTGTAACATCCCGTCGTCTTTCATTCTTTTCCTGTTAATCCTGTTAATCCTGTCAAAGGTCTTCGGATTTTGAGACCATTGCGGCCCGATGGACCTGCTATCGAAATGCGGTCTTTTCCACTGACTGGATTTACAGGATATTCAGGATCGAAAAAGCTTTGACAAGGATTTACTGGATTTACAGGATTTAAAGAAAAGCCCCTTGGCCCTGACAGAAGAAATAATCGGTTGCGACCGGCAATCAAGGGGCGTGTAACATCCCGTCGTCTTTCATTCTTTTCCTGTTAATCCTGTTAATCCTGTCCAAGGTCTTCGGATTCTGGGACCATTGCGGCCCGATGGACCTGCTATCCAAATGCGGTCTTTTCCACTGACAAGGATTTACAGGATTTAAAGAAAAGCCCCTTGCCCCTGACAGAAAAAATAGTCGGTTGCGACCGGCAATCAATTGGCGTGTAACATCCCGTTATCTTTCATTCTTTTCCTGTTAATCCTGTAAATCCTGTCAAAGGTATTTTCTGGAGGAGCACCTGTTGCATCTTTATCGAAAGAATTGCTGAGGATCATGCCTGACTCGGCAGCGCAATTACGTATGTTACTGCTTGCAGAACTTATACTAAATAACTGCACAAGATCGCGTATGTGAAGTAAGCCTTCGGCAGTCCTGACCCTGTTACCGACCTTTCTCATTGAATTAACCATAAAATCGTTCATGGTAGCTCGCTATCAGGATGGGGCGTTATTTTAGATTTTTGTTCCCGAAAAGGAGATATACAGTCACTTACTCGATAAAACGCATGATCGAAGGTATGTCAATTATAATACTAATCTTTTTCTAATATTAGGTATGTTATTGCCCAATTTCTAACCCCGTAAATCATCCTTGTAAATTTCGAAAGTTCATCTACAGTCCACCCTCTGAAGAATGTTCCCTATTAGACTCAATGTATAATAGTCCCTGTAGTAATGTGCCGTAGACGGCAAGTGGGCGACTCTGTGGTTTTAATGTAAAGCAAACCACAACCGTTGCCACTCCCCAAAAACAACTATTGGGTTTACCCCTGTATGAAGGGTTCAAAAATGAGAATACAAAAGCGATTCGCGCATGGCATGGTTATCGGCATCTCGGTTTTCATCTGCATGGCATGGGCGCTTGGAAACCCCTCCGCTTCGCAGGCCGCGTTCTCCACCCTGCACAGCTTCGCCGGTGGTACTGGCGATGGGGCTAATGGTTCAAAATATGGTCCAGGTGACCTCACCCTCCTGGGGACCACGCTCTACGGGATGACCTACACTGGAGGCGCCCACGGGTGCGGCACGATTTTCAAGATAAACACGGACGGCACCGGACAAGAGGTGCTGTACAGCTTCAGCGGAGGAAGCGATGGGGCTAAACCTTACGGTTCCCTCACCCCCTCTGGGACCACGCTCTACGGGATGACCTGTGAGGGAGGCGATGACGATTACGGTACGATTTTCAAGATTGACACGGACGGCAACGGGTACCAGGTGCTGCACAGCTTCAGCGCTACCGGGGCTTATCCCTACGGCTCCCTCATCCTCGTGGGGTCCACGCTATACGGGATGACCTGCGCGGGAGGCGATGACGATTACGGTACGATTTTCAAGATTGAAACGAACGGCACCGGGTACCAGGTGCTGCGCAGCTTCACAGGCGGCAGCGATGGGTCTTATCCTTTCGGCTCCCTCACCCTAGCGGGGTCCACACTCTATGGAGTAACCAGTGAGGGAGGCGCCCATGACCTGGGCACGATTTTCAAGATAAATACGGACGGCAACGAGCACCAGGTGCTGCACAGCTTCAGCGGCGGTTCGAGCGATGGGGCTTATTCTTACGGCTCCTTAACCCTTGCGGGCACCTCGCTCTACGGGATGAACTTCAATGGCGGGGCCCACGGCAACATGGGCACGATTTTCAAGATTGACACGGACGGCAACGGGTACCAGGTGATGCACAGCTTCAATGGTTTCGATGGGTCTGGTCCTTTCGGCTCCTTCACCCTCTCGGGGTCCACGCTCTACGCAATGACCTGCTACAATGGAATCGCCGGCTCTAAAAGCAAGGGCACGATCTTCAGGATAAACACTGACGCCACCGGGTACCAGGTGTTGCACAGCTTCAACAATACCGATGGTGCTGAACCTCACGGTTCCCTCACCCTTGCCGGGTCCACGCTCTACGGGATGACCAACAAGGGTGGCGCTCTCGGCTACGGCACGATTTTTTCCATGTCCGTAACGCCCGGCGCGGTTGTTCCCGGCGCGCCGACAATCGGAACGGCAACGGCCGGCAACGCCCTGGCAAAGGTCAACTTCACGGCCCCCACATCAAGCGGCGGCAGCGCTATTACCTCCTACACCGTGACCTCGAACCCCGGCAACATAACGGCCAAGGGCCATGCAAGCCCAGTGACCGTAAAAGGTTTGACCAACGGAACAGCTTATACCTTCACGGTAACGGCTACAAACAAGATTGGGACCGGTAACCCATCGGGTCCCTCCAACAAGGTAACTCCAGCCACGGTGCCGCGCGCGCCGACAATCGGACTGGCAGTGCCGGACAACGCAAGCGCAAGGGTCAATTTCACGCTCTCGGCAAGTGACGGCGGAAGCGCGATAACGCTCTACACCGCGAAATCGTACCCCGGCGGCCTAACAGCCACGGGTGTGGGAAGCCCGATAAAGGTGACAGGCCTGACCAACGGGAAAACTTATACATTTACCGTAAGGGCGACCAACGGGATCGGGGACGGTCCGTGGTCAAAACATTCCAACAAGGTAAAGCCCGCCACGATCCCCGGCGCGCCGACAATCGGAACGGCAACGGCCGGCAACGCCCTGGCAAAGGTTTACTTCAAAGCGCCGGCCTCAAACGGTGGAAGCCGCATTACCTCGTATACCGTGACACCCAGCGAAGGACAGGCAGTCTCAGGGCCAAGAAGCCCGATAACCGTGAACGGCTTGACCAACGGGAAAGCTTATACATTCATGGTAAAGGCGACAAACAGTATGGGAACCGGTCCGGCCTCAAGTTCCTCCAACAGTGTAACGCCCATAGCCCCGTAGCGTGGGCAAAAGCGCCGACAGATCTGGTTTCGGCCCCGCTTCCGGAGTGGATTTTTACGCATCCACTTCGGAAGTCTATTTCCTGCACTGTTAATATTTTGCAGCTTGCAACTTAGTCTAAATATTACAATCACTTGCGTTATTACACATACTGATTATTTTATATATCCTTACCCTTACACCACCTACTACTGCGAACCTGGGATCGGGGTTGACGTACCGTTTTTCCACTTTCACATCTATTAACCGGTAACCGGTAACTCTGATTGCGGCAAAGTTAAGGGGGCGGAATCATTATGATCCCGCCCCTTCGCACAAGAGCGACCCGGCCTTCATCGCCCTTTGTCCGCCTCAGGCCGTTGCGCCGACCTCTCCATGCCGCGGCTGCACCTTCGGTTTCTCCACGTCATAGGGATTTATGATGGTCACCGGCACAGGCGAAATCCCGACGATTTCTTCGGCTGTGTTTCCGAAAATCGCACGCTGGATCCCATGGCGTTCGTGCGAAGTCACAATCACCATATCTATGGCGGCCGAGTCCAGGTATTTGCGGATTTGCTCCAGGGGGTCTCCGCTCAAGACCACCCTTTTGACCCTCGGACGGTCTTCGAAATATTTTTCAGCAAATTCATCGAGTTCCCGTTCCGCGTGCTTTATAGCCTCCAATTCCATCAGGTCGAGCGATGGATGGGGAACGTAAAAGGTGCTGTATTGCCCCAGCGTACCGACCACGAACAGCAGGTGCAGTTCGGCGTCGAACTGATCGGCAAGAGAGCGTACCTGGCGAACGATTCTGTGTGACGAACCCGCCAGATCGACGGGAAAAAGTATTCTTTTGACCATATTCATTCCTCCATGGGAGAATTATTGTCCAAAAGCGCCAAACGATCCGGGATCAGCGCGTAAAACCGTGTCCTCCTAACATAATCACTGGAAGGGCACCCTGGGACAATGGCCCTGGGTGGGAAGGGGAAAAGGTTTGCCCGCCCCGGTTTTTCACAAAAAAAGATTCACATGTAGACTAATTGTCAGTCTCGTCCGTTATTTAAGGTGAAAAGCGCGGCAATGTGCAATTGGCTGTTTGATAAGACGCCGAACTTGGATCATAATGAATAGAATACCAGGGGGAGCCAGCATCTCATACGCAACAGGGTGTGTTCTATTCAGAATGAATACGAGGGAAGATTTCGAACCGAGGGTCTCCTCCGCACATGGCGATAAGATTGCCGTGCTTGTGGAGCAGGCCAAGGCGGGAGACGCCTATGCCTTCGAAAAGCTGATGACGCTGCATCAGGATGAGATTTTCCGTCTCGTATTCTTTCGCACCCGGTCCAGGATGGATTCCGAGGACCTTACGCAGGACGTTTTTATGTCCGCGTTCAAATATCTCCCCCAGCTCAAGGAATCGGACAGGTTCCGGCCATGGCTCTATAGAATAGCACTCAACCGGGTTCACGACTTTCACCGGAAAAACAAGCTCCTCGCCTTTTTCGGCATAACCGACGAACGCGAGCAGAGAGATATGCCGGACGTGGAGCCGCACCGGGACCCAAGGGCCCTGGACGGAGTGATCAGGCATGAATTCTGGGTGCACGTAAAGCAGTTGTCGAAAAGGTTCTCCAAGATGGAAAAGGAGGTTTTTTTTCTCAGGTTCGTCGACGATATGAATCTCAGGGAAATAGCGCTCACGCTCAAAAGAAGCGAGAGTGCGGTGAAAACGCACCTCTATCGCGCAATTAAGAAATTCAAGGAGGATTCGGCCCTCAGCGATTTTTTGGAAGGAGAATGGCATGGTGGAAAAGATCAGCCATCTTAATGAAGAACAACTTATCGAAGCCGTGATAGATGCAAGCGGCCTTGATACATCGTTGCGGCGCCATCTGTTCGAGTGCTCGGCCTGCCGCACCCAAAAGCTGGCGCTGGAGGGCCGGCTGGCTCGTCTTGGGCAAATATCGCGCGAACAGAGCACCGTCGAGTTCAGGAAGCCGGAAATCTTTCACCAAAAGCCCGCCGGCATATTCGAGCGAGTGCTGGAAATCCGGCCGGTATTTCGTGTGGGCGTTGTTTTCGCCTCTATTCTCATACTCCTTTTAACACCGTTGACGCTCAGAAGGGACATGATTTATACGCTGGACAGGGTCTACCAGGAGATGCGCCAGGACGACGAATTCATGGACGAAATTGAAAAACTGGAGGATAACCCATTCCCCCGCACATATATGGAGGCTGCGGCCCCAGGTGAGGATCACAGGAACACCCAGTCCCCCGGCGCGCTTAACGATGGCATGACCCAGGATAGCGGACCGCGAAATGCTTAAAAAGTCCCTGGCAACACTGGCCGTGATTATGCTGCTTCTTTTGCCGCGGATTTCCCGGGCACATGAAATCCCGCCGGGAAGGTGGTGGCATATCCCCTACTTTGCCGAGCCGCTGAATATCACCGATAAGCAAAAAGATGAGTTTGACCAGCTTTTCGACCACAACAGGAGCAGACTCGCCGAACTCAAAAAACAAGTGGAAGATCAGAAAAACGAGCTCCTGAACACAATCGACCAGGAGCACCTGAACGAGAACTCCGCAATGACGCAGATGAAAACGCTCGAAAGCACCCGTACGCTTTTGGCCGCAACCCACTTCAGCTACTCGCTCGAAGTAAGAAAGCTGCTCGGGCACGAACGGTTTACGCAGTTGCAGACGCTTTATAGAAAGTGGCCCGGCCTGCAGCAACGGCCCCCCGGGAATGCCGAGAACCCCTGAGGCGTCTCCCCATCGGTTTTACCCTCAGCGGTCCATGCACATATCTTTGGCCCCCCGCCGCGCATCCTCTTCTTCCTGTCTGAGCTTGAGCCACTGGAGGACTTTACCGAACTCGCTTCCAAGCTCGCTCAATGCGCGCCCTCTGTGAGAAACGCTCAATTTCTCATCTTCGCTCATTTCGGCAAAAGTTTTGCCCAGCGGCGGGTAGAGGAAAAGCGGATCGTAGCCGAACCCGTTGCCGCCTCGCGGTGAGTCGACGATCAGGCCTTCACAGAAAGCCTCGTAGGTCAGTGCGGCACCCGAAGGCGCCGCCAGGGAAAGAACGCAGCAAAACCTGGCCCCTCGGTCCTCGATTCCGCGCAACGCATCCAGAAGTTTCGCGTTATTTTCGGCATCTGCTGCGCCGGGTCCGGCGTAACGGGCCGAATGGACACCGGGGGCGCCTCCAAGCGCACGCAGCTCAAGCCCGGAATCGTCGGCCAGGGCGGGCAGGCCGAGAACCTTGGCCGTAAAGCCGGCCTTCTTATATGCGTTTTCCTCGAACGTCTCTCCGTCTTCGGCCGGCTCGGGGATAGGACCGAAATCGTTCAAATCCTTCACCAGGATCGGAAAGTCTTTGAGAACGCGCTTTATTTCCGAAGATTTGCCGCTGTTTCTGGTAGCGATTACCAGGATCTGTCCGGCCACAATAATCATTCACCCGCTTAGCCCCGGCCTCATCCCGGCGCAAGCCGGAACCGGGGAAGGTTCCGCTAACTTTTAACATCCTCGACGGGCTGCACCTCCCTGGAGCCGCTGCCGCCGAAGAAATGCACGATCCAGACGCTCGCTTCATAAAGCACCAGAAGCGGCAACGCCATCAAGAGCTGAGACACGACATCAGGGCTTGGGGTAAGCACCGCTGCGGCAATCAAAATGACGACCACGGCCCACTTGCGCTTGCGCTTCAGCAAATCCGCGTTTAGCACCCCAAGCTTTGCAAGAAAGAAGGCAAACACGGGCAGTTCGAACGAAAGCCCAAAGCACAGGAGCATCTTATTGGCAAACGCCAGGTACTCCGTGGTGCGTAACATCGGAGTGATGAATTCGGACGAAAAGGAGGCGAAGAACTTGAACGCCACCGGGATGACCACGAAATACCCGAACGACACGCCGGAAACGAAACAGACGCACGAGCAAAACATGACCGGCAGCATGTACTTTTTTTCTTTGGCATAAAGGCCGGGGGCCACAAATCTCCAAAGCTGCCAGAGTATCACCGGAACGGCCAGAAGCGTCCCGGAGATGAAGGACACCTTCATATAGACGAAAAAAGCCTCATGGGGCGCGGTGTAGATGAGCTTGACCGGCTGCCCCGGCGGCATTGCGTTGACCCATGGCCGCATGAGCATCTCGAAAATCTGGCGGCTGAAAAAATATGAGATGACGAACCCCACCCCTACCGCCAGAAAGCAAATCAATAATCTGGTACGCAGCTCCTCCAGATGTTGAATGAGCGGCATTTTGGCCTGTTCGTCCGGCATTTCACTGTTCATGTACAAGACCTATATTTTTTCGGCTTCAGCTTTTACGGTCCCGCTGGTTTCGGGCGAAGCGGAGCTTTCCGCATCCCCGCCCGGCGAGGTCTCAGGAAGGTCGATGGAGGCTTGATCGCTCTGTTCAACCAGGGAGGCTTCGTACGCTTTCTTCGGTTCGTCGTAGACCATTGTCTTGATCGCTGTGCCCTCGTCCATGATCATATTTTGGGTGAAATGCTTCTTCAAATTCACCTCGCGCTGGGCCGAGCGGAACTCCTCTTTGAGTCCGCGGACCGTCTGGTCCTGGTCCATGGTCTCCCTCAACTCATCCATCGTTCTTTTGAACTCGGCGTAACCCCGGCCAAGAGCTCTGGCCACGTCGGGCAGCTTGTTCGGCCCGACCAGCAAAAGCACGACGACCAAAATCAAAACAATGTGTTCAAAACCTATTCCAAACATACGTTACTCCAGCACGGAAACCAGAGACACAAAAGCAGAAGCGGGAGAGGGTTTTGTTCCTTCCCCAGGGGTCCGATTTCCGGCTCCGTCACTTAGGCCCGCCCGGCTTCGTATCCCCGGGTTTGGCTTCGCCTTCCTTTATCTGCTTGTCCTCTTCCGGTTTGTCTCCGCCAATAGCCTTCTTGAATTCGCTGATCCCTTTCCCGAGGCCGCTTCCCAATTCGGGCAGTTTCTTACCACCGGCCACAATCACCACAATCGCTAGCACAACCGCCCATTCCCATCCTGCTAACATGAGTCTGCCTCCAGAAGTCATTATCTTGCATAACTATGCAAGCCGCTCAAAAGAAAGTTTACTCCAAAATAAGTAAATAGGACACACCCAAAACCGATCATCGAGAGCCAGGCGACCCTTTCTCCTTTCCAGCCCTGCATATTGCGCGCGTGCAACAGCGCGGCATATATGAGCCAGGTTATCAGGGACCAAGTCTCCTTGGGGTCCCAGCTCCAATAAGTACCCCATGCCGAGTTCGCCCAGATGGACCCCGTTATTATTCCGACCGAGAGCCACAGGAACCCGAAGAGCACCATCTGGTAATTGAACCACTCAAGCTGCGGAGCGCTTGGCAGAAAGGCCGCCATAGCGCTTTGCGGCCTGGGATTTCCGGGAGATCTTTTTTTTACCACGTATAGCACGCTGAGCCCGAAAGATACGGCAAATGCCGCATAGCCGAGGAAACAGGTCATTACGTGGGCGATCAGCCAGTTGCTTTTGAGCGCGGGAACGAGCGGCTGAATCTTTGAATCGACGTCTTTCGAAAAAGAGGCGTAAGCCATCGCCAGGAAAGAAAACAGGGCCGGAAAGACCCCAAGCGCCCTCTGCCTGGTGCGCAATTCGAACACGAGATAAATAAGCATGATTGCCCAGGAAGCAAAAACCAGCGATTCGTACATGTTGGACAGCGGCGCATGTCCATAGCCCATCCGGTAGGATTCCACCCAGCGCAATCCGAGGCCGCCCGTCTGCGCCAGCAGCGTCACCAGGCCCGAAATCGCTCCGGCGGTAAGAAGAGGCTTGAACCGAAAGATCGTTCCCGACAGATATAGGACCGTACACAAAAGGTAAGCGAAAGTAGTCAGGCTGAGCAGAAAAGAACTGGTCATAGTTTTGAGTTTTCAGTTTTTAGTTGTTAGTTATCACCCGCACCGCACTGGGAGTTTTGAGTTGTTAGTTTTTAGTTTTGAGTTAATTAAAAACTCAAAACTGCCCTTTCAGATCTTTTTCAAGCCGCGCGCGCAGCGACTCGAATTTTTCTTCGAAAGCCTGCGCATTGCGACTCATTCTGCCTGCAAAGGAAACAACCGATTTTTTTCCCTTTTCATCGGGTTCAATGCAGACCCAAAGCTTCCTGTGGCTGGAATAGAACGTCAGGCCTATGGCGAGTGTCATGAACGTGAACCCGGCCCACACAAGCCAGACCCCCGGGTCCTTTTTGACCTCGAGTCCCGTATATCTCACTCTATCGGCACGCACAACCCGGACCTGATAATTTTCAATCCTGTTGCCGTGAAAAGCCCGATCGACCAGGATCCACTGGATTGAAGGCCGTTGACCCTCTTTTTCAAATTTGATCTCTATGGCCTGGCCGAACCTCATCAGGTCTTGCTCATATTCGGTTATCGTGAGCCATTCCCGTGTGCCGGGAATGGTCACGCGCTCCCGGAACGGCAGATCCATGGCGATAGTCCTGGCCGGGTCGCCGCCCGTAAGCTCGATTGCGGCCCCTTTGAGCGTGGTCCCATAGGAGGCCTGGTAAAAAGTGATCCCCTGATAAGTTAGAGGCCCGTTTACGACAACCGGTTCCTTCAGGACCTCCGTGCCCTTGTCGATTATGGCCAGATCGGCCCGAAACTCCTTCGGAGCGCCCGTGTCATAGAAAGAGACATCGAACTTGTCGCACCGGACCATGAACGGAAGCTCTTTGACCTCTCGTTCCCCCGCCAGCAGCACTTCGTCGGAAGTCTCACCCTCGACGAGGTTCATCGTCCCTTTAAAACCCACATACGACCCCACCATGGCGCCAACCAGGACGATCAGCACGCTCACATGGACCCCATAGACCATCAGCCCGCTCCATCGCCCTTTTTCGCTCACGGCACAAAAGGGACCCTGAGAACCGATCCGGCGCAACGGGCCGAAAGATTCGCCCACGGCGGTTTCCACAATCGATTGCGCCTGCTCCTGAGACATCGGGGCGACTATCGAGGCGCTGAAACTGAACTTGGACAGTTTCCGGGAGTCGAAGGGGTCTTCGGGTCTTCGAATGAGGCGCACCGTTTTCGGCAGCCGCTCCACGGTGCAGGCGACCATATTTATGCACAGCAGCAGCAGCAAAACCCTGAACCAGATGGAGTGATAGAGGTTGTTCAACCCCAGCAGATCGATCAGGGAGACCACGGCGGGGCTGAAATGGCCCCTGAGTTCGGGAGCGCTTACGCCCTGAGGCAGAAGGGTCCCTACAACTGATGAGGCCGCCAGGGCAAAGAAGAGGACCAGGGTCAGTTTGAGCGATGAGAGCCACCCGATCTCCAGGCCCCTCGACGCGCCTTTTTCCTTCGGCATTTCTATATTTTATCCTTTGGATTTCATTGAGGATTTAAAAAAAAGCACAGCACCCGGGCGGTTTCAGGCAATATATTTCCAATCCCTGGAAAGTTCGGGAAATACCGTAACATTTTCCAGAAACGGAATCAAAAGGCGATCCGCCTTGGTGAAATTCATTCGTTTGAGTTCCTGTAAGTCAGCCCACATAAACGCAACATGCGCGCTGAGACACAGTTTGCCGCCGCGGACCTCGCACCAGTAGGCGTGCAGGTCGATCCCGAAGTCCTGCTCCTCGTGCCAGATATTCCGGAACAGCCCGCGTACGGTGATATCGAGACACAATTCCTCTTTTATTTCGCGGACGAGCGACTGCTCCAAGCCCTCTCCGGGTTCAACCTTGCCGCCCGGGAATTCCCACAGGAGCCCGAATTTTTTCCAGGGCGGCCTCTGGCCCACAAACAGCCGCCCCTGCAATGGTATCAGGGCTGCGGTTACTTTCATAGACCCGTTCGAGGCCTCCTTTCAAAAAGGCTCCCCTCAGCGTGCCGCGCGAATTTGCTCCGCGCCTCGATTGAACCTGCCATCCTCAACTATTACAGTACATTATATGGGCATGACAGAGCAATCTCAATCCCGGTTTCGATTTCAAATTCTGCAGACCTTTAACAGGCCCCTTTCAGAAATTTCTTTTAAAACGGGACCTGGACCTGTATCTTTTTCAACTCGAACCAATATCAGTGAAAGGAGAACACACCGGTGGACAGGGACTTTGACGTGACAATTCTGGGCAGCGGCCCGGCCGGGTTGCAGGCGGCGGTCCATGCCGCAAGGGCCAAGGCGGGAGTGGTTGTTTTGGGAAAGTTGCAGAGCAGTTCTCTATATAAGGCCCACATTGAAAATTATTGCTGCATGTCCGAAACGCTCAGCGGTGAAACGGTGCTCAACGACGGAAGAAATCAGGCGAAAAGATTTGGGGCCATTTTCCTGGAGGAGGATGTTCTTCATCTCGAACCGGCCCAGGACGGCCGATTCAGGGTCAAACTCGAATCCGGGGATACCATTCTCACGTGGGCGATAATTCTCGCCATGGGAGTCTCCCGCAACCGTTTGAACGTTCCCGGCGAAAAGGAACTTCTGGGCAAAGGGGTCAGCTACTGTGTGGACTGCGATGCCAATTTTTTCCGCAATCAGGTGGTTACGGTCATCGGCGAGGGCAGCGCGGCGGCTTCAGGCGCCCTGAAGCTTTTACTCATCGCGGACGAAATCCATCTGGTGTACGGCTCCATGGCCATCTCGGACCACCTCCGATGCCAGATCGAGAGCAGCAGGATACAACTCCATGCGGGACGCAAGGTAACCAGGGTAGTCGGAGACAGGGAGGTAGAGGCCGTTTTGCTCGACAGCGGGGAAAAAATAGAAACCAGTGGGGTTTTTATCGAATTGGGGGCCAAGGGCGCCATCGAGCTGGCATCGGGACTTGGGGTAGCACTTGACGCCGAGACTATGCGCTTCGTTGCGGTGAATAAGAAACAGGAGACCAGTGTGCCGGGCGTCTATGCCGCGGGCGATATATGCGGTCCCCCATGGCAGATGGCCAAGGCTGTAGGCGAGGGGTGCGTTGCCGGACTGGAGGCAGCGGCATATGCGCGCCGCGCCCCGACAAAGGCCGGCGAGCAATTGGCGGTGAGCAGTGAAAAATGAGCCGTGAGGCTTTGATGCGGGGCGCCCTGCCGCCGTTTTAAGAAGGAGGCCGGGCGTTTTTCGTATGGGCGCCTTCCAGGACCTTTCGGACCGTCTCCGAGAGCTGCTTCATGCCGTAGGGCTTCATAAGAAGTCCCACCTCAAGCTCTTCCAAACTGCGCCGGGTTATTTTCTCGCTAAACCCCGTACAAAGCAGGATGGGTATGTGGGGCAAGATTTGCCGCACCTCCCTTGTAAAATCCAGCCCCGTCATTTTGGGCATGGTGAAATCGGTGATAATGAGATCAAAATCGCAGGGCCCGGCCTGGACAAGCTCCAGGGCAATTACGCTATCCGCGCTGGACGTTACTTTATACCCCAGGCGTTCCAGCGCGGTGGTCCCCATTTGCATCACTGTCGGCTCATCGTCGACGAGCAATATTCTCTCCGAACCTCCAGGCAGCACGTTGTCCACCTTGACCGTCGATTCAAATTCGTCATTGACCCTGGGCAGGTAGACATGAAAGACAGTGCCTTTGCCGGGTTCGCTACACACGGTGATGGCCCCGTCATGGCGCTTGACTATCCCGAGAACTACCGCAAGCCCCAGGCCGCTTCCTTTTCCGACCTCCTTCGAAGTAAAGTAGGGGTCGAATATACGCAGCAAGGTTTTTTTATCCATCCCGCTGCCCGTGTCCGAAACGCTCAATTTCAGGTATGGTCCGGGCTTGAGATCGGTGATCGACTGATCGGCCATGTCACGCAGGCTCAAGTCGACGCGGCACAGCCGAATATCCAGTATGCCCTTGTCGTCCATTGCATGGGCCGCGTTAGTGCAAAGGTTCAACAATACCTGGTGTATTTGAGTGGCATCGGCCGAGGCCACCCCGCTTTCGATGTTTTGCCTCATCTCGATTGAACTTGGCAGCGAAGCCTTCAACAACTCCAGGGCTTCTTTGACCACCGAACCTATCTCCACCGGCCTCTGCTGCTGCTCTTTGCCGGATCGGCCGAACGCAAGGATCTGTTTCACGAGGTCCTTGGCCCTGAAAGCGGCGCTCAGTACCTGTTCCAGTCCATGCCTCATCGGATGGGACTGCGTGACGTCGTTAAGGGCCATCTCCGTGTAGCCGATGATGGGGGCCAAAATGTTGTTGAAATCATGGGCTATTCCCCCGGCAAGAGTCCCGATGGCTTCCAGTTTCTGGGCCTGGTGAAGCCGTGCTTCCAGCTTCTCCTTTTCCTGCTCCGCAACCTTGCGCTCGGTGATGTCCTCCACAAAGCCTTCAAGGCACAAAAGCTTCCCATCTCCGTCCCGCACCGCCCAGAGGTGAAGGTTGCCGGTGAAGAGGTTTCCATCTTTCCTCCTGAAACGATTCTCAACGAGGATGGGCCCTTTGGCGTCAAAAATCCTCCGAACGATTTCATGCCTGCGGGAAGGATCGACGTAGAGGTCCGCGCCCACATCATTTACCTGGTCCCTTGCCTGCTCCGGAGACTCAAAGGCGAACATCCTGGCAAAAGCCGGGTTCACGCTAATGATCTTTCCGTCCAGTGTGGAGCGGAAGATGCCAAGCACGGCGTCTTCGAACAGCCTCCTGTACCTGTCTTCGCTATACAGCAGGGACTCCTCCGTTCGTTTGCGCCTGGAAATATCTCTGACCACGGTTATGACCGCCACATCACCTTTTTCCCGACTCAAAATGCAGTCTGTAGCCTCGGTGTAGACGATGGCGCCGTCCTTTCGCCGCCGTTTGCGTTCTCGTGGCCTCGGGAGGTTTTCGATAACGAAACGCGAGTAAGTTGCCTTGGCGGCCTCCACTTCGCCGGGCGGCAATATCAATGAGAAATTGCGCCCGATCAGCTCTTCTTTGCTGAATTCAAAGATACGGCAGTATTCATCGTTGACATGCAGATAGTTTCCATCGGCGTCTCTAACGCAAATGCCAACGGGAGAAAGGCGGAAGACGGCTTCCAGGATCTCCTCGTTTTCCCTCACTTCCTCCTCGGCCCGCTTGCGCTCGGTTATGTCCGAATGGGTGCCGACCAGCCGGACCGGATTTCCGGCTGCGTCCCGCTCAACAACCCCTCCGCGAGTCAAAATCCATCGCCAACCGCCGGTCTTCGTCCGCATTCGGGTTTCAATGGCATAGCCTTCGCCCCTGGAGATATGTTCTTTGATCTCCCTGATCGTCCAGTCGACATCTTCGGGATGCAGAAGAGTTTTCCAGGCATCATAGGTCTGTGGAAATTCATAAGGCTCATAGCCCAGCATCGTGAACCAGCGCGGACTGAATACCGCTTTGCCGCTTGGCAGATTCCAGTCCCATATGCCGTCGTTGATCGCTTCCAGGGAGAGTCGAAGTCGCTCTTCGCTTTCGCGCAATGCTTCCTGCGCCGCGCGCAGTTCAGTAAAATCCCAACTGATACCGGTAATTCGCACGGGCCGTCCGAAGCCGTCACGGTAAACCTTTCCCCGATCTGCAATGAAATGTACGCTAGAATCCGGCCAGACCACCCGGTAGGTTGTGGCGAGATCGGCATCTCCTCTCAAAGCCGTGGCTATCTCACCTCCGACCCGCTCCCGGTCATCCGGATGGACCATGCCAGTCAAGTCTTCCAGGTTTCCTGAAAAAGTGCCGGGCCCCAAGCCGAAAAGCTTGTGCATATAGTCATCCCAGAAAGGCTTATCGGTGATCAGGTCCCTGTCCCACGTGCCTGCCCTCCCCGACTCCAACGCCAGGTGCAGGCGTTCCCGGCTGTCGTTAACGGCCAAGGCGGCCCGTTCCCGCTCGGCCAGCAGCGCGGCCTGCGCCTCTGCTTCCCTGGCCCGCAACCGGGCGCGATAAACCGCCTCGGCGAGAAAGGACACCATCGTGCAGCACACGATGAAAACGGCAAGGCTCAGCCAATCGATCGGATTTACAATGGAAAAACTGCCAATCGGGTCCATAAGCCAAAATGAAACGCAAAGGGAGGACAGCACCATGGCCAGCAGGCCTGCGGGAAGCCCACCGCACAGGGCGGCGGCTATGACGGCCGGATAGAGCGTCAGGAAGGCGTTACGCGTCCCAAGCCCCCCAAGAAGCCACACCCGCACCGCAACGGCCAGGGCGACAATCGGTACGGCGGCGATATAACCGGGCCATGCCGCTGGGCGAGTTGTCCGATTCCAGTCCATGCGTTCTTTCTTTGCCTCGCGGCAAATCCACATCGATTTCAAAACCGGCGGCACTCTATCACGTTAATGTTTTTACTCCCCGCTTGCCGGAGAAGTCCAACGCGGCCCCCCACGCTTCAGCGAGAAACAGTTGAAGCGGGGCCACCAACCCCACTTCCCCAAATGCGTCACACACTCCCTTTCGTAAACAGGCACGGGAGAATTTTTTCGGCAACGGCGAACCACAAACCGAGGGTCTCAAAAATCCGTTTTCAAGCAGAAGCAAGACTTGTGCCCGTCAAGATTTACCGAGGCATCGTTTTTTTCGCGGAGTTCAGCGGACTTGGAATTGGAACAGGGTGGGGCCGGCGGCCGACAACAGGCGAATTTTGCCTGCAAATAATTTTGACATTCCGTTTAAATCCGAAAAAAGGACTGGTGAAGATTCATCTCCATCAGCAAAAGCCGGCTGAAGCACTTGCAGTTTGCAGCCCTGGGTCCTCTTAGCGTCAAATAATCCTGAACAGAGTCTATCGAGCGGTCAAAAAGAAGGCGCTTTGCGTATGAAACGATCTTGTGCCGTCCTCTTTTTAAGTTATGCCACAAACTCCTTGAACCGAATAAATCACGGCAATACTGGCACAGTGCCGATTTTCATCGGCACCATACCCTTTTCAGGATTTTTCGTATGCATCATCGACAGATGTGGCCCACGCCGGTCCTGCTCGCTTTTGCGCCTCTAATGGACGGCGGCGCGGCAATAAACCGCCGCTTTTTGCTCCATGTTAACGGCACCGCCGATCACTTCGTCTGCCGGTCTCTTTTCTTCTTAATCAACTCGAGCAGAAGCAGTACGATTATCGGCAGAAATACTATCAGCAGCCCGGCGATTTCACTCAATGTCAGTTCTATCATTTTCCGCTCCATCGTAGCCGTTGGGACCGCAGGGGGCTGTTTGAAATATGACGCCCTCTAATGGTTCAGGACGCCGGGGCCCATCTGAAAGTCCCTGATAAGACACGGGCTGTATCGTTCGAACTCCGCTGCCGGAAAAAACGGGTACACCAGTCCCTTCGGGTTGCGGCGTCCAGATACAAATATCAGGATAGATTAGCCGGCTAGACCGCGGAAAATGGAGGGGCACGCACTTTGATTGTCGGGTCCACGAATTTCGAGGCCGGAAACATTGCCAGTCCCGACTCGATCAAACGTGGAAAAAGACGTTTTAGTGGAAGATGAAGAGCCTGAATCGTCGCTGAAGCAACAGCATGGGAAAAGCTTCCCGTGCGGAGGGCATAACCGGGAGTGACAGAACCGGCGAGGTGGTCCTGGAAGACCAGCAGGGACAAACCGTTCGACCCGTGTAAGTCTATGTAATCCCGGGAAGCAGAGGGCAAAGGGGCGGCAAAGGACACAGACAGGAGCAAAAGGAGCGCCGCCAGGCTGGAGGCCCACCATTTTTTTCCCTTTCGGCCGTTCTTTGCGCCCTTCATTGAAGCTCCCGTATTCACGGGCCGGTTGAAACCCGTTTCCGCTTAGACAAAACCGTGTCCGGCCATGGAACCGGATCACCTGCGGCGGCGGGCTAGTCGCGTGCGAGCAGCAGCAGTCCGGTTGAAATTTATATCGGATCAGGCGCTCCGGCACTTTTTCTGGTGTCCATGATACTATAAGCGGGGACTGCGTCCAATGGGAATCCAGGCAAAAAGAGGTATTCCATGACACCGAACCGTTGAACGGGCCTGCGCACTCCGCGCCCGGCAGGCTGGAACGGCTGATCGTGGCGAGCCGGTCAATCCAATGGCCTCAGAACGATTCTAAAGTCCTTGAACTTCTTGGCAAGAACGTGTTTCACAGACCATACGGCCGCGCCGGCGCCCACCACGATGCCCACCAGGCGCAACAGGCGTTGTATGAACTGGGGATTGAGATGGAGCGCCCCACCGAAAAATGTGATGACCAGTCCTATCGCAAGCGCCGCCAGGAACCCGAAAAGACCACTTCGCCATGCTACGCTCCACCATACCGTTAACGCTCTTTCCCAGGTAACCTCAAGCTCTTCCATAACCGCATCTCCATTCCGGCGACATGACATGATTTCAGTCGAAAAAAGTGATATCCGCCGGCTCTTCGACTTTTTTTCGCAACGAATCCACAACTCTTCTTTCTTCGCGACCGATATTCGGGTAACAGGCGAAAGGAATTCGCTTCAGAAAGACATCACTCGTGTCAGTGTGGAAGTAGATCTTTCGGGTGTCGTGCCCCCCCAGGTCCTGGCTGACCACGGTGATGGCCTCCATTTGCAGGAACTCGAGGACAAACTCGGAGTTCTTGGTACCCATCCAGTTCTCGCGAGAGATCGCGGGAAGAACATGGGCCCCTCCAAAAACCTTTGCCATCAAACGCTGTTTGTTGCCCCCGAGGTTCATGACCCTGTTGATCAACAACTCCATGGCATTGATGGCATACCGCGCCACATTGTCAAACTTCTTCAGGTCGGCTTTTCCGGGCAGCAGGATGTGGTTCATCCCCCCAATGGACGCCACGGGGTCATACAGGCAGACGGCTACACACGAACCGAGAAGGGTCTCGATGACGGAGGGTCTCCTGCTGGCATGACACCCTCCGATGTGAATGCTGATTCTCTTCTTCAATTCATCGGACCTTGGGCAGCTCGAAAAGATCACTGCTCCCGGTAGATGGTGGTTGCCGTTTAGATTAGAAGTAGATCCAAACTATGGAGGCCCTCCGAATGCCATGCCAACTCTGTAAGGACCCAGTCGAAAAGACAATCGAAGTGATCGGGCCCCCGAAAGGGTGGTCAGCACATCGATCATGTGCATTTATTCCGACTCAGCCCCTGATCTATTCAAAATGCTCTAACAAATACATTATCGGGCCGTCAAATAGCGGCCTCAAGGAAAAAATCGCACGCGATGATGTTCAGGTCCCCGACTTTCTATTGATATTTTAGCCCTGATCGGCCACAGGAGCGCGATTGCATCGCAAGTCCAAGGTGATACGTCGATAGACGCTGAGGCCCTCAGTAAAATTTCTTATGAGATACTTTACTGGACAAAACCCGCGATTTAAATATAGGGCATGCCGTCCCGTGCCCCCAACGTCAGCATGGGACCGGACCCGTTCCCGGCGAGCCCTCCGGCTCAAAGCATGGGGGAAATAATGCCTGCATCTCCATTAAACCCATATATTACAGTGATATGAGATATGTTCCAGTCCGCAGAGGCCAACTTTTTTCGGCAAACATCTTGCCATATTGCCAGCCATGGATACTGAGAACAGGCCATACTTTATGAAGCTCTTTATCATTCAGCCATCGCATTATCAGAGCAGATCGAATGGAAAGCTCCACAAGACCAAAAAGAGAAACCTTGTGGGGTTGACACTACCTTACCTTGCCGCCCTTACCCCAAGGGAATGGAATGTGGAGCTGATCGATCAGCAACTGACGGATATCGACTTCGAGGCCCCCGTGGACTTGGTGGCCATCACCACATGGACCCTCAACTCGCTGGCAGCCTATGAAATCGCCGACCAGTTCAAGGCAGGAGGCGTTCCAGTGATCATGGGCGGCCCCCACGGTTATTCCTTCTCCGAGGAGATGGCGGAGCACTGCGACGCGGTGGGAATCGGGGAAGCAGAGCTGATCTGGCACAAGATGCTCGAGGATGCCGCAAACGGCCGGCTCCAAAAATTCTATAAGGCGGCAGCGCCGCATAACTTGAAAGATCTTCCTGTCCCGCGCTATGACCTGCTCAATTTCAAAAACTATACCCTGATCCAAACCTTTGCGGTCCAAACCTCCCGCGGGTGCCCGTTCCGCTGTGACTTTTGCGCCGAGCGCTTTTATCTTGGAAAAGACTACCGTTATCGCCCCGTTTCCGATGTAATCGACGAGATAAAGGAAAATAAAGGCAAATACATCTTTTTCGCCGACAGCACATTTGCCGGGAAAAAGAAACATACCATGGAGCTTATGGAGGCGCTTATACCCTTGGGGATACGCTGGTCCGCCCTGTGGTCCTCCAATCTTTGCCGCAACCGTGAGTTCATGGACATTGCAAAGCGCAGTGGTCTTCTGCACCTTAATATAGGTATGGAAAGCATCGACCAGGCGACCCTGACCGGCATGAATAAAAAGGCGAACAGAGTGAGCCATTATGCGGAGATAGTTAAAAATTTGCGCAAGAGGGGGATCAGCTATTCGTTCAATTTTGTGTTCGGCTATGATATGGAACGCGAGAGCATATTCGACTCAACGCTAACCTTCCTCAAACAAAACAAAGTGCCTGCCGCCTACTTCAATATCTTAACGCCCCACAAGGGTACGCCGCTCTATGACCGTATGAATAACGAAGGTCGGCTCATCGACCCCGACAACATAAGCAGATGGCCTGGAATCATCTGCTATATAAAGCCAAAACACGGCACACCGCAGGAGCTGGAAAGAAACGTCAGGAGACTGAATCAAGAATTTTACAGTCTAAAGTCGATATTTTCGCGCCTCCCCTTTCCATCCAGCCAGTCTAACATGGCCTCCTGGGTTGTGAACCTGTCCCAAAGAAAGATCTCCCGGGGGGCTGCCGAGCTGGAGAATTTCGAAAACTATTGAGCGGACAGCATATTGAGTGACCCGGGTGAAGTGGAAGCCGCCAGGCTTTGATTATGGTCTGCCCTTCATGGCTCTTGCCGGGGGGGCGACTCGACCTCGACGATCTCCTCATCGACCCATGCCGACAGCAATGTGTGGGACACGGCGAGCACCACCGGCCCCACGAAGATGCCTATGAGGCCGAATGCGATCAGGCCGCCCACCACACCGCTGAAAATGAGCAGCAGGGGAAGATCGGCGCCTTTCCTTATCAGAACTGGGCGCAAGAAGCTGTCCATGGCTCCGACCACCAGGGTCCAGACGAGAAGAAATGTGCCCCAGCCCGCGCTGCTGCTCCAGTAAAGCCAGGCCACCGCGGGGACCAGCACGATCAGGGGACCCACCTGGGCAATGGCCAGCATGAACATCACTGCCGTGAGGACCGCGGCAAAAGGAACTCCGACGATGGCAAGACCTACGCCGCCCAGGACCGACTGAGCCAGGGCGGTCACCACGACACCGAGAGCGACGCCGCGCACGGCCTGTCCGGCCAGCCGGATCGAAGTTTCCCCCCGTGGTCCTGCCAAACGATATCCAAAACGCTTTATCCAGGAGGCCGCACGCTCCCCGTTGGCGTAAAGCAGGGCGGCAAACACCACGGTTAGCAGGAACTGGAGGATCAGGAGCCCGAAGTCACCCACCTTTGCGACGAACCATCGGACGGCATCGCCGCCATATGGGGCCAGTCTCTGCGCGAATTCCTGTATACCCGCCACCGCAACCTTGTCCCATGCCGCCGCCAGGTTCTTGCCGATAAGCGGTATAGCGCTCAGCCAGGCCGGCTGAGGCGGGACTTGAAAAGTGGACAGCGACCTCACCCAGTTAGTTATCCTATCCGCGTTCGACACAATTGTGCCGATAGACAGCCAGAGGGGCACCACCAAAAGGCAGAGAAGGACCACGCTCATCACCGCCACTGCCGGTAATCGGCGGCCCCAAAGCCGGCGTTGGATGGACATCATCAGCGGCCAGGTCGCCGTCACGATCGTCACCGACCAGATCGCGGCCCCCAGGAAAGGTTTGAGGATCCAGAGCGACGTACCGAGCAAAGCCCCGATGAAAAGCACCGCGAATAAGGTGCGGGTGATGTCGCGTCGGGTGTCTGTCATGGAGAGTCCCTTTCGGCTCGCGTTCACGTCAAGCCCTGCTGAGAAAGAAAAGCAGAATACGGGGGCGGGACCACTCCCGGCCACAACGGACGCCCGACCGTGCCCAAGTAAGCGAGGTACGACGCAATCGGCACTTTTGTAAAATCGACATCGCCGGAAGGCCGGCAGCAGCCGCTAATAATTTGGATTGTCAACCACGCAGTAGCTAACGTCAGCCCCCTGGTAGCAGGGTTTATAGTAAGTGCCGTCCGCGAAGTAATAGTTTTGGTTGTTCACCACAACCGGTTGAGCGGCAGCCGGCAGGGAGGCCGCCACTGCGCCCGCCGCGAGCCCGGCTGCGACCCCGGCGGCTGCCGCGCCCCAACCGGATCCGTAATAGGCGCCCCAATTTTGATTCACATTTACGTTTCGATTGATGTTGGTGTTTCCGTGGTAATAACTGCCGCCGTGCCAACCTTCGGCAGCCGCACCGCCGTGCCAACCTTCAGCAGACGCACCGCCGTGGTAACCTTCAGCCGCCGCACCGCCGTGCATACCGGTTTCCCCTCCGCCCCCACGAAAGCTGCCGCCGCTAAACCCACCGCCGCCATGGAAGCCTCCCCCTCCATGGAACCCTTCACCACCACCATGAAAACCTCCTCCGCCACCACCGTGGAAACCTCCGCCGCCGCCGCCGTGGAAGCCTCCTCCGCCACCACCGTGGAAACCTCCTCCGCCGCCCCTGGCGTCAGCCTGCCCGACGAGGAACAGGGCACCCACCAAAACCGCTGCCAAACCGGCCGCTATAAGAAACTTGAAACCGCACTGTTTCATGACTTATCTCCTTTCTCTTTCCCTGGAGCAGTCGGTTGCTTCGCCGGAACGAACTCGATCTTCTGGACCCCGGGGGGCGGAACAAACCTGAAAACCTTATCCGCCAGATGAAGAGCGGTTTTCCAATCGCTCAGATACGCGGTCCATTGGGGAGAGCCTTCGAGTTTCTTTTGGAGGAAGACCACTTTTCGCGGCAGCGGCTTTGTGCCGGCATCGATCCAGACCTGGAGGTGGACATCGCCCCCGTCTAACGCCAGATGATGGCAGGGTACCCCGCGCACCTTGTGTAGGCCTACATAAAGCGAGTGCTCTATTTTCCTGGAAATGTGATCCCAAAGCTGAGGGCTGGCCAGGTCGGTCAGCGCCACCCGAAGACCGAAGTCTTTGTGGGCTTTATCCAGGGCTTCCTCGATGCTGGGCGGGACATCGATGGCGCCGTAGACTTTTTCAGCCTCGTCATACAGGATAATGGTCTTGCCGTCGAAGAAGAACTGCTTGCTCACCAGGTCCCCTTCGGCGTTGACTCGAAGTTTGTCGGGCCGCTTCACCAATGTTTCCATATCGATGCCGTACTGGAGTTTCTTCCCGTCGAGGTAGACCTCGTCCGTGGTGACCTCGGCGCGAAAAGAAAACTGTTGGAGTGATTTCAGGTAGTCACACATTTGAAGCAGGACGGCGAACGGGTCCGGCTCCTTCACGGTGGCCGTCTGTTGCGCGGCGGCGTCAGCGGCCGGGCCGGCTATCAGAAAAATGACCAGAAGGGCCAGCCCCCACATCTTGTTCGATCTCATTGGCACCATCCTTTCGAAGAGGGTATAAATCTTCGCGAAATTGACAGGCGCTTCCCGGCAGCCATCAACTCCCCTTTTTTCCTCAACAACCCGTAGCGCCGTGAAGTGCTCCATGGCGACAATTCCCGCGATAGCGGGAGCCGGGCGCGGCCGGTAGATTCAACACGGAGGCGCGCTCTTATAATACAATCTAAGAGCAATCGCCGGCGGCGGACAGTGTGCCGAAAATTCCGCAAATAAAGTAATAATCCGGCATGCTATGCCTTCTTCAATGCGGACAAGGTTTCCGCCCTGTCTTTTTCGACGGTCTCAGGTTCTTGGAAATGGATATGTAAAAAGTGATTCCCTTTTTGCCTGTCGGTTCCACCCACACCCTGCCCCCATGTTGTTCGGCAATTTCTTTTACTATGGCAAGGCCCAGGCCCGCGCCTTCGACACCCCTGGATGTTTCGTTGCGTTGAAACAGCCCGAAAATCTTTTCAGAATCGGCCTCTTTCAGTCCCTTGCCATCGTCGCTCACGGAAAAAATGTGAAGGTTTTCCGATTCTTCGTATCCGACCGAAATCCTGGTGAGGCTCTGTCCGCCGTATTTCAGCGCGTTATCGATTAAATTCCTGAAGATTCTAAGAATCGAAAGCCTATCCCCCTTTATCTCGACATCGCACTCGGGCTCGAACCACTTGATTTGACGAATATTGAGCTGTGTGGAGAATTCGTCTCTGAGCATCCGGAGAATCTCCGCAATGCTTGTCGTTTCAACCAACGGAGCAGTCTCTTTAGTCGCCATGTAGATATTGATCTTTTCAACGAGGGCCGCAATATGCTCCGATACCTTCAGGATCTGATCGCAATAGGTCCTGCCCTTTTCATCGAGAACGTCCCTGGCGTGTTTGTTTAGTCGTTTTGTCAGTCCATAAACACCGATAGCCGGGCTTTTGAGATCGTGAGCGACAGAGTAAGCAAAAAACTTCAACTTTTCCGAGGCGGATTGTAAGGCCTGTTCGGCCCGCCCGCGCACTTCAACTTCACGTGTGAGTCGCTCATTAGTACTGGCCAATTCGGCCGTGCGTTCTTTTACCAGATCCTCAAGGCGATCACGGTATCGGCTCAACTCCTGTTCGGCCCGTTTACGATCGGTGATGTCGAGTATTGCTCCGACAATCCCCGCAACCCTCCCATCAAGGCCGGTGAAAGTGCCTTTGATGAAGAAAACATCGTGGCGGGTACCGTCGGCATACTGGAGGCAGGTCTCGTACTGTTGGACTCCCGGCTCCCGGAACAGCGCTAGGTCGGCTTCACGGTATATGTCCGCAAGGTCCGTGGGGGCAACCTCATAAACGGTTTTCCCGATGATATCGGCCTTGCACAAACCTACGTATGATTCGAAAGAGGAGTTACAGCCCAGGTACCTGCCTTCGGTGTCTTTATAAAAAATCGGACTTGGAATCGTGTCGATCAGCTTCTGCTGAAAGTTAACCTGTTGTTTTATAGCCTCTTCAGTCCGTATGCGCTCAGTGATGTCTCTGACCACACCGCACAGAACTCTTTGCCCGGGCAGATTGAAGGTACTGGCAGATATTTCCACGGGAAAGACTGTCCCATCCCTGTTCCGGTGATAACGAAGCGCCACTCTTGTTCGTGTGCCGGCCAGTGTTTCATTCATATATTTTTCTGACAGATCGGGTTCCGCGGTAATCTCCGCATATTTCAGTCCGAGGAACTCGTCGCGCGTATAGCCGTAGAGATGCAAGGCGGTCTCATTGACGTCGATGAACCGGCGGCTGTCGGCATCAAAAAGGAAAATGGCGTCCGATACGGTTTCAAAGAGCTGCCGGTACTTTTCCTCGCTCTGCCTGACTGTTTCCGCGGCTTGCTTGCGATCCGAGATATCACGGATAGACTGGATGGCGCCGATTACATTCCCGCCCTGGTCGAAAAGCGGGGATGCCGTCCCCCATAGATATGCGCCTCTGCCTTTGTAAGTCTTCGGTACGAAGACCTCTCCATAGACGGTCTTTTC